>NZ_JAWRWN010000003.1:0-587178 GCF_046535435.1 Achromobacter sp. SIMBA_011 | reverse complement strand
CCGTCGGATATCCGCACCATGTCCTTGACGCCGGCGCGCGCCAGCTTCTTGGGGATCGGCATGTAGCCGGCCTCGGGCATGCCGGGCGCGCCGGTGGGGCCGATGCGCTTGAGCACCAGCACGTCGTCGGCGGTCACGTCGAGCGCCTCGTCGTCGATGCGGCGGGCCATGTCCTCGGCGTCCTCGAACACCACGGCGCGGCCTTCGTGCTCCATCAGCTCGGGATTGGCGGCCGACTGCTTGATGATGGCGCCGCCGGGCGCCAGGTTGCCGCGCAGCACGGCCAGGCCGCCTACCGGATAGATCGGCGCGGCGACGCTGCGGATCACGTCCTGCTCGAACGGCGCGGGGGCGTCGTCCAGTTCCTCGCCCAGGGTGCGGCCCGACACCGTCAGCGCGTCCAGGTGCAGCAGCGGGCGCAGTTCGCGCAGCAGCGCCAGCATGCCGCCGGCGTGGTGGAAGTCTTCCATGTAGTGCTGGCCGGAGGGCTTGAGGTCCACCAGCACGGGCGTCTCGCGGCTCATGCGGTCGAGCCCGGCCAGGTCGATATTGATGCCCAGGCGGCCGGCGATGGCGGTCAGGTGCACGATGCCGTTGGTCGAGCCGCCGATGGCCAGCAGCACGCGCAGCGCGTTCTCGATGGACTTGCCGGTGATGATGCGGTCGGGCGTCAGGCGCGCGGCCGCCATGGCGACGGCGGTGGCGCCGGTGCGCTCGGCCACGCGCACGCGGTCGGCGGTGACGGCCGGTGCGGACGCGCCGCCCGACACCATCATGCCCATCGCCTCGGTCAGGCAGGCCATGGTGCTGGCGGTGCCCATCACCGAACAGGTGCCGACGCTGGCGACCAACTGGTTGTTGACGTCGGCGATCTCGGGCGCGTCGATCTCCTCGGCGCGGTAGCGGCCCCAGTAGCGGCGGCAGTCGGTGCAGGCGCCGACCCGTTCGCCGCGGTGCGAGCCGGTCAGCATCGAGCCGGTCACCAACTGGATCGCGGGCACGCCGGCGGACGAAGCGCCCATCAACTGCGCCGGCACGGTCTTGTCGCAACCGCCGATCAGCACCACCGCGTCCATCGGCTGGGCGCGGATCATTTCCTCCGTGTCCATCGACATGAGGTTGCGCAGGTACATGCTGGTGGGCTGCGAGAAGCTCTCGTGGACCGAGATGGTGGGGAAGTCCATCGGCAGGCCGCCGGCCAGCATCACGCCGCGCTTGACCGCCTCGATCAGTTGCGGCGCGTTGCCGTGGCACGGGTTGTAGCTGCTGCCGGTGTTGACGATGCCGATGATGGGACGCGCCAGCGCGTCGTCGGACAGGCCGGCGCCCTTGATGAAGGCCTTGCGCAGGAACAGCGAAAAGCCGGTGTCGCCGTAGTTGGTCAGCCCGCGCGCCACGCCGGTGCTGCGCGCGCCGTCGCTGTCGAAGGGGCCCTTGGCGGGCTTGCCGCCCTTGGTCTCGTCCGTCATTTTTCTTCCCGATAATATTATCGATAATCCAGGGCTGCGATCATATCCACCCTTGGAAATGCCAGGCAAGCGTTTTTCATCGGAATTTTTATTGATCTAATAAAAAGATCAGTCGATAGAAAAATTCTGATTCATCAATCAAGATTGGCCTCCTACACTGGCGCCGTTGACGAGCCGGGCGTCCGTTCCATTCCTATACCCATCCCGGCAGGAGACCTACATGTCAGACCTGCGTCTGCGGCCCCGCCGCGCCTTGCTGCTTTCCCTGTTGGCCTTGTGTACCGGGGCCGCGGCGCCCGCCGTGGCCGCCGACGCCTATCCCGACAAGCCCATCCGCCTGATCGTGCCGTACCCGCCCGGGGGCGCCACCGACGTGATCGGCCGCGTGCTGGCGCAGGAACTGACCGGCGCGCTGGGCCAGTCGGTGATCGTCGAGAACCGCGCCGGCGCCGCCGGCAACATCGGCGCCGACCAGGTCGCCAAGGCCCAGCCCGACGGCTACACGCTGCTGATGGGCGCGCTCACCAGCCATTCGATCAACGCGGCGCTGTACCGCGGCCGCGTCACCTACGACGTGGAAAAGAGCTTCGCGCCGGTGTCCATCGTCGGCACCGTGCCGCTGGTGTTCGTGGTCAACCCGTCGGTGCAGGCCAATGACCTGAAGCAACTGATCGCGCTGGCCAAGGCGCGTCCGGGCTACGTCACCATGGCGTCGGCGGGCAACGGCTCGCCGCAGCACCTGGCCGGCGAAATGTTCAAGCGCACCGCCGGCGTGGATATCCTGCACGTGCCCTACAAGGGCAGCGGCCCGGCCATGACCGATCTGATGGGCGGCCAGGTGCTCAGCATGATCGAGACCGTGCCGGCCTCGCAGGCCAGCATCAAGGCCGGCAAGCTGCGCGCGCTGGCGGTGACCTCGGCGCAACGCGTCGAGGCGCTGCCGGACGTGCCGACCGCGGCCGAGGCCGGCCTGCCGGGCTTCGAGGTCAGCTCCATGTTCGGCATCGTGGCGCCGGCCGGCACGCCGGCGCCGGTGATCGACCGCCTGAACGGCGAGCTCAAGAAGATCCTGGCCAAGCCGACGGTCAAGGCGTCGCTGCTGAACCAGGGCGCCATCGCCGAGTGGACCACGCCCGCCGATGCTGGCGCCCGCGTGTCCGCCGAACTGGCGCGCTGGACCAAGGTCATCGACGAAGCCGGGGTCAAGCCGGAATAAGCGATACGGACAAGGGGGACATATGTCCCCCCTTGTTGCTTCTTTTACGCCACGCGCAGGAAATGGTCACAAATTTTCGACGATATTGTTTGCATGCTGCCCCGCCGTATGCGCAACGCTTGCCAAGCCTGCCTTTCTCGCGCGAAACGGGCGTAGCGCCGCATGAGGGCAGGGGAAGACAGTTGCCAAGCCAGTTGAAATAATCCGCAATACAGCGCGAACGCCGTTCCGGCGGGTGGTTGACCCCGAACTGACTAGGCCGTATGTTTCACGCAGGCCTTCCTGGGATGGCGGGGGACACCAATGACTGAGACTCAGGACGAAAAATCGATCCTGTACCTGCATTTCGGTACGTCCAGCCCCTATTGGCGGTTGGCGGCCGACAGCAACGCGATCGAACTGGCCGCCGTCAAAGGCGCAACCAACATTGCATTGGCGCTGCAGCCCGAGCAGGCGCAGGCCATTCGCGCCCTGACCGGCATCACCGCCAGCCTGCGCATCGACATCGTCCTGTACGGCGATCCCATCCAGTTGCGGCTGGTCGGCCGCAAGATCAATCCCACCGAATGGGCCGGCACGGCGTCGGCGCACACTGACACCGATTCGGTCGCGCGCGACCTGGTCGAAGGCCTGTCGTTCGCCGAGACCGTGGTGTCCGAGGCCAACTCGGTCATCGTCATCGTCGACCAGCACGGCCGCGTGCAACGCTTCAACAAGGTCAGCGAGGAATACACCGGCAAACGCGAGCAGGACATCGTCGGGCGCAGCGTGTTCGAGATGTTCATGACGCGCGAAGAGGCCGCGGCCTCGCGCCGCAACATCGCCGAGTTCTACAAGCGCGGACAGTCGTACGAGGTCGAGCGCCTGATCAACACGGTCAAGGGCCCGCGGCTGTTCCTGTTCCGCAACAAGTTCGTCACCAGCGGCAGCGGCGAGAAGCGTGTCTACCTGATCTGCTCGGGCACCGACATCACCGAGGAACGCCAGGCGCAGGAACGCCTGCGGGTGCTGGCCAACACCGACGTGCTGACCAACCTGCCCAACCGCCACGCCATCACCACCCGCCTGAAAGCGGCGCTGGCCGAAGGCGAGGGCGCCAGCGGCGGCGTGCTGTTCCTGGACCTGGACAATTTCAAGCGCATCAACGACCACTACGGCCACGGCTTCGGCGACCGCCTGCTCAAGTCGGTGGCGGTGGCGATCTCCAGTTGCCTGTCGCCCGGCCAGACGCTGGCGCGGCTGGGCGGCGACGAATTCCTGGTGCTGCAGGAAGGCGCCGAGGCCTGGCACCTGGAGGCCACCGCCGCGCGCATCATCGAGCGCCTGCGCGAGCCATTCCGCCAGGAGCTGATCGAGGTCTACACAAGCTGCTCCATCGGCATCGCCATGTACCCCGAGCACGGCGACGACCTCGACAGCGTGGTGCGCAGCGCCGACATCGCCATGTACGTGGCCAAGGAAGCCGGGCGCCATACCTACCGTGTGTTCCAGCCCGAGATGGACCGGCGCAACGCCGACTATGTCTGGCTCGACACCAACCTGCGCAAGGCGCTGGCCGAAGGCCACTTGATGCTGTACTACCAGCCCAAGCTCACCGGCCGCGGCGGCGAGATTGATGGCGTCGAGGCGCTGCTGCGCTGGCGCTCGCCCGAACGCGGGATGATCTGCCCCAGCGTTTTCATTCCTTATGCGGAGGAATCCGGCCTGATCTCGCAACTGGGCGTGTGGGTGATGCGCGAAGCGGCGCGCCAGGCCGCGGCCTGGAAGCGCGAGGGCCTGGACCTGCGGGTCGCCATCAACATGTCGGCGCGGCAACTGGACGACAAGGGCGTGGTCAGCGAATTCATGCGCGCGGTCAACGATGCCGGCCTCGATCCCTGCCTGCTCGACATTGAACTCACCGAAAGCTGCCTGATCGAGGACGAGGTCGCCGCGATCGAGCTGATGAAGCAGTTCCGCCAGTTGGGCGCGTGCGTGCACCTGGACGACTTCGGCACGGGCTATTCGTCACTGTCGCAACTGGCCCGCATTCCGCTGGACGCGATCAAGCTGGATGCCAGCTTCGTGCGCGGCGTCAACGAGAACCCGGTGTCGCAGGCGCTGGCGCGGGCCATCGTCGCGGTGGCCCGCACGCTCGAGCTGAAGGTGATCGCCGAGGGCGTCGAGACCCAGGAGGAAACCGCCTTCCTGGATACGCTGGGGGTGGACGCCAAGCAGGGCTACCTGTATGCCAAGCCCATGCCGGCTGCCGAGCTGACCACCTGGCTGGCGCAGCGGCGCCGGCTGCATCTGATTGCCTGACGCGGCCGGCGCGCGCCGACCTCAATGCATGGTGGCGTCGATCAGGCCATCGGGGCCCGCGGGTGACCGACGGTTCTGCGCCATCACCAGCCGTTCCATGTAGGCGCGGTCCTTCGGATCGATCGAGAAGGCGGCGTCGACCCAGTCCTCGGTGATATCCATCAGTTCCGAGCGCGTCAGTTGCAGCACACGCTGGCGCGCCCGCAACATGGCGCGCATGCCGTTGAGCTTGGGCCGCATCACGTCGATGAAGGTGCGGGTGGCCTTGTAGGCGTCGCCCGGCTCGAACAGCACGTCCACCAGGCCGCGCGCCTGGAACCATTCGGCGGTGTGCGATTCGCCGCTGCCGATCAGTTCCTCGGCCAGCTTCATGCCCGAGCGCCGCGCCACCAGCGAATAGCCGCCCATGCCCGGGAACAGGTTGAAGGCCATTTCGGGGAAGCCCATGCGGGCGTTGTTCTGCGCCAGCACGAAGTGGTGCGCCAGCGCCGCCTCGAAGCCGCCGCCCAGCGCGGTGCCCTCGATCATGGCCAGCGATACGGCGCCGGTGTCGAAGCCGCGGGTGGCGGCATGCACGCAATCGACGCAGGCGCGGGCGTAGGCGCGCAGCGCCTCGCGGCGGCCCGTGCGGATGGCCTCGGCGAAAAAGTTGAGGTCGCCGCCGACGTTGTAGATCTGCGGCACCAGCGAGCCCGTGACCCAGAAATCGATGGGCAGGCCGGAGTCCCTGGCGGCGCGCGCCAGGGTCATGATTTCGTCGATCAGTTCGTGATTGAAGCAGGGGCGCGGCTGGGCGCGCAGCATCATCCACATGACACGTCGTCCTTCCTCATAGAACGCGGAGACTTGCTTCAAATTGCCTGCGGCGGTAAAGGGATGGCAGTCCGGATGAATGAGTTGATTCATTTGCTTTCGTCCAATCGATCAAGGTGAGTCGGAGTACTGCGGGGCCAGCCTAATACAGCCGGCGCCCCGTTCCGCTCATGCAAACCTCGTCCGACCGGCCAGAGTTATCCGTAGGGCAAACATCGGAGTGATTGTTGGAAAAACACGTTGATGATGATGTCGCCGTCGTCCGCCTGGATGACGCGCGCCTCGCCGGGTTGGATGAGGACCGTCGCAAATTCGCGAGGGTTGGCGCGGCCGCCGCCGGCGCGCCGGACTCATGCAAATGGCGGGGGCGACGGCGCGGGGGCGGGGCGCTGGCGGCCCGGCCAGGCCGGGTCGTTGTGACACAGCAACATCCGCCGCGGCTTTGCGGGCAATGAGAACAATCTCATATACAAATGAGATTCATTGTCGATATGATCGCGGCTCGATAAAACTTACAGAAAGCTTGCGATGCCTGTTTTTCCCGTCCCGCGCGCCCTGACCCTGGGGGCCGCGCTGGCCCTGATGGCCCCTGTCGTTCCCGCCCACGCCGACCCCATCCATCTCCCCGCCATCAGCGTCGAAGGCGCCAACGCCGACGATCCACGGGTGCCCGAAGTCACCACCGCCACCCGCACCCAGACCGCCGCGCGCTACGTGCCGCAGGCCATCGACACGGTCAAGGTCGAGAACCTGCAGAACTACGGCATCAGCACCCTCGGCGAGGCCCTGTCCGGCATCCCCAATGTCAGCAACGCCTCGGACACCCGCTTCGACTCGCTGCGCATCCGCGGCTTCGACGCCAGCAACGACTTCTACCTGGACGGCATCCGCGACGACAGCCAGTACGTGCGCGACCTGCACAACATCGAGCGCATCGACGTGCTCAAGGGCCCGGCCGCGGTGCTGTACGGCCGGGGCAGCCAGGGCGGGATCGTCAACCGTATCAGCAAGGCGCCGCAGCCGGGCCGCGAGTCCACGCTCGAGGCCCAGGCCGGCAGTTGGGACCTGCGCAGCTTCTACGGCGACCTGAGCGCGGATCCCGGCGAGCACGTCAGCGTGCGCCTGAACATCGGCCAGGAGGACAGCAACAGCTTCCGCCACAAGATCGGCGGCACCCGCCAACTGGTGGCGCCGTCGCTGAACTGGCGCATCACGCCCGACCTGGACTGGCTGGTGCAATACGAATACAGCCGCTATGACCGTACTCCGGATCGCGGCATCCCCAGCGTCAACGGCCGGCCCGCCGACGTCGGCCGATCGACCGTCTACGGCGATCCCGACCGCGACTACATCGACGATCGCGCGCAATCGTTCCGCTCGCGCCTGGCCTACACGCTGGCGCCGGGCTGGCAGTTGCGCTACACGCTGGGCGTGTTCGCGCTCGACAGCAAGTTCGACAACACCTACCTGACCGGCTACAACGCCGCCACCGGCAAGGTCTCCCGCACTCGCTGGCAGCAGGACCTGACTACCCGCAGCATCAGCAACAACCTGGAAGCCGAGGGCCTGTTCCATACCGGCGCCATCGAGCACCGGGTGCTGTTCGGCGTGGACGTGGCCAACCAGGCGCGCACGCCCGACCTCTACACCACGCTGGCGCGGGGCCCGGGCGCGCAGCCGGTGCCGACGCTGGACCTGTACGACCCGGACCTGTCCCAGCAGCACAACGGCGCCATGACGCTCAGCAGTTCGGCCCGTCACAAGACCCGCAGCCAGGGCTACTACGTGCAGGACCAGATCAAGCTGGACGACGCCTGGCAGGTGCTGCTGGGGCTGCGCATGGACCGCTTCAGCGTCGATTCCACCAACCGCATGCTGGACCTCTCGGCCCGCCGCGACAGCCGTGGCCTGAGCCCGCGCGCCGGCGTGGTGTGGACGCCGGCTCGCGATCACTCGTTCTACGCGTCGTACAGCAAGACCTTCTCGCCGGTCGGCGGCAGCCTCATCGGCATCACGCCGAACGCGCGCGGCAATACCAATGACGTGGATCCGGAGCAGACCCGCCAGTACGAAGTGGGCGTCAAGAGCGACTGGCTGGACGGGAATCTGAGCACCACGCTGGCGCTGTACCAGCTCGAGCTCTACAACCGCCGCACCTCCGATCCGGTCGATCCGACCATCGTGCTACTGACCGGCAAGCAACGTTCGCGCGGCATCGAGCTGACCGCGGCAGGGCGCCTGACCGGCAACTGGTACCTGCGCGGCGGCATCGGCCTGCAGAACGCGTCCATCGTCGAGGACAACAACGGCCTGGCCGGCAACCGCGTCAGCAACGTGGCGCGGCGCAACGGCAGCGTGTTCCTGACCTACAAGCCGGCCGAGGGCCTGTACGGCGAGACCGGCCTGACCTTCGTCGGCCAGCGCTACGCCGACAACGCCAACACGGCGGTGCTGCCTGGCTATGCCACCTGGGACGCGCTGGTCGGCTACCGCGCCGGCCAGTGGGACTGGCGCCTGGCGGTGCGCAACATCAACGACAAGACCTACTACGCCTCGGCCACCAGCGCCGGCCAGATCCGCGTGGGCGAGCCGCGCACGGTGGTGGCGACGGCGCAGTATCGGTTCTGACGGGTGGCCAGGATCCTGGCAGGAAGAACGGGCGCTTTGGCGCCCGTCTGCTTTTTTCGAAGAGCGCCGGATGTTTGGCGCGTGTCCGTTTAAGATTCGTTTATTGACGAGGCATGGTGCGGCCGCGGCGGTACGGTCTCGCCAAGCTGGAACCGAATAGCGATTGGGCTGGGACAGGAACCATGAAAAGCAGACTCCATGACGAAGCGATGGCGCAGGTGTACGCCGGCGATCGGCAGCTTGCGTTGGCGACGCTCAACGAGATTCTCGCCGATGGCAGCCAGGCCGAATTGTTGATCGTGCTGCGCCAGATGACCCAGGCGTTCGGCGGCATGCAGGCCGTGGCGGCGCAGGCGCGGCTGAACCCGACCCAGCTCTACCGCACGCTGTCGCCCAAGGGCAATCCGTCGCTGGCCAGCCTGCTGGCGATTCTCAAGGCGATGGGCCTGCGGCTGGCCGTGATGCCGCTGGCCAATGCGGCCGCCCCGGTCCGGATGGGCTGAGGCCGCCGGGCGCGGTTATTGCGGCTCGATCTTCGCGTCGATCGCGCGCTGGGTCCAGATCTGGCGCTGCGACTGGGCGAAGGCCTGGTGTTCGGCCAGCGTGTTGGGCGCGACCTGCATGCCCAGCGCCTCGAACTTGGCGATGCTGTCGGGCTCGCTCAGGATGCGCGTGATCTCGCGGTTCAGGCGCTCGACCACCGGCGCCGGCGTGTCCTTGGGCGCGGCCACGCCCACCCATACCACCAGGTCGAAATTCCTGTAGCCCAGTTCGGCCAGCGTCGGCACGTCGGGGAAGTCCTTCGAGCGCGCCTGGCCGGTGAAGGCGATGCCCCTGAGCTTGCCGCCGTGCATGAACGACGTGACCACCGACAGGTCGGCGAACAAATAATCGACGTGGCCGCCCAGCAGGTCGGTGACGGCGGGCGGCTGGCTCTTGTAGGGCACCGCGTTGGCGGCGGCGCCGGCGACGCTGTTGAAGGTGGCCCCGGCGATCTGGCTGGTGGGCGAGCCGTAGGCATAGTTCAGCGGCCTGGCGCGGGTGGCCTGGACCAGTTGCGACACCGAGCCGTAGGGCGAATCGGCGCGCACCACCAGCATCATGGGAATGGTGGCGATGCGGATGACGTGGATGAAATCGCCGGTGGGGTCATAGGGCAGCTTGCGGAACAGGGCCGGCGTGGCCGAGTGCGTGGAGCTGCTGGTCAGGATCAGGGTGTAGCCGTCGGGCGCGGCGCGCGCGGCGGTGGACGAACCGATGGTGCCGGACGCGCCCGGCTTGTTCTCGATCACGATCGGCACGCCCAGGCGCGGGCCGAGCTTTTCGGTCAGGATGCGGGCGCTGGTGTCGGTGGCGCTGCCGGGCGAGAACGGCACCACGATGGTGATGGGCTTGTCGGGGTAGGCGCCGTCGGCCTGCGCGGCGCCGGTGGCGGCGGCCAGGGCCAGGGCGCAGCAGGCGGCGAACCGGCGCATGCGGCTGCGTTGCGGGGGGCGGGTCATGAGAGTCTCCTGTGTTTTTCTGCGGCCGCGATGGCAGGTGGCGGCCGCGATTTCCGCCATCATGCGGCCGCGCGGCTTATCGCAACAAGGGACTAATTTTCATAGACCTATTCCGTATCCGGATAAGTCCCGCGCCGTGCGCCTCGGCCCGGCGCGGCCTCACTGGCCGGCGGCGTCCTCGTCGTAGCGGGTCGGGTCGGGCGCCGCCTCGCGCGCCCGCAGCGTCGTCTCCAAGTCGGCCAGGAACGCGTCCGCCGCCCGCGACAGGCGCGCGTTGTGGCGCTGGATCAGCCACAGTGCGTGGCCGCGCTGGCCGGCGCCGCCGATGGGCGCGGTGGCCAGTCCCAACTGGCGCGCGAAGGCGCAGACGTAGCCGGGCACCACGGTGATGCCCAGGCCCGCGCGCACCAGGTTCAGCACCGAGGTCAGCATGCCGGCCTCGATGCCGGACTGGAATTGCAGGCTGAGTTCGCCGCTGATGCGGTCCACCGCGCGGCGCACGCTGTAGACGTTGCGCAGCGTGATGTGTTCGTGGGCGGCCAAGTCGGCCCAGCGCACCTGCTTGCGGCGCGCCAGCGGATGGTCGGGCGCGAAGACGGCATGCATGGTGTCGCGGTAGATCACGCGCGTGGCCAGCTCGTCGCCGTCGATGTCGGTGGAGACGATGCCGAAGTCGGCGCGGCCGTGCCGCACATGCTCGATGGTCTCGTCGGTGTTCAGTTCGAACAGGTCCAGCTTCACGCCCGGATGGCGCCGGTGGTAGCGCGCGATCACGCCGCCCAGCAGGCCGACCATCATCATCGGCGAGCAGGCCACGCCGACCACGCCGCGCTCCAGCGAGCGCAGGCCGGACATGCTGCGCTCGGCCGCGCGCACCGTGCCCAGGATCTCCTGGGCATAGGCATAGAAGTCGGCCGCGCCCTCGCACGGCGTGACGCTGCGGGTCGAGCGCTCGAACAAGGGCTGGCCGACCTCGGCCTCGAGTTCGGCGCACAGCTTGCTGACGGCCGATTGCGTGACGAAGGCGGCGCGGGCGGCGGCGGTGAAGCTGCGCAACTCGTAGAGCGCGCAGAACACGCGCAACTGCTTCAGGGTGATGTTCATGGTCCGGACGAAAAGGGGGCGGGCGCCCCGGGGGCCGGCGCGCGCAAGCCCGCATCCGCCACGTTCCGGGGGGTCAATCCGGATCGAGCATATCGCGATCCGCGTCCTGGCGTGGCGCCAGGCGGCGGATCGACCCGGGCGTGCGCGAGAAGCGCACCGGGATCCCGGTGGCCGTGAGCGCGCCCTCGGTGGGATGCTCGACCCGCTGGAAAAAGCCGGTGGCGGCCAGGTGCGGGTCGTCGAACAGCGCCTCGGGCGGATTGACGCGCGAATGAGGAATGTCGGCGTCCGCCAGCAGCGCCAGCCAGTCGTCGGTGCCGCGCAGCGCGACGATGGCGGCCAGGTCGCTGTACAGCGCGTCGAAGTGGCGGGCGCGGGTCCGGGCGCTGGCGTAGCGCGGATCGGCGGCCAGGTCGGCGCGTTCGGCCAGGGTGAAGAAGCGCTGCCATTGCGCGTCGGTATACGGCAGCAGCGCCAGGAAGCCGTCGCGGGTGCGGTAGGGCCGGCGCTCGGGCGACAGCACGCGGCTGTAGCCCATGTCGCCGCGCGGCGGGTCGAAGGTGCGCCCGCCCAGGTGCTCGATCAGGGTGAAGGACACCAGCGTCTCGAACATCGGCACCTCGATGGCCTGGCCCTGGCCGGATTTCTCGCGCTCGTACAGCGCCATCGGGATGGCGTAGGCCAGCGTCAGCCCGGCCACCTTGTCGGCCATGATGGTGTTGATGTAGGCCGGCGCGCCGCTGTTGCGGCCCTGCAGGTCGGCCAGGCCGCTCATGGCCTGGATGATGTCGTCGAAGGCCGGCCGGGCGGCGTAGGGGCCGTCCTGGCCGAAGCCGACCGCCGAGCAATAGACCAGGCGCGGGTTGCGCGCGCGCAGGCTGGCGGCGTCCAGGCCGATCCGCGCCAGCGCGCGCGGCCGCACGTTGGAGATGAAGACGTCGGCGCCGTCGACCAGCCGCAGCAGCCGTTGCCGGTCGTCCGGGTCCTTGGCGTTCAGGGTGACGCTGTGCTTGTTGCGGTTCAGGTTCAGGTAGACCGCGCCCATGCCGGGCGAGGCGGCTGGCGCCGAGGCGCGGAACACGTCGCCCTCGGGCGCTTCGACCTTGATGATCTCGGCGCCCATGTCGCCCAGGATCTGGGTGGCGTAGGGGCCCATGCCGACCGAGGTCATGTCGACCACCCGCACGCCGGCCAGCGGGCCGCTGGCCGGGGCCGTCATTGCGCCTCCCGCGCGCGCTTGCGGGCCAGGAACGGCGCCATGTAGCGGCGCGGCTCGTCGGTGGCGAAGGCCGCGCCGAAGGCGTCGACGCTGCGGTCTAGGCCGGCCTCGACCGTGGAGGTCTCCCAGTAGCGCAGCAGCGCCTTCTGCGAGCGCACCGCCAGCGGCCCGCTGGCCGCGATGGGCGCGACCGTGCGCTCGACCAGCGCGTCCAGCTCGCCGGCCTCGCACAGGAATTGCAGGAAGCCCCAGCGCAGCGCCTGCTCGGCGTCGACCGTGGCGCCGGTCAGGAGCAGCCAGTGGGTGGCGCCCGGGCCGATCAGTGACGGCAACAGCACGGCGTGGATCACCGACGGAATGCCGACCTGTACTTCGGGCATGCCGAAGACGCCGTCGCGCGAACCCAGGCGGATGTCGCAGGCCGCCGCCAGTTCCATGCCGGCGCCCAGGCAGAAGCCGGGCAGGCGGGCGATGGTCGGCACCGGCACCGCGCGCACCGCTTCGCACAGGTCGCGCAGGCGGGTGATGAAGGCGCGGCCGCCGTCCGGATCCAGCTCGGCCATTTCATGGATGTTGGCGCCGCCGACGAAGGCCTTGTCGCCGCTGCCGCGCAGCACCAGCGCGCGGGCGTCGGCCTGCGCGGCGATCCAGCGCACGGCGGCGGTCAGGCCCAGCGTGACCGGCGAGGCCAGGATGTTCAGGCTCTTGGCGTCGTCGATCCGCAGCGTGTAGACGCCGCGCGCGTCGCGCTCGATGTGGCTGTGGGGGAAGGCGGGAATCGGGGCGCTCATGGGCTTGCTGTCTCCATTGGAATCGTGGGCGATGCCGGTCATGCTAGGCCTGGCCGTTGATCACGACAAACAAGTAATTTTCATGGAATGAGTCCGGCCTGGAATAAATCGCCGCGGGCCGGGTTCACGACGATGGCGGGGCGGGGGCACTCGGAGTATCTTGCGCTCACCCGGGCGGCGAGCCTATTCCTGACGAGGGGCAACATGGGTGTTCTGGCAAGAATCATGATGATCGGCGGACTGGGACTCTTGACGGCGTGCGCCGCGCCGCCGCCCAAGCTGGCCGCCAACGAAAGCGTGCAGAAGGTGCCGGTGCGGGTGGCGCTGGAGAACGGCGGCACCGCCACGGGCGAAGTCGTGGTGACCGTCTTCACGCCGGCGGGCGAGGGCCGTCATCCGCTGATCGTGATCAACCATGGCCGGGCCGGCGACGCCGCCGGCCGCGCCAAGCTGGGACGGGCGCGCTACGCGGCGGCGTCCAGGTTCTTCACCGATGCCGGCTTCGTGGTCGCGCTGCCGGTGCGCCTGGGCTATGGCGTCACCGGCGGGCCGGACCTGGAGAACAGCGGCCCCTGCGGCGAGCGCCGCTTCACCCCGATGTTCGACCACGCTGCCAGCCAGATCGACCAGGTGCTGCGGGTCATGGCGCAGCGTCCGGACGTGGACCCGGCCAGGGTGGTGGTGCTGGGGCAGTCGGTGGGCGGCGGCTCGACCGTGGCGCTGGCGGCGCAGAACCCCGCGGGGGTGAAGACCGCCATCAACTTCGCGGGCGGCTCGGGTGGCGATCCGGTGCGCTCGCCCGGCAAGCCGTGCGGTCCCGAGCGCCTGCAGGCCACGTACGCGGGCTATGGCCAGGCCACGCGGCTGCCGATGTTGTGGATCTATACCGAGAACGACCTGTACTGGGGGCCGGACTGGCCCAGGCGCTGGGTCGAGGCCTACAACCAGGCCGGCGGCCGCGCCACCTTCGTGCCCATGGGGCCGGACGGCGAGAACGGCCACAGCCTGTTCACGCACGCGCCGCAGAAGTGGCAGCCGGTGGTGGCCAAATACCTGCGCGAGCAGGGCTTCGACATGCCGCAATAGGCGTGGCCCAAGCGGCCGGCGGCGCCGCCGATTGCGCGATCGGCCGCGCCGCCCGCCGCCTCAGCGGTCCGGGACCGTGGCCAATAGCGGCGAGTCGAACATCGCGGCCGGGGAGATGATGGGTTCCTCCCACGGGATGTCCTTGCCGTAGCGCGCCTGCATCGTGGCGCGCACGGTGGGCGAGCTCAGGTCGAACTGCTTCAGGGGTTGCAGCGCGCCGATCTGCAGGCCCAGCGTGCGCTGGTAGATCTTCCAGACCAGCTCGGAGCAATAGATCCGGTCGTCCGACCAGCCGAAGGCCGCGTCGTACGGCTTGCCGAGATAGCGCGCGCCGGTGCCCGCCAACTGTTCGCGCGTCTCGGGCGTCAGCCGCGACGCGTCGCGCAGGCGCTTGACGACGTATTTTCCGTTTTCGCCCTGCGCCGCCCATTGCGCCAGCGGCGTGTAGCTGACCGTGGCGGCGGCTTCCAGCACGTAGGGCGCGCCCTGACGCATCACGATCATGCCCATGTGGCTGTAGGGCGAATGAGTGGCCTGCTGGATCGCCAGGCTCTGGGCGGAGCGGGATTGCTGGAAGATCAGGTCGCCGGTCTGCACGTCCGGCGCGGCGCGGGCGGCCCAGGACGCGGCGCACAGCGCGGCCGCGACGAAGGCGCCGGCCCACGCGCCGGCCGGCTTGCGTCGTCCGATGCGTGGCCACGCGGGGGCTTGTTCCTGGCGCTCGTCGCGCGCGGCGCGGCGGTCTTGTGGCAATGCGGATGGTTGCGGTGCCGGCATGGCGGTTCCCCATGAAAAGCCATTCGTCGCGCGTCGTCGAGCAAGCGCGAGGGATGCGGGATTCTACCGTTCCCGCCCGGGTTGCCGCGCGGCCAGGGCGCCGCTTTTTTTCAAGCGCGCGGCGTCGACGGACGCAGCAGGTCGGCGATGCCGATGCGTTCGGCGAAGGCGATCCGCAGTTCCTCGGCCAGCGCCAGCACCTCCTCGGCGCCATCGCCGACGAAGTCGACCACCGAGCGCGCCGGCCGGCTGCCCGCCGGCAGGTCGACGATGCGGGCAATCTCGTCGGCCACCGCCTGCGGCGTGGCGTCGTCGGGGGTGAGCGCGCTCAGGCGCGCGCCGACCTGGTCCATCACGCCGTCGTAGCGCGCATAGGCCGCCACGCGCGCCTGGTCGCTGGGCTTGCCGGCGCTGGGGAAGTGCTCGGTGCCGCGGGTGAAGGCGCCCGGCACCACGATCGAGGTCTCGATGCCGAAGCGCGCCAGTTCGTACGACAGGCTCACCGCCAGCGAATCCATCGCCGCCTTGGCCGCGCCGTACGGCCCCATGAACGGCGGGAAGCCGCCCTTGGTGGTGGTGCTGCTGATCCACAGCATCAGGCCCGACTGCTGCCGGCGCAGTTGCGGCAGGGCGGCGCGGTTGACGCGCTGGGCGCCGTAGAAGTTGGTGTCGAAGGCGTGCTGCATGTCTTCGGCGGTGAACGCCTCGGTCGGGCCGATCACCAGGTGACCGGCGTTCTGCATGACCACGTCGAGCCGGCCCTGTTCGCGCACGATGGCGGCCACGGCGGCGTCGGCGGACGCCTGCGACAGCACGTCCAGTTCCAGCGGATGCAGATCGGCGCCGTGGGCCGCGGCCCAGTCGCGCATGGCCTGGGCGCGGCCGGCGTTGCGGCCGGCGATGTCGCGCATGGTGGCGTAGACGGTGTGGCCGGCGCGGGCCAGGGTTTCGGCGGACAGCTTGCCGATACCGCTGCCGGCGCCGGTGATGAGGATGACGGATGCCATGGAAGTCTCCGGAAACGGGCCGGCGCTCAGGCCAGGCCGCCGTTGGCGCGCAGCACCT
The DNA here is from genome assembly GCF_046535435.1 of Achromobacter sp. SIMBA_011. Taxonomy (NCBI): domain Bacteria; kingdom Pseudomonadati; phylum Pseudomonadota; class Betaproteobacteria; order Burkholderiales; family Alcaligenaceae; genus Achromobacter; species Achromobacter sp. SIMBA_011. Next base: position 571,207 of record NZ_JAWRWN010000003.1, on the reverse strand, counting down.
GGCCATTGATCCAGCCGCCGTCGGCGCTGGCCAGGAACGACACCACGCCGGCGATGTCCTCGGGTTCGCCCAGGCGCTCCAGCGGCGGCATCTTGGCGAAATGCTCGATCAGTTCCGGGCTCTTGCCTTGCTTGAACAGGTCGGTGGCGACGGGGCCGGGCGCCACGGCGTTGACCGTGATGCGGCGGCCGCGCAGTTCCTTGGCGAACACGCGGGTGAAGCTTTCCACCGCGGCCTTGCTGGCGATGTAGATGCCGTAGGTGGGCATGTTCAGCGCCAGCGTGGTGCTGGAGACGTTGACGATGCTGCCGCCGTCGGCCAGCCGCGCGCCGGCCTCGCGCAGGGTGTTGAAGGTGCCGCGGGTGTTGATGTCGAAGGTCTGGTCGTAGATCTCGTCGGTGGCCTCGGCCAGCGTCTGCAGCTTGAGCACGCCGGCGCTGTTGACCAGCACGTCGATGCGGCCCAGGCCGGCTTCGACCTGGTCGAACATGGCGCGCACCTCGGCGGCCTTGGCGACGTCGGCGCGCACCGCCAGGGCCCGGCCGCCGGCCTGGAGGACTTCGGCGGCGAGGGCGTCGGCCTCGGCCGCGCTGGAAGCGTAGTTGATGGCGACGGCAAAACCGTCGGCGGCCAGGCGGCGGACGATGGCGGCGCCGATGCCGCGCGAGGCGCCGGTGACCAGGGCGACGCGTTGGGAAGCTTGGGAAGTCATGGATTGTCCTTGGGGTGAGTGGGTGAGACGAATCATGGACTATTCCAAACAAAAGATAATTATCCGGATTTTGCTAACATAATTTCATCTACATTAATAATAGAGGGCGCATGGACCGCTTCCAGGAAATGCAGGTATTCGTCCGCATCGCCGAACGGCGCAGTTTCTCCAAGGCGTCGGAAGACCTGCGGATTCCCCGCGCGACCGTCACCAACCTGGTCAAGCGCATGGAAAAACGCCTGGGCGCGCGCCTGCTGGAGCGCACCACGCGCCAGGTGCGGCTGACCCATGACGGCGAGGCCTATTACCGGCGCTGCGTGCGCCTGCTGGCCGACCTGGAGGAGGCGGACGGCGCCTTCCTGAACACCGCGCCCAAGGGACTGCTGCGGGTCAACCTGCAAGGCACGCTGGCGCGGGTGTTCGTCATGCCGGGCCTGCCGGCCTTTCTCGAACGCTATCCCGACATCGTGCTGCACCTGGGCGAAGACGATCGGCTGGTCGACCTGGTGCGCGAGGGCGTGGACTGCGTGCTGCGCGCCGGCACGCTGCAGGACTCGTCGCTGGTGGGGCGTCAGATCGCCCTGATGCCGCAGGTCACCGTGGCCAGCCCGGCCTATCTGGCGCGCTACGGCGAGCCGGCCACGCTGGAAGACCTGGAGGGCCACCGGGCGGTGGACTACATCTCGTCATCCACCGGCCGCAGCCTGCCGCTGGACTTCATGGTGGATGGCCGCAATGTGCTGGCGCGGCCCGGGTCGGTGGTCAGCGTCAATGGCGCGGAACTCTACGCCAGCGCGGCGCTGGCCGGGCTGGGCCTGGCGCAGGTGCCGCGCTACCGGGTGGCCGATGCGCTGGCGGCGGGCCGGTTGCGGGTGGTGCTGCCCGACCTGCCGCCGGCGCCGATGCCGGTGTCGGTGCTGTACCCGCAGAATCGCCAGGTGTCGGCGCGGGTACGCGTATTCAGCCAGTGGCTGGCCGAGATCTTCGGCCAGGCCTTCGGGCCGGCCGCTCAGACGATGCCGGTCAGGTAGTACACGGCGATCACCAGGAACACCGACAGCGTCGAGATCAGCGTGATGGCGAAGATGTCGCCGTAGGACTGGCGGTGCGTCAGGCCGGTGACGGCCAGCAGCGTGATGACGGCGCCGTTATGCGGCAGCGTGTCCATGCCGCCCGAGGCCATGGCGGCGATGCGGTGCAGCACTTCCATGGGAATGCCGGCCGCCTGGGCGCCATCGATGAAGGTCTGCGCCATGGCCGCCAGCGCGATGCTCATGCCGCCGGAGGCCGAGCCGGTGATGCCGGCCAGCGAGGTTACCGCCACCGCCTCGCCCACCAGCGGGTCGGGAATCGCCTTGAGCGCGCTGGCCACCATCAGGAAGCCGGGCAGCGCCGCGATCACGCCGCCAAAGCCGTATTCGGCGGCGGTATTCATGGACGCCAGCAGCGCGCCCGAGACCGCGCTCTTGCTGCCTTCGGCGAAATGCGCCTTGATGTGCGAGAACGAGAACAGCAGGATGGTGGCGATGCCGGCGATCAGCGCGCCCATCACCGCCCACAGCGCCACCTGGTCATGGGCGTTGACCGGCAGGGGCTGCGGCAGGCCGGGCAGTTCGACCTGCGAGCCGGCCGGGTACCAGCCGGGAATCCAGCGCGTCAGCAGGTAGTTGGCCACGCCCACCACCACCAGCGGCAGCAGCGCGACCAGCGGGTGATGCTCGCGTCCGCCGGCCGGCGTGTCCGGCTCGTTGCGCAGCTCGGTGCCGTAGCCTTCGCCCGCCAGCGCGGCGCGCTTGCGGCGCCATTCCAGGTAGGCCACCCCGACGGTCAGCGTGAAGGCCGCGCCGATCAGCCCCAGCCAGGGCGCGGCCCAGGTGGTGGTCTCGAAGAAGGTGGTGGGGATGATGTTCTGGATCTGCGGCGTGCCGGGCAGCGCCGTCATGGTGAAGGTGAACGCGCCCAGCGCGATCGCGCCCGGCATCAGGCGCTTGGGAATGCCGCCCTGGCGGAACATCTCGGCCGCGAACGGGTAGACCGCGAACACCACCACGAACAGCGACACGCCGCCGTAGGTCAGCACCGCGCACACCAGCACGATCGCGATGATGGCGCGCTCGGCGCCGATCAGGCGCAGCACCGCCTGCACGATGGCGCGCGAGAAGCCGGACAGCTCGATCAGCTTGCCGAACACCGCGCCCAGCAGGAACACCGGGAAATAGAGCTTGGCGAAGCCCGCCATGCGCTCCATGAAAATGCCCGAGAACACCGGCGCCAGCGCCGACGGGTCGGTCAGCAGCACCGCGCCCATGGCCGCGATGGGCGCGCACAGGATGACGCTGTAGCCTCGATACGCCGCCAGCATCAGGAATGCCAGCGCCGCCACCACGATAATCAATCCGGTCATTCATTACTCCAGGAATGAAGGGTTAAGGGGTGTGGGGCTACACCTTAACCGATCGCTCCCGGCGTCCGTTTGACAGGGCGGGGCGCCGGCCCGTTGTCGGACCGGACCCCATGCACGCGTCAGTAGGTGGCGCGCAGCGTCAGCATCACATTGCGCGGTTCGCCATAGATGCCGTAGAAGTTGGACGGCACGCGGGCGTAGTAGTGGCGGTCGAAGACGTTGTTCAGCGTCAGCGAGGCGTCCAGGTTGCGATTGACCTTGTAGCCGATCTGCGCGTCGACCACCGCGTAGCCGCCTTGCCACGAGACGTTGTTGCGGCTGGTGCGGCTCTGCGTGCGCACGCCGCCGCCGACGCGCCAGTCCGGCAGCACGTCGGGCGTGAAGCGATAGGTGGTCCAGACCTTGAACAGGTGCTTGGGCGTTTCCGGGTTGACGATCTGGCCTTCCTGCGTCGGGTCGGACAGGTAGCGGGTCTGCAGATAGGTGTAGCCGGCGTACAGGTCCCAGTTCGGCAGCAGGCGGCCGCTGACCTCGGCCTCGACGCCCTGGCTCTGGGCCTCGCCCTGCGCCAGGTAGCGGCCCGGGTTGGCGTCGTCGGCCACCGCGCGGTCCTTGTCGCGGATGCGGAACAGCGCCAGCGAGGCATTGGCCGCGCCGTCCAGGAACTGGCCCTTCAGGCCGATCTCGTACTGCTTGCCGGTGCGCGGCTTGAGCGGCTTGCCGTCGGCCGTCATCTGCCAGGCCTCCGAGAAGGCGTAGATGTCCGAATAGCTGGCGTAGGCCGACAGCCACGAATTCAACTGCGCCACCGCGCCATAGTAGGGCACGAACTTGCGCACCTCGGGATCGCGCTGCGTGTCGCCGGCCACCGGCAGGATGGCCTGGGTGGCGTTGCGGTACCAGCTCTGGCGTCCGCCCACGATCAGCGTCAGCGGGTCGGCCACGCTGAAGCTCAACTGGCCGTAGACGCCCATCTGGCTGGACTTGGAGTTGTCGCCCGAGGTGTAGGGCAGGTCCGGATTGGGCACGTCGATGTCATGGATCGACACGTTGCCGAGGCTCATGCCGCCCGAGCGGCTGTCCTGGCGCCGTTCGGCGTAGTTGGCGCCGATCATGGCCTGGTGGGTGCGGCCCAGCAGGCTGAAGGGGCCCGAGGCATGGGTGTCGAAGCCGATCCAGCGGATCTGGTCCTTCTGCGTCTGCAGGCGGTAGCCGGCGCGATCGTTGGCGGGATTGACCGGGCCGTTGACGTAGCCGTAGCGGCTGTCCATGTCGGTCGAGCGGTAGTTCATCGACACCTGGCCGGTCCAGCCATTGGCGAAGCGGTGGCTCAGTTCCGAATAGATTTCCGACAGGGTGGTGTCGCCGCGCGACCAGTCGGTGCCGTAGAAGCCCTTGCGCGGCGAGTCGATGATGTGGCCGTTCGAGTAGATCGACAGGCCGTAGTCGAACGGCGCCTCGCGCTGGCGCTGGTAGGCCGCCGACAGCGTCAGGGTGGTGTTGGCGGTCAGATCGAATTCGAGCGAGCCGTAGGCCAGGCCCTGGCGGTTGTGGGCCTTGTCGAAGAAGAAGTCGCGGTCCTGCGCGGCGAAGCCGGCGCGGGCGCGCACCCGGCCGTCGGCCGTGACGGGGCCGGTCGCGTCCAGCTCGGTGCGGTAGTTGTTCCACGAGCCGGCCATCACCGCGCCGGTCAGGCTGAAGGTGTCCAGCGGCCGCTTGCGCACCAGGTTGACGGTGCCGGCCGGGCTGCCGAAGCCCTGCAGCAGGCCGGCCGGGCCGCGCAGCACCTCGACGCGGTCGTACAGCGCCAGGTCGAACTGCGGCAGGTATTGCAGCGCGCCGTTGGCGGGAACGCCGTCGAACTGCACGTCGGTCTCGTAGCCGCGCGCGGTGAAGTAGGCGGTGCCGTCGCCATAGGTCATTGCGCTGACGCCGGTGGTTTCGCGCAGCGCGTCCTCCACCGTGACCATGTTCTGGTCGTCCATGCGCTGGCGCGTCACCACCGACACCGAGTTGGGGATGTCGCGCACGTTGGCGCCGGTCTTGCCGACGGTGACGGTATTGGCGGTGTACGACTGGGAACCCTCGGTCTGGCCGGGATCCGAGAGTTTCTCGGCCGTGCCGGTGACCCGCACGGGACTCAGTTGCGGGACATCGTCGGCGGCGCGGGCCAGGACGGGCAGGCCGGCCTGGGCCAGCAGGGCGGCGGCGAGGGTCAGGCGGAAGGCGGGAAGGCGGCGTGGGGCAAATGCGACAGGGGGAAGTGCGGGGGGGGTCATTTTCTTTTGAAAACAATGGGAATCATTTGCATTAATGATAAAAAGCAAGTTCCCTGTTTGCTGGACAGAAAATGTCGAAAAACGGACATAACTGGCTGGATTGCGGGCCGATCAATCCTTGCTATCGAAATCCCGCCAATGCGTGAGTTTCCCGTCGAGGCGCCGCCGGTGGTGGCACGCTCGTTCCACTATGAAGATGGCCAGCGGCAAGAGCCGCATTCGCACGAGCGCATCCAGTTGATGTATTCGCCCACCGGCATCATGCGCGTCATGACCGAGGACGGCGCCTGGCTGCTGGCGCCGATGCGCGCGCTGTGGATTCCGCCCGGCGTGGCGCACGAGGTGCGCATGGTCGGCCAGGTGACGATGCGTTCGGCCTTCATCGCGCCGGACGCCGCGCCCTGGCTTTGGAAAGATACCTGCGCGCTGGACGTGGCGCCGCTGATGCGCGAACTGATCCTGGCGCTGAACCAGCCGGCGGCGCGCCACGGGCCGGTGCAGCGCCTGAGCGCCGAGCTGCTGCTGAACCTGCTGGCCGGCACCGAGCGGCAGCATCGCCAGTTGCCGCTGCCGTTCGACCGGCGCCTGCGCAAGGTCTGCGCCGCCGTGCTGCAATCGCCCGGCAACGACGACACGCTGGAGCAGTGGGGCGAACGGATGGGCGCCAGCGCGCGCACGCTGGCGCGGCGCATGAAAGACGAGACCGGCATGAGCTTTCACAACTGGCGCCTGCAGGTGCGCATCGACGAGGGCATCTGCCGGCTGCTGCAGGGGCAGTCGGTGGTGAGCGTGGCGCGAGCCCTGGGGTATGCCAGCGCCAGCGCCTTCGTCTATATGTTCCGCAATGCGATGGGGGTGTCGCCGACGCGGTATCTGGAGCAGATCGCGGGCGCATGAGCCTCGGGCGGGACGGACGCCGCGTGACCGCCGCGCTCAGGTGGGCGGGCCCGGGTCAGTTGGTGTTGATCCATTCCTGCGTGTCGCGGATGAACCAGGGCAGGTTGAGCCGTTCTCCCTCGCCGGACTGGATGGTCAGGCGCTGGTCCGATGCGCCCGGGGCGCCGGCCGCGCCCTGCGCCTGCGGGGCCGGCCGACTGCGGTATTGCAGGTCGGTCTGCGCGGGCGGCCGGCTCGCGCACGCGGTGATCGACGCGCAGGCGATCACCGCGAGGAGGGGCCGCAGTGTTGAACGTAGGGTATTCATGATTCGGGTTCCTGCTGGCGGCACCGGCCGACGTGCCAGGCAATCAAGGCCGCTTTTCCATACCTTACTCGCAATACGCGCCGGATCACACCGGCTGGTCGTTTCATCGTATTTCCGCGCCCGCGGCGCGCGCGTCCTTGACGGGCCGCGCTAGCCTTCCAGCAACGACAGCGCCTGCCGCGCGATCTCCAGGTCGATGGCGGCGTCGTCGCCGTCGCCCATGAACCACGCCGCCGACAGCCCGCACCAGGCCACCACCCATTGCAGCAGCCGGCGGCGCTCCAGTCCCGACTCTTCCAGCACGATCCCGAGCCTGCGTTCGAAACGGCCCGGCACGATGGCCACGGGCGGCTCCGGGTCGGCCAGGTCGGGGTTGCAGAAGATGTTGGCGTAGTCGAAGGCGCGCTCGCCATGGAGCCGCTTGGGGTCGATCACCAGCCAGCCGCGCGCGCCGAAGTCGAGGATGTTGTCGTGGTGCACGTCGCCGTGCAGCACCACCGGGTCGCGCGGATCGTCCAGCAGCGCGCGGGCGTGGCGCGCGCTGTGCGCCAGGATGCCGCCGCGGGCCCGCGCCATCGGCCACAGTTCGACGAACCATTCCTCCAGTGGCCGCAGCGGCGGCAGCGGCCGGGCGCGCGGCGCGTGCAGTTCGCGCAGCACGCCGCAGAGGATGCGGGTGGCCTCGTCGTCGCGGCCGTTGCGGGCGTATTCGGCGAGCGAACGCGTGCCCATGGCGCGTTCGAGCAGGATCGCGTCGCCCTCGTGCGCCAGCACTTGCGCGGCGCCGTGGCCGTCCCACCAGGTCATCAGCACGCCGCCCTGGCGCTCGTCTTCCTCGACCGCGACCTTCAGCATCGCGGGCACGCCGGCCTGGCGCACTGGCAGCAGCCGGGCGGCATGGGTCGTGATGGGAGCGCCGTCGGGCACGAGGTTCCAGCGGGACAGGTAGGGTTCGAACATGGGGCGGACGCGGAGGGCGCCGGATCGTCGGCAACGGAACGGCTACGGTATCAGAGAATGCCGGCCTCCGCGGCCAGCGCCGCCGCCTTGCGCGCCAGCGCCGCGACGCCGAAGCTGGTGGCCAGGGTGTGGCCGTCCAGTTCAGCCAGCGGCACCCAGCGTGCGTCCATCGCATCATCGCCGGCCACCGGCTCGCCGGCCTGCCAGCGGCACAGCACCGCGATCAGGATGTAGTGCCGCCGCAGCGCGCCGGCCTCGTCATGGTCGAACACGTCGACCGCGTCGAAGACTTGCAGCGGCCGCGCGCGCACCCCGCATTCCTCGAACAGTTCGCGCGCGGCGGCATCCTCGAGCCGTTCGCCGGCTTCGATCTTGCCGCCGGGAAAGGCCCAGCGGCCCTGGTCGGGCGGGTTGGCGCGCCGCACCAGCAGCACATGGCCATCGCGCACCACGGCGGCGATGGTGGCGGGGATGGGACGCGAGGCGGGGGTTGTCATGTCGGTTGTCCTTGGGCATGGGCCGTTGGCGCTGGGCGGGGAGCCCCGCCGTCCACGCCCACTTCGTCGAGGCATTCGAGCGCGTTGGCGGTGGCGGCATCGCGCTGCGATTGGGCCATGAACGTTCCGGCCCGGCTTGATGAATTATGCCTTCCTGCCCCGCTGAACAGGCGTTAGCGCAAATCCCGGTAGTGGCGGCGCGGCCCTTGATGCACACTGTCCCTGCCGCGCCGATTCGAGCGCGATGAATAAAGACAGGGCCCGCGCGGGCCCGTTGGGGAAGCCGCATGGACACGCCGGACCGGCAATTGCGCTATTTCGTGCGCATTGCCGAATTGAAATCGCTTTCGCGCGCCGCCGAGGACCTGGACCAGACCCAGTCCGGCCTGAGCCGCCAGTTGGCGGCGCTGGAGGCCCACGTGGGCAAGCCGCTGTTCGTGCGCACCGGGCGCGGGGTCGAACTGACCGAAGCGGGCGCGCGCCTGCTGGAAGGCATCCAGCCGGCCTACCGCGCCATCGACCAGGCGTTGGAGGCGGTGCGCCAGCGCGAGGGCGTGACGCAGGGATCGGTGCGGCTGGCCACCGTCCACACGCTCAGCTACTACTTCATGGCCGACGTGGTGGCGCAGTTCGTCAGCAGCCGCGAGCACGTCAATCTGTCGGTCATGGGCCGCAGTTCGCCCGAGGTGGTGACGCTGGTGGAAAGCGGCAAGGCCGATATCGGCTTCGTCTACGACGCCGCCGTGGCCTCGGACGCGCTGGCCTCGACGCCGCTGTTCGACGACGATATGTGCCTGATCGTGCGCGACGGCGTCGCGGCCGAGGACGGCGTCGACCTGGGCGCGATGGCGCTGCGGCTGGTGGGCTTTCCCTCGCACTACGCGCTGCGCAAGATGATCCACAGCGCCGGCCTGCAGCCGGAATTCGTGGCCGAGGCCGAGACCATCGACGCCATGCTCAAGCTGGTGTCCTCGGGGGTGGGCGCCTGTATCCTGCCCTCGCGCATCCCGCAAAAGCTGCTGACCGATTACGGACTGCGCCAGGTCGCCATTGGCAGCCCGGTGCTGCGCCGGCGCGTGGTCGCAGTCACGCTGGCGCAACGCGAGCCGCTGCCGCTGGTGCGCGAGCTGCTGGACTGCGCCCGCCGCATCGCGCGGGACTGAGTCCGTCCGGTTGCGTCCGCGGGATCCTCGTTTACCCTCGGGCCGGGCCGTCGTCCCCTGGCGCGGCCGCGTCGAATAGCTGCTATGAGCCCGGCTGCATGGCTCGAGGCGGGGGCGCTTTCCATACTGTGCGGCAAGGCGCGGTATCCGTCCGCGCCATCCCGAACCGCATCAGGAGGCAGCCGCATGGACAACACCCTGCGCGAAAAAGCGTACTTCGACACCCGCGCCACCCAGGAGATGGCGCAGCACCTGCGCGCCGTGCCGCGCAGCATCCAGGAGACCATGGCCTACGCCTGCCGCATCCTGGCGATGACCGAGCAGGAGGCCGGCCTGGCCGGCCAGATCAGCGTGCGTTCCGAGCGCCCCGGCGCCTACTGGACGCTGCGCTTCGGCCTGGGCTTCGACGAGGCCACGCCGGCCGACTTCATCGAGGTCGACCGCGACCTGCACACACTCACGGGCGAGGGCATGGCCAATCCGGCGACGCGTTTCCACCTGTGGGTCTACGAGGCGCGGCCCGACGTGCAGTCCATCATCCACACCCATTCGCCCTGGGCCTCGGCGCTGGCGGCGGCGCGCCAGCCGCTGGTGATCGCGCAGATGGACATGACGCCGCTGCACGACGATTGCGCCTTCCTGGGCGAATGGCCCGGGGTGCCGATCGCCGACCAGGAGGGCGTCATCATCTCGGGCGCGCTGGGCGCCAAGCGCGCCATCATCCTGGCGCACCATGGCTACCTGACGGCCGGCGCCTCGTGCGAGGAGGCGACCTACCTGTCGGTCTACCTGGAGCGCGCGGCCCGCATGCAGATCCGCGCGCAGGCCTTCGGGCCGCTGACGCCGGTGGACGACGCGCTGGCGCGCGAGGCGCACGACTACCTGCTCAAGCCTTCGATCGTGCGCGCCACCTTCGACTACTGGTGCCGCCAGACCCACGGCATCGCGCCGCTGCCGGCCCGCTGATACCCAGCCGTACCCATAACGATACTTTCAAGGGGAAGTCACGATGATGACGACCAAGACGCCGCGCGCGCGTTCGCGCCGGGACTACGTAACGGCCGGCCTGGCCAGCATGATGGGCACCACCATCGAGTGGTACGACTTTTTTCTCTACGGCACGGCCGCCGCGCTGATCTTCAACAAGATCTTCTTTCCGTCGTTCGATCCGTTGACCGGCACGCTGGCGGCGTTCGCCACCTATTCGGTGGGCTTTTTCGCGCGGCCGCTGGGCGGAGTGATCTTTGGCCACTACGGCGACAAGATCGGCCGCAAATCGATGCTGCTGATCACGCTGCTGCTGATGGGCGTGCCCACCATCCTGATCGGCCTGATTCCCTCCTATGACCAGATCGGCTACTGGGCCGCGGTGCTGCTGGTGCTGATGCGCTTCCTGCAAGGCATTGCGGTGGGCGGCGAGTGGGGCGGGGCGGTACTGATGGCCGTCGAGCACGCGCCCGAGGGCAAGAAGGGCTTTTTCGGCAGCCTGCCCCAAGCCGGCGTGGCGCCGGGCCTGATCCTGTCGTCGCTGGCGATGGGCGCGGTGGCCGGGTTGCCGGAGCAGGACATGCTGTCCTGGGGCTGGCGCCTGCCATTCCTGGCCAGCGTGGTGCTGCTGGCGGTGGGCTGGTTCATTCGCGTCAAGGTGGCCGAGTCGCCCGACTTCGAGCGGATGCGCGAGCAGGGCGCCAAGGTCGAGGTGCCGGTGGCCGAAGTCCTCAAGCATCACCGGCGCGCGCTGTGGACGGTGGTGGGCGCGCGGCTGGCCGAAGTCACGTGGTTCTATACCGTGGTCACGTTTTCGCTGGCCTACGCCACCGGCACGCTGGGCATCCCCCGTTCGGTGATGCTGGACGCCACCATCTGGGGCGCGGCGCTGGCGCTGTTCACCATGCCGCTGTTCGGCATGCTGGGCGACCGCGTCGGCCACAAGTGGGTGTTCATGGCCGGCTCGGTCGGCATCCTGGCGTGCGCGCCGCTGTTCTTCCAGTTGCTGGCCACGGGCCATACCGGCTGGATCATCGTCGCGGTATGCCTGGCGGTGGGATTGGTCTACGCTTGCCTGTACGGCCCGGAGGGCACGCTGTTCTCCAGCCAGTTCCCGGCCGAGGTGCGCTACACCGGCATTTCGCTGGCGGTGCAGGTGTCGGGGGCGATCGGCGGCGGCCTGGCGCCGATCGTCGCGACCTGGCTGCTGGCGCGCGCCGGCGGCGATCCGAAATACGTGGTGTGGTATCTAAGCGCGCTGGGCGTGATCGCGGTGTTCAGCGCCTGGCGCATGCGCGGCGACGCGCCGGCGCGGGCCGCGCTGGCCGTGCCTGCCGGCGCGCGGACCTGAGGAAGACATGAAGACCATCGACTATTACTTCTGGATGAATTCCGACTGGGCCTACCTGGGCGCCGACCGGCTGGAGGCCCTGGCGGCGCGCCACCAGGCGCGCATCCGCTACCTGCCGGTGGACCTGCCCGACGTCTATGCGCGCACCGGCGGCGTGCTGCTGGGCCAGCGCGCGTCCGAGCGCCAGGCCTACCGGGTGGTCGAGCTGGCGCGCTGGTGCCGCAAGCTGGGCATCCACGTCAATCCGACGCCGGCCTACATGTGCCCGGACGCGGGACTGGCCTCGCGCATCGTGATCGCGGCCGATGCGCGAGGCCTGCCGGTGGCGGGCTTGTACAAGGCCATCCTGGCGGCCGAATGGTGCGAGGACCGGGATATCTCGTCGCCGGACACGCTGCGCGCCGTCCTGCGGGAACAGGGGCTTGATGCCGAGGCGCTGATGGCCGCCGCCGAACAACCGGCGGCGCGTCAGGCCTACCGCGACAATACCGACGCGGCGGTGGCGGCCGGCGTGTTCGGTTCGCCGTCGTACCTCTATCGCGGCGAGCTGTTCTGGGGCCAGGACCGGCTGGAGATGCTGGAAGAGGCGGTCGCCCGGGCGGCCTGAGCCGCCCCGGGGCGACCGATCGTTCACTTCGCCGCCGCCTTCACCAGCGGGCAGGTCGACTTGGACAGCGGCATGAAGGCCTCGTCGCCCGGCAGCGTCGCCACCAGCTTGTAGTAGTCCCAGGGCCGCCTGGATTCGGCCGGGGTCTTGACCTCGAACAGGTACATGTCGTGCACCATGCGGCCGTCCTCGCGGATGCGGCCGTTGGCGGCGAAGAAGTCATTGATCGGCATGGCCTTCATCTGCTTCATCACCGCGTCCGGCGCGTCGGTGCCGGCCGCCTGCACCGCCTTCAGGTAGTGCATCACCGAGGAATAGGTGCCGGCCTGGCTCATGTTGGGCATTTTCTTGAGCTTGTCGTAGTAGCGCTGCGACCAGGCGCGGGTCTGGTCATTCATGTCCCAGTAGAAGGCCTCGGTCAGCATCAGGCCGGCGGCCGCGTCCAGGCCGATGGCGTGGATGTCGTTGATGTACAGCAGCAGGCCGGCCATCTTCTGGCCGCTTTGCGTCAGGCCGAATTCGCGCGCCGCCTTGATGGCGTTGACCGTGTCGCCGCCGGCATTGGCCAGGCCGACCACCTGGGCGCGGCTGGCCTGCGCCTGCAGCAGGTACGAGGCGAAGTCGCTGGTGCCGATGGGGTGGCGCGCGGCGCCCAGCACCGTGCCGCCGCGGGCCTTGACGACCTCTGTGGCCGAGGCCTGCAGGGTGTGGCCGAATGCATAGTCGGCGGTCAGGAAGTACCAGCTCTTGCCGCCGCGGTCGACGGTGGCGCGGGCGGTGGTGTTGGCCAGCGACCAGGTGTCGTAGGTGTAGTGCACCGAATAGGGCGAACACAGGTCGTTGGTGATGCGTTCGGTGCCGGGGCCGCTGAAGACCACGATCTTCTTCTTCTCGCGCGCCACTTCCAGCACCGCCAGCGCCGGAGCCGAGCCGGCCACGTCCATGATGGCGTCGACCCTTTGCGTGTCGTACCACTCGCGGGCGCGGGCGGCGGCGATATCGGCCTTGTTCTGGTGGTCCGCCACCAGCAGGTCGATCTTCTTGCCCAGCACGGTGCCGCCGAAGTCGTCGATGGCCATCTGCGCGGCGGTGGCGCTGCCCTTGCCGGTCACGTCGGCGTAGATGCCGCTCATGTCCAGGATCAGGCCGAGACGAACCGTGTCGTCGGAGATGGCGGCGGGCGCGGCCTGCGCCAGGGCCGCGCTGCTGAACAGCAGGCTGGCGCCGCAGGCGGCGGCCGCGGCCGCCAGGGGTTTGACCAGCGGGATGCGGGTTGTCGGGTTGCTGCGTTGCTGCGAAATCCGGGGCATGGGGGTCATGGTTGTCTCCATTTATGGTTATGCCGGATGCTTGCGGGTACTGCGGCGCTTGGCTGGAGGGCGGCGCTTTTATAGTGGGATGATCGGATGGCGGGCGGGCAAAGCCGGGGTGCCCTCCGCGGCCGCCTGGCGTGTCTGGCCTGGTTCCTCTCGATGCGATGCGGCCTAGCGCTGGCTCAACAGGTCGAACTCCATGCGCACCTTGCGGAAGGGAAACTCCAATCGCGCGAAATACACCACGCGGCCGTCGATGCAGGCGTAGCGGCGCAGCTCGGCCACGGGCGAGGACACCGGGATGCGCAGCGATTCGGCCGATTCCTGGCCGGCCTCGGTCACGTTGAGCACCTGGCGCGCCTCGCTGATGCGGGCGCCGTAGAACTGGTCCAGCACCGGCGCCACGGTGCTTTTCTGGATGCGGGCGCGGTGCTTGCGGAACAGGCTGCTTTCCAAAAATACCTCGCTGTAGCAGAACGGCCCGGCCTCGGTGGTGTGCACGCGCCGCAGGTACTGGAAACGGCCGCCACGGTCCGCCGCGCACGGCATGCCCAGGGTGTCGGGCAGCGGCGAGTCGGCGCTCGACTCTACCAGCGATACCGTGCCGAGCTGGTTGCTCAGTTCGACGGTTTCGGCCCAGGTCTTGGGAATCAGCAGCGTCGGCGTCTCGGGCAGGTCGGCGTTGACGAAGGTGCCGGAGCCGCGCGAGCGCCGGATCAGGCCGTCCTGTTCCAGTTGGCCGAGCGCCTGGCGGATGGTGGCGCGCGAGATGCCATAGGTTTCCATCAGCGCTTCCAGCGGCGGGATCTGCTGGCCCGGCCGCCAGGTGCGGTTCTGGATATGGCTGCGAAACAGCGCCGCGGCCTGCAGGTAGAGCGGTTGGGGGCTGTGCGAGAAAAGCGGGCGCGCGGGCATGGTCGGATGAGTCAGGAGGTGGCGGGGGCGGCGAGCAGGGCGTCGGCCATCTCGCGCAGCCGGTGTTTCTGGATTTTGACCGAATTGGCGCTTTCCACCGAGGGGAACGCGTCCAGCACCGTGAAACCGGCCGGCACCTTGAAGCCGGCCATGGCCTGTTTGCAGGCCGCCGTCCAACCGGGCGCATCGGCGCTGGCGCCGTCCCGCAGCAGCACGAAGGCGTAGGGCACGGTCTTGCCGTCGCGGGTCGCGCCGACCACCTGGCAGGCGCGCACGCCGGGCAGCGACTCCACCATCTGCTCGATCTCGACCGGGTTCACCAGGAAGCCGGACAGGCGCAGCGAGTCGCCCATGCGGGTCTGGAACACGAACTGGCGCGGGTTCAGGGTGTAGCCCAGGTCGCCGGTCCGGAAGTAGCCGTCGTCGGTGCAGGCGCGGGCGGTGGCCTCGGGGTTGTCGAGGTAGCCGCGCATCAGGCTGGGCGACAGGATTTCCAGTTCGCCCGATTCGCCGTGCGGCAGCACCTGGCCGCTGGCCGGGTCGCGCGCCCGCACGCGGGCCTCGGGATTGATCAGCGTGCCGCCAGGCTGGTGGCGCGCGGCCACGTCGCCCTCGGCCGGGTCGCGCGGCTGGCCGGCCACCAGGGCGATCAGTTCGCTTGACCCATACAGCCCGGTCAGCGGCACGCCGGCCTCGCGCGCCAGATCCAGCATGTGGTCCAGCGCCGGTGTGAAGCTGGCGAAGCCGAACAGCCGCGCCGAGGCGAATGCGCCTGGCGCGGCCGCGCGCATCATGGCGACCAGCGCTTCGTTGTTGGCGTAGGTGTGGGTGACCCGGTGGCGCCGGATCGCGGCGGCCGACTCGGCCGCGTCGAACACCGGCGCGCACACCACCGGCACGCCCCGCGCCAGCCCGCCCACCAGCGTGGCGAAGCCGAACGCGCCGCAGAATGGCGCGCTGGCCAGCACGCGGCTGTGCTCGTCGTAGCCGAACGCCTGCGCCACGGTGGCGCCATGGCGCAGCAGGGTGTGCTGGTCGTGCAGCACGAACTTCGGTTGCGAGGTGGTGCCGGACGTGGTGAAGCACAGCACGCCCGCGTCGGGCTGGGGCGGCGGGGGCGTGTCGGCGCAGGCGCGCAGTTCGGCATAGCGGTGCACCGGCTTGCCGCGCAGCGCTGCGGCGATGGGCTCGTCCGTCTCGGACACGGCGACGATGCCTTGCAGCCGCGCCAGCGACTCGGGCGCGACGCCGTCCAGGATGCCCTGGAAGTCGATGCCCTTGAAGCCGGGCCAGAACACCAGCCAGTCGGCGCCGCCGCGGCCCAGGATGTCGGCCAGTTCCCGCGCGCGAAAGCGGGTGTTGACCGCCAGCACCAGCGCGCCCAGGTGGGCGCAGGCCAGGAAGGTCTCGACCCACGCGGCGCAGTTGGGCAGCCATACGGCCACGCGCTGGCCGGGCCGCACGCCGAGGCGCGCCAGGCCCGCGGCCAGGGCGCGGCTGCGCGCGCGCAGGTCGGCGTGGCTGATGGGCTGGTCGCGGTCGATCAGGGCGGGGCGGTCGGGGTGGTGCGCGGCCAGCGCGTCGAGGTGCCGCGAAAACAGGGCGGGGAGCGACGTCATGGGCCTACACCGTGGCGATGGGGGTCACGGGCGAACCCACCGCGCCCGGCAGGCGCAGCGGCGGCGCGGTCAGCAGGAAGCGGGTGCGGCCCTGCGCGTGCAGCCAGTCGGCCAGCGCCTTCAGGTACCACAGCTCGGCCAGCGGCACGCCCAGCTTGAACAGGCAGTGATGATGCAGCGGCAGGATCGAATGGCCGGGGCCGGCGGTGCGGGCCGGATAGGCCTCGACCGCGTAGTTGTCGGCGCAGATCGCCGCGATGCCGCTGTCGGTGATCCATTCCAGCAGCGCCGGATCGGCGCCGTCCAGCACCGCGCCGGTCTGCTCCAGGCGGTGCGGGTCGGGCTGGCCGTCCATCTCCACCAGTGTCTCGGCGAAACCGGTGCGCAGCACCAGCATGTCGCCCGGCTCGACCACCACGCGCTGCTCGCGCATCGCCGCCTGTAGCTGGGTATGGCCCACCAGGGTGCGGCCGGGGCCGAAGGCGCGCGCCAGGTCGACCAGCACGCCGCGGCCCTGCATGCCTTTCTCGGCGTAGCGGTTGATGCCGAGCTTGCGCGCGTACGAGCCGCCCGGCGGGCAGCAGGCGTCGGGCGCGGCATCATCGCCGCCGAACACGTCCACGCCCGCGGCATAACCGTTGTAGTAGACGCGGCGGGCCTGGCCGTCGCCCTGGATGTCGAACTGCGCGCCGACGTGGCACAGGCCGTCCCACTGGGTCGAGTATTGCAGGCTGAGCGTGACCTGGTCATCCGACAGCACGTCCACGGCCTCGGGCTGCAGGCGCGCCATGGCGAAGTTCAGGTAGGGCGTGCCGTCGCGGAAGGTCGGCTTGAGCTGCGGCGGATGGCGGCGCGGGTTGAGCACGTTGCCGCCGGGCAGGTCCAGCGGCAGCGACAGGCAGAAGACCTTGCCAGCCCGCACTTCGCGCACCGCTTGCAGCACTTTCTCTTCGGTCAGCAGGTTCAGGCGGCCGATCTCGTCGTCCGGCCCGAAGTCGCCCCAGGTCGATCCCTCGGGACGGCGCGTCCAGCGTTTCATGGTCTGTCTCCAGTGTGTTTTTCGTGTTCTTGTGAATATAGTACGTATTTACGTACTATAGGAAGTGTCCGCATCCCGCGGACGCCCATCGACAGCATCCGCCTCCAGGCGGAGCCAGAAGAAATCCGCCCCGAGCGGATTCGCGAGGAGACAGATCCATGACGCATTCCCTGCACAGGCGCGCCGGGCGGCGCGCGCTGGCCGCGGCGGCGCTGGCCGTGCTGGCCGCGGCCCCGATTCCTGCGGTCCAGGCGGCCGGTTATCCGGAGCATCCCGTCACCGTGGTCGTGCCGTATCCGCCGGGCGGCGGCGCCGATATTTTTGGCCGCGCCATCGCCAATGCGCTGCAGCCGGCGCTCAAGCAGACCGTGCTGGTCGAGAACAAGCCGGGCGCGGGCGGCAACATCGGCATGGCCTACGTGGCGCGCGCCAAGGCCGACGGCTACACCCTGGGCCTGGGCACCATCGGCACCCAGACCATCAACCAGTTCCTCTACAGCAACATGACGTTCGACCCCGAGCGCGACCTGGTGCCGATCGCGCTGGTGTCGACCACGCCCAACGTCATTGCCGTCAGCGCCAAGTCGCCCTACAGGACGGTGGCCGACGTGATCCAGGCGGCGCGCCAGTCCAGGGACAGGAAGCTGACCTACGCCTCGCCGGGCGTGGGGTCGTCGGTGCACCTGACCGGCGCTTATTTCGAGGCCATGGCTGGCGTGACGATGCTGCACGTGCCGTTCAAGGGCACCTCGGCGTCGCTGCCGGCGGTGGCCGGCGGCCAGGTCGACCTGCTGTTCGACAACCTGCCCGGCGCGCTGGCGCAGATCAAGGACGGCAATCTGGTGCGCGGCGTGGCGGTCACGTCGGCCGCGCGCGATCCGTCGCTGCCGGACCTGCCGACCGTGGCCGAGTCCGGCCTGTCGGGTTTCGACGTGACGGCGTGGTTCGCGCTGTACGCGCCGCGCGGCACGCCCGAGCCGGTGGTGCGGCAACTGATCGAGGCGGCGCGCAGCGGCCTGGCCACGCCCGCCATCGCCACCAATTTCGCTACCATGGGCGCCCGGCCCGGCACGCTGTTCGGCGCGGATCTGGCCGCGTTCGAGCGCCAGGAGCGCGCCAAGTGGGGCGGCCTCATCAAGGACAAGGGAATCACCGCGCAATGACAACCCCCATCGCATTGGTCACCGGCGGCAGCCGGGGCATCGGCCGCGCCATCGTCGCGCGCCTGTTGCAGGACGGCTTCGAGGTCGTCAATTTCAGCCGCCGGCCGCCGGAATCGGCGTTGCCCGGCGAACGCTTCCAGTCGGTGGACCTGGGCGACGCCGCCGCCACGGCCGCGGCGGCCACCGCGCTGGCGGCGGCGCGGCCGGTGCTGCACCTGGTCAACAACGCGGGCATGATCCAGGTCGCCGACATCGAGGCCGTGACCCAGGATGAACTGGCGCGCATGGTGGCCGTGAACCTGACCGCGCCGCTGCTGTTGATGCAGGCGCTGCTGCCCGGCATGCGCCAGGCCGGCTACGGCCGGGTCGTCAACATCGGCAGCCGCGCCGGCCTGGGCAAGCCGGGCCGCACGGTCTACGGCGCCACCAAGTCCGGCCTGGCGGGCATGACGCGCACCTGGGCGCTGGAACTGGGCAAGGCCGGCATCACGGTCAACACCGTGGCGCCCGGCCCGATCGCCACCGAGCTGTTCGACCAGTCCAACCCGCCAGGCGACCCCAGGACCGTGGCGCTGGAGGCCGCCATTCCGGTCGGCCGCATCGGCCGGCCCGAGGACGTGGCGCACGCCGTCTCTTCGTTCCTGGACCGGCGCGCCGGTTTCATGACCGGGCAGGTGCTGTATGTCTGCGGCGGCATGTCGGTGGGGCTGGCGGGGTAGGACCGCCACGGGGAGCCGGGGGCGGCTCGGGCAGGCGGCGCCGCGTCAGTCGCGCGGGTCCAGGGGCCAGCGGAAGGCCGGCGTGATCTCCACTTGCAGCCCCGCGCCGGCCAGTACCCCGTGCAGCCGGATGACTTCCAGCGCCAGGACGTTCTCGGCCACCGGCAGGTCCTGGGCGATCAGCTCGCGCGCCCGCTTGACGCCGATGCCCAGCGCTACCGCCAGGCGGGCGATGGCGCTGGCCGTGGCCAGGGCGCCGGGCCGCGCCCGCAGCGTGTAAGGCGTGCGGTCCATGATCGGGTGGTTCGGATTTGTGGTCGCCACCATCCAGCCGCAGCCGCTACAGCGCGCGATCAGGCTCAGCCCCTGTTCGCTGATGACCTGGGGCTGGCCGCATTCGGGACAGGGGGAGGCGGGCGGGGTCATGGCGTGCGTGGGGCGGCCCGGAACACATGGCGCGGCCCGCTGTCGGAGGTCCGGCCCGCGGCGCGCAGCGCGCCGTCCCGTTCGCGCCGCAACTGGCGCAGCACCTCGCTCGGCGTCACGCCGAAATGCGCCGCGAATTTGCGCTGGAAGGTGCGCCGCGACATGTGGCAGGCATCGGCCATGTCGTCCACCGACCAGCGCGCCGACAGGCTTGCCTCGATCTTCTCGACCAGGTCGCGGAACGGCGCGGCCACGCGATCCTGCAGCCGCAGCGTCTGGCTGTATTGGCGCTGGTCGCCGTTGCGGCGCATGAACACCACCAGGCGGCGCGCCACGTCCTGCGAAACCTGCGCCCCGACGTCGCGCTCTATCAGGGCCAGCGCCAGGTCGATGCCGGCGGTGACGCCGGCCGAGGTCCAGACGACGCCGCTTTCGATGAAGATGCGGTCGTCTTCCACCCGCAGGCCCGGATACAGTTGGCGCAGCCGGTCGGCCGAGCGCCAGTGGGTGGTGACGCGGCGGCCGTGCAGCAGGCCGGCCGCGGCCAGCAGGAAGGCCCCGGTGCAGACGCTGCAGGTGCGGCGCGCCTGCGGGCCGCGGCGGCGCAGCCAGGCCAGTGTCTCGCCATGGGCGCTGGCCTGATCGATGCCGGGGCCGCCCGGCACGAACAGCATGTCGATCGGCGCGTCGTCGTCCTCGGCGAAGGTGGTGTCGACCTGCATGCGCAGGCCCTGGTCCCAGGTGGCGACCACCGGCGCCGCCGCGACGGTGCTCAACTGATAGCCCGCGCCGCCTTCCTCGTTGGCGCCGCTGAAGGCCTGCCACGGGCCGGCCAGGTCGAGTGGCTGGAAACCGTCGTAGAGCAGGAAGACGATGCGTTTTGGCGCGATCTTGGGGGTATTTGGCGCACGCGCGCCGGCGCCTGGGGCTACGCTGGCGGTTCCGTTCTGCGAAGGAGCATCGTCGTGCATGTCAATATTCTCTTGTTCGAAGGGCTGACCCAGCTCGATATGACCGGGCCATACGAGGTGCTCGCCGCCGCGCCCGGGTTCAGCGTCGATTTTGTCGCAAAAACGCCCGATCCGGTACGCAGCGACCGCGGCCTGCGTTTCGTGCCGACCCAGACCCTGGCGTCGGCGCCGCCCTGCGATCTGCTGGTGGTGCCCGGCGGGCCGGGCACGGATGATGCCATCCTCGACCCGGACTGGGTAGCCTTCACGCGCCGGCAGGCGTTGGGCGCGCGCTACGTCTTCGGCATCTGCACCGGTTCGCTGCTGCTGGGCGCGGCCGGCCTGCTGCGCGGCAAGCGCGCCTCCAGCCATTGGCGGGCGCGCGAACTGCTGG
This sequence comes from Achromobacter sp. SIMBA_011, assembly GCF_046535435.1. Classification (NCBI taxonomy): domain Bacteria; kingdom Pseudomonadati; phylum Pseudomonadota; class Betaproteobacteria; order Burkholderiales; family Alcaligenaceae; genus Achromobacter; species Achromobacter sp. SIMBA_011. Next base: position 550,505 of record NZ_JAWRWN010000003.1, on the reverse strand, counting down.
CGCATTTCGGCGCCGTGCCGACCGATGCGCGGTTGTGCGTGGACGGCAACGTTTTCACCGCCGGCGGCGTCACCTCGGGCATCGACATGGCCTTGAAAGTGGTGGCCACGCTGTGCGGCGACGAGGTCGCCAAGCTGATCCAGCTTCAGATCGAATACGACCCCGAGCCGCCATTTCCCGGCGGCACGCCCAGGACCTCGGAACCGGCCATCGTGCAGCGCTACCTGTCGCAGTCGCAGGCGCGTTTCGAACAGCGCAGCGCCAAGGTGCGGCAGGCGGCGCTCAATGTCCCAGGTGGTCCAGCGGCAGCGGACTCTGCGGCTTGACGGTCTGGATCGCGAAGTTGCTGCGGATGTCCTTGACGCCGGGCAGCTTGAGCAGCGTGCCGAGCAGGAAGCGTTCATAGGCGCGCAGGTCGGGCAGCACCACCTGGAGCAGGAAGTCGGATTCGCCTGACACCAAATGGGCCGCCACCACTTCGGGCAGGGCGCAGACTTCCTTGCGGAACTGCTCGGCGTCGCGCTCGTGGTGGCGCTCGACCTTGACGCCGACGAACACGGTCAGGCCCAGCCCGACCTCGTCCGGCGCCAGCCGGGCCTCGTAGCCCTGGATCACGCCGGCCTCTTCCATCAGCCGTACCCGCCGCAGGCAGGGGGAAGGCGACAGGCCGATCTGTTCGGCCAGCTCGACGTTGGTGAGGCGGCCGTTGTGCTGCAGGGCCTCGAGAATGCGCCGATCATAGGCGTCCAATTGGCGTTTTGGCATGAAATTTGGATTAGGCAGGATTGATTGGTTCAGTATGCCAATCATGTTATCCAGGTTGGCATGAATAGCAAGCACATGCCGATGCCTTTTCCCTAGAATGATCGCCATTTCCCGCAGCACGGAGCGTGGCGCATCATGGCCGATATGGCGTTGTTTCTTGGGGCACTGTTGATTGTCTATGTGGTGCCCGGGCCGGACATGATCCTGCTGCTCGAGACCGGCGCCCTGCGCGGGCGCGGCCAGGCGCTGGCAGTGGCCGGGGGGCTGGCGGTCGCCCGCGCCGCTCACGTGACGCTGGCGGCGCTGGGGCTGGCGGCGCTGTTCAAGGCCCATCCCTGGGCTTTCGACGCGGCGCGCACCGTGGGCGGTTGCTATCTGATCTGGCTGGGCGCGCGATTGCTGCGCGCCGGGCCGCTCTCTTATGGCGTGGCGCACGCGGCGCAGGCGGCCGCGCACGGGCCGGGCCTGGGCGCGGCGTTTTTCAGCGGCGTGCTGACCAACTTCCTCAATCCCAAGGCATTGCTGTTCTGCTCGGTCCTGCTGCCCCAATTCATCTCGCCGGCGCAAGGGCCGATCGGCCGGCAGTTCGCCCTGCTGGGCGTGATCCTGGTGAGCCTGGGCCTGGCGTTCGACGTATTGTGCGCGCTGGCTGGCGGCGCGCTGGGGCGCTGGATGGCGGCCCATCCGCGCGTGCAGAAATGGCAGGGCGCCGCGTTTGGCGGCGCCCTGATCGCTTTCGGCCTGCGGTTGACGCTGAGCCGCTGAGCGGGCCGACACATGCTTGACCCGCGCCAGGCCTTTCCCTACTTGCCGAAGGCCAGGGACGTTTCGTCCTCGTCCTGGTCCTCGTCGTCGGCGCGTGCCGGCAGGGGACGCGCGCCGTCGGCCAGCATCTCCGCCTGCGTCAGGCCCTTGGTCAGCTCCAGGGCCTGGCGCTCGAACAAGCGCCGGTACAGGCCGCCCTTCAAGCGGATCAACTGGTCATGGCTGCCTTCCTCGATGATGCGGCCGCGGTCCATCACCAGCAGGCGGTCCAGCGCGCGCACCGTCGACAGGCGGTGCGCCACCACCAGCGTGGTGCGGCCCACCATCAGGCGTTCCATGGCCTGCTGGATCAGCACCTCGCTTTCGCTGTCCAGGCTCGAGGTGGCCTCGTCCAGGATCAGGATCGGCGCGTCGGCCAGGAAGGCGCGGGCGATCGCCACGCGCTGGCGCTCGCCGCCCGACAGCTTCACGCCGCGCTCGCCCACCAGCGTCTCGTAGCCCTTGGGCAGCGCCATGATGAAGTCATGCGCGCTGGCCAGCCGCGCCGCCTGCTCGATCTCGGCCTGCGTCGCGCCGGGGCGGGCGTAGGCGATGTTCTCGGCCAGCGTGCGGTGAAACAGCACCGGCTCCTGTTGCACGATCGCGATCTGGCTGCGCAGCGAGGCCTGCCTGACCTGGGCGATGTCCTGCCCGTCGATGGTGATGCGGCCGCCGTTGACGTCATACAGGCGCTGGATCAGCTTGATGAACGTGGTCTTGCCCGATCCCGAATGGCCCACCAGTCCGACCCGTTCGCCCGGCGCGATGCGCGTCGAGAAGCCGTCGTAAAGCGGCGCCTCGTGGCGGCCGTAGCGGAAGGTCACGTCCTCGAAGCGGATCTCGCCGGCGGTGACGCGGATCCGGCCCGCGCCGGGACGGTCGTCCACGCCCAGCGGCTGCTTCTCCAGCGCCACCAGTTCCTCCATGTCGTTGACCGAGCGCTGCAGGTTGCGGATGTGCATGCCTACGTCGCGCAGGTGGCCCTGCAGCATGAAGAACATCGTCAGCGCGAAGGTCACGTCGCCGACGCTGGCCTGGTTGCGCGACCACAGCAGCAGCGCCGCGCCCAGGATGCCGGCCTGCATCGCCACCAGCATCGCGCCCTGGATGCCGCCGTTGATCGTGGCGCGGATCCAGGTGCGGCGCGTGCGGCGGCGCCACTTGTCGACCACGCGCTCCAGGCGCGCTTCCTCGCGCGTCTCGGCGCCGAAGGCCTTGACGACCGGGTTACAGCTCACCGCGTCGGCCAGCGCGCCGCCCATGCGCGTGTCCCAGGCGTTGCCCAGCCGCGCCGCCGGCGCCACGTAGCCCAGCGACAGCGCCGCCGTGACCGCGATGTACAGCACCGACCCCAGGCCGACCACCAGGCCCATCACCGGCCAGTGGATGCCCAGCAGCACGGTGGCGCCGACCAGCATGATGACCGAGGGCAGCAGCGCCACCAGCAGCGTGTCGTTCAGCAGGTCCACCGCCCACATGCCGCGCGTGATCTTGCGCACGGTAGAGCCGGCGAAGCTGTTGGCGTGCCAGTCGGTCGAAAAGCGCTGCACCCGGTAGAAGGCGTTGGACACCATGCCGTTCATCATCTTCAGGGTGAAGACGATGATGTTCTGGAACACGCCCTGACGCAGCAGCGTGCCGCCGATGCCCAGTGCGATCAGCAGCCAGAAGGCGGTGATGGCCGCGCTCCACGCCTGCCGGTCGGCCGCGGCGCCGGATGCCACGGCATCGACCAGGCGGCCCGCGTACAGCGGGGTCAGCACGTCGGCCAGGGCCGACAGCAGCGCCAGCCCGACGATCAACGCGGTGCGCCAGGGTTGGGCGCGCCAATAGCGGAAGGTAAAGCCGAGGACGTCCTTGAAGGCTTGTCCTCGCAGATCGATTTTTGTTCGATTCATTGCGATCGCCCGGCAACGCGAAGGCGCCGGTTTCCTTGTGGGAAGAAGGTGATACGACCTGCGCCTCAGGGCGCGGGCATTGCGTTCAGGGGTTTGGGGCGGGCACGGCGGACCAGTCGCCAGGTAATCTGGCGATGGGGCCGCGCGGGCGACGACTTAATGGCGTCGCGGAGATACGCGCGGGATGGCGGTATGCGGATTCATCATCTTGCGCCTCCCAGGTGTAGGTGAAGGGAAAAAAGAATGGGCACAGGCCCGAATTGAAGATTCTATAGAAGTGGTGTAGGCGGATCAACCGCGCGGACGGTGGGGGATTGCCGGCGTGTGGGTTTTTCCCCACGGCGATGGCGTCTGGCCGCCAGGCGCAATGGCTGAAGGGTCGGCCGCCGCGAAGGCGCGGCGGCCGACCAGGCGGGCTACTTCAGGAACCCGGTCGAGATCCACGGCACCGCGGCGATGACCACGATGCCGACCGCCATCGAGCCGAGGTAGCCCAGGATGGGCCGGATGCCGGCTTCGGGCGCGACCCGGCCAATGGCGCAGGCGGCGTAGTAGCCGACGCCGAATGGCGGCGCGAACAGGCCCAGGCCCATCGACAGGATCACCACCATCGCGTAGTGCACCTCGTGGATGCCCATCTGGTGCGCGATGGGGAACAGCAGCGGCCCGAACAGCACGATGGCGGGGATGCCCTCCAGCACGCTGCCCAGGATGACGAACGCCACGATCGACACCGCCATGAAGGTGGCGGCGCCGCCGGGCAGGCCCGCCATGGCCTGCGCGAGCTGGGTCGAGAAGCCCGATTGCGTCAGGGCCCAGGCCATGGCGGTGGCGGTGCCGATGATCAGCAGGATCGATCCGGACAGGCAGGCGGTGTCGACCAGCATGGGCTTGAGTCGCTTGACGTCGAAGCAGCGGTAGACCAGCAGCCCGATCAGCGCGGCGTAGACGATGCCGATGGTCGAGACCTCGGTGGCGGTGGCCACGCCCTCGACCACGGCCGCGCGGATCACGAAGGGCAGCGCCAGCGCCGGCAGCGCCACCAGCAGGGCGCGCCCGATCTGGCGGCCGCTGGCCTTGCGCACCGCGCTCAGGTCTTCGCGGCGGTTGCGCCACCAGACCACCAGGCACAGCATCACGCCCAGCACCAGCCCGGGCAGCAGGCCGCCCGTGAACAGCGCCGTGATCGACACGCCGGTGACCGAGCCGATGGTGATCAGCACCAGGCTGGGCGGCACGGTCTCGGTCTGCGCGCCGGTGGCCGACAGCAGCGCCACCAGGTCGCCCTCGTCGGCGCCGCGCTCGCGCATTTCCGGGAACAGCACCGGCGCCACCGCCGCCATGTCGGCGGCCTTGGCGCCGGAAATGCCCGAGACCACGTACATGGCGCCGATCAGCACGTACGACAGGCCGCCGCGCACATGCCCCAGCAGGCTGGCCAGGAACGCCACCATGCGCTTGGCCATGCCGGTCATCTCGATCAGCACGCCCAGGAACACGAACAGCGGCACCGCCAGCAGGATCAGGTGCGACATGCCTTCGTCCATGCGTCCGACCACCACCATCATCGGCACGTCGGTGGTCAGCGACAGATAGCCGAAGGTGGCCAGCCCGAACGAGAAGGCGATCGGCACGCCCGCGAACACCGTGGCCGCCACCACGCCGACGAAGAAGATCAGCAGGTTGAGGTTGCCCAGGCTCGCCAGCACCGGCTGCAGCGCCGTCATGGCGGCCACCACGCCGCCGACCAGCAGCAGCGCCAGGCCGGTGACGCGCCACTGCGCGCGTTCGACCAGCCGCAGCAGCGCGATCAGCAGCATCAGCGCGGTGCCCACCGGCAAGGCGGCGGCGCGCCAGACGTTGGGGATTTCCAGCGCGGCGGTGGTGACGTACTGTTCCTCCGAGGCGTACTCGTAGCCCGGCGCCTGCAGCAGCAGCAGGAACGCCAGCGCCGCCGCCACGGCCACCATGTCCAGCAGCGCGCGGGCGCCGGGCGAGGCGCGGTTGACCAGCGCGCCCATGCGCATGTGCTCGCCGCGGCGAAAGGCGATCACCGCGCCCAGCATGGCCAGCCACAGGAACAGGATCGAGGCCAGTTCGTCGGACCATACCAGCGGCGTGTGCAGCACGTAGCGCGCCACGATGCCCGAGAACAGGATGACGATCTCCGCGACCACCAGGATGGCCGCGGGAATCTCCACCAGGTGGCCCAGGGCGTTGTCCAGCGTGATGGCCCAGGGGCGGCGCGCGCCGGGCGCCGGACCCGCCTCGGCCCGCAGCGCCGCCGGATGCGTCAGCGCAGCCCTCATGACAGACTCCCGGCCGCCTGCTCCAGCAGGCCCCAGGCCTTGTCGCCGTATTTTTCCTTCCAGCCGGCATAGAAGCCAGCGCGGCGCAGCGCGTCGCGGATGGGCGCGGGGTCGGGCGTGTTGAAGGTCAGGCCTTCCTCGGCCAGCTTGGCCTGCAGTTGGTTGTTCAGCGCCAGCACGTCGGCGCGCTCGGCCATGCCGGCGGCGTTGATGTGTTTGGCTACGACCTCGCGGATGTCGGCCGGCAGCTTTTCCCAGGCGCGGCGGTTGCCCAGGAACCAGAAGCCGTCCCACATATGGTTGGTCATCGAGCAGTATTTCTGCACTTCGTACAGCTTGGCGGTCTGGATGATGGCCAGCGGGTTTTCCTGCGCGTCCACCACGCGGGTCTGCAGCGCGGAATAGGTTTCGTTGAAGTTGATGCTGGCCGGCGACGAGCCCAGCGCCTTGAACATCGAGGTCCACAGCGGGCTGACCGGCACGCGGATCTTCAGGTCGCGGAAATCACCGGGGCCGCTGATGGCGCGCGAGCTGGTGGTGACCTGGCGAAAGCCGTTGTCCCAGATGCGGTCCATGACGAACAGGCCCTTGGCGTTGATGTCGGCGCGGATGTGCGCGCCCAGGTCGCCGTCCATGGCCTTCCAGACCGCGGCGTAGTCGGGAAAGGCGAAGCCGACGCCGCTGATCGAGGCGCTGGGCACCAGGGTCGACAGGATCAGGCCCGAGAGGGTGAAGAACTCGACGGCGCCGGCGCGCAACTGGCTCAGGGTGTCGGTGTCCGAGCCGAGCTGGCTGCTGGGGAACACCGCCAGTTCGAAGCGGCCGCCGGTGTCCTTGAGGATGTTCTGCGCGGCCTCGTTGGCGCGCAGGTTCATCGGGTGCGAGGGGGGCAGGTTGTTGGCGTACTTGTAACGGAACTGGGGCGCCGCCAGCGTGCGCTGGAACGGGGCCAGGGCGAGCAGCGCGCCGCCTCCCGCGGCGCGCATGAGGTTGCGTCGAGTCGTGTTCATGCTGTCTCCTTGGTTATGAGATCCGGCCGCCGTCGAGGACGGCCGGATAAAGCGCCTTGCCAGGCCTGTTGCTTTATCTTTGCATGAGGTCCATTATGTGGATCTACGTACTACCCTTAAATTCATTTAATCACATTGATTCACTAGCGTAAATCAATAAAACTGGTGCAGAATGAAAAAACAAAATCATATTGATGGTCCACAAAATGGACCTGATGAAAACACAGGCGGAGACGTGACGGAGACCTCATCCCAGGTCGGTGGCGCCCAGGCGATATCCCGCGCCATGCTGGTGCTGCGCGCGGTGTCGCGCACCCGCGGCGAAGGCGCGGGCCTGCTGGCGTTGACGCGCGACACGGGCATGAGCAAGCCCACCGTGCACCGCATCCTGGCCGCCCTGGCCGCCGAAGGCATGGTCGAACAGGACCTGGCCAGCCGCCGCTACTTTCTGGGCCCCGAATGCCACGTGCTGGGCAACATCGCCAGCGAGCGCTTCGGCATCAACCGGCTGGCCGCGCCGGTGGTGGCGCGACTGGCGCACGAGTGCGGCGATTCCGCCTTCTTTTCACTGCGCCGCGACGTGTTCGCGGTCTGCGTGCTGCGCGAGGATGGCGACTATCCGCTCAAGACCCACGTGCTGCTGCCGGGCGACCGGCATCCGCTGGGCATCGGCGCCGGCAGCCTGGCGATCCTGGCGGCGTTGCCCGACGACGAGGTCGATGCCTGCCTGCAGGCCAATGCGGCCCTGATCGAGCGGCGCTATCCGCATTACTCCGTGGCGCTGATCCGCACGCTGGTCGATGAGGTGCGCGAGCAGGGCTATGCCGTCAACCGCGGCCTGGTGGTGCCGGGCTCGTGGGGCATCGGCATGCCGCTGCGCGATGAACAGGGACACGTGCTGGGCGCGCTCAGCATCGCCGCGGTCGAATCGCGCATGGACGAGGAAAGACAGTTCCAACTGGCCAAGCTGTTGTCACGCGAGGCCAAACGCCTGCTTGCGCAGGCCAACCCGGCAGGCCGCGAGGCGCGGGCGCGCCCGCAGGCCGCCAAGCCCAGGCCCTGATCCGCCGTGCCGGCGGGGCGGGGCTGCCAACAGAGGAGACAGCAATGAGCAAGCGTGCCGTCATCGTGGGGTGGTCGCACACCCCGTTCGGCAAACTCGACGACCCCGACACCGAAAGCCTGATGGCGCGGGTATCCGGCGCCGCGCTCGACCACGCGGGCATCAGCCCCGAGGCGGTGGACGGCATCTATGCCGGCGTCATGAACAGCGGTTTCCAGAAACAGGATTTCCAGGCGGCGCTGGTGGCGCTGGCCGAGCCGGCACTGGCGTATGTGCCGGCGACGCGGCTGGAGAATGCCTGCGCCACCGGCTCGGCCGCGCTGTACGCGGCCATGGATTTCATCGAGGCCGGACGCGGCCGCGTGGCGCTGGTGGTGGGGGCCGAGAAGATGACCGCGCGTTCCACCGAGGACACCGGCGACATTCTGCTCAATGCCAGCTACCGCAAGGAAGAGGCCAACCTGCCGGGCGGCTTTGCCGGCGTGTTCAGCCGCATCGCCACCGCCTATTTCGAGCGCCATGGCGACCACGGCGAGGCGCTGGCCCGCATCGCGGCCAAGAACCACGCCAATGCGCTGGACAACCCTTACGCGCAGATCCGCAAGGACCTGGGCTTCGAGTTTTGCAATACCGTCTCCGAGAAAAACCCTTATGTGGCGGCGCCGTTGCGCCGTACCGATTGCTCGCCTATTTCCGACGGCGCGGCGGCGCTGGTGCTGGCCGACGCGGAAACCGCGGCGGGCCTGCGCCGCGCCATCGGCTTTCGCGCCCGGCGCCACGTCAATGATTTCCTGCCGCTGAGCCGGCGCGATCCGATCGCGTTCGATGGCGCGGCGCGCGCCTGGCGCGAGGCGCTGGCCGATGCCGGCGCGACCCTGGATGACCTGAGCCTGGTGGAGACGCATGACTGCTTCACCATCGCCGAACTGATCGAGTACGAGGCCATGGGCCTGGCGCCGCGCGGCCACGGCGTGCGGGCGCTGCGGGAAGGCTGGGTGCAGAAGGGCGGACGCCTGCCGGTCAACCCGTCGGGCGGGCTCAAGGCGAAGGGCCATCCGGTGGGCGCCACCGGCGTGTCGCTGCACGTCATGGCGTGTCTGCAACTGGCCGGCGAGGCCGGCGCCATGCAGGTGCCGGACGCGACGCTGGCCGGCGTCTTCAACATGGGCGGCGCGGCCGTGGCCAATTACGTCAGCATCCTGGAGCGCGTCAAATGAGCGGCCCGCTGGAGCAGGCCCTGGCGCCGCCGGGCGGGGTGGCGCCGGTGTCGCGCCGGGCCATGAACCTGGCGCATTTCCTGGTGCAGGCGGCGCGCCGCCACCCCACGCGCGCAGCGCTGGTCTGCGGCGAGGCCCGCCTGAACTGGCGCGAGCTGGACACGCGCACGGCCGCCCTGGCGCGGGCGCTGGCCGAGCGCGGCGTGGGCAAGGGCGACCGGGTGCTGGTGCACGCGCGCAACAGCTTCGCGTTCGCCGAAACCCTGTTCGCCGTGCTGCGGCTGGGCGCGGTCTGGGTGCCGACCAATTGCCGCATCTCGCCGGACGAGGCGGTCTATCTGGCGCGGGCGGCCGGGGTCAAGGCCTTCCTGTGCGAAGGCCAGTCCCCCGGGCACGCGGCGGCCGTGGCGCAGGCCATGCCCGACCTGGCCTTGCTGGCGCGGCTGGGCCCCGGCGAGTTCGGCGAGGCCGACACCGCTTCCCTGATCGCGGCGCATCTGGATGAGGCGCCGGCGGCCTGCGCCGACGTGGACTATGACGATCCCTGCTGGTTCTTCTTTACCTCCGGCACCACCGGCCATCCGAAGGCGGCGGTGCTGACGCATGGGCAGATGGCCTTCGTGCTGACCAACCACCTGTGCGATCTGATGCCGGGCACCACCGAGCACGACGTCAGCCTGGTGGTGGCGCCGTTGTCGCATGGCGCGGGCATCCATTTCCTGACCCAGGTGGCGCGCGCCGCCGCCACCGTGCTGCCCGAGGGCGAGCGCTTCGACCCGGAAGAGGCCTGGCGCCTGGTGCAGGCGCACCGGGTGACCAACATGTTCACCGTGCCGACCATCGTCAAGCTGCTGGTCGAACACCCGGCGGTGGACGCCTTCGACCACTCCAGCCTGCGCTACGTGATCTACGCCGGCGCGCCCATGTACCGCGAAGACCAGAAACGCGCGCTGGCCAAGCTGGGCCGGGTGCTGGTGCAGTACTTCGGCCTGGGCGAGGTCACGGGCAACATCACCGTGCTGCCGCCGCAACAGCACCATGACGGCGACGGCCCCGAGGCGCGCGTGGGCACCTGCGGCTACGAGCGCATCGGCATGCAGGTCAGCATCCAGGACGAGGCCGGCAATCCGTTGCCGGCGGGCCGGACGGGCGAGATCTGCGTCTGCGGGCCGGCGGTGTTCGCCGGCTATTACGACAACCCGGGCGCCAATGCCAAGGCCTTCCGCAACGGCTGGTTCCGCACCGGCGACCTGGGCTACCTGGACGACGCGGGCTACCTCTACATCACCGGCCGCGAATCCGATATGTACATCTCGGGCGGCTCCAATATCTATCCGCGCGAGGTCGAGGAAAAGGTGCTGGCGCATCCGGCGATCGCGGAGGCGGCGGTGCTGGGGGTGCCGGACCCGGTGTGGGGCGAGGTGGGGGTGATGGTGTGCGTGCTGCGACCCGGCGAGACACTGGAAGAGGAGGCCCTGCTGGCCTGGCTCGGATCGCGCATGGCGCGCTACAAGCTGCCGCGCCAGGTGTTCTTCTGGGATGCGCTGCCGCGGTCGGGCTACGGCAAGATCACCAAGAAGCTGGTGCGCGAGGCCCTGCGCGAGCGGGGCTGCCTGGCGCCCGCCTAGGAAACGGGGCCGCCGCGCGGCGGCCGCGCAAGAGGGTGCGGACATCGCGAACACATCGCGAGCACACAACGAGGAGACCGAATCATGGATGGAGCGCAGGAAGCGGTGCTGGTCACGGGGGGCGCGTCGGGCATCGGCCTGGCCGTCGCGCGGGGCCTGCTGGGCGCGGGACGCCGGGTGCTGGTGGCGGACGTGTCGCAGGAACGGCTGGACGAGGTGCGGGGCCTGGCGCCCGCGGAACGCCTGGGTTGCGTGCGGCTGGACGTATCCGACGAGGCGCAGGTGACCGAGGTCATGACGCGACTGGAAGTCGATTTCGGTCCGATCGCCGGGCTGGTCAACTCGGCCGGCATCGGCCGCGATGTGCCGTTCCTGGAGACGGACACGGCGTTGCTGCGGCGGATCCTGGAAGTTAACCTGGTGGGCTCGTTCGTGGTGGCGCGCGAGGCGGCCCGGCGCATGCGCGAACGCGGCCGCGGCTCGATCGTCAACATCGCGTCCGTGTCGGGTATCCGCGGCAACGCGGGCCGCGCGGCGTACGGGGCTTCCAAGGGAGGCGTGGTGACGCTGACGCGGGTGATGGCGGTGGAACTGGCCGCGTACGGTATCCGCGTGAACGCGGTGGCGCCGGGGCCGATCGAGACGCCGCTGGTGGGGCAGATGCATACCGACGAGGCGCGCGCGGCCTGGCGCCAGGTGGTGCCGCAGCATCGCTACGCCGCGCCGGAGGAACTGAACGGCACCATCGGCTGGCTGCTCGACGATTCGCTGTCCAGCTACGTGACGGGGCAGGTGATTTGTGTGGACGGCGGCTTCACCGCGGCGGGCATGCTGCCGGCGGTGCATTGACGCCCGCGTTTTCAGCTTTCATTCCCATCTTGCGCCACAAGCGCACGGAGTGCACATCATGCGAACCACCACCGTGGATCGTTCGTTGCGGGGATCACCAGTATTGCCCCGCCCCAGGACGCTGATACACCCGGGAGCCTTCAACCCGGTACGGATACACAGCCGCTGCGCGCGGCGCGGCCGCCATGTCCGGCTGGCGCTGCAGCCCGGCGCCAGCCTGTTCGAGGCGCTGGTCAATGGCCTGGCGCCGCTGGGCGTGGAGAACGCCTCGATGACGCTGCTGAGCGGCGAATTCAGCCATCTCGACTACTGCACCGCGCCGCCGGACCCGGCGCATCTGCGGGTGGTGGCGTACACCGCGCCGATCGCGGCGGGCGCGGCCACGCTGATCTTCGGCAACGCCACGCTGGGCAAGGGCGACAACGGCGAGCCGCTGGTGCACTGTCACGCTGCGTTCTGCGATCAGGGCGGGGCGCTGCTGGGCGGCCACCTGATTCCGCAGACATCGATCGTGGGCGCGGGGCCGGTGACGGTGCTGGTGACGGCGCTGGAGGGCTTCGAACTGCGTGCCACTTATGACGCGGAAACCAATTTGCGGCTATTGCAGCCGCGGGAGATCTGACGATGATGCCGGCCGAGGTCGAAAGCGGAAGCATGGGGCGGGTGGCGTATGCGCGCATCGGGCCCAACGAGGATCTGGTGCAGGGGGTCGAGAAGCTGTGCCTGGCGGAGGGGTTTCGCAACGCCTTCGTGCGCGGCGCGCTTGGGAGCCTGGTGGATGCCTGCCTGTATGCGCGGGGCGGGGAGGTGCGGCAGCTTGAGGGGCCGGCGGTGGAGATCGTGAGCCTGGCGGGAGAGGTGCGCGCGCAGGCGGACGGGTCGGTGGTGGCCTCGCTGTCGGGGGTGGTGGCGGACCCGGCGGGGCGGGTGCACGGCGGGGTGTTCGTCCCTGGGGCGAACCCTGTCTGTATGACGTTCGAGGTGACGTTGGAGGAGTGGCTGCCGGACGGGTGATGTGCGCTCGCCTGTGCCTCTTCTCGACGCAGGAGAAACGGCTACGCCGACCATCCCAGCAGATGGAAGGCGATGCCCGCCGCACAACAAATGCCCAGCGTGGTCATCATTCCGACCTTGAGCCGAAAGAGCATGAACATGGCGACGGCGGCCAGCAGCAAGGACCCTGGGTCCAGGCTTGCCAGAACGGGAATCTGCAGCGTGAAGCCATGCGCGTGCCTGACCTCGACCTGCCCGAACAAGGTGTGCAGGGCGAACCAGATCGCCAGGTTCAGGATGACGCCGACCACGGCGGCGGTGATGGTCGAGAGCGCCGCGCTCAGCGCCTTGTTGTTGCGCAGCGACTCCATGTACGGGGCGCCAACGAAGACCAGCAGGAAGGAGGGGGCAAACGTCGTCCATTTGGCGAGCACCCCGCCCAGCGTGCCCGCGAGGGCCGGATCGAGGGCGCCGGGCTGGCGGTAGGCGGCCATGAAGCCCACGAACTGCACCACGCTGATCAGCGGGCCGGGCGTGGTTTCGGCCATGCCCAGGCCGGCCAGCATTTCCCCAGGCGCGAGCCAGTGATAGTGCTCGACCGCCTGTTGCGCCACGTAGGAGAGAATCGCATAGGCGCCGCCGAACGTGACCACCGCCATCTTGCTGAAGAACTCGGCGATTCGCGTATAGACGTTGTCGGTTCCCAGCATCGTCACCAGGACGGCCAACGGAGCCAGCCAGGCGACCAGGTTGATGGCGAGGATCTTGACGGCCCGGGGGAGAGAAGGTTTTACGTGTTCCGGAACTTCGATGGCGAAGGCGGCGTCGATGGCGGCCGTCTGTCCTTCGTCCTTCGCGGCGGCGCCGTGGCCAGCCCCCGCCTTGATGCCCTGCCATCCAAGCGCGTTGCCGGCCAGGCCTGTCGCCGCGGCGGCGGCAATGATGAGGGGGAAGGGCGCGGCCAGGAAGAAAATGGCAATGAACGAGAGCCCCGCGACGCCCACCATCGTCCGCGTCTTGAGGGCTCGACGCCCCACCCGCTGGACGGCTTCCAGCACCACCGCCAGCACGGCCGCCTTCAAGCCGAAGAACAGCGCCTGTACCACGCCCACATCGCCGTAGCTCGCATAGATCCAGCTCAGGACGCCCAGGGCGATCAGGCCCGGAAAGATGAACAGAATGCCGGCGACCAACCCACCGCGGGTGCGGTGCAGCAGCCAGCCGATGTATACCGCCAGCTTGTGCGCTTCGGGGCCGGGAAGCAGCGTGCAGTAGTTCAGGGCGTGCAGGAATCGCGTTTCGCTGATCCAGCGCTTTTCCTCGACGAGAATCCGGTGCATCACCGCGATCTGTCCGGCAGGGCCGCCAAAGCTCAGGGCTGCGACGCGGCACCAGACCCGGAACGCCTCGCGGAAAGACACGCCGTGACGCTCGTGCGCCGGAACCCGTGGTTTTGTGGAATCGCCTGCGTCGAGCGGCTCGGCCGTTTTGGCTTTCATCTTTTCACCTGCTTGTTCTGTTCGTTGCCCGGTTTCTTCGGTGGGTCGTTGACTATGGGATATCGGCCAGGCGGTTCATGGCGGTTTCCGGCAGATAGCCCACCGCGCCGATCGGTCGCGCTAGGTCTTGTGGCCGGTGGCGAAGTGGGTATAGAGGGAGTCCAGCACCGCGCCGATTTCGGCCAGCAGGGCATCATCGTCATCCTGAATGCGCTTGCGGGCGCCGGCCAGCATGGCTTCGAACCCGGCCGCTTCCGGCACCGGCGTGCCGCCGACGTCCAGGGCGTGCACCAGTGCGCCCAGGCGCGCCAGGCCGCGATTCCCGTCCAGCCCAAAACTGGCGAGCAGGACCTCAAAGGAGACCCGCTCGCCCACGTGGGTGAATGTCGCCCCATCGAAATCGAAGCCCAGCGCGTCGGGCGGGCAATCGGAGGGCGTTTCCAGCCAGAGGAAGCGAGCGGCCGGATCGATGAACCGCTGGATCAGCCACGCGGACGCGACACGGTCGACCCAGAGATGACGCCGGGTCGCCCATAGACGCCCTTGGTAGCGGGTCGGATCGCGGCGCGCAATGCTTGCATCGACGGCGCGAGGTTCGCTGGGCGACAGGAGGGACTCGATGGCGTGGGCGAAGTCACGCCATTGCGCTTGGGCGCGCAGGGAGGCTTCGTTGGGGAAGAAATCCATCCGCCGCAGCGCCTGGAAACTGCGCTCGTGCCGGCGCGCCAGCCGATTCAATTCGGCGGGCTGCAGGGCAGGCAAGGTGGTGCGGCCTTCCGACAGTTCGGCCAGCCAGCTTTCGTAGTCCTGGGTTCGGTCAAAACGTGAGACGAACGCCTCGGATTCCTCGGCATCTTTTGGCTGGACCTTCAGAAGCCAGGCTTGCCCGCCTTCATCTCGGGCCTCGGCTGCCAGGTCGGAAAGCTGGAAGGCCTGCTCGGCATGGGCGGGCAACAGGTAGGCCCCATCCCGCAACGCGGCGCAGCCCAGGGCTTTGACGGCTCGCCAGATCCGCATGCGCGCGGTGGCGCTGTCGGTCGGCAGGCTGACAATGAGGAGAAGCCAGGCAGGGGTGTGCGGCGCGTTCATGGCGGCAGAATATGGCCAGATCGCGATCTCTGCAATGATGTAGAGATCGCTACAAAGACTGCTTCGTTCGCCGGCATTGCCGCCCGGCTACCGGACGGGCTCGCACGCCTGCGCTAGGGCCTTGCGCCCCTGGCCGCTGTTTCCGTTTTCGCCAGTGCCGGCTGTTTGGGGCGGACGCTGGCGAAATCCGCCCAGCACTGCTGTGTGTAGCTGTAGAGCGCGTCCTGGGCCTTCAGCGGGCTGCGGCCGGCGAGGCGGGCGAGAACGTAGTGGCCCTGGCGCTGGGGGTCGGCAGGAAGAGGAACTTCGACCAGGTCGCCGGCCTGCTGCTCCTGGCGGGTGACGCAGATGACGCCCAGCAGCAGGGTGTCGGTGGCGAGGGCCAGGTGGACCAGGGGGGCCAGGCTTTCGCAGCGCACGCTGACCATCTGCTCGGGGGCGCCGGCGGGGCCGAGGGTTTCGGCCAGGCGCAGGGCGACCTCGGGGCTGAGGGTGCTGGAGGCGACGGGGTACTGGCGGATGTGATCGATGGTGGGGCGGCGGTGGGCCAGGATGGGGTGATCCTTGCGACAGACCATGCCGGCGCGCAGGGGCGCGAGCGGCCGGGTCTCGATGTCGGCGGCGCCGTACAGCATGCGGGCGTCGCAGACCATGGCGTCGATGCGTTCGGCGCGCAGCAGATCGAGCAGGGTGGCGGTGGTGCCGAGTTCGGCCGCCACGCGCACCTGCGGATGGCGAGCGGCCATGTGCGCCAGGAACGGCGTCAGCAACAGCGAGGCGGGGGTGGGACTGAGTCCGATAGACAGGGTGCCCGATTCGCCGCCGGCCAGTGTCTTGAGCTCGCGCCGCAGCTCGGCTTCTTCGTAGCGCATGCGGCGGGCGCGTTCCGCGACGCAGGCGCCGTAAGGCGTGAGGCGCACCTGGCGGGTGCCGCGGTCCAGCAGCGGCAGGCCAAGCTCGGCCTCCAGCGCCTGGATGCTGCGGCTGAGCGCGGGTTGCGACAGGTTGACCTTGTCGGCGGCGCGCGAAAAGGTGCCGTGTTCGACCACGGCGAGCAGGTGCTTGAGTTTCTGGAAGTCCATGTGCCAACCGCATGAATCATATGAATCAAATGCATTGGAATTATAGATTGGGCCTCCGTATGATGGTCCGCGGACGGCGCCCGGCAGAGGCGCCGCCATCGCCCGCGGCAGGCTCGCGGCGCGGTCCCATTCGATACGGAGACAGATTCAATGAAGCAGCATGTGTTGTCGGCCGCCCTGTTGGCGGCCAGTTCGTGCCTGCCCGCGATGGCGGCGCAGGCCGTGGCGCAACCCGTGGCGACGGCCGCCGGACAGGCCGCCGAGGCCGTCGCGGCGCCGCCGCAGGGCGCCGATGGCAAGGTCACGATCCGGCGTGACGCCTATGGCATGCCGCACGTCTATGCGGACACGGTGTACGGCATCTTCTATGGCTACGGCTACGCGGTGGCGCAGGACAGGCTGTTCCAGATGGAGATGGCGCGCCGCAGCACCCAGGGCCGGGTGGCCGAGGTGCTGGGCGCGTCGATGGTGGGGTTCGACAAGTCGATCCGCGCCAATTTCTCGCCCGAGCGCATCCAGCGCCAATTGGCGGCGCTGCCGGCCTCGGACCGCCAGGTGCTGGACGGCTACGCGGCCGGCATGAACGCCTGGCTGGCGCGGGTGCGGGCCGAGCCCGGCACGTTGATGCCCAAGGAGTTCAACGACCTGGGCTTCGCGCCGGCCGACTGGACCGCCTACGACGTGGCGATGATCTTCATCGGCACCATGGCCAACCGCTTCTCGGACGCCAACAGCGAGATCGACAACCTGGCGCTGCTGACGGCGCTCAAGGACAGGCACGGCGACGCCGAGGCCATGCGCATCTTCAACCAACTGCGCTGGCTGACCGACAGCCGCGCGCCGACCACGGTGCCGCCCGAAGCGGGCAGCTACCAGCCGGCCGTGTTCCAGCCGGACGGCGCGGACAGGCTGGCCTACGCGCTGCCGCGCTACGACGGCACGCCGCCGATGCTCGAACGCGTGGTGCGCGATCCGGCCACGCGCGGCGTGGTCGATGGCGCGCCGGCGACACTGCGGGCGCAACTGGCCGAGCAGTACGCGCAATCGGGCCAGCCGGGCATCGCCGGCTTTCCCACCACCAGCAACATGTGGATCGTGGGCCGCGACCATGCCAAGGACGCCCGTTCGATCCTGCTGAACGGTCCGCAGTTCGGCTGGTGGAACCCGGCCTACACCTACGGCATCGGCCTGCACGGCGCCGGCTTCGACGTGGTCGGCAACACGCCGTTCGCCTATCCCGGCATTCTGTTCGGCCACAACGCGCACGTGGCCTGGGGCTCGACCGCCGGTTTCGGCGATGACGTCGACATCTTCGCGGAAAAGCTCGATCCGGCCGACCGCACCCGTTATTTCCACGACGGTCAATGGAAGACGCTGGAAAAACGCACCGACCTGATCCTGGTGAAGGACGCGGCGCCGGTGACGCTGGACGTGTACCGCAGCGTGCACGGCCTGATCGTCAAGTTCGACGACGCGCAGCACGTGGCCTACGCCAAGGCGCGCGCCTGGGAAGGCTTCGAATTGCAGTCGCTGATGGCCTGGACCCGCAAGACGCAGTCGGCCAACTGGGAACAATGGAAGGCGCAGGCGGCGCGCCACGCGTTGACCATCAACTGGTACTACGCCGACGACCGCGGCAACATCGGCTACGCCCATACCGGCTTCTATCCAAGGCGCCGCCCGGGCCATGACCCGCGCCTGCCGGTGCCGGGCACGGGCGAGATGGACTGGCAGGGCCTGCTGCCGTTCTCGACCAATCCGCAGGTCTACAACCCGCGCCAGGGCTTCATCGCCAACTGGAACAACCAGCCGATGCGCGGTTACCCGTCCACCGACCTGTTCGCCATCGTCTGGGGCCAGGCCGACCGCTACGCCGAGATCGAGACGCGCCTGAAGGCCATGACCGCCAACGGCGGCAAGGTCAGCGCGCAGCAGATGTGGGACCTGATCCGCACCACCAGCTACGCCGACGTCAACCGCCGCCACTTCCTGCCGTTCCTGCAGCGCGCGGTGCAAGGGCTGCCGGCCGACGATCCGCGCGCGCGGCTGGTGGCGGGGCTGGCGGCGTGGGACGGCATGGCGACCAGCGAGCGCCAGCCGGGCTACTTCGACAACGCCGGTCCGGCGGTGATGGACGCCTGGCTGCGCGCCATGCTCAAGCGCACGCTGGCCGACGAGATGCCGGCCGACTTCTTCAAGTGGTACAGCGCCACCGGCTACCCGACGCCGCAGGCGCCGGCCACCGGTTCGCTCAACCTGACCGCCGGCGTCAAGGTGCTGTTCAACGCCCTGGCCGGCCCCGAGGCCGGGGTGCCGCAGCGCTATGACTTCTTCAACGGCGCGCGCGCCGACGACGTCATCCTGGCGGCGCTGGACGATGCGCTGGCGGCGTTGCGCCAGGCCTATGGGCAGGATCCGGCCGCGTGGAAGATCCCGGCGCCGCCGATGGTGTTCGCGCCCAAGAACTTCCTGGGCGTGCCGCAGGCCGACGCCAAGGCGGTGCTGAGCTACCCGGCCACGCAGAACCGCGGCACCGAGAACAACATGACGGTGTTCGACGGCAAATCGGTGCGGGCGGTGGACGTGGTGGCGCCGGGGCAGAGCGGCTTCGTCGCCCCGGATGGGACCCCGTCGCCGCATACCCGCGACCAGTTCGACCTGTACAACACCTTCGGCAGCAAGCGGGTGTGGTTCACGGCGGACGAGGTGCGGCGCAACGCTACGTCGGAAGAGACGTTGCGCTACCGGCGGTAAGGTCGCGCGCGCCCTGGTGGCTGGCAAGCCGGGCGTAGGCGCCTTGCTTGCGCAGCAGTTGGTCATGGGTGCCGGCCTCGGCCAGGGTGCCGTTGTCCAGCACCAGGATCAGGTCGGCGTCGCGGATGGTGGCCAGGCGGTGCGCGATCACCAGCGTGGTCCGGTGCCGCATCAGCACGTCCAGCGCGCCGCGCACCTGCATCTCCGACAGGGTGTCCAGGTGCGAGGTGGCTTCGTCCAGGATCAGCACCGGCGCGTTCTTCAGGAAGGCGCGCGCGATCGAGATGCGCTGGCGCTGGCCGCCCGACAGCTGCATGCCGCGCTCGCCGACGCGCGTGGCCAGGCCTTCGGGCAGGCTGCGCACGAAATCGCCGAGCGCGGCCTGTTCCAGTGCCCGCGTCAGTTCCTCGGGGCTGGCGTCGGGGCGCGCCAGGCGGATGTTGCCTTCGAGCGTGTCGTTGAACAGGTAGGTGTCCTGCGTCACCAGCGCGACGCGTTCGCGCAGGCCGTCCAGCCGCAGTTGGCGCACGTCCACGCCGTCGAGCTTGACCGCGCCCTGGCGCGGATCCCAGAAGCGCAGCAGCAGGCTGGCCACGGTGCTCTTGCCCGCGCCCGAGGCGCCGACCACGGCCACGGTGGCGCCGGCCGGCACGGTGAAGCTCAGGTCGCGCAGCGTGTCCTGGCTTTTGCCGGGATAGGTGAAATACACGTGGTCGAACGCCAGCGACAGGCCGTGCGGCGCCGCCGGCGGCGGCAGCGGGCCGTCGGTGACCGGCTCGGGTTCGTTGTTGACCACGTGCAGGCGGCGGGTGGCGGCGATGGTGTCGGCCAGTTGGCGGCTGACCTGCGAGATCTCCGACACCGGCAGGAAGGTCGCCAGCGCGATCAGCACCAGCAGCGGCAGCATGCTTGCCGAGAGGGCGCCGGCCGACACCTGCAGCGCGCCGACCACGGCCACCGCCAACCCGCCCAGGCCCATGGCGGTCTCGAACCAGGCGGTCTGGCGCGACAGGTCGCGCAGGATGTCCAGGCGGCGCACGCGGTACTGGTCGGCGACCCTGAGGAATTCCTCGCGGCGGCGGCCGGTGGCCTGGAAGGCGGTCAGGTCGGCCAGGCCCTGGATGGTGTCGGTGGTGTGCGCGCTCATCTCGCCCAGGGCGTGGCGGGCGCGGTCGCCCAGCGCGTCGACCTTGCGGCGGCCGCGCACCGGCGACACCAGCGCATAGGCCAGGAACGGCAGCAGCGCCAGCGCCACCGGCCAACTGTAGAACGCCAGGAAGCCCAGCACGGACAGCGGCACCAGCACCGAGACGATGGCCGGGGCGATGGTGTGGGCGTAGAAGTACTCGACCATCTCCACGTCCTGCGTCGCCAGCGCCACCAGGTCGCCCGAGCGGCGTTGCAGCAGATAGGCGGGCGCCAGCCGCTCCAGCTTGTCGTAGAGCTTGACGCGCATGTCCGCCAGCAACTGGTAGGCCATGGCGTGCGCCAGCCACGATTCGAGCCAGTGGAACAGCGCGGCCAGCGGCGCGGCGATCAGCAGGCCGATGATCAGCGCCGACGTGTCGCGGCCGTCGCGGATGGCGGCCACCACCAGCGCGCTCAGCACGCCGACGCCGATGAAGGCGGCCACGCGCGCCACGCCCAGCAGGATGGTGGCGATCAGGGTGCCGCGCCACGGTTGCACCACCGACAGCAGCGTGGCCAGCGTGGCGCGCCAGCCGACCTGTTCGGCGTCGGCGTCCAGCGGGCGCAGCGCCGGGCCCTGGCCGCCGGATTCATCGTCAGTGGCGTGCGCGGCGGGCGTGGTGTCGCGCGCCGTGGCGACGAGCGGCGCGCTCGGCGCGCTCAAGGCCAGGGCCTGTTCGTGCATCAGGCGGTAGTACAGGCCATGCTGGCGCATCAGCGCATCATGCGGGCCTTGCTCGACCACGCGGCCCTGGTCCAGCACCAGGCAGCGGTCGGCGCCGATCACGCTGGCCAGGCGGTGCGCCAGGATCAGCGTGGTGCGGCCGGCCATGAGGCGGTCCAGCGCCTGCTGGATCAGCGCTTCGTTCTCGGTGTCGACCGACGACAGCGCCTCGTCCAGGATCAGGATGGGCGCGTCGCGCAGCAGCGCGCGGGCGATCGCCACGCGCTGGCGCTGGCCACCCGACAGTTGCAGGCCGCGTTCGCCGATGCGGGTGGCATAGCCCTGCGGCAGCGCCATGATGAAGTCGTCGATATTGGCGGCGCGGGCGGCGGCGCGTACCTGTTCGTGGCTGGCGTCGGGCCGGCCCAGTCGCAGGTTCTCGTCGATGGTGCCGTGGAACAGCGTGATGTCCTGGCTGACCAGCGCCATCTGGCCCAGCAGCGTCTGCGTGTCGAGCTGGTTGACGTCGTGGCCGCCGACGCGGATGGCGCCGGCCTGCGGCACGCATTCGCGCAGCAGCAGGCGCACGATGGTGGACTTGCCGGCGCCGCTGGGGCCGACGATGCCGACGCGTTCGCCGGCGGCGACGCGGAACGACAGGCCCTGGTGCGCCGGGCGTTGCGGCGAATACGAGAACGCCACCGCGTCGAATTCGATGGTGGGATCGAGCCGCGCGGGGGCGGCGCCCGCCTGCACGGCGGGGGCGGCGGTCAGCGGCTGCGCGTCCATCAGCGCGTGGATGCTGGCGGCGGCCGACTGGCCCAGCATGCCCCGGTGCAGCACCGAGCGCAGGTCGCGCAGCGGCCGGAAGATCTCGGTGCCGGCCATCAGCACGATCAACAGCGCTTCCACGCTCATGTCGCCAGCGGCCACGCGCCAGGCGCCGACCGTCAGCGCCAGCGCGGCGCCCAGCGCCACGCCCAGGTCGCTGATGCCGCGTGTCAGCAGGCTCACCGACAGCACCCAGAAGGTGTTGTCCGACAGGGCGCGGGCGCGCGCGGCCAGGCGCTGGCCAAAGGTCTTGCCCTGGCCGTACGACTTGAGCGTCGGCAGGCCCTGGACGGCGTCCAGGAATTCCTCGCCGAACTCGTTCAGCGAGCGCGTGCGCGCCAGGCTGGCGCGGCGGTCGAGCATGTGCACGGCCATCGGCCCGAACAGCGCGAACAGCGCCGCCACCAGGAACACCAGCGCGGTCGGCACGTCCCAGAAGGCGATGACGGCGAAGATGGCGAACGGCGCGGCCGCGGCGATGGCGACCTGCGGCAGGTACTGGCCGAAGAAGGTCTGCAGTTGCTCCACGCCGTCCACCACCGTCAGCATCACGCCGCCGGTGCGCTGGTTGGCGAACCAGGCCGGCCCCAATGCCACGATGCGGTCGTAGAGCCGCGCGCGCAGCGTCTGCTGTACCTGGGCCGAGCAGCGGTTGGCCTGCACCGTGCGCAGGTGGTCGAGCAGGGCGCGCAGCAGCACCATGGCGCCGGCGCACAGGGCCGGCGCGAGCCAGTCCTGCCAGGGCGCGCCGTCGAACACCCTTGCCAGCAACTGGCCCAGGAACACATAGCGGGCGATGCCCGCCGCCAATGCCAGCAGGCCGAGGAAAATGCCGCCCGCCATGCCGGCGCGCAGCCCCGCGGTCAGTTGCCAAAGCCTCGAATCGAAATACATATCAATGCTCCCTCCAGAGCCTGCATGGTCACGCATCCGGCGCGCTGGCGATAGCGATAGTTATTCAATCATGGGTTGAGATAAACTCAACCCATGTCGACCCTGCCCACCCATATGCCGCCGCTGGCGGCGCTGCGCGCCTTCGAGGCCGTCGCCCGCCTGGGCAGCCTCAGCCGCGCCGCGGCCGAGCTCAATGTCACCAAGAGCGCCGTCAGCCACCAGTTGCGCGCGCTGGAGGCCGACCTGGGCGTGAGCCTGTTGCGCCGGGGCGGCACGGTGCGCCGCGCGGAAACCACCGAGGCCGGCGCCGCGTTGCTGGCTTCGGTACAACAGGCCTTGACCCTGCTGGAGACCGCCTGCCGCAATGCCCGGGCCAGCGCGCGCGGCAAACGGCGCTACAACCTGAACGTGTCGGCCAATCCGTCGCTGGCGGCGCTGTGGCTGGCGCCGCGTATCGGCCGCTTCATCGAATTGCACCCCGACATCGACATCCAGGTGTTCCTGCACGCCAGCCAGGACCCGGCCTGGAAGGCTCAGGACATCGACCTGGCGTTCCTGCACGTGCGCGCCCTGGGGCCGCACCTGGCCGCGCCCGGCGACATTCCGCTGATGACGGAAACCGTGGTGCCGGTGTGCAGCCCGGCGCTGGTCGCGCCTGACGAGCGCGACGATCCCGCCGTCTTCACGCGTCATCGCTGGCTCGAGGAAAAGCACATCGACAGCCCGGAGACCGACTGGCGCACCTGGCGCCCACGCCTGGGCCTGGCGGAAAGCGCCGGCCAGGATCCGCTGGTGCTGAGCGGCCTGAGCACGGTGGTGGCGGCGGCCGCGGCCGGCGTCGGGATCGCGCTGGGACGCGCGCCGCTGATCGACGAGGAACTGGCCAGCGGCCGGCTGGTGGCGCTGACGCCGGGCCTGCGCATGCCGGGCTCGTGGGGCTACGTGATGCGCATCCACGCCAATCGGCCGATGGACGCCTCGTTGCCGGCGTTGGTGGAATTCCTGGCAGAGGAAGGGCGCGGGGCCACGGTGGCGTGGCGTGACCCAGTCATCGCCGCGCGCTAGCGCGGCCGCGCCGACGCGCCGCAGCGGCGGAACCGCAAGGCATCCGAGCGCGGCAGGCTGCTGCGGTCACGCCGGGAGCGGCGCCGTCAGGCTGGCGCGGTCGGCCGGTTGTCGGCGCGCCATT
The DNA here is from genome assembly GCF_046535435.1 of Achromobacter sp. SIMBA_011. Classification (NCBI taxonomy): domain Bacteria; kingdom Pseudomonadati; phylum Pseudomonadota; class Betaproteobacteria; order Burkholderiales; family Alcaligenaceae; genus Achromobacter; species Achromobacter sp. SIMBA_011. The sequence continues at coordinate 526,779 of NZ_JAWRWN010000003.1, read as the reverse complement.
GCTCGCTTTGCGGCGTGCCGGGCACGGGCGGACGCATGTCCTGGATGGTCCACAGGCCGAACGGCGTTTCATCGATATGGATTTCCCAGCGCAGCCCGCGGTCCGCGACATACGGGGCCAGCAGCCGGCCGACCGCAGCCAGGAACCGGCGCCGGGTCTCGTCCTCGTGGATCTGGCGGGCGATATGGTCGACCGAGATGCGCACGAAGTCGTCGGCGCGTTCGCCGCCGATGAAGAACGAGGACCTGGGCACGGGATGGAACACCAGCCCGACGTAGAACTTCGGCAGGTCGGTGTAGAGCGCAGTGATGCGCTCGGCGATGGCCTGCTTGTCTTCGTCGGAGAAGGCGTCCTGCGGGTGATAGATGTTCCAGAGCGGCATGGCGGGGGTTCCTTTCGGGGAAGGGGCAAAGGCCGTCCGGCAAGGGCGGCAGGGGAAAAGGGCTGTGTCGAGCAGTAGGTATAATTATTGACTTCAATTATTGAAGTTGTAAAGCAAAGGCCGCGGCAGGGACGCTTGAGCGTTGTCCGCGCGGCTGCGATACTGCGATGGCCGCGCTCCGGCGGCACGGCAAAGGGAATCCATGCGCTCCAAGAGTTTTGAAGGAATGGTCTGCTCCATCGCCACGGTGCTCGATGCCGTCGGCGACCGCTGGGCCATGCTGATCCTGCGCGATCTGGTGCTCGGCCTGCGGCGCTACGACGACCTGCGCCGTTCGACCGGCATCGCCAACGCGACGCTGGCCGACCGGCTCAGGCAGTTGGAACAGAACGGGCTGATCGAGCGCCGCCTGTACCAGAGCGGTCCCGACCGCCATGAATACCTGCCCACCGCCAAGGGCCGCGACATCGCGCTGGTGCTGCAGGCGCTGGCCCAGGTCGGCGACCAATGGCGGTCTGACGGCGGATCGCCGCTGCGCTTCATGAACGCGCAGACCGGCCGCCGCGTCGAACTGGGGCTGGTCGAGGAAGGCTCCGGCGCGCGCGTGCGCCACCAGGACCTGCGGGTGGAAGCCGGCCCCGGCGCGGACGACCTGATGCGCTGGCGGCTGTCGCAGAAGACGGAGCGCGCATGAAGCCGCGCTTTTATTCAATATTTGTCGCGCTGATGTAGAGGCCGCCGGCCGCCGCCGGCGTCACACTGCCGCCATTCTTCCCTGGGGAGCGTGGGCATGAAGCGTTATGACGTGATTGTGATCGGCGCGGGCGTGGTCGGCAGTTCGGTCGCCTTCCACCTGGCGGCCCTGGGCGCGAACAGCGTGTTGGTGCTGGACCGCGCCACCGTCGGCGCCGGCACCACGGCGCAGTCATCGGGCATCCTGCGCACCCATTATTCGGTGCGCGAAAACGTCGAGCTGGCGCGGCGCTCGTGGGGCGCCTTCACCGATTTCGCCGCCTATGTCGGCGACGAAGACGCGGCCAGCGGCCTGGTGCGCTGCGGCTACCTGATCGCGGCGGCCGACGACGACAAGCGCGCGCCGCTGGCCGAGGCGCTGGCGCAGCAGCAGGCGCAGGGCATTCCGGTGCAGCGGCTGGACGCGGCGCAGGCGCGCGATCTGCTTCCGATCGCCGATTTCCGCGACGCCGCGTTGATCGGCTTCGAGCCCGACGCCGGCTTCGCCGACGCCTATCTGGTCGCCACCAGCTTCGCCCGGGCGGCGCGCCGGCGTGGCGTCACGATCCGCGAGAACGTCGCCGTGCATGGCCTGTCGTGGCAAGGCGGGCGCGTGACCGGCGTGGCGACATCCGAGGGCGACTACGCCTGCGGCGTGGTCGTCAGCACCCAGAACATCTGGAGCGCCGAGCTGGCGGCGTGGACCGGCCTGGCGCTGCCGCTAGCGCCCGAGCGCCACGCGGTGCTGGCGCTGGAATGCGCGGCGGCGCCCTATGCCTATTCCATGCCGGTCTACAAGGACCTGGCTTCGCCCGGCATGCTGTACTGCCGCAGCTATGGCGGCAGCCAGATGCTGGTCAGCGAGGGCACGGCCGGTGAAACGCTGGCGTCCGGCCAGACCGAGCAGGGCGACATCCCGCTGGATTACGTGGCGGCGGTTGGCGAGCAGGTGGCGGCGCGCTTTCCGGCGTATGCCGAGGCCGGCCTGGCATCGTCCTGGACCGGCGTGTACGACGTGACGCCGGACTGGAACCCGGTGCTGGGCCGCATCGACGGCGTGGAGGGGCTGGTGGCGGGATTCGGGTTTTCCGGCCACGGCTTCAAGCTGTCGCCCGCGGTCGGCCGGGTGCTGGCGCAGGAAGCCCTGGGACTGGCGACGGATGTGCCGCTGGCGCCCTACGCGCTGGCGCGGTTCGCGCGCGGGGCGTTGCTGACCGGCAGGTACGGCCGGGGCGCGGTGTCGTGAGCGGCGTGGCGGTCCGGACAGGTCAGCGCCGCAGGCTGCGCCACAGCGAGGCCGGCGGCAGGCCGAGCGCCGGCGCGATGTCGTGCTGCATCAGGCGCTCGACCGCCACCAGGATCACGTTGCGGGCCTCTGCCGGCAGCTTGCCTGCCTCTTGCGGCCGCGCCGCCAGATAGAAGGCGCGCGCCAGGTCGGGGTCGTCGGCGCGGGCCTTGTCCAGCCAGGGCGCCAGCGGCAGCACCCGTAGCTGGTCGATGAAATGGCGTGATTGCCAGATGCACAGCGGCGTGCTGATGGCAAAGCCCAGGCCGGCGGTGACCAGGCTGAGCAGGGGATCGGTATTGTCGAATTCGAACGTGCGTTCAATGACGATGCCGCGCGCTTCCAGCAGGCGGTCGATGGCCGCGCCGATGTGCGAGCGCGCGCTGTAGCGGATGAACTGGCTGCGGCGTCCCAGTTGCGCCAGCGACGGCGCGCCCTCCCACGGCAGGGCGCGCGGCAGCACCAGCAGATAGGGCTCGCTGAACAGCCCGAGCTTGCGGATGGCGGTTGGCTCGGCGGCGGCGCTGGTGCTGATGACCAGGTCCAGCAGGCGTTCTTCCAGTTGCTTGTCCAGTACCGGTGTGATGCCCGACCAGAGCCGGATCTGGCGCGACGTGCCGGACAGCCCGTGGATCAGGGTGGGGCCGAGCGTGCCCGCGAACGAGTCGACGCAGCCGACGCGCACGATGTTGCGGCGCGCGCGGCTCAGGTTGCGCACGCTTTCAGTCATGTCGCCGGCCTGCGCCAGCAGTCGCGACGCGTGGTCGAACAGCAGGTCGCCCGCCGGCGTGGGGCGGGCCGGGCGCGTGCTGCGGTCGAGCAGGTCGGTGGACAGCGCGGCCTCAAGCTGCTTGATGCGCTGCGATACCGCGGCCTGCGACAAGCCCAGCAACTGCGCCGCGCCCGATACCGACGCCGCCTGCACCACCGCCACCCAGGTCAGCAGCAGGCTCCACTCCGGGTAGGGGTCGGCGTCGCGGTACGGCAGGCGCTGCATCGGCGCGGTCCGGTGGCGGGTCAGCGCTTGCGCGCCAGCGTCTGCGCCAGCGCGGCGCGCACCATGCCTTCCACGACCGGGATGACCTTGGCGGCGGCGTTGGCCCGGTAGCCATAGGGGTAGGACTCGTCCATGTAGGTCGACTGGCACATTTCCAGTTGCACCGCGTGGATGTCCTCGGCCGGCGAGCCATAGTGGCGGGTGATGTAGCCGCCCTTGAAACGGCCGTTGACGGCCGAGGTGTAGCCGCAGTCCGGCAGGCGCTCGGCGATGGCCTCGAGGATGTCGGGGGCGCAACTGGCGCCGTCCGCGGTGCCGAGGTTCAGGTCGGGCAGCTTGCCCTCGAACAGGCGCGGCAGCACGCTGGCGATGGAATGGGCTTCCCACAGCAGCACCGTGCCGTGTTCGGCGCGGATACGGTCGAGCTCTTCGCGCAGCTTGGCGTGATAGGGCTGCCAGTAGGTCTGCAGGCGGTGCTCGCGCTCGTCGTCGGTCAGGCTGGTGTCGTTCAGGTACAGCGGCTCGCCGCGGAAGGTATGGGTCGGGCACAGGCCGGTCTTGGTCTGGCCGGGGTACAGGCTTTCGTCGTCGGGCGAGCGATTCAGGTCGATCACGTACCGCGAATAGCGGGCGCCGAGCACGGACGCGCCCAGCGCGTCGGCGAACTGGTACAGCGTGTCCAGATGCCAGTCGGTGTCGCCGGACTGTTGGCCGGCGGCGGTCATGCGGGCGCGCTGGGCGTCGGGAAGCTGGCTGCCCAGGTGGGGAATGGAGATCAGCAGCGGGGCGGTGCCGCGGCTGAAGTGGTAGATGTCGCTCAAGAAAAACTCCGGGTGGCAAGGGCAAGGCACCGCGGGCTGGGCCGCGGATGGCGGGCGCCCTTGCGCCGGAGCGCTGTCCCGCGGAGACCGGACAGCACTCTAGACAGGACCACCCGCCAGAGGTTTTGCATCAGTTTAGTGGATATAGATGATCGGTATCGCTGATGCAAATGCGGGCGGCGCCGTGCGCATCCGGACGTTTGTTCCCGAAGCCCAATTGCCATGCCGGCACGCGCGGCGCTCACGCCGGCCAGGGCGCGCCGTGTTGCCAGCGCGCCACCATGCCGTCGATCAGCAACCGCACCTTGGGCGCCAGGTGGCGCCGGTGCGGATACACGGCGCAGACGGGCGCGCCCGGTGGCGCGTGGGACTCCAGCACGGCCACCAGGCGGCCTTGCCGCAGGTCGTCGCCCACCAGGAAGGCGCCAAGCTGGACGATGCCCGCGCCTGCCAATGCGGCATCGCGCAATGCCTCGGTGTTGCCCAGCCGCAGGCGGCCGGCGACTGCGACAGCGCGTTCCTGGCCAGAGCCGGCGTAGCGCCACGGGACTGGCGCGCCCATGTGGGTGAAGGCCAGGGTCTGGTGGCGCGCCAGGTCGTCGGGCGAGGCCGGCGCGCCGTGGCGCGCCAGGTAGTCCGGGGCGGCGCAGGTGATGAGCCGGTGCGGCGCCAGCACGCGACGCACCAGCCGGCTGTCGACCTCGCCGCCGATGCGGATGGCGACGTCGATGCCGTCGCGCACCAGGTCGGTGTAGTCGTCGGTGAAGCTGATGTCGGCCTCGACCTCGGGCCATTGCCGCAAGTAGTCGGCCACCAGCGGCAGGATGTGCAACCGGCCCAGGGCCACCGGCAGGTCGATGCGCAAGCGGCCGCGCGGCGTTTCCTGGCGGCTGGCCATGGCGCCGGTGGCGTTGTCGACCTCGGCCACGATGCGCTGCGCGTGTTCGTAGAACAGCCGGCCTTCGTCGCTGAGGCTGACGCTGCGGGTACTGCGATGCAGCAGTCGTGCGCCCAGGCCCTGTTCGAGCCGCGCGATGCATTTGCCGATGGCCGAGCGCGACAGCCCCAGGCGTTCCGAGGCCAGCGTGAAGCTCTGCGCGTCGGCGACGCGGATGAAGGCGATCACATCGCCGAGGTGGTCGATGCCGGTGACAGGGGCGGATGGCGTCATGGAACGGCTCCAGGGCAGGGCGGCGATGTCACGGCGTATTGGCGACGATTCGTCCCTTTTGTTTCTTTGAAAGCCTACTTTATCAGCGAAATGGAAACAGTAGACTGGCCGGGTCAGCGCCGTCGGACGGCCTGGCGCGAGCGCCCGCCCGGCGTTCTTTTCCTGTTCCTGTTTGGCGAGAGGCTTTCCATGACCCGCGGTATTTCCCTGAACCCGGCCGCCGCGCGCGGCGAATCGTCCCGCGGCGCCTGGGCAGGCGTGCTGGCGGCCGGCATCGCGACGTTCTGCGTCGTCACCACGGAGATGCTGCCGGTGGGGCTGCTGGTGCCGATCGCCGCCAGCCTGGACGTGTCGGTGGGCCGCGTGGGCTGGCTGATGGTGGCGCCCGGCCTGCTGGCCGCGCTGTGCGCGCCGCTGGTGGTGGTCGGCGCGCGCGGCATCGACCGGCGCCGGATCCTGTGCGGCCTGCTGCTGTTGCTGGCCCTTGCCAACCTGGGCAGCGCGCTGGCGCCGGGCCTGGCCGGATTCCTGGCCGCGCGCGTCCTGGTCGGCCTCTGCATTGGCGGCATCTGGGCGGTGGCCGGCGGCCTGGCGGGCCGGCTGGTTCCCGCCGGGTCCGTCGGCATGGCCACCGCGGTCATCTTCGGTGGCGTGGCGGTGGCGTCGGTGCTGGGCGTGCCGCTGGGCGCGTTGATCGGCAATCTGGCGGGCTGGCGCAGCGCCTTCGGCGCGATGGCGGCGCTGAGCGCGGCGGCGCTGCTGTTCGCCGCGCTGGCGTTGCCGCCGCTGCCGGTGGCGCAGTCGGTCACGGCGCGCCAATTGGTGGATCAACTGCGCAATCCAGGCCTGCGGCGCGGGCTGTTCATCACCCTGTTCCTGGTGGCGGGGCATTTCATGGCCTACACCTTCGTGCGTCCCGTGCTGCAGACGATGGCGGGGTTCGCGGCGGACTGGATCGGCCCGCTGCTGTTCGCCTACGGCGTGGCCGGCATCGCCGGCAACTTCGTGGCGGGCGGCGCGGCGGCGCGGCATCCGCGCGCGACGCTGCTGGCGATCACGCTAGGCCTGCTGGCGACCCTGGCGCTGCTGCCCTGGCTGGGCGACCTGCGCGGCGCCGCCGCGGCCTTGCTGCTGCTGTGGGGGCTGTCGTACGGCGGCGTCTCGGTCGCCTTGCAGACCTGGGTGATGCAGGCCGCGCGCGGCGCGGTCGAGGCGGCGACGTCGCTGTTCGTCGGCGTGTTCAACCTGGCCATCGCGCTGGGCGCGCTGGCGGGCGGGGCCAGCGTCGATCACTGGGGTTTGCCCGCCACGCTGCTCGCGGCCGCCGCCTGCATGCTGGCGGCGTTGGCGGCGGTGGCCGGACGCTACCGCCGGTGACCGGGACGGAAGCCGTGATCGCGCGCACGCCATGCGGCCAGCAGCGCGATCGCGGCCAGCGCGGCGACGGTCCAGGCGAAGGAGCCGGCGCCGGCCGTGTCCAGCAGGGCGCCGCCGAGCATGCCGCCGCAGGCGATGCCGAGGTTGAAGATCGTGACCAGCATCGACTGCGCCACGTCGGAATGCTCGCCGGCGGCATCGGCGAGGGCGGTCTGCAACAGCGTCGGCGCGCCGCCGAAACTCAAGCCCCACAACGCCACGCCGGTCAACAGCACCGCCGGGTTGCCGCCGGCCAGGCCCAGCGCGCAGGCGGTCAGCGCGAACAGCGCCAGCGAAAGCAGCGTCAGCAGGCGCAGGCGCCGGTCCACCAGCATGCCGGTCAGCCACAGGCCGGCGACCGCGCTGGCGCCGAACACCAGCAGCGCCAGGTCGACCGAGGCTGGTTTGCCCAGGTGGATCAGGTACGGTGCGATGTAGGTATAGAGCACGTTGTGCGCCAGGATCCAGGTGAACAGCACGAACAGGATCGGGCGGATGCCCGGCAGCAGGAAGGTGCGCGCGATCGGTTGACGCTGGCGCGTGGCCTGGCCGGCGAAGTCGGGCACGGCCGCGCGCACCCAGAGCAGCAGCGTCAGCGACACGGCGGCCATCAGCCAGAACACGCCGCGCCAGTCCATCAGGCCGCCGAGCCAGGCGCCGGCGGGCACGCCGATGCACAGGGCCAGCGGCTGCCCCGCGCCCACCACCGCCAGGGCGCGGCCCTGTTGGCGCGAGGCCACCACGCGGCGCGCATAGCCGGCCAACAGGCCCCACAGCAGCCCGGCCGCCATGCCGCCGGCAAAGCGCGCCGCCAACGTCAGCGCGTAATGGGTCGACAGCGCCGTGACCACGTTGAACGCGGACAGGCCGGCAATCGCCAGCAACAGCAACGGTCGGCGGTTCCAGCCGCGGGTGGCGGCGATGATGGGGATCGCCGCCAGCACCGAGCCGGCCGCGAACAGGGTGACCAATTGCCCGGCCAGCGCCTCGGAGACGCCCAGGCCCTGGCCGATCTGCGGCAGCAGGCCGGCGGGCACGGTCTCGGTCATGATGGTGATGAAACCCGCCAGCGCCAGGGCCAGCAGCTTGCCCAGCGGCAAACCGTCGGCGTCATCCTGGGGGCAGGCGCCGGCGGGCAGGGGTGGGGTGAAACTCATTCGGAAACTCCGGTTGCGGTTGAAATGGAACGATCGTTCCAGAAAAGACCAAAAAAAACCGGCGGCACGGAAATGCCGCGGTATGCCTAGAGCGCGCCCAGCGCCACCGAGACCACGTCGCCCAGCCATTGGCGGCGTTCGCGCGCATTGCTGCCCTTGGCCACCACGCGCAGGCCCTGGATGGTGGTGACGATGAAGCGGGCCAGCGCGCGCGGCGACTTGCCGCTGTCGATCTCGCCGTTGGCCTGGCCTTCGGCCAGGATCTTCTCCAGCGCCTTTTCCAGGCGCTGGAAGTTACGCCGCACCAGTTCGGCCACCACGTCATCCTGACCCGCCATTTCCAGCGAGGCGTTGGCCACCAGGCAGCCGCGCCGGCTGGCCTCGCGCAGTTCGTCGTCGGCGATGAAGTCGAGCAGCCGGCCGATGCGCTCGCGCGCATTGCCGGGGCGGGCGAGCAGGTCGAGGTTGGCGGCCGTCAGTTCGTGATAGCGCCGCAGCGCGGCTTCGTACAGGCCCTGCTTGCTGCCGAAGGCGTTGTAGAGACTGCCGCGTCCCAGCCCGGTGCCGTCCACCAGGTCCTGCACGGAGGTCGCGGCGTAGCCGCGCCGCCAGAACACCTGCATGGCGGCGTCGGCGACGTCGTCGGGTTCGAAATCCTTGGTACGCATGGCGTGGTTTTTGGAATGATCGTTCAAATAACGATACGGTCCGCAGCGGTGCTGCGTCAAGCAAGACAGTTCGCGCCGAAGGGGCTTTGCGCATTGGGCCGGGCTTGGCGCTTTCCCTGACCTTCCGTTTTTTCCATGCGGGTAATAACCATTGGCCGCGCCAGACAGCCGGCCTATGACCCGCTCAGCCCTGGCTTGCCGTCAGCCGCGCCGTCAACGCCGCCATGTCATCCAGCATCCAGAACACGCGGCCGCGGTTGGTCTCGTAGGCGAAATCGCGCAGCGACTTGCTGTCCGCCAGATAAGCCGAGATATCGCCCACCACCGCGCAATGCAGGCGGTAGTTGACGAACTTCTGGATCAGCTCGCCGGCGATGCGCGTTTCCAGGCGGAAAAAATCGGGATGCACGCGCGCGGCGGGCAGCGCCAGCCATTCGGCCTCGTGTTCCCAGGCGGCGCTGATCAGGTCGTTGGTGTCCTGGCCGGTGGCCAGGGCGGGGCCGGTCGCGTCGAATTGCAGGACGCGCTTGCCGCCGATATCGACGAGCGTGGAAGAATTGATCATGGCGTGGATGGCAGTATCGGCATGTGTTGTCTTGGGGCGAACATGATATCCCTGGCGCCCACGAAGACCGCCAGCCACGGTCGCCCGGGCCGAACCGCGGCCACGGTCGGGGCCTCGGCCCGCAGGCACGGTTCAGCCCGGTATCGGCCGATCGCTGCTGCCGCGCACCACCAGCGACGGCGCCAGCCGCACGCTGCGCGGGGCGCCGCCGTCGATCTTCTGCAGCAGCAGTTCCAGCCCCAGCCGCCCCATCTCGTGCATGGGTGAATGGATGGTGGTCAGGCCGATGGGCAGGGCGCCCGCCAGCGGCGTGTCGTTGTAGCCCACCACGGCCACGTCGCGGCCGGCCTCCAGGCCATGCTCGCGCGCCGCGCCCATCACCCCCACCGCCAGGAAATCGTTGACCGCGAAGATGGCGGTGGGGCGGTCGGGACCGGCCAGCAGGCGGGCGCCGACCAGGCGGCCGGCGTCGGTATCGAACGGGCTTTCGATGCGCCATTGGGCGGGCACCTGAACCCCGTGCCGCGCGCAGGCCGCGAAAAAGCCCGCCGAGCGGTCGCGGCCCGTGCTGGTGAAGGGTTCGCCCACCATCACCGCGATGCGCCGATGGCCCATCGCCAACAGATGCTCCGCCGCCAGCCGTCCGCCTTCGAGATCATCGCAGGTCACGGCGCAATGGTCATCGGCGTGGCGGCTGACCAGCACGAACGGCACGTCGCGTTGCGCCAGGTCGGCCAGCAGCGGATTGGGCGCCGCGCCCTCGTGGCTGTGGGCGTCGCCCAGGATCAGGCCGTCCACGCGCCGCGCCAGCGCCATGTCGATCAGCTTGCGCTGCTTGTCGGGCGCGTCCTGGGTGTTGGAAACGAAGGTCAGGTAGCCGTGTTCGGCGGCGGCTTCGTCGATGCCTTCGTAGATGGTGGCCAGCACCATGTCCGACAGTCTCGGCACCAGCACGCCGATGGTGCGGCTGCGGCGCGTCTTGAGGCTGGCCGCGTGCGGATTGGTCTGATATTGCAACTCGGCGGCGAGCGCCCGGACCCGTTTGACCGTGTCGGGCGCGGCGGCCGCGCGCGCGTCATCCTCGGAACCGTTGAGGACGCGGGAGACGGTCGACACGTTCAGACCGAGCTGCCGCGCCAGGCTTTGCAGCGTGACAGGGCGGGATTTGTTCATGGGGCTGGAGGATACACGCACGAATACCGTCTCAGGGTCTTTGGCGGCAACCTAGGGTTTACACGGTGTCGATTTTTGTTTTCCGACCCCTTAGCATTGCGCAACCCAAACGTTTGGGTAAATCGACTGGATGGATCGCAATGACGCTTGAATCCCGGAACTCGCGGTTCCGTTACCGAATCTTCACCATGGTCGTGCTGCTGGCACTGATCAACTACATCGACCGCGGCGCCATGTCCTATGCCGCCGCCCATATCACCGGCGAATATGGCCTGGATCGTGGCGACTGGGGCGCCGTGCTGGGCTACTTCGGTTACGGCTACATGGTCGGCGCGCTGTTTGGCGGCATGCTGGCCGACCGTTTCGGCCCGCGCAAGGTCTGGATCGTGGCCGGCGTGACCTGGTCGATCTTCGAGATCGCCACCGCCTGGGCCGGCGACTTCGGCCTGGCCTTCCTGGGCGGCTCGGCGCTGGCGGGTTTCGCCACCATCCGCATCCTGTTCGGCGCGGCCGAAGGCCCGGCGTACTCCATCATCAACAAGACCATCGCCAACTGGGCCACCCCGCGCGAACGCGGCTTCGTGGTCGGCTTCGGCCTGCTCAGCACGCCGCTGGGCGCGCTGCTGACGGCGCCGGTGGCGGTGGGCCTGCTGAGCCTGACCGGTAGCTGGCGCGCCATGTTCTACATCCTGGGCGCGGCCGGCCTGATCGTGCTGGTGCTGTTCATGCGCATCTTCACCGACCGCCCCGACACCAACCCGCGCGTGTCCCCGGCCGAACTGCGCGAGATCCAGGCGGCGCGCGCCGAGCAGGCGGCGGCCGGGCAGGGCGGCGACGCGCCGGCGCTGCCGTGGTGGAGCTTCTTTCGCAGCAAGACCCTGCTGCTGAACACGCTGGGCTATTTTTCGTTCAACTACGTCAACTTCCTGCTGCTGACCTGGACCCCCAAGTACCTGCAGGACACCTTCGGCTACAGCTTGTCCTCGCTCTGGTACATGGGCATGATTCCCTGGACCGGCGCCTGCGTCACCGTGCTGCTGGGCGGCCGCATTTCGGACATGCTGGCCAGGCGCACCGGCAACCTGAAGATCGCCCGTAGCTGGTTCGCCGCCGGCTGCCTGCTGGCCACCACGCTGTGCTTCCTGATGGTGTCGCAGGCGCACTCGGTGTTCGCCGTGATCGCGCTGATGACGCTGGCCAATGCCCTGAACGCCATGCCGAATTCGGTCTATTGGGCCGTGGTGATCGACACCGCCCCGGCCAGCCGCGTCGGCACCTTCAGCGGCCTGATGCACTTTTTCGCCAATATCGCTTCGATCCTGGCGCCGACGCTCACCGGCTATCTGGCGGCGCGCCATGGTTATTCCGTGATGTTCGTGGCCGCCTCCGTCGCCACCGCCGTCGGCATGATTGCCATGCTGCAGGTGCGTCCGGGCGTCGGCCCGCGCCTGCCCGCCAATTACCAGGGAGCCACCCGATGAATCCGCAATCGAACCCCATTCCGGCGCTGGCCGTCGAACCCGGCTTTTTCGCGGGCCGCACCGTCGCCGAGCTGCAGGACGCCCTGCGCCAGGGCGCGCTTGACGCCGAAGCGCTGGTGCGCCACGCGGCGGCCGCCATCGAGCGCCTGAACCCGCAACTGAACGCCTTCGTGCATGTGGACGTCGATGCCGCCCTGGCCGCCGCCCGCGCGCTGGACGCCGAGCGGGCCCGTGGCCAGGTGCGCGGGCCGCTGCATGGTATCCCGGTCGCCATCAAGGACAACGTCGACACCGGCGACATGCCCACCACCATGGGCGCGGCGCATTTCCTGGGGCACCGGCCGGCCGCCGATGCCGAGTGCGTGGCCTTGCTGCGCGCGGCCGGCGCCATCGTCATCGGCAAGACGCTCACGCACGAATTCGCCTACGGTCCCACCGGCGACCGCAGCGTCCAGGGCGCGGCGCGCAATCCGTGGCGCACCACCCAGATCACCGGCGGTTCCAGCGCGGGGAGCGGCGCCGCGGTGGCCGCCGGCATGGTGCCGCTGGCGCTGGGCACCGACACCGGCGGCTCGGTGCGGGTGCCCGCCGCGCTGTGCGGCGTGGTCGGTTTCAAGCCGACCCACGGCCGCGTGTCGGCGCGCGGCGTGTTCCCGCTGGCGCCCTGCATCGAGGATGTCGGTGTGCTGGCCAACAGCGTCGAGGACGCGCAGGCGTTCATGCAGGCGGTGTCCGGCGGCGCCATCGGCGCTTATGCCGACGCGGCCGATCCCGGCCTGGCCGCGCCGCGCATGATGTGGGTGCCGAACGCGCCGTTCGCGATCGACGAGGCGGCCGTCACGGCGCGCGTCCGCGCCGCCGCCGAAGGCTTTGGCGGCGAGCTGGTGGATGGCGCCGAGGTCACGCGCCACGCCCGCGCGCTGCAGGCGGCGCTGGGCGCCATCCAGCGTTCGGAAGCCTACGCGGTGCATGCCGAGCGGGTGGAGGACGAGCCCGGCAAGTTCGACCCCGAAGTGCTGGAGCGCCTGCGCGCCTCGCGTCCGGTGCAGGGCTGGGAATACGTCCGTGCGCGCAATACGCGCGAGCAGTTGCGGGGCGTGTTCGCGGACCTGTTCGAGCGGGTCGACGTGCTGGCGTTGCCGGCGGTGGCGATCACCGCGCCGGCGCTGCAACAGCGCAGCGTGGCCGGCCCGGGCAGCGCCGCCGTGCGCGAGACGCTGCTGGGCTTGACCAATCCTTGGAACCTGCTGGGTCTGCCGGCCATCGCCTTGCCGGCCGGCTTCGTCGACGGCCTGCCGGTGGCGCTGCAACTGGTGGCCGCCGAAGGCGCCGACGCGCGCCTGCTGGCGCTGGCGGCGCGGCACTGGCGCCGGCCCTAGACGCCGTTGTCGCCCTGCACCGGGCCGATCGACGTCTCGATATCGACCGCGCGGCGTTTGCCGCGCAGGTCGAACGCGTCCTGCTTGCCGGCGGGATCCGGATCACGAATCCAGAGCTGCGCGGACAGGCCGCCTTTGGCGCTGTAATCGCCGAACCAGTCCACCACCCGGCCAATGTAGCAGCGCGGGCCGACCTGCACCGTCAGGTCGCCGACCGTCTCGTAGCTGTAATGCCCGGGTCCGTAGCCGTTGTAGGCCTCGCGCTCGTCCCGGCGCGTGCCGGCCGGCACCGGGCACAGCGGCTGGCTGCCGGGCGCGTCGCCCTTGGCCGGCCCCGGCGGCAGGCCGGCCAGCGCCCGGGTCAATGCCGCGTGCAGCGCTTCGTCCAGCGTCCTGGCCGCGCCCGTGTCCTGCCGCGTCTGCTGCCGTGGCACCGACAGGTCGTAGCGGTAGCGGACGGTCAGCGTCGGCACATCGCCCACGAGGTGCAGCGGCCGCAATAGATACAAGCGGTCTTCTCCGTAGCTGCCGACCCGGTAGGTGGCATAGACCCGGCCGCGCAGCCGGATCCAGTCGCCCGACTGATTGGCGCCGCGGCCGTTGATCGTGTAAAGCGAGCCGCCGGCGTCCGGCGCGCCGTTGGCATCGGCGGGAACGAAGCGCGCGCCGTTGCGACGCAACGCGCCGATGGCGGAGAACAGGCCGGTGCCGCCGATGTAGGTATCGACCACGAGGTCGCGCTGGCCGTCGCCGTCCAGGTCCAGCAGGGTATAGGAGACGTTGCCGCCTTCGGCGTCGCTATCGGTGTCCAGGCCCGACGCCAGCACGGCGCGCCATTCGTCCTCTGTCACGCCCGGCGGCCGCTGGTCGGGCAGGCGGGCCTGGCCGTCGCCATCCGCGGCGCGCACATTGGCGAACGTGGTCGATTCGGCCCGCGTCGACAACGCCGCCAGCACGGATTCCAGCGGCATCTCCGGGTCCTTCCGGGCGGCAGCGGCCACCGCCTGGCGCAGGTCCTCCAACGCCAGTTTGTCGGTGGCGTCGGGTTGGTAGCCCTGGGCGCGCCGCAGTTGGCCCTGCAATTCGGCCAGCCGGGTCTCGTAGCGCTGGCGCAGGCAGTCGCCATCGGCGCCGCACAGGTCGCGCTGCTTCAGCCAGCCGCGCTGGGTCTGGCGCAAGGCATCGGCCTGTTGCGGCCGGGCCGCGCGCAGCTTGCCGTAGACCGCGCCCAGCTCGGCGTCGAGCCGGTGCAGTGCGGCGTCGGCGCACAGCGCTTTTTCGGTGGGCGTGCGCGCCTGGCCGCAATCCATGCCGGCTGCCGCGGACGCAGCGAAGGGAGTGAGCGCGAGCAGCAGGGCGACGGGCAGCGCGCGCAAACGGAGGAGGGGCACGGAAAACTCCTGTCAGTGACGGGCCGCAGGCGGCCAAGGGCGCATCGTACCGGAGCGCGGGCCCGGGTAATTACGGGAGATTTCCTTTGCTTACATTACACTGTGCGGTGTAGCGTGGTTGATGCCCCTTGCGGCACGGCGCCGCGCAGCCGTTTCGACCCGCCGTTTTTTCCTCCGCCGCGATGATTGATGATCTGGTTCAACTGGGCAAGCTGGTCAGCCTGGGCCTGGCGCTGATGCTGCCGCTGGCCAACCCCTTGACCTCCATGACCATGCTGCTGTCTCTCGGGCAGCACATTCCCTACAAAGAACGCGAACGCCAGATCCGGCAGGCCGCCTGTTATGTCGTGGGCATCATGCTGGTGACGTACTACGCCGGCGCCTGGATCATGGCCACGTTCGGCATCTCGATCCCGGGGCTGCGCATCGCCGGCGGGCTGATCGTGGTCAGCATCGGCTTCACCATGCTGTTTCCGGCGGCGGCCAGCGCCGCCAGCGACGAGCGCGAGGCTGACGTGGCCGCCGATGTCGCGATCCATCGCCAGGTGCCCAACATTGCTTTCGTGCCCTTGGCGCTGCCGGGCACGGCGGGCCCGGGCACCATCGCCATGATCATCAGCGCCGCCTCGACGGTCGGCAGCCAGGCCGCCAGCGAGTATCCCGCCTGGACCATCGCCGTCACGCCGATCATCGTCTTTTCGCTGCTGGGCCTGTTGTTCTGGATCTGCCTGCGTTCGGCCGGCCGCATTGTCGCCCTGATCGGCAACGGCGGGGTCGAGGCCATCTCGCGCATCATGGGGTTCCTGCTGGTGTGCATGGGCGTGCAGTTCGTCATCAATGGCGTGCTGGAAATCGTGAGTCAACATGGCGCCGGTGCCTGACCGCGAACGCGCCGGCTGGGCCTGGCGCTGCCTGCGCTTGCTGGGGCGCCTGGCGCTCAGCCTGCTGATGCTGTTCTCGATGGCATGGGCCTGCCTGGCGTTCTGGTATCAGGGGCCGGGGGCCGTCTGGGCCAGGGCGGTGCTGATGCTGGCCTGGGTCGCGCTGGGGCTGTATGCGCTGCTGCGCCTGTGGCATGGCGTTGGCCGTCTGCGGCGCCGGCCGGCGCTGTGGGCCTACCTGTTGGCAGTGATCGCGCTGGCGGCCTGGTGGCAGGGCATCGCGCCCTCTAATGACCGGGTCTGGGCCGACGACGTGGCCCGCACCCTGCGCGGCAGTGTCGCGGGCAGCATCGTCACGCTGGACAATGTGCGCGACTTCAAGTGGCGTTCGGACAGCGACTACACGCAGCGCTGGGAAACCCGGGTCTACGACCTGAACGACCTGCGCTCGGTGGACATGGTGCTGTCGTACTGGGACGGTCCGGCCATCGCCCACACCCTGGTCTCGTTCGGTTTCGCCGATGGCCGCCATGTGGTGTTCTCGGTCGAGATCCGCAAGGAACGCGGCGAACAGTTCTCCGAACTGGGCGGCTTCTTCAAGAAATTCGAACTGAGCGTGGTGGCCGCCGACGAGCGTGACGTGCTCTACGTGCGCGCCGGCCCGCGCGCGGAGAATGTCTACATCTACCCGGTGCAGATGCCGGTCGATGCCATGCGCGAACTGTTCCTGTCGTACGTGCGCACTGCCAACGAGCTGGCCGACACGCCGCGCTTCTACCATACGGTCACCGCCAACTGCACCACGCTGGTCTATCGCATGGTGCGGGCCATCGTGCCCGGGCTGCCGCTGGACTACCGCATCCTGTTGTCGGGCTACCTGCCCGAATATCTCTATGAGCAGGGCGGACTCGATACCCGACAGCCCCTGCAGACGCTGCGTGAACGCGGCTTTGTCGGCATTCCGCCGATCCTGGGCGAAGACTCGATCGGTTTCTCGCGGTCGATCCGGCGCCACCTGCGCGCCGAACCGGCGGGAGGCACGCCATGATCTCGCTGCGCGCCGTATTGTGGCTCCTGTCGGCGGGCGTGCTGGTGTTCCTGCTGATGCGCACGCCCGGCGTGCGGCTCTATGACGCCATTGCCCGCCGCCTGCGCGGCCGGCGGGCCGGCCAGGCGCCGCGCGATCCGCGCCCGCAGGGCAAGGGCGCCCAGGCCCGGCGCGCCAGCCAGGCGCGTCAGCCGGGGTAGGGCCGCGCCAGCGCCTGTCCCGCCAGCGACACCAGCGGCGGCAGCACGAACGCCCACAATCCGATCGACACGTGCAATAGCGCCGCCGCGCCGCAACCGATCGCGAACGCCAGCACAGCCCGTCCCATGCGCCCCATGCGGCGCTTGACCGCTTCGTCGGCCTGGCCGCGCGCGGCGTCCGCCAGGTCCAGCATGATCTGCGTGGTGGTGCCAGTCATCAGCGTCGAGGGCGGCGCCGCGCCCAGGTGGACGCGGTGCACCGCGTTCTGGATCGACATCGCCAGCACCAGCGTCATGCCGGTGGCGAACAACCCCCAGCTATCACCCATCGGAAACGGCCCCAGCGCCAGGGCCAGCGCGGCCGCCACGCACAGCAGCAGCGTCTTGGCGGTGAGCAGCCGCATGAACGCCGGCTTGCCCGCGTCGCGTCGCGCCTGGCCATACAGGCGCGCCAGGAACACGCCCAGGCAAAACATCGGCAGGGCCGCCAGCTTGGTCCAGGCGCCCGAGGCGCCGTTGCCGAGCGCGTAGCCGATGGTGACGAAGTTGCCCGTCACGTGCGCGGAAAACAGGCCGTGCAGCGCGATGAACCCCAGGGTGTCGACGTAGCCCGCGTTCAGGCTCAGCAGCAGCGGCAGGCGTTCGCCAGCGGGGGCGGCAGGGGGAGCGGCGGTGGCGGGCGCGGGCATCGGTGTTCCATCCGGGTGACGGCAGAGTGCCTACCGTTGTATCGCAGTTGCGGCGTTCACGCACGCAGGACGATGTTCCGATGACGCCGGTGATGCGCTCGGCCCGGCGATGGCGCGGGGCGTTCAGAACCAGTACTTCGCCGCATAGATCACGGTCATGGCGGCGCCCGTGACGATCACGAACGCCCGGATGGCCGAAGCCGGCAGGACGCGTATCAAGTGGCCGCCCAGGTAGCCGCCCGCCAGCGCGCCGGCCAGCATGCATAGCGTGGCCGGCCAATGCACCGAACCCTGCACGATGAAGATGACGATTGCCGCGGCGGTGACAAACGTGGCCAGCAGGTTTTTCAGCGATTTGATGGCGCGCAGGTTTCCGGGATCCGTGATGGAAATCACCGCGGTCAGGATCACGCCCAGCCCGGCGCCGAAAAAACCGCCATACACGGAGGCCAGCGCGATCGGCAGCACGCCGCGCGCGGGGCCGTCCTGCGCCTGGCCGCCGCGTCGGCGCGCGCTCCAGGCCTGCACCTGGGGCGCAAAGGCGAACAGCAGGGTGGCGAACGCGATCAGGGCCGGCACGGGCAGGATGAAATAGGCGGGGGGAATGGCAAGCAGGATGAATGCGCCCAGCGCGCCGCCCGCGGTGGTGGCGATGGATAACAGCCAGAAGCGCCGATCGGGAGCGGGCAGATTTTCACGATCCGCCAGCGCCGCGAGGATATGGCCGGGTGAGATGGCGACCGCGCTGGAGGCATTGGCGATGACGGGCGGCAGGCCCGCCGCCACCATCGCGGGAAAGGTAATCAATGTGGCGCCGCCCGCCAGCGCATTGATGACGCCGCCCAGCGTGCCCGCGCCGGCCAGCAGTGCCGCGATGGTCCACTCCATGCCCACACCTCTTCGTTAAACAATGTTTATGGTCCATATAATGGACCCAAAATATCGGGTGAAATTTATTATTGCCTATTTTCTGCGTGGGTATAGAATGCTCGAAAATTAAACAATAAATAATGGTCCAATATATGGACCATATTGAAACTCCGGCGACGCCTTTTAGCCGCCCCCGCAAGATCGCTGTCACTCCCCAGGATGGCGCATGCGGCCGGATCTGCATCGGCTTTGCGTGTATCCCGTCCTGATCGCTGGTTTCCAACTCCGTCCCCGGAGTTGTTGCGTGTTCACCTGTCTGGCCCTGCGGGCCATCACCGTTGAATCAGGAGGGAATCTCGATGGATGTGAGCTTCATGGCGTTTTCCCGGTTGGCATTCGGGCATTGGGAGGGGCAACCCTTGTATGCCCTGGCCGATCTGGGGATTGCCCAGCGTTTGACCGAACCCCGTACCTGCGCCGAGCTGGCTCGGGAAATCGGTTGCGAATCCGAGCCGCTGGAACGCTTGCTGGACTGCGCGGTCGCGCAAAAGCTGCTGGCATGCGACGGCGAGCGCTACGCCAATACCGATCTCAGTGCGCGTTTCCTCACCGAGGACAGCCCCGAATCCCTGTTGTGCTGGCTGCGCGTCATGGCGCGCTGGAAACAGCCCTGGACGCAACTGGCCGAGGCGGTGCGGCGAGGCGAGGCGGTGGACAACCAATCCAAGTGGCTGGGCGAGGACCCCCAGTTCATGCGCGATTTCATCCTCGGCATGCACCAGTTCGCGTCCCGTTCCGGCCCCGCGTTCGCGCAGGCCCTGCAAGACGTGCCCATTCGCCATCTGGTGGATGTGGGCGGGGGCGCGGGCACGTATTCGATTGCCTTGTGCGCGGCGCGGCCCGATGTAACCGCGCAGGTTCTGGATCTGGCGCCGGTTGTCGAGATCACGCGCGAAACCGTGCGCGCAGCCGGCCTGGCGGACCGCGTGAGCGCCAAGGTGGCCGATTATCGGCAGGACGGCTTTGGCGAGGCGGCCGACGCGCTGCTTTTTTCGAACGTGCTGCATCAGGAGAGCGCGCAGGTGTGCCGATCGATGCTGGACCGCGCAAGGCAGGCATTGCGCCCGGGCGGAACCTTGCTGGTGCAAGGCTACTTCCTTGCCGAGGACCGGCGCGCGCCGTTGTTCACCACCTTGCACAACCTGTCCGCGCTGGCGCTATGGGACGGCGGGCGCAGTTGGACGGTGGGCGACATGCAGGCGCGGATCGCGGGTGCGGGGTTTGAGCGCCAGGCCGTGCTGCGCCAGGAGAGCAGCGGGTTCTGCCTGCTGTCGGCCGTCAAGGTCTGACGCGTTATCCACCTATTGAACCGGAGTCCCTATGTCCACACAGACCGTCACCGATACCGAAGCCGAAGTGATCGCCTGGCTGAAGGAAAACCGCAATGCGCAGGTCGAAGGCATCAAGGAGAAGAACCTGATCGAAGAGCGCATCCTGGACAGCATGCAGTTCCTGGATTTCATCATGTTCCTGGGCGAACTGGTCGGGCGTGATGTCTCGACCGCCATCACCGTCGACGACCTGCGCACGGTGGATGCCATCGTCAACTTCGTCCAGGCACAGCGCTAGGCCGAGCGAGGAGCGCACCATGACATTCGACTACTCAAGAATCGAACGCCTGAAGACGCTATCCAAGGGGCGTTCGCATGATCCCTACGAGCGTTTCGAGTGGCCCGCCCGTATCCCGGATGACCAGCCCTGGTGCAGCAATGACTTGCTCACCACCTATGGAACGCCCTTGCAGGAGCAATTGGACGCCGCGCAGCAGATACGGCTCAGCAAGTGGGAGGCGGTCAATTTCTTCAGCCTGAACGTGCATGGCATCAAAGGGGTGCTGGGCTTTGTCAGCCGCTGCATCTATGAAGAGCGCTATGCCGATGTCTCCGAATACCTGCATGTCTTCATGGGCGAAGAGAATTTCCATATGTGGTATTTCGCCAAGGCCTGCCTGGATTATGCGGGAAAGATATATCCATCCATTCAGTTGCAGGGCGATGCGCAGGCCGCCACGCCAGAGTTGGACGACTTGTACATGTTCGCCAGCACGCTGATCTTCGAGGAGTTTGTCGACTACTACAACCATAAGGTCGGCACCACGGACGGCATCACCGAGATCCTCAAGCAGATCAACTACCAGCACCATGTCGATGAGTCCCGCCACGTGTCCTTCGGCCGGGAAATGGTGCCGCGCCTGTATCGGCTGGCCTTGGAGCGCAGCGGCGATCCCGACGCGACGCGGGCGGAGGTGGCGCGCACGGTAACGAGTATGTTCCGGTACTTCATCAGCCTGATGTACAACCCCGCCGTCTATGACGATGCCAAGGTCTACGAGCCGCTGGGGTTTCGCAACGGCAACGCCATGCGCAACGCGCTGCGGTCGCATCCGGCGCGCAAGGCCATCCACGAGCAATGGTTCAAGCGTAGCGCCGCCTACTTCACCAAACAGGGGCTGGTGACGGACTTGAATCTGGCTGCGCTATAGGCGGAGGTTCACCATGGCGCGGATTGCCAGCAGTCCCGAGGTGGAGGCGTTTTTTGGCGCGTGCTTGCCTGTCCTGCAGGCCGGCATGGGCGGCGTGGCGCAGCCGGAACTGGCGGCCGCCGTGTGCGAGGCGGGCGCGTTCGGCATGATAGGCCTGTATCGCCACACGCTCGACGAGATCGGCGCGTTGCTTGCGCGCACGGCCCAACTGACCCGCGCGCGCTTCGGCGTGAATCTGGTGCCCTTCGTACTGGACGCGGACGCGTTGCTGGAGCGGCTCGCCTTTCTGGCGGACCGTCCGGAGCGGCCGGTCGTGACCTTCTTCGGCCTGCCGGATGCCCCCGTGCTGCGGGCCTTGCCGGCCGGCATGGAATATGGCGTGCAAGGCGGGACCTGGGACGAGCTGGAAGCGGGGTTCGATGCCGGCGCGCGCTTTGGCGTGTTGCAGACGACGGAGGCGGGCGGCCATCACCTGGGCTCGACCGCGCGCGGACAGGCGCTGGACCAGGCCGGCCGTCATGGCGTCGACAGGCGCATGGTGTTTCTAAGCGGCGGCATCAGCAACGCGGCGGAGTTGCGCCAGGTGGTGCAGGCCGGATTTTCCGGCGCGCTGTGCGGCACCGTATTCGCGGCCACCCGGGAGTCCGCCGCGCACGAGCGCTACAAGCAGGCGATCGTGAACGCCACACCCGGCGATACCGTGGTCACCGACCGCTTCAGCATCGGCTGGCACACCCATCGCCACCGGGTTATCCGCAATGCCAGTTGCGAGCAATCGCTGCCGGCCAGTGTCATCGGTTCCGCGCATTACTTTGGCAAGCGTTATCCCATCCTGCGTTACAGCGTTGCGGTACCCACCGTGCACACCGAGGGTTTGATCGAGGAAATGGCGTTGTATTGCGGCACGTCCTGCAAGGACACGCATTCCATCCGAACCGTCCGCCAGGTGCTGGCTGACCTGACGGCGTAAGGCCGGGTCGTGCATGCATTCACTCAAGTGCTTTCAGGGATTTTCAGGAGATTGAATCGTGATTATCGAAAAGCAATGGCACCAGGTAAAGAACGTGCTGCAGGCCAAACTGGACGACATATTCTCGATTGCGCCCGACGCCACCACCGAGTTCGACAGCTTGCTGGCCCATGAAGAGATCAATGCGCTGGGTTACGTGCGCAATTTCCCGCACCTGACCTGCGTCATGTGCTCGATAGAAAAGGGCGAGTTGCTGGGGTTCGCGCGCGGCCAGCGCAAGCTGGACCAGGATTTCAAGGCGCTTTGCGCCGACGTGGCGCTGTTGCCGGCCACCTGCTACAAGGTCTACCTGGGGCTGCAAGGGCAGCACCTCGAAGACGCGCGGGTGGAGTCCTGCATCGCGCGCTGCTTCCGGCACGAGGACAAGGCGCTGGATCGTTACCGCGCTTTCAACTTCACCATGAAGGAATACGTGTACCTGGGCACCGCGCAGGGCGCGCAGGCGCACCTGGAAGCGGGGTACGACCGCCTGTTCTCCCTGTTCGCGCAACTTGGGATCAGCGCGGGTTGTGAAGAAGCCAACGATCCCTTCTTTGATTCCGGCAGCGCCGTGGCGCGCCTGTCGGCGCTGACGCCCACCAAGCGTGAGCTGGTGTTCGACGGCCACGCCGTGTCGTCGCTGAACTATCACCGCAACTACTTCGGAGAAAAGTTCGATATCCGCCTGGCCGACAGCTTCGTGCATACCAGTTGTGTCGCGTTTGGGCTGGAGCGATGGATCTCCATGTTCAAGGATCGTTTCGGCAATGCGGCGGATGCGCTCGCCGCGCTGGAGCGCGCCTAGATGGATGGCCCGACGCTACAGGCGCAGGCGCTGTTCGAGACGGGACAGCAGTTCACGAAAACCTGCATGGTCGATGCCGCCGCAAGCGCATTGAACTATGGAGGAGATCGGGATGTGCTGGCCACCCCGGTGATTGTCTATTGGATCGAGTCTTACGCGACCGAGTGCATCCGGCTGGCGGGCGACGGGCGCTGCGGGTCGGTCGGGCATGCGGTCAGCGTGCGCCACGTTGCGCCCGCGCACCCAGGCAGCGCGGTGCGGCTGACGATCACGGTGGAGGCGATGTTCGGCCATTCCCTGCGGTTCAGCGCCCGCGCCGTGGCGGGCGAGGCCGACACCCTGATCGCGACCGGCACGCATGACCGCACCCTCGTCGAACTTTGATGTCACGGTAGTGCTGGGCCGTCCCGATCCGGTGCTGGTCGGGCGGGCCGCGCGCGCCCCGATCCTGCGCACCCGGTTAGGCAAGCCGTACCTTCCCGGCCTTGCCGGTTTCGGCGTGAGCCACAGTGCCGGCGTGCAGGCGCGGCTATATGCCAATCGCAAGTATGTGGGCATTGATATCGAGCATCTGGACCGGCCCGATCTGGCCGCCCGCCAACGCCGCCTGGCGGCTTGGCTGGCGCGGCGGGACCTCGTCGTGGTGGACTTCCTGGTCGGCTGGGTCGCCCGCGAGGCTTGCGCAAAAAGCGTGGGGCTGGGGCTGTTGCACGCGCTGCCGCGCTTGTCCATCGCCTGGGCCCGGCCTTGCGGCCAGGACGGGGCGCAAGAAATCGGCCTGGTATTGAGCCGCTGGCGATTCGTCGCGCGGTGCGAGCGTGTCGGCAGGGTGCTGCTATGTGTGGGTTACCGGGAGGAATATGGCAAGCCCGCCATATCCTTGCTGCAGCCCGGCCTTGGCGCAGCCGGCGCCGTGGCCGGTAGTCCCGTGGTCGGTAGTCCCGTGGTCGGTAGTCCCGTGGTCGGTAGTCCCGTGGCCGGCAGCCCAACGGCCGCCAGCCTTTCAGTCGTGGGTACTGGCCGGATCCTGGGCGCGGGCCGGAAATAGTCAGGCCAAGCGACCAAACAAAAACAGCGCCTTAAGGC
Organism: Achromobacter sp. SIMBA_011; assembly: GCF_046535435.1. Lineage (NCBI taxonomy): Bacteria > Pseudomonadati > Pseudomonadota > Betaproteobacteria > Burkholderiales > Alcaligenaceae > Achromobacter > Achromobacter sp. SIMBA_011. The sequence goes on along the minus strand of NZ_JAWRWN010000003.1, from coordinate 503,031 downwards.
GCTGTTCCGGACTTGCCCAGATCACTCTGGAGATTGAATTGGTGGAGCGGAGGAGGATCGAACTCCCGACCTTCGCATTGCGAACGCGACGCTCTCCCAGCTGAGCTACCGCCCCAAATCAAGCAAGAGCGCAACTATACAGGAATTTCCGCGCGCCGTGCAAGCCGGCGCGCAAGATTTTTGGCTCAATCGAACGTCAGCGTGGCCACCACCGGCGCGTGGTCGGACGGCTGCTCGTTGCGGCGCGGCTCCTTGTCGATCACGCAGGCGGTGCAGCGCTTGACCAGCGGCGCCGACAGCAGGATGTGGTCGATGCGCAGGCCGGCATTGCGGCGGAACGCGAATTGGCGGTAATCCCACCACGAAAACGATTTCTCGGGCTGCTCGAACAGGCGGAAGGAGTCGGCCAGACCCAGGTCGATCAGCTCGCGCAGCGCCTGGCGCTCGGGTTCGGAGACCAGCACCTGGCCTTCCCATTTCTCGGGGTTGTGCACGTCCTCGTCGGCCGGCGCGACGTTGTAGTCGCCGAGCACCGCCAGGCGCGGGTACTGCTTGATCTCGTCGGCCAGCCAGGCGCGCATGGCGGCGAACCATTCGAGCTTGTAGGCATACTTGTCGGAACCGACCGATTGGCCATTGGGGCAATAGGCGCAGACCACGCGCACCTCGCCGTCGGCGCTGGGGAAGGTCAGGGCCAGCACGCGCTGCTGCGGGTCTTCGTAGGTGGGCAGGTTGCGCACCATGGACGTGCCCGGCACGCGCGACACGATGGCGACGCCGTTGTAGGTCTTCTGGCCGGCCCAGACGGCGTGGTAACCGGCTTCCTTGAAGGCATCCTCGGGAAACTTGTCGTCGGTCAGCTTCAGTTCCTGGATGCACAGCACGTCGACGGGATTGGCGCCCAGCCAGTCCAGCACTTGCGGCAGGCGCACGTTCAGGGAGTTGACGTTCCAGGTGGCTAATTTCATGGGGGGAATGCAGTTTATCGTTGCGGAAGGTGGGAGGGATTCTCTAGGAAATCTTGGTTTCCGGCTACTGGCCCGGCCACGCTCGTCATGCGTGCCTAGGCCGGATGCTTGGCCTGGACGACGAGACGCACGCCCAATGCCTTGCATACCTTGGCGATGGTGTCAAAGCGCGGGCTCGCGCCAGCGCGCAGGGCCTTGTATAGCGATTCTCGGCCAATGCCAGTCGTCTCGGCAATTTGCGTCATGCCACGAGCGCGCGCGGCAACTCCCAGCGCCTGGGCAAGCTCACTGAAGTCTCCGTCCTCGATCACCTGCGTCAAGTAGGCGGCGATGTCCTTGTCGTCGCGCAGGTAACGCGCGGGGTCGAAGGTGGGCAGTTCGGAAACCTTGATCGTTTTCTTGCTCATGATTGGTCTTCTTCGTCGTTTCTCAGGGCCCGCGCCAATTCCTTGGCCTGTTTGATGTCACGGCTTTGTGTGCCCTTGGTGCCGCCACCCAGCATGACGATCAGCACATTGCCCCGTTCGACGTAATACATGCGCCAGCCGGGGCCAAAGAACTCGCGCATCTCGCTCACGCCCTCTCCGACCGGTTTCACATCGCCCAGCAAACCCCGTGCGGCCTTTTCAAGCCTGCGGATCAGGCGGGCCCGCGTAGTCGGGTCTGTCAGGGTGTCGAACCAAGCGTCGAACTCTGGCAGCGGCTTTATGTGGTACATGGGTAGTGTATTCGATCGGATACTTTTTTGACAAGCGGATCGGCGAAGTGATGCCGGTGCCTGACCTGCACGACATGCCTGCGGGTAGCGCTCGAATGAGTCGCGTACCACTGGAAGGTGTGGCCAATGCGCGAGCCAAGGCATTGAACCTGCGGGTAACTAATGCCCTGTCGGCAGTCTAGCAACGGAAGCAGTGGGTTTTGGCGAGTCGTCCCTTCTGGGCGTCCGAAACCGTGGGAAGCGTTGACGGGCAGCGCTTCACGCATGGTTCACTCCTTTCTGTAATTTGCGCGAACAAATGGCGGGTTCCGTTCAAACCGGAAAGCCACCGCATCCGTATAAATTATTATCAATTTGTATAATTTAAAAAACGCCAATATCCGACTTTTATCGGAAGTTCCGCAGTCCTGAAAAGAGAACAAAACAATGGCAGAACAACAGCAGGGCCGGCAGCCTGCGATATCTCAAGCCCCGCGAATATTAGGGTTCTGGCGCGCCGTCGAGGCGTGCGTCCCGCAAAAGGCCGAGAAAGCCAATCCCTCCCACCTCACCGAGCCTGTCTACCGGTTGCGCGCGGACGAGTCCTTGCCCTGGTTCGATCCAAAACACCGGGCCAAACGCATTGCGCCGCGCCTTGCCTGGCGCTACACGCTGCAGGCGGGGCTCTACGAGATCGAGCGGTTTGCGGCATTGCTGGAAGTCAAGGTTGGTTCGCACGAGGATGTATTCGACGAGCGCCGCCCCAGTGGCCAAGGCCGCCTCTTTGACCTGGCTTTCGACGAAGACGGCTATCCTCTGCCACAGAGTTTTGTGCTGTCTCTGGCATGTTGGGCTGCAGGGCAGATCCTGCATTACCCTGACGGCATCGCGGTGCTGGAAGAGGGCGGCAGGATCGTCACCGCCGGCTTGCCAGAGGCCAATCCCGAGATCCCGAGCCCGAACAGCGGCTATGCGGGCTTCGACATGCTGGTCCGCCGGCTTATGCAGTGGCTCGTCGGCGCCACGGCCGCGGCGCGAGAGAAAAAAGCGCCGCCCACCCGTGCCTGGCTCGATGCGTTGAGCGGGCGCATTGCCGCCCTTTGTCTACTGCCCGAGGGGATGATCTCCTCGACCCACGCCGCCAAATGCGTCCAGGTCAAGAGAGCCGAAGCGACGGGAGATCAGGGCACGTCCGATCCCCAGCCGGGCGATGATCTGCTGAATAGTTTCTTTGTGGGCGATCTCAACGCGCTGCGCCGAGCCTGGGTCGATGGCAATGTCGGGAAAGGGCTGGCCGAATATATCCAGGCGGCGGCAAAGGTGGATCCTGCGCGCGTGGATCTGCGCGAGGCTCATGGAGTGGCGACTGCCTTCGCGGCGTTGAATCCTCCGGCTTTTCCTGCGGGAAGTTGGCCTTCGGATCATCCGCTTGCGTTCAGCCAGCAACTGGCCGTCAACGAACTGTGGCGCCAGCTCGAAGCCAAGCCTGGAATTTTTGCGATCAATGGACCGCCGGGCACGGGCAAGACCACCTTGCTACGCGATGTGGTGGCGGCGGTTGTCACTGCGCGCGCGGCGCACCTTGCCCGGTTGGGAGGGCAGGCCTTTGCCGGGCGGACGACAAAGAAACTGGGTGAATTCTGGTGCAACTATCGACCGTTGCACGCTGACCTGAGCGGGTTCGCCATCGTTGTGGCCTCGGCCAACAACGGCGCGGTGGAGAACATTTCGCTGGAACTGCCTGGCGTCAAGGCCGTACCCGCCGATGCGGCCGGGCGCAGTGCGCATCCGGATGGTTATTACCAGTGCCTGGCCGGCAACGTCCTGGGCAATGCCGCCTGGGGCCTCCTGGCCGCGCGCATGGGATCGAAGGCCAACCGTGGCGCGTTCATGAACAGCTTCTGGTGGAAGAATCCCCCAGGCGTCCATTCCAGGAAAAATCAGCCGGACGCGCAAGACGATCCCACGCAAGCGGCGCTTCTGGCTCGATGGGACGCCAATCCCTTTGTCGAGGGCGGGGAAGGGCTGCGCTATCACCTGAGCCGGATCATCGACGGCGGACGCAAGCCGGTGATCGGTTGGGCACAGGCCGTGGCCCGGTTCGAACAGGCGCAGGAGGCCGAACGTCAATGCCGAAGCGTCTTGGAGGCGAACGCGAAACTTCCGGAGGCCGTCGTCAAGGCGCGCGCTCAGGCCGAGGAACTAGAGCGTGGCGCGCGAGCTATCGAGGTCGAACTCGCGGCGCGACAGGCCGCGCTGCCGACGCTACGGGAGCGCGTCGACGACCTGCGAGCGCGGATGGCCGGCGCGCTTAAGCAGTGTGCGGCGGCACAAGCTGAATTGGCCAGCCACGATCGGGCCAGGCCTGGATTGCTGATCTGGCTTTCGACCTGGGGACGCTCGCACCGGGATTGGTGGAACAGGCGCAGCCAGATCGATGCTCAAGTCAGGCAATCCAGGGCCGATCACGATGCCCTGGCCGCGGAGTGCAAGAAGGCCAAGGCGGCTCATCAGGATGCGGCCGGTGGGGACGAGAAGCTTAGGACAGCCTTGCGGCAAAAGCAGGTCGCTCATCAGGAGGCATTGGACCGGCTTGACGCTGCCAGGCATGCATGTCTGCAGGCAATGCAACGCTTGGGGGCGTACTGGCCGCAATCCAGCGCCGATGACGCCGCCCGCGAATTGTCTTCGCCCTGGTCAACGCCGGCTTGGCGCCGCGCGCGGCAAGATCTGTTTCTGGCCGGATTGGATGTGCATCGCGCTTTCATCGAGTCACATCCCCAGGAGATCATCGACAACCTTGGCTTGGCCTCGAACTGGCTCCAAGGTAAGGGCATGCCTGAAGACATGGCGCGGGTGGCGCTCGGTAGCCTCGCGCTCGTGGTGCCGGTGATTTCCACGACCTTTGCCTCGATTCCTCGCATGTTCCATTCGCTTGGCCGGGAGTCGATCGGCTGGCTTTTGATCGACGAAGCCGGCCAGGCGCTGCCACAACAGGCCGCCGGCGCCATTTGGCGCTCGGCGCGCACCGTCGTGGTGGGCGATCCCAACCAGCTTGAACCCGTGCTGGGCATGCCGGCGGCGGTCGAGGGCGCACTGGCTCGGCACTATGGAGTACCTCGGGATTGGTGGCCCAGCTTCACATCGGCGCAGTGCCTGTCGGATCAGAGCATGTCGATGGGGACCTGGCTGCCTGGCAAGGAGAACGGGAAAGTCTGGGTCGGTTCGCCTCTGCGTGTGCACCGCCGTTGCGATGATCCGATGTTCTCCATCAGCAACGACATTGCTTATGACGGGCTGATGGTTCAAGGGAAATCGCCGTCCGCCCATTCGTGGCCGCATTGCCATTGGATCGACGTACGCGCGCAAACCAGTGTGGGCAATTGGGTGCCCGAGGAAGGGGAGGCTGCCAGGAAGCTATTGCGGTCGTTGCAGGCTGAGCATCAGGTCGCGCCCAAGGATATTTTCCTGATCTCGCCGTTCAAGGATGCGGCGACGCAACTGCGCGCGATGGCCCGGATGCTGGGACTCGACCCTGCCAAGACCGGGACGGTGCACACGACCCAGGGCAAGGAGGCCGAAATCGTTATCCTGGTGCTGGGCGGCAACCCGCAGCGCCCGGGGGCCAAGGATTGGGCTGCGCAAAGCTCCAACCTGCTCAATGTGGCGGTCAGCCGGGCCAAGGCCCGGCTGTATGTGATCGGCGATCGTGCCGCTTGGGGCCAACGCCCCTATTTCCGCGTTCTTGACCAGCGCCTTGGTATCGGCAGCGAGCCGCCCTCGCATTAACCACATTCGTCGACGCGACGCGGCCGCATCACCCCTTGACCAGCCCCCCGTCCACAATCAAATTCTGCCCGGTCACCGCGCGCGACCACGGGCTGGCGAAAAACAGCACCGCGTCGGCGAACTGTTCGGGCGTGGTCACTTCGCGCAGCGGCGTGCTGGCGGCGATCAGGTCGAACACCGCCGCCGGCGTGGCGGCCGAGGCGTCGGTGGTGCGCAGCAGCCCGCCGGACACCATGTTGACGGTGATGCCGTCCGCGCCCAACTCGTGCGACAGCGTGCGCGTGAACGCCAGCAGAGCGGCCTTGGCCGCGGTGTAGTCGTGGTACGGCACCACCGGGTTCTGGACCAGGTTGGTGCCGACGTTGATGATTCGGCCGCCGCCGGCGGCGCGCATCGACGGCAGCACGGCCTGGGTGGTGTTCAGGGCGGCGCGCACGCTGCCTTCCAGTTGCGCGTTCATGCGCGCCCAGTCGAGCGTGTCGGCGTGGGGGCGGGCGTCGCCGTCGAACTGGAAGGCGGGCAGGGCGTTGTTGACCACGGTGCCGACCGGCCGGCCGAAATGTTCGCTGGCGCGCGCCACCATGGCGGCGACGGCCTCGCCATCGCGCACATCGGCCTGCACGGCCAGCGCGCGGTCCGGGGCGGTGGCGGCCAGTTCGCGCGCCGCGGCGTCGCTGTTCAGATAATTGATGACCACCCGCGCGCCTTCTCGCAGAAAGGCGCGGGCAATGGCCGCGCCCAGGCCGCGGCTGGCGCCGGTGACGATGACGAGTTGCTGGTCCAGGGGGAGGGGAAGGCTGGGCATGGTGGGAATCAGGCGGAAATCAGGCAGTGAATCGGGTCAGGAAAAATGCGGTGGCGCCGGACGGACCGCATGAGCCGCCGCGCGGGCGGGGCAGCGCCGGCGCCGCCTCAATGTTCCGAGCCGCTGTTGAGCATGCGGCTGCGGGCTTTTTCGATATGCGCGCGCATGATGTTGCGGGCGCCCTCGGCGTCCTGTTCGCGGATCAGGCGGTAGATCTGGCGGTGTTCGTCGATGGCGGCGCGGGTGCGCTTCCAGGGTTCGCTGTGGACCAGGTGGCGCATCATGTTGACGGCGTGGCTGACGTCGTACTCCAGTGATTTGAGCACCTGGACGAAGCGCTGGTTGCCGGTGGCCGCCGCGATCGCGCGGTGAAAGCCATAGTCGTGATGGTGGGCGATGGCGCCGGCGGCGTCGGCGGCTTCGTAGCCGGCCAGCATGCGGTCCATTTCCAGCAGGTCGTCGTCGGTGCGGCGCAACGCGGCCAGGTAGGCGCATTCCGGTTCGATCACCATGCGCAATTCCAGCCCTTCCAGGATGTGGCCGACGCGGCGCGCCGGGTCGACGGCGGGCATGCCGCCCATCAGGTCGGGCTTGGCGCGCACGTAGCTGCCCGAGCCGCGCACCGACTCGACCAACTGGTCTTCCCGCAGGCGGTCCAGCGCCTGGCGCACCACCGGCCGCGATACCTCGAACAGCGCGGCCAGTTCCAGTTCGGTCGGCAGCTTGGCGCCCGGCGCGATCTTGCCCGTGGCGATGGCGTAGAACAGGCTTTCGTAGACCCGTTCGGCGAAGCGTTCGGCGCGCACGTAGCCCAGGCCCGAGGCCACTTCGGCCAGGACCTCGAGTTCCGGCCGCGGCCGGCTGGCCGCGGTGAGCAGCTTGTCCAGCTGCGGATCGCGCACTTTGCTCATTGACTTGCTCCCATGGCGCGGGCGCCGGGTTTGTTCGGTGTCATGACAAATCTGACCAGGCGTCCCGCCGTGGGACGAACGCCTTATGGTTTTGAAATCCTAGGGATAACCCGAGTTGGACGAAAAATATCCTGAAGCGTGGGGCGAAAGCTGTCAATTCAATTGACAAATTGTGGGGCGCTCCCTTACCTTGGATGGATCCGCAGCACCCCCATAACCACACCGCGCGCCACCGACGCCCGGGTGGCGCGATCCGGCTTCGCCGGCCGCGCCAGGAGACCCCCGCATCCGCGCGTTCCGCAATCGGCCAACGGCCGCTACTTTACTCCGCACACCGTGACTCAGAAGAACTTTATCGCCAACCAATGGGTGCCCGCCGCCAGCGGCGAAACCATCCCCGTGCTGAACCCTTCCGATGGCAAGGCGTTCGATGCCATCGCCCGCTCGGGCGAGGCGGATGTGGACCGCGCCGTGATCGCCGCGCGCGCGGCCTTCGAGGGCGAGTGGGGCCAGATGGCTCCGGCCGCCCGCAGCCGCCTGCTGATGCGCATCGCCTTCGCCTTGCTCGATCGCCAGGAAGAACTGGCACAACTGGAATCGGCCGACGCCGGCAAGCCGATCAAGCAGGCCCGCGCCGACGCGGCCGCCGTGGCGCGCTATTTCGAGTTCTATGCCGGCGCGGTCGACAAGCTGCACGGCGAGACCATTCCCTATACCCCGGGCTTTACCGTGCTGACCGTGCGCGAAGCGCATGGCGTGACCGGCCACATCGTGCCGTGGAACTATCCGCTGCAGATCTTCGGCCGCAGCGTCGGCGCGGCGCTGGCCGCGGGCAACGCCTGCGTGGTCAAGCCGGCCGAGGACGCCTGCCTGTCGCTGCTCAAGGTGGCCGAGATCGCCGCCGAGGTGGGCCTGCCAGCCGGCGCGCTGAACATCTGCACCGGCTACGGCCACGAGGCCGGCGCCGCCTTGTCGGCGCACCCGGGCATCGACCACATCTCGTTCACCGGCTCGCCGCAGACCGGCAAGATGGTGGCGCACGCCGCCGCCGAGAACCACGTGCCGGTGACGCTGGAACTGGGCGGCAAGTCGCCGCAGATCGTGTTCGATGACGCCGACCTGGACGCCGCCATGCCGGTGCTGCTGGCCGCCATCATCCAGAACGCCGGCCAGACCTGCTCGGCCGGCAGCCGCGTGCTGATCCAGCGCGGCGTCTACGAGAAAGTGCTGGCGCGCCTGGGCGAGGCGTTCTCGGCCACCGTCACCGGCCCGGCCGCGCAGGACCTGGACGTCGGCCCGCTGATCAGCGCCCGCCAGCACGACCGCGTGCGCGGCTTCCTGGCCGAGGCCGAAGCCGAGGGCCTGAAGGTCGCCGCGCGCGGCAAGCTCAAGGACGGCGCGCCCGACAGCGGCTTCTACCAGCCGCCGGTGCTGTTCCGCGACGTGCCGCCCAAGAGCCGGCTGGCGCAGGAAGAAGTGTTCGGCCCGGTGCTGGCCGCCATGGTGTTCGACACCGAGGAGGAAGCGCTGGAAATCGCCAACGGCACGCTCTACGGCCTGGTGGCCGGCGTCTGGACCCGCGACGGCGGCCGCCAGTTGCGCCTGGCGCGCAAGCTGCGCGCCGGCCAGGTGTTCGTCAACAACTACGGCGCCGGCGGCGGCGTCGAGCTGCCGTTCGGCGGTTCGCGCCAGTCGGGGTACGGCCGTGAAAAGGGCTTCGAGGCGCTGTACGGCTTCACCACCCTGAAGACCATCGCCATCCGCCACTGATCCGGCGGCGGCCGGGCGCGCCGCCCCGACAGGGGCGGGCGCCCGGTGGCAAAATATCGGTTACCTTTGATGTTTTGCCAGGGGCGCCACGCCCCGTATCCAGGATCAGCATGTTCACCGGTATTGTCCAAGGCACCGCGAAGATCGCGAAAATCGCGGACCGCGAAGGCCTGCGCACGTTTACGCTGGCGTTTCCCGACGGCTTCTGCAAGGACCTGGCGGTCGGCGCCAGCGTCTCCACCGACGGCGTCTGCCTGACGGTCACCGAAATCCTCGACGCCAACCAGGCCACCTTCGATGTCATGCTGCAAAGCCTGGCCATCACCACGCTGGGCAGCTACCAGGAAGGCGACCGCGCCAACGTCGAGCGCGCCGCCAAGGATGGCGCCGAGATCGGCGGCCATCCGCTCTCCGGCCACGTCGATTTCACCTCGGAAGTGGTGATGGTGAAGTCCTCGGACACCAACCGCCTGATGCGCTTCAGCATCCCCGAGGCCTTCCGCAAGTACGTGTTCGCCAAGGGCTACATCGCCATCAACGGCGCCAGCCTGACCGTGTCCGAGGTCAACCGCGCCGAAGGCTGGTTCGAAGTCTGGCTGATCCCCGAGACCCGCCGCATGACGGTGTTCGAGGACAAACAGGTGGGCGACCACGTCAACATCGAGATCGAGCGCAGCACCCAGGTGGTGGTGGACACCGTGCGCGAGACGGTCCAGGACAGCCTGGGCAAGCTGCAGCCGCTGCTGGAAGCCATTCTCAAGGAAAAAGGGCTGACGCTGGAAGATTTCGTCAGCCCGCAGGGCAAGCTCAAGTAGGACGCGGCCGTCCGCGTTCCATCCGCGTTCCGTTCAAGACCAGGCCGCGAATTCAAGCCGCGAATGCCGGCCCCATCGGCTTGATGCGGATGCCCGGTTGCAGCCGGGTCCAGGGCAGGTCGGCGGGATCGGCCTGCATCGGGCCCGGGGCCTTGGCCACCAACACCTCATGCGCGATGGGCTGGAAGTCGGCGCGGAAGTGCACCGAGCTTTTCACCACCAGGATCGCCATCTCCTCGGGCTGCACGCCGCCGACGCGGAACAGGTTGCGGTCCAGCATCTGCGACTTGGTGGCGCTGACCACCACGCGCACGCCGCCCAGGCGCAGCCCGGCCACCGCCTCCAGGTCCACGTCCATGCCGTTCATCATCGGGCCATCGAAGCGCAGTTTGCCCGGCGACAGCGTCTCGACCACGAATTCGCCCTCGAACGGCGCGTCGCCGGCCACGCCGGACTGGCCGCCCAGGCGCAGCTTCACCTTGCTGCCGATGCCGGCGGCGGTCGCCTGGCGCACGGCCTCGGGATCGTAGAACAGGCCCAGCGCGGCGTTCTGCGCGTCGGCCTCGACCAGCGCGCGCAGCATGCCGGTGGTGTTGGCGTCGCCACCCGCGCCCGGATTGTCCTGGGTGTCGGCGATGACCACGGGGCGCGACGCGCCCGCCGCCAGCGCCTGGGCCCGCTTGACGGCGTCGGCCGGCGCCAGGAAGTCGGGCGACCATTGCGGTTCCAGTTCCAGCACGCGCTGGTACAGCGCCTCGGTCACGCGTTCGACCGCGTCGGCGTCGGTGCCGTAGGCCCACACCACCGGGCCGCATTCGGGAAAGTCGGCCGCGGGAAAGCCCGGCGCGAACGAGATCGAGGCCACGCCCGGCGTCCGCTCCAGGCGTTCGAGTTCTTCGTACACGCCCTGTGACGGCTGCAGCATCGTGCACATGCCGTTGATGGGGATCAGGAACGGCAGCCGGCGTTCGGCGCGCACCCACTTGTCGCCGGCCGCGACGCGCGCGGCCAGCAGGCGCGCGGCGTGCTCGCCGGTCACCGCCATGTCCACGTGCGGGTAGGTGCGGAACGCGGCCAGGCCGTCGGCCTCGCGCAGCATCCGCACGGTGACGTTGGCGTGCAGGTCCAGGCTGCCGACCACCGGCACGCCGGGGCCGACCAGCGCGCGCACCCGCGCCAGCAGTTCGCCTTCGCCGTCGTCCAGGTGTTCGGCCACCATGGCGCCGTGCAGGTCCAGGTAGATGGCGTCGAAGCCGCCGGCGCGCGCCGCCTCGACGATCTCGCCGGCGATGCGTTCGTAGGCGTCGCGGGTGACGTGGGCCGACGGGCTGGCGCCGGCCCAGATCACCGTGCGCACGGTGTGGCCCTGCGCCAGCGCGGCGTTGATGAAGCCGCCGGCGGGGATGTTGACCTCGCGCAGCGCCAGCATGTCCTCGCCGCGCACCATGGCGGGAAAGCCCTCGCCGCGCACGAAGTTCTCATAGGCCGCCTTGGACGGCGCGAAGGTATTGGTCTCGTGCTGGAAGCCAGCCACCAGAATGTGCATGATCGATTCCTTTGAGCGTCAGGCGCGCGCGGGCGCGGATTGGGGAGGACGGTTCACCAGCAGCAGCAGGGCGCCGGCCACCAGCAGGGCGGAGATCGCGTACAGGCCGCCAGCCAGGCTGCCGGTGGATTCCTTGACCCAGCCGATGATGGACGGGCTGAGAAAGCCGCCCAGCAGGCCGATGCTGTTGATCAGCGCGATGCCGCCCGCCGCGGCTTCCCCTTGCAGGTACTGCGACGGAATCGCCCAGAATACCGTGTAGGCGGCCCACATGAAGCCGGTGGCCAGCGTGATGGCCGTCAGGGATAGCGCGAATTGCGTCGGCGCCGCGGTGGCGATGCACAGCGCCACGCCGGCCAGCAGCGCCGGCACCAGCGTGTGCCAGCGGCGTTCGCGCAGGCGGTCGGAACTGCGCGCGAACCCCAGCATGAAGACCGCCGCGGCCACGTACGGGATCGCCGAGTACAGGCCGATCTGCATGGTGTCCTGCACCCCGGCCAGCTTGAGCAGCGTCGGCAGCCAGAAGCTGACGGCGTAGATGCCGCAGATCAGACAGAAGTAGGTCAGCGCCATGCCGTAGATGGCCGGGTCGCGCAGTACCTGGGCGAAGGCGTGCTTCTTGTGCGCGCCGCGGCTGTCCAGGTCGGCGGCCAGCAGCGCCTTCTCCTCGACGCTGAGCCAGCGCGCCTCGGCCGGCTTGTCGTCCAGGTAGCGGAAGGCGATGACGCCCAGCAGCACACAGGGCAGGCCTTCGAGCAGGAACATCCATTGCCAGCCGTCCAGGCCGTGGGCACCGGAGAAGGCCGTCATGATCCAGGCCGAGACCGGGCCGCCGACGATGCCGCCGATCGGGCCGGCCAGCATCACCACCGCCATGACGCCGGCCATGCGCGATTGCGAGTACCAGTAGGTCAGGTAGAAGATCATGCCGGGGGCGAAGCCGGCCTCGAACACGCCCAGCATGAAGCGCAGGACGTAGAAGCTCCATTCGCCCTGCACGAACAGCATCGAGGCCGAAGTCAGGCCCCACAGCACCATGATGCGGCTGATGGTGCGGCGCGCGCCGATGCGCGTCAGCAGCAGGTTGCTGGGCACCTCGAACATCACGTAGCCGAGAAAGAAGATGCCCGCGCCCAGGCCGTAGACGGCGTCCGAGATGCCGATGTCCTGCTGCATCTGCAGCTTGGCGAAGCCGATGTTGATGCGGTCCAGGTAGGCGAACACATAACAGAGCAGCAGGAACGGCAGCAGCCGCCAGGTGATCTTGCGGTATAGCGGACCCAGGCGCGGATCGGCGCCTGGCGTGGCCTGATGGGGCATTGCGTGTCTCCTCGCGGGCGGGTCTGCGCCCGCCGCGGTGGGTGGGATGGCGGCGGGGCCCGGGCGGGTCCGCGCGGCGTCCATATTGCGAGCACACTGTGTTCGAAACAATGACCTGGGTGATAAATTGTCGTTGCCTTCAGAGCAACGGAAAACAGAAGGGGAAACCATGGCGGAAATCAGCCAGACGCGGCTGAAGTACTTCAACGAGGTCGTGGCCTGTGGCTCGATCCGCGGCGCGGCCGACAAGCTCGGCACCGCGCCCTCGGTCATCAGTCGCCAGATCCAGTTGCTGGAAAAGGAACTGGGTGTGGCGCTGTTCGAGCGCCGCGCGCGCGGACTGACGCCGACCGAGGCCGCCGACATGCTGCTGGAATACCACCGCGCCTGTCGCGCCCAGCAGGAACACCTGAACACGCGCCTGCAGGAACTGCGCGGCATGCGGCGCGGCAACGTCCATCTGATGATCAGCGAGGGCTTCATCGACAGTCTGATGGAGCACGTGGTGGGGCCGTTCTGCATCGAACACCCGCGCATCAACGTCAGCGTCAACGTCGGCTCGGTCAACGAGGTGGTCGAGGCGGTGGCCACGGATGCCGCGCACATCGGCCTGGCCTACAACCCGCCGGTCGATCCGCGGCTGCGCTGCCGCGCCAGCCGCAAGCATCCGGTCTGCCTGCTGGCGGTGCCCGGCCATGCGCTGGCGCGGCGCCGCGCGCCGCTAACCATCGCCGACATCCTGCCGTATCCATTCGCGCTGATGTCCGCGCCGTATGGCTTGCGCCAGGCGGTCGACCTGCTGGAATTCACGGAACGCATCCACCTGACGCCCAGCCTGACCACCAATTCGCTGCGCGTGCTCAAGCAGTACGCGATCAGCGGCGCCGGGGTGACGCTGATGCCGAACCTGGGCGTGCACCACGAATTGGCCAGCGGCGAACTGGTGGCGCTGCCGATCGCGCATCCGATCCTCAGCGCGCCGGAGTGCCAGATGCTGCTGCGTCTGGGGCGGCCGCTGTCATCGGCCGCCAACGAGGTGGTGCGTCGCATCGAACAGCGCCTGCCGGCATTCGCGGCGCCGTAATGGCGGCATGTGTGCCAAGGGCAGGGGGGCAATGCCCGGCCCGGGCTGCGGGTGGATTTCGTTACGGATGGCGGCGCGTGAATATTGAAAGTTCCAGTATTCATGCGCTTTTTCAGCCATTTTTCTGCTGTAGGTCAATAAACAAGCCATTCTTCTAGTGAAATCGCCATGTAATGGGCTTTTCGGGGTGGTGTCAGCTACAATGGCAGCACTTTCGGAGGTTTCTATGTCGGTAATATCCGATATCAAAATACGCCCCCTGGAGCGCGGCGACCTGCACTTCGTGCACAAGATCAACAATAACGACGTCATCATGCGTTATTGGTTCGAAGAGCCCTACGAGGCCTACGACGAACTGGTCGCCCTCTATGACCGCCACTTGCATGACCAGAACGAGCGGCGCTTCATCATCGAGCACGACACCGGTCAGCCGGCCGGCCTGGTGGAACTGGTGGAAATCGACTACATCCACCGCCGCGCCGAATTCCAGATCATCATCGCGCCCAGCTACCAGGGCCGCGGCTACGCCAAGGCCGCCACCCGCATCGCGGTGGGCTACGCCTTCCGCGTGCTGAACCTGCACAAGGTCTACCTGGTGGTGGACAAGGACAACCGCGCCGCCGTGCACATCTACGAGCGCTGCGGCTTCCAGATCGAAGGGCTGCTCAAGGAAGAGTTCTTTTCCAACGGCGCCTACCGCGACGCCTACCGCATGGCGCTGCTGCAGCACGATCACCTGCGCGAAGTCGGCCCGGGAGCGCCGGATGCGCCGGTGCTGCGCGACTGGCCGCAGGAAGAACAGACGGGCTGACGGGCGCGTCATGTACGGGCTTGAGGGGCATGATGGCCCCTCCGCTACGATGCGTCGTTCGTGGCGTTTTCCCAAAACGCGACCGATTGAACGGATTGCGCCCGATGTCGCGAAAAAGATGGATATTTTCTGACAGTTGAGGATCACCGCCACCAGTTGCTGGCAATTGAATAACTCCAGCATGCTCTCGAGTGGGAAGTAAGGCGTCTCAGTCTATATCCGGTGATTCCCGGCGAGGCTGTCCTTTTTTTTTCGTGACTAGTCCAGGAGTTGGGTTTCGGCTTCCTCCAGCGCTGTCGAGGTCCGGGCGCGCAGCCTGCATGGCCTGCCATCACAATAGCCGACAGCTCGCAGAAGTTTTCACGCGAGGGCTCCTCGGGCGATCTGGCGAAATTAAGGTGATGGACACGGGTTTTGGCAGCGAATCGGCGGTGTCCGTGCCCCCGGGCCATCTCGCTCGCTCGGGCGGGCAGGGCGTAGAACTACTGGCGTACATTTCTGTAGTGCTGGTGGAAATCCAGTTGACGTTTTAACAGTATGGAAAACACGCATGAAGATGCCGATGAAAGTCGAGGCGCAATTCAAGAGTTTCCTGTTGGCTGAGCTAGCCAAAGCGAAAAGCTTCGGGTACACACCGTCCAAACTTCTAGGGGATATCGAAGTCGACGGGGCGTATAACGCCACCGCTCGGCTGCTAGGTAAGCCGGACCCGACGGATGGCTACGGTACTTTGGTGACTAACAATCATCCTCAACTCACACTTGAGGCGCTCGTGTTGGAGCACGAGTGGCACGAATACTTCGATGACGCCCTTTTACAAATAGCTGATAAGAGATTGCGATTGTCTAAGTACATTCCTAGAGTCATGCTCCGCCGTACAGATGTGCTCTTGTCTGTTGAGTGGGCAAATACTATCGAACACATTCCTCTTAACTTGGCATCACTAAGCACACGTACTGAAATTCAAACGATTGAACGGTCGAAGACGCTTGAGTGGGAAGCCTCTTATGACGTGCGTTGCATTGACATCGAACGGAATGTCGAGGGATGGGAAATCTCGCTGCAGTATGACTCCACATATCTTCGAAATAAGGTTCTGGCGAAAGATCCTACCTATGAGTGGGGTGTGACCCTACTGACTATCGATGCCGGGTTGTCAAGGGCATCTGCCGTGTTCACTCCCGAAGGTAACCACAAACAGATAACTGGAAAAGTCAGATTCTTTGAGACATCGCTGTACCAGAAGCTGAGTCGAGCTCAAATGGAGGTACTTTTGCGTCCTGGGCAGGCGGCTCTTCGTAAGCGTTTACTTAAGGACAGCACTCGGAATCGTTGTGCCGTTTCGAACGAATCCTGCCCGGACGTTCTCGAAGTTGCGCACATCGTCGACCATAGCTCTGGTGGTGTGGCCGGTGAACAAAACGCAATGCTATTGCGTGCTGACCTCCATAGCCTTTTCGATTCGGGTCTTCTAGTCATCGATAGGAGTGGCAGCATCACATTACGTCGTGTGCCACAGGGCTCCCTCTACCACGCAGAAAAGGCCTTATGGAATAAGCGCCTATCCGAGGTGGAGTTCGGGGCTGTAAAGGCTGCATTGCGGGAGCGTGAGCGACTGCTGGCCAAAACTGGTCCAGGTTAGGCATCCCTGTCTTGGTGGGGGGGCGCGGCTTGGAGGTTCAGTCAGAGGTGCGGCGAGCCGCGGCTTCACTTCATAAGTACTTGGGTCGCAGTAAGCTCTGTTCAAGAAGTCAGATAACGTCTGGTTCATTGCGCTGCAGTCGTTAATACGTAGTGCCGCTGTCGGCCCTGCTCATGCCGGACCCGTGGGTTTCAGTTCGCCGCCGGCGCGGCCCGCAGCAGCCGCAAGCCGTTGGCCACCACCAGCAGGCTGGCGCCGACGTCGGCGAACACCGCCATCCACAGCGTGGCGTTGCCGGTCATCGCCAGCGCCAGGAACACCACCTTGATGCCGAGCGCCAGCGCGATGTTCTGCACCAGCACGCGGTGGGTGGCGCGCGACAGGCGCAGGAAGGTGCCGATCTTGCGCAGGTCGTCGTCCATCAGCGCCACGTCGGCCGTTTCGATGGCGGTGCCGGTGCCGGCCGCGCCCATGGCGAAGCCGATATCGGCGCGGGCCAGGGCCGGGGCGTCGTTGATGCCGTCGCCGACCATGCCGACCTTGCCGGCGGGCGCCAGCTTGCTTTCGATGGCGGCCAGCTTGTCTTCCGGCAGTTGATCGCCGCGCGCTTCGTCGATGCCGACCTGGCGCGCGATGGCTTGCGCCGTGGGCGTGTTGTCGCCCGTCAGCATCAGGGTGCGCACGCCCAGCGCGTGCAGGTCGGCGATGGCGGCCGCGCTGGTGGGCTTGACCGTGTCGGCCACCGCCGCCAGCGCCAGCACGCGCTGGCCATCGCTGAGCGCGATGGCGCTCTTGCCCTGCTGTTCCAGTTCGTCGAAACGGGCTTCCAGTTTTTCGTCCGACACGCCCAGCTCGCGCATCAGGCGGCGGTTGCCCAACTGGAACAGCACGCCGTCCACCTTGCCGCTGACGCCACGGCCGGGCAGGGCGGTGAAGTCGTCCACGTCCAGCAGGGCCTGGCCGGCGTCGCGCGCGGCGTTGGCCACGGCCAGCGACACCGGGTGGTCCGAGCGCGCCGCCAGGCTGGCGGCAATCCGCGCCGCGGGTTGGCGCGTCAGGTCGGAGACGTCCCAGTCCTGCAGGTCGGTCTGCACCGGCTTGCCATGGGTCAGCGTGCCGGTCTTGTCCAGCGCCAGCCACTTCAGGTTGCGGCCTTCCTCCAGGTACACGCCGCCCTTGACCAGGATGCCGCGGCGCGAGGCCGCCGTCAGGCCGCTGACGATGCTGACCGGCGTGGAGATCACCAGGGCGCAGGGGCAGGCGATGATCAGCAGCGCCAGGGCGCGATAGATCGCGTCGAACCAGGGCTGCGCCCACAGCAGCGGCGGCAGCACCGCCACCAGCACCGCCACGCCCACCACGGCAGGCGTGTAGATGCGCGAGAAACGGTCGATGAAGCGCTGGGTCGGCGCGCGCGCGCCCTGGGCCTGTTCGACCGCATGGATGATGCGCGCCAGCGTGGTGTTGCCCGCCGCCGCGGTGACGCGGTAGTCGAACGAGCCGGCCGCGTTGACGGTGGCCGCATACACCTGATCGCCCTCGGCCTTTTCCACCGGCAGGCTTTCGCCCGTGATGGGGGACTGGTCCACCGCCGAGCGGCCGCTGACGATGAGGCCGTCGGCGGCGATGCGTTCGCCCGGTCGCACCCGCACCACGTCGTCGATCTGCAGTTGCGCCGCCGGCACCGATTGCCAGCCGCCGTCGGCCTGGCGCACGGTGGCGGTTTCGGGCGCCAGGTCCAGCAGGCCGCGGATGGCGTTGCGGGCGCGGTCGAGCGAACGGGCCTCGATCAGTTCAGCCACATTGAACAGGAACATCACCATGGCCGCTTCCGGCCACTGGCCGATCAGCACCGCGCCGGTGACGGCGATGCTCATGAGCGCGTTGATGTTCAGGTTGCCATTGCGCACGGCGATCCAGCCCTTGCGGTAGGTGCTGATGCCGCAGGCCAGGATGGCGGCGACCGCCAGCGCGGCGGTGACGCCCCAGTGCATGCCGGCGAAGTGCGAGGCTTCGGACAGCGCGGCAAGCACGCCGGCGCCGCCGATGGCCCACCAGTTCACGCGCGCGGCGGCCGGGGCCGGCGTGCGCGGCGCGTCGTCGGCCAGCGGTTCGGGCGTCATCCCCAGCGACTTGATGGCCGCGGTGATGCGGTCCAGCGCGCCCTCGGCGTGCACCACCGTCAGGATGCGCTGCATCAGGTTGAAGTCCAGCGCGTGCACGCCGTCGACGCTGTCGAGCTTCTTGCGGATCAGCGTTTCCTCGGTCGGGCAGTCCATCTGGCCGATGCGCAGGCGCGCCAGCAACTGGCCCGGGCCGGCCTGCAGCACGGCCGCGCCGCCGGCGGACATCTGGATGTTGCCGGCATCGTGGCCGCAGCAGGCCGAGGCGCCGTGGTCATGCGTCCGCGCATGGGCATGGCCGTGATCGCGGTCGTGGTCGTGGCTGTGATTGTGATCGTGATCGTGGCCGTGATCGTGATCATGGCCGGCGCCTTCGTGGCGATGGCCGGCGGCCGAGGCGGCCTTGCCTTGCGCGGGGCCGCAGCATGCGCCGGCGTGGTCATGCCCGCCGGACGCAGCCGGGGTCTTGGCGCCGCAGCAGGCGTCCGGTCGTCCGGAAGCGGTGGGATCGGTATGTTTGTTCGTTGCGCAAGACATTCGCGTTGCCTTTTCGTAAGCCATTGACCGTATTCCACACCTTGGAGTTACTATAGGGTCAACCCCCTTTAATCCATCGGATGCGTCCGGGAGGCATGATGCGTATCGGCGAATTGGCCACGGCGGCCGGCACCACGGTCGAAACCGTCAGGTATTACGAAAAGGAAGGGCTGCTGCCCGCCCCGGAACGGGGACTGAACAACTACCGCAGCTACGGCCAGCCCCACCTGGAGCGCCTGCGGCTGATCCGCAACTGCCGCGCGCTGGACATGACGCAGGACGAGATCCGCGCCATCCTGTCGCTGGCCGACAATCACCAGGCAGGATGTGGCCCCATTAATGAACTGTTCGATGAGCACATCTCCCACGTGGACGAGCGCATCGCCGAGCTGACCCAGTTGAAGACGCAATTGACCGATCTGCGCCAGCGCTGCCTGTCGGCGCGGCCCGACGCGGAAGACTGCGGCATCCTGCACGGCCTGTCGGAAATGCAGGTCGAGGAACGCCAGGAACGCCATACCCACCTCGGTTGAATCCGCCAGTCGCCATGCGCCGGGCAGGGGGATAGCCGTCCCCCGCGCGGCCATGGCGTAATATGAGAACCCTTCTCTTTCCCATTTGGGAAACCGCCAGAATCCTGTTACCTGTGCCTGACTCCATGACCCAGACCGCCACCGCCACGCCCCTGCATGCCATCACCTCGCGCCGTTCCGTGAAGTTCCTGCGGGGTCCGGCGCCCAAACCCGCCGAGCTTGAACAGATCCTGCAGGCCGCCATGTCGGCCCCCGACCACGGCGCGCTGCGCCCGTGGCGCTTCGTGGTGATCCAGGGCGAGTCCATCGGCAAGCTGGCCGACGTGGCGCTGGAAGCCGTCAAGCGCAGCGGCGATCCGCGCATGACGCCGGAAAAGGAAAAGTCGGTGCGCGAGTGGATGGCCGGCGTGCCGCTATTCGTCGCCGTGGCGCAGAAGATCGCCCACGACAACACCAAGATCCCCGAGGCCGAGCAACTGCTGGCAACCGGCTGCGCCACCATGAACATCCTGAACGCCGCCCACATGCTGGGCTATGGCGCGTTCTGGAGCACCGGCATCGGCACCTACGTCGAAGACGTGCAGGCGGCGCTGGGCCTGGATTCGCTCGACTACCGCTTCCTCGGCTTCCTCGCGATCGGCACGCCGGCGTGCGCGGTGCCGCCGGCCAACCGTCCGGACTACCGCGAGTTCGTCACCGAGTGGACCGGTCCGGTCTGAGGCGCGTCGTGGCGCAAAAAAACCGGCTGCTGGCCGGTTTTTTTGCGTGCGTCGCTTACCGTTGCGACGCGATGGGCCGGAAGGCCGCGCGCACGAGTTTCTCCAGGCCCCAGCCCACGGCATAGAAGAGGGCCAGCGTCGGCAGCCCGATCAGCAGGTAGCCGCCGACCCAGGACAGCTCACCGAGCAGCCGGTCCAGGTTCAGTTCGTGCAGCAGCGCAAGCTGCAAGGCCAATGGCAATTGCAGCAGCACGAAGCGGCCCTTGTCGTCGCCGTCGGCGGACAGTGCGCCGGCGATGCAGAGGATGACGATGGCGAGGTAAAGCGCGGCAAACACGATGCCGGTCCAGCTGAACCCTTTCGAGGCAGTCAATCGAGGCACGTCGGTTTCCAGGGGAATCGGAAGCGGCGAGTATAGAGGTCAACCCTGCCGGAGCCGGTGCGCGTGACCGGCGTGGCGGCATCCCCCATCGTCTGCTCACGCTCGAGGCAGCCCGCTGCAATTGGGCTAGATGGGTAAGCGTCTGACATTCTGTGCCGTTCAACCCGTCCTCGTTTTGGGGAAGATGGCTTCGGCGTCTCCGCCCTCCCAGGCCTTGGGGCAGCGCTGTCGGCACGGCGCCCCACCGCGGGCCATACCGGGCGGAAAGGGGTCTGCAATCCTCCGTCTCGCGCGGTGATTGGCGCCGCCGCGCGCGGCGAGCCACGCCCGGCGCGGCCCCTGTCTCGGGGCCGCGCCCTGTGCTACTCTGGCTCCCGGCCGTGCATGTTCATCCCTTTGCACAGGCCGACGATGGCAATGTCCGAGGTCACCCCCCCGGGCAGTGTCTTGGTAAGAAGAATGCGCATGACACGATCAAGCGTGGAGACAATTCATGAGCCAATACGGGCCGCTGAAGTTGCACGTCCCCGAGCCCACCGGGCGTCCGGGTTGCAAGACCGACTTTTCCTACCTGCGCCTGTCGCCGCCCGGCGAGGTGCCCAAACCCCCCATTGATGTCGCCGCGATCGACACCGGCAGCCTGGCCTACAGCCTGGTGCGGGTCATCGACGACGACGGCCGCGCCGTCGGCCCGTGGGCGCCGGAGATCAGCGACGAGCTGTTGCGCCGAGGCATGCGCACCATGCTCAAGACGCGCATCTTCGATGGCCGCATGCTGACCGCCCAGCGCAAGAAGAAGATCTCCTTCTACATGCAGAGCCTGGGCGAAGAGGCCATCGGCTCGGCCCACGCGCTGGCGCTGGAACAGGGCGACATGTGTTTCCCGACCTACCGCCAGCAGAGCATCCTGCTGGCGCGCGACGTGTCGCTGGTGACCATGATGTGCCAGCTCATGTCCAACGAGCGCGATCCGCTCAAGGGGCGCCAGTTGCCGGTCATGTATTCCGACCGCGAGAACGGCTTCTTCACCATCTCGGGCAACCTGGCCACGCAGTTCATCCAGGCGGTGGGCTGGGGCATGGCCTCGGCCATCAAGGGCGACACCCGCATCGCGTCGGGCTGGATCGGCGACGGCGCCACCGCCGAGGCGGACTTCCACACCGCGCTGACCTTCGCCCACGTGTACCGCGCGCCGGTGATCCTGAACGTGGTCAACAACCAGTGGGCCATCTCGACCTTCCAGGCCATCGCCGGGGGCGAGGGCGCCACCTTCGCCGGCCGCGGCGTCGGCTGCGGCATCGCCTCGCTGCGGGTGGACGGCAACGATTTCCTGGCGGTCTACGCCGCCTCGCGCTGGGCCGCCGAACGCGCCCGCCGCAACCTCGGCCCCACCCTGATCGAATGGGTGACCTACCGCGCGGGCCCGCACTCCACCTCCGACGATCCCTCCAAGTACCGTCCCGGCGACGACTGGAGCCACTTCCCGCTGGGCGACCCGATCGAGCGCTTCAAGAAGCACCTGATCCTGCGTGGCATCTGGTCCGACGCCGAGCACGACGCGGTGCGCGCCGAGCTCGACGCCGAGATCCAGGCGGCGCAGAAGGAAGCGGAAAGCTACGGCACCCTGGTGGACGGCCACGTCCCCAGCGCCGCCAGCATCTTTGAAGACGTCTACAAGGACATGCCGGAGCACCTGCGCCGGCAACGTCAGCAGCTCGGAGTGTGAGTCATGGCTATCGATAACAATGTTGGTCCGGCGTCCGCGCCGATGACCATGATCCAGGCTTTGCGCTCGGCCATGGATGTGATGCTGGAGCGTGACGGCAACGTGGTGGTGTTCGGCCAGGACGTGGGCTATTTCGGCGGCGTGTTCCGCTGCACCGAGGGCCTGCAGGCCAAATACGGCAGCTCGCGCGTGTTCGACACGCCGATCTCCGAAGGCGGCATCGTCGGCGTGGCGGTGGGCATGGGCGCCTACGGCCTGCGGCCGGTGTGCGAGATCCAGTTCGCCGACTATTTCTATCCTGCTTCCGACCAGATCGTGTCGGAAGCGGCGCGCCTGCGCTACCGCTCGGTGGGCGAATTCATCGCGCCCATGACCATCCGCATGCCCTGCGGCGGCGGCATCTACGGCGGCCAGACGCACAGCCAGAGCCCCGAGGCCATGTTCACCCAGGTCTGCGGGCTGCGCACGGTGATGCCGTCCAACCCCTACGACGCCAAGGGCCTGCTGATCGCGTCCATCGAAAACGACGATCCGGTCATCTTCCTGGAACCCAAGCGCCTGTACAACGGCCCGTTCGACGGCCACCACGACCGTCCCGTGACGCCGTGGACCGGACGCCCGGGCAGCGTGGTGCCGACCGGCTACTACACCGTGCCGCTGGACACCGCCGCGATCGTGCGGCCGGGCAACGCGCTGACGGTGCTGACCTACGGCACCACCGTGCACGTGTCGCTGACCGCGGCCGAGGAAACCGGCATCGATGCCGAGGTCATCGACCTGCGCAGCCTGTGGCCGCTGGACCTGGAGACTATCGTCAACTCGGTCAGGAAGACCGGCCGCTGCGTCGTGGTGCACGAAGCCACGCGCACCTGCGGCTTCGGCGCCGAACTGATCGCGCTGGTGCAAGAACACTGCTTCCATCACCTCGAAGCGCCCGTCGAGCGCGTGACCGGTTGGGACACTCCCTATCCGCACGCGCAGGAATGGGCGTATTTCCCCGGCCCGCGCCGGGTCGGCGAAGCGTTCAAGCGCGCGATGGAGGTGTGAGATGGGGATTCATGTCATCAAGATGCCCGACATCGGCGAAGGCATTGCCGAGGTCGAACTGGTGGGCTGGCACGTCAAGGTGGGCGACACGGTCGCCGAGGACCAGCCGCTGGCCGACGTCATGACCGACAAGGCCACGGTCGAGATCCCGTCGCCCGTGGTCGGCCGCGTGGTCGCGCTGGGCGGCGAAGTCGGCCAGGTCATGGCCGTGGGCGGCGAACTGATCCGCCTGGAAGTGGAAGGCGAGGGTAACGTCAAGGGCGAGGCGGCGGCGCAGAAACCGCAGGCCGCGGCCGCGCCGGCTCCGGCGGCGAGCGCGCCGGCCGCCGCACCGGCGCCGGCCAAGGCCGACAAGGCCCCGGCCGGCGGCGTTGCCGGCCAGATCGCCGCGTCGCTGCAATCGTCCGCCGCCGCGCCGCAAGCGCCGTCCAGCCGTCCGGCCGCCGCGCGCCAGGCGCCCGCCGCGGCCCGCCAACCCGGCGAAAAGCCGCTGGCCTCGCCGGCGGTGCGCAAGCGCGCCTGGGACCTGGGCATCGAGCTGCGCTACGTGCACGGCAGCGGCCCGGCCGGCCGCGTCATGCACGAGGACCTGGACGCCTACCTGCAAGGGCAGGGCGCGGCCACGACCGCGCGCGGCCCGGCCTACGCCGAGCGCAACGACGAAGAGCAGGTGCCGGTGATCGGCCTGCGCCGCAAGATCGCGCAGAAGATGGCCGAGTCCAAGCGCCGCATTCCGCATTTCAGCTACGTGGAGGAAATCGACGTCACCGAGCTCGAAGACCTGCGCGTCAGCCTGAACGCGAAGTTCGGCGAGTCGCGCGGCAAGCTGACGCTGCTGCCGCTGCTGGCGCGCGCCATGGTGATCGCGCTGCGCGACTTCCCGCAGATCAACGCCCGCTACGACGACGAGGCCGGCCAGGTGACGCGCTATGGCGCCGTGCACATCGGCATCGCCACGCAGAGCGACGGCGGCCTGATGGTGCCGGTGATGCGCCACGCCGAAACCCGCGACCTGTGGTCGATGGCGGCCGAGATCGGCCGGCTGGCGCAGGCGGTGCGCGCCGGCAGCGCCGGACGCGACGAGCTGTCCGGCTCGACCATCACCATCACCAGCCTGGGGCCGCTGGGCGGCATCGTCACCACGCCGGTCATCAACCATCCCGAGGTCGGCATCGTGGGCGTGAACCGCATCGTCGAGCGGCCCGCCTTCCGCAATGGCGCCGTGGTGGCGCGCAAGCTGATGAACCTGTCGTCCTCGTTCGACCACCGCGTGGTCGACGGCATGGACGCGGCCCGCTTCATCCAGGCCGTGCGCGCGCTGCTGGAACAACCCGCGCTGCTTTTCGTGGAGTAAGCATGAGCCAGACTACCAAGACGACAACCCTGCTGGTGATCGGCGGCGGGCCTGGCGGCTATGTGGCCGCGATCCGCGCCGGGCAACTGGGCGTGCCCACCATCCTGGTCGAGGGCGACCGGCTGGGCGGCACCTGCCTGAACATTGGCTGCATTCCGTCCAAGGCGCTGATCCACGCGGCCGAGGAATTCGACAAGGCGCGGCATTACGCCGGCCAGTCGGCGCTGGGCATCTCGGTGTCGGCGCCCGCCATCGACATTGGCCGCACCGTGGCCTGGAAGGACGGCATCGTCGGCAAGCTGACCGGCGGCGTCGGCGCGCTGCTCAAGAAGAACGGCGTGCAGGTGGTGCAGGGCTGGGCCAGCCTGCTGGACGGCAAGACCGTCGAGGTCGAGGGCGCCGACGGCAGCCGCCAGCGCATCCAGTGCGAGCACCTGCTGCTGGCGGCCGGCTCCGAGCCGACGCCGCTGCCGTCGGTGCCGTTCGGCGGCATGGTGGTGTCCTCGACCGAGGCGCTGTCGCCGGCCGACATCCCGAAGAAGCTGGTGGTGGTGGGCGGCGGCTACATCGGCCTGGAGCTGGGCACCGTGTACCGCAAGCTCGGCGCCGAGGTGGCCGTGGTGGAGGCGCAGGACCGCATCCTGCCGACCTACGACGCGGAACTCACCAAGCCCGTCGCCGCCGCGCTGGCCAGGCTGGGCGTCGAGCTGCACCTGGGCCGCAAGGTGCTGGGGCTGAATGGCGCAGGCACGGCGGTGCGGATCCAGGATGCCAGCGGCGCCGAGACCGCGCTGCCGGCCGACCGGGTGCTGATCGCCGTCGGCCGGCGTCCGCGCACGCAGGGCTGGGGCCTGGAAAATCTGCAGCTTGACCGCAAGGGCAACGCACTGCGCATCGACGACCAGTGCCGCACCTCCATGCGCGACGTCTGGGCCATTGGCGACCTCGCCGGCGAGCCGATGCTGGCGCACCGCGCCATGGCGCAGGGCGAGATGGTGGCTGAGCTGGTGGCGGGCAAGCGCCGCCACTTCCAGCCGGCCGCGATCCCGGCGGTGTGCTTCACCGATCCCGAAGTCGTGGTGGCCGGCCTGTCGCCGGCCGAGGCCGAAGCGGCCGGGCTGGATTGCCTGGCGGCCTCGTTCCCGTTCGCCGCCAACGGCCGCGCCATGACGCTGGAGTCCACCGACGGTTTCGTGCGGGTGGTGGCCCGTCGCGACAACCACCTGATCGTGGGCTGGCAGGCGGTGGGGCGGGGCGTGTCGGAACTGTCGACGGCGTTCGGCCAGTCGCTCGAAATGGGCGCGACGCTGGAGGACGTGGCGGGCACGATCCATGCCCATCCGACCCTGGGCGAAGCGGTGCAGGAAGCCGCGCTCAAGGCGCTGGGGCACGCGCTGCACATCTAGAAGCTGTCGCGGCGTATCCGGAGCCGTGGTGGTGGGCATCCTGCCCGCCGCCGCGGCTTTTTCCTGTGCGGGCCCGTTTGCCGGACGGCATGGGTTGCCCGTGATGCGCGCAGGACACGCGGCGCGGACGCGTTCAAGGCAACAGGCCTGGAACGCCCGCGTGCGTGCTCGCTAGCGGCGCGCGTCGATGTAGGGCCGCGCCTGCAGGATGATGATCCTGTCGCCGACCACCGCCCATTCGATGTCCTGGTCGATCTGGCCCAGGCGCTGCTTGACCTGCCGGCCCACGGCGGCCAGCCGCGCCACCAGCGCGTCGTTCAGCACCTGGCGCGCGTCCGCCGCGATCGGCACTTCGCGCACGCCGCCGCCGGCGTCGGCCACCAACTGCGTGTCCTCGGCCGAGCGGCTCAGCACCTGCACCGCCTTGGACCAGCTCGAATACATCACCTGCTCGGCCTGGCGCTTGCCTTCCACCACCTTGATGCCCAGGCCGCGCTTGGCCGAGATGTAGGTCACGTAGCGGCGGCTGGCGTCGAACGGATCGCGCGTGATCATGACGCCGGAGCTGTCGGACGGCGCCGCCAATTGCACCAGCACGGCCATCACCACCGCGTCCTGGGGGATGCCCGCCGCGCGCCGCGCCTCGTAGGCGTCGAAGTTGTAGACCGAGGCCCACACGGTCTGCACCGCCTTGGCCAGCGCGTCAGGCTGGGTGACGTTGGGCACGGTGGTGTACAGACCGGCGCCGCTGAAGCCGGGCAGGTCCTCGGAATTGGACGAGCTGCGCACGAACACGCCCGCGCCCTTCAGGCGCGATTGCCACAGCGCCCGCCAGGATTCGGCCTGCGTCGGGTCGACGGCGGCCTGCATGATGTCCTGGCGCAGGGCCGCCAGTTCCTTGCGCCGGACTTCGGCGTCGGCCACGAAGTCGGCGCGCTGTTCCAGCGCCGCCACCCGTTGCGCCACGTTCAGCCGCTTCATGAAGGCGGCGTATTGCGCGAACGGGATGCAGAAGCCGTCCGGCACGCTGGCGGCCGGCGGCAATGCGGAGCGGAGCGCGCCCAGGTTGGCGGCCTTGACGCCGCAATGGCGGCTGTCGCGCACCGCCAGGGCATCGAGCGGCTTGAGCGCCTGCACCGTCAGGTCCGGCTTGGGCAGTTGCGCGCGCGGCTTGGGCGGCGTGGCCGGCGGTTGGTTGGCGGGCTTGTCGCTGGGCCGCACCTGGTAGTCGTTGCCGCTGACAGTCAGCGTGACCCACTGGCCGTCGTACTGGCGCAGTGCGGTGGTGGCGTCGCGCACGTAGGCGTTGGGAATGCCCCAGCCCTTGGCCAGCAGGTTGACGTGCGACAGCAGCGTGGACGGGCGCTGCGTGATCAGGCCGGCCACGGGCGGGATGGCGATCGGCACTTCGTCCAACACCACGATGTCGTCGCGCTTGAGGTCGGGCGTGGCCTCGACCGAGGCGACGATGCGTAGCCGGCCCTGCGCGCTGCCGGGGTTCAGCGGCAGAAACGCCTGTTCGCGCAGCAGCGCTTCCTGGGTCACAAAGGTCAGGCCGGCGGTAGCGGCGGCCTGTTCGTGCAGCGTCGAGTTGGTCTTGAAGCGGACCGGGGCATAAAAGCTCTTGGCGACCACCTCGTCGGCCAGCTTCAGCAGTTCGGGGGTGAGGCGGTCGCCTTCCCAGAATTCATAGGTGTAGCCGGGCAGGTCGCGCTGCCAGCTGAGGGTGCCGAACAGCAGGCGGCGGTTCGGATCCTTGTATTGCGCGGTCAGCGCGGCCTTGTCCTTGCCGTGCAGCAGGCGGCGCTCGCGCGCGAAGGTCTCGTGCAGCCCGTAGCGCGGCGTGTCCAGGTAATGGATGCGATTGCCGCGCTGGCGGTCGATCACGAACAGCACGTGCGGGATTTCCAGCGGCGTGCCGGCGTTGTAGACGCGCGCCAACTGGCGGAACGCGGCTTCGTCGTCGATGCGCGCCATGAAGGCGGGACCGCCGCGGCGCGCGTCCTCGGCCTTGCGCGCCGCAATCTCCTCGGGGGTCAGCGGCCGGGGGGCCCTGAAGGGCTCGATGACGTTGTTTTCGTACGGCGACGGCTTGCGCGCCGTCTGCGCCTGGGCGGCGGGGAGGGCGGCAAGCGCCAGCAGGCAGGCGGTCGTCAGGATGGCCGGACGGGACAGGGGCGACGGAAACCAGGACGCGCGCAGGGCTGGCATGGGGCAGGGGCTGAGTGGAAAAGCGCCCATCATAGCGAACCCCTCCCCGCCGCCTGTGCGAGATCCGAAACGAGGAATGACACGCCGTGACAGGTCATTTGCGTAGCGTGGCCACAAAAGAAAACGGCCCCGGAAATCCGAGGCCGCTTGTTTTCCCGCCAGGGAATCGCCGGCGTGTTACGCCGCCGTTTCCTGCAGCACGCGGCGGGCTTCCTCGGCCACGCGTTCGGGGGCGGTGCCGCCCACGTGCTTGCGCGCGGCGACCGAGCCTTCCAGCGTCAGCACCTGGTGCACGTCGTCGCCGATGGTCGGGTGATAGGCCTTGAGCTCATCCAGCGACAGATCGGCCAGGTCGCAGCCGCGCTGTTCGCAGTCGCGCACGGCGTGGGCCACCACTTCGTGGGCATCGCGGAACGGCACGCCGCGCTTGACCAGGTAGTCGGCCAGGTCGGTGGCGGTGGCGAAGCCCTGCAGCGCGGCGGCGCGCATGTTGTCGGCCTTGACCTTGATGCCGGCGGCCATGTCGGCGAAGATCGTCAGCGTGTCGCGCACCGTGTCGACGGTGTCGAACAGGCCTTCCTTGTCTTCCTGGTTGTCCTTGTTGTAGGCCAGGGGCTGGCCTTTCATCAAGGTCAGCAGGGCGACCAGGTTGCCGTTGACGCGGCCGGTCTTGCCCCGCGCCAGTTCGGGCACGTCGGGGTTTTTCTTCTGCGGCATGATCGAGCTGCCGGTGCAGAAGCGGTCGGCCAGGTCGATGAAGCCGACGCGCGGGCTCATCCACAGCACCAGTTCTTCGGACAGGCGCGAGACGTGCGTCATGATCAGCGCGCCGGCGGCGCAGAACTCGATGGCGAAGTCGCGGTCGGAGACGGCGTCGAGCGAATTGCGGCAGACGCCGTCAAAGCCCAGCGTCTTGGCGACGCGTTCGCGGTCGATCGGGAACGAGGTGCCGGCCAGGGCGGCGGCGCCCAGCGGCAGGCGGTTGACGCGGCGGCGGCAGTCGGCCAGGCGCTCGGCGTCGCGGCCGAACATCTCGGCGTAGGCCAGCAGGTGGTGACCGAACGTGACGGGCTGGGCCACCTGCAGGTGGGTGAAGCCCGGCATGATGGTGGCGGCGTTGTCCAGCGCCACCGTGGCCAGCGCGTGGCGCAACTGGCGCAGCAGGTCGATCAGCGTGTCGATCTCGCCGCGCAGCCACAGGCGGATGTCGGTGGCCACCTGGTCGTTGCGCGAACGGCCGGTGTGCAGGCGCTTGCCGGCATCGCCGACCAGCTCGACCAGGCGCTTCTCGATGTTCAGGTGCACGTCTTCGAGGTCGAGCAGCCACTGGAAGCTGCCGGCGTCGATTTCCGACAGGATCTGGGTCATGCCGCGCTGGATGTCGGCCAGGTCCTGGGCGCCGATGATGCCCTGGGCCGCCAGCATGTCGGCGTGCGCCAGCGAACCCTGGATGTCGACGCGCGCCAGGCGCTTGTCGAAGTCCACGGACGCCGTGTAGCGTTTGACGAGTTCGGAAACCGGTTCCGAGAACCGGGCGGACCAGGCCTGCGCCTTGTTGGCGAACTGGTTTTGATCGGGGGAGGGAGTGTTTGCCATGATGGCGGGGATTATAGGGCCTGCCTCGGGCGCCTGACGAATCCGGCGCGACGCTGTTGCGGCTGGAAACGCGCGGCGGCGCGAGTTGTCGGATAATTCAGGGTCATATCCGGCGGTCCACGGCGTTTTTCCATCGCCGAGCCGCCTAAGGATGAGAACGTCCCCCGTCACCTGAAAGAGAGCACACGACCTATGCCCATGGAATGGGAACAGCTGGCCACCGAACTGGATACCTATATGCCGCACCAGCCGTGGGCGCAAACGCTGGTCGGCATCGGCGTGCTGATCCTGACGGCGTTGTTCGTCCAGTGGGTGGTCGCGCGGGTGGTGCTGCTGCTGGCGCACCGGCTGCTGGTGGTCAGCGGCCACGAGGACTGGGACAAGGCGCTGCAGCGCCGTCGCGCCTACCAGAACCTGTGGTACGCGGTGCCGTTCGCGGTGGTGTCGGTGGGCATCGAACTGGTCCCGCACGTCGAGAAGGCCGCCACGCTGGTCGGGCGGCTGGCCCACGCCGGCGCCTGGATCTGCGTGTTCGTGGCGTTTTCCGGGGTGCTGAGCGCCTGGCAGGACACCTATTCGGCCACCACCCGGGCGCAGACCCGCTCGATCAAGGGCTATATCCAGATCAGCAAGCTGATCCTGATGGCGGTGTGCACCGTGTTGGTGCTGTCGATCCTGATCGACCGCTCGCCGCTGTGGATGATCTCCGGCCTGGGTGCGCTGTCGGCGGTGCTGCTGCTGGTGTTCAAGGACACGCTGCTGTCGCTGGTGGCCAGCACCCAGCTCACCAGCAACGACATGCTGCGCATCGGCGACTGGATCGAGATGCCGCAGTCCAACGCCGACGGCTTCGTCAAGGACATCGCGCTGCATACGGTCAAGGTGCAGAACTGGGACAACACCGTCACCACGGTGCCGACCTACAAGCTGTTCTCGGAAAGCTACCGCAACTACCGCCACATGTTCGAATCGGGCGGCCGGCGCATCAAGCGCACCCTGCGCATCGACGCCAGCAGCGTGCGCTTTCTGACCGATGAGGAAGCCCAGCAGTTGATGCGCTTCCGGCTGCTGCACGACTACCTGCGGGTCAAGACCCAGGACATCGCCCAGGCCAACCAGACCATGGGCGAGCTGGCCAGCGTGCCGGCCAACCGCCGCCGCCTGACCAATATCGGCACCTTCCGCGCCTACGGCCTGGCCTATCTGAAGCAGAACCCCGAGGTGCGCCAGGACATGGCGATGATGGTGCGCATGATGGAACCCACCGCCGATGGCATTCCGGTCGAGGTCTATTGCTTCACGGCCGTCACCGCCTGGGTCGAGTACGAACGCATCCAGGGCGACATCTTCGACCATCTGCTGGCGATCCTGCCGGAACTGGGCCTGCGGCTGTACCAGCAGCCGTCTGGCGCGGACATCGGCGCCATGGGCAGCTACCTGCGCGAGGGCGCCGTCCAGGCGGCGCTGGCGGCCGAAGGCGCGCATCACCGGGCCGATCCGGAGCGCCTGGCGCCGCCGTCCGGCGCATGACGCCGTGAGATAATCGCCAGGTAGGATTCCCGGGGCCTGCAGCAGGCCCGTTTCGTGCAGTTCCGTATCAAGGCGCCCCAGGCGATGGATCCGATGTCGAACCCGTTCTTCAACCTGTATTCCCATGGCTTCGCCCGGGTCGCCGTGGGCGTGCCCGAGTGCAAGGTCGCGGACCCGGCCTTCAACGCCGCGCAGACCATCGCGCTGGCGCAGCAGGCGGCCCAGGGCGGCGCCGTGCTGGTGGCGTTCCCCGAACTCGGCCTGTCCGCCTATACCTGCGACGACCTGTTCCACCAGAAGGCCCTCCTGGACGCCTGCGAGGCGGCGCTGGACCAGGTGGCGCGGGCCACGGCCGAGCTGGATATCGCGGTCATCGTCGGCGCGCCGCTGCGGGTGGCGCACCAACTCTACAACTGCGCCGTGGTCATCGCCGGCGGCCGCATCCTGGGCGTGGTGCCCAAGAGTTTCCTGCCCAACTACAGCGAATTCTACGAAGCGCGCCAGTTCAGCGCGGCCGATTGCGCCGTCGCCACCGAGATCCGCCTGCTGGACCAGACCGTCCCGTTCGGCCCCGAGCTGCTGTTCCAGATGGAAAAGCTGCCGCTGTTCCAGTTCCACGTCGAGATCTGCGAAGACGTCTGGGTGCCGATCCCGCCGTCCTCGTTCGCGGCGCTGGCCGGCGCCGCGGTGCTCGTGAACCTGTCGGCCTCGAACATCGTGGTCGGCAAGTCGGCCTACCGCCACCAACTGGTGGCGCAGCAGTCGGCGCGCTGCCTGGCGGCCTACATGTATACCTCGGCCGGCCGCGGCGAGTCGTCCACCGACCTGGCCTGGGACGGCCAGGCGCTGATCTACGAAAACGGCGAACTGCTCGGCGAATCCGAGCGCTTCCTGAACGAATCTCACCTGCTGTTTGCCGACGTCGACCTGGAGCGCCTGTCGCGCGAGCGCATGCACCAGACCACCTTCGGCCAGTCGGCGCGCCGTCACCGCGACGAAGTGCGCAAGTTCCGCCAGGTGCTGGTGCCGGTCGCGGCGCCGCTGGAGGACGCCGAGCTGCCGCTGGAGCGGCGCGTGGCGCGCTTTCCGTACGTGCCGGCCGACCCCCGGCGCCGCGATGAGCGCTGCAAGGAGGTCTACAACATTCAGGTGCAGGCGCTGGCGCAGCGGCTCTCGGCCAGCGGCATGTCCAAGGTGGTCATCGGCATCTCGGGTGGGCTGGATTCGACCCACGCGCTGCTGGTCTGCGCCCAGGCCATGGACACGCTGGGGCTGCCGCGCGCCAACATCCTGGCCGTGACCATGCCGGGTTTCGCCACCAGTACGCGCACGCTGCAGCAGGCGCGCCAGTTGATGGCGGTGGTGGGCTGCACGGCCTCCGAGGTCGACATCCGTCCGAGTTGCCTGCAGATGCTCAAGGATCTCGGCCATCCCTATGCCGCTGGCCAGCCGGTGTACGACATCACCTTCGAGAACGTGCAGGCCGGCGAACGCACCAACCACCTGTTCCGCATCGCCAATTTCAACAACGCCATTGTCATTGGCACCGGCGACCTGAGCGAGCTGGCGCTGGGCTGGTGCACCTATGGCGTGGGCGATCACATGTCGCACTACAGCGTCAACGCCAGCGTGCCCAAGACGCTCATCACGCACCTGGTGCGCTGGGTGGCCGAATCCGGCCGCCTGGGCGAAGCCGGCGCTGCGGTGCTGCTGGACGTGCTGGGCACGGACGTCAGCCCCGAATTGGTGCCGGGTGGCGATGATGGCAAGCCGACGCAGAAGAGCGAAGACACGATCGGGCCCTACGAGCTGCAGGATTTCAACCTGTACTACACCTTGCGCTATGGTTTCGCGCCGACCAAGGTGGCGTTCCTGGCGCTGGCGGCCTGGCGCGACCGCGATGCCGGCGCCTGGCCGGAAGGCGGCCACGTGGCGCGCAACCAATACGACCTGGCGGCGATCAAGCGCAACCTGAAGATCTTCCTGGACCGGTTCTTCCGGCTCAGCCAGTTCAAGCGCACCTGCGTGCCGAACGCGCCCAAGGTGGGCTCGGGCGGGTCGCTGTCGCCGCGCGGCGACTGGCGCGCGCCGAGCGATTCGGAGTCGGCGGTGTGGATGCGCGACGCCGACCGGATTCCCGACCAGACGCCGCCGGCCTGACCGGTCTGCGGGTTTTCCCGGCAGGCGAGGCGCCGGGCTTGGCGGGCCGGGCGCCGGTGGTATTCTCTCAATCATTGTGCCCTGGTCCGATATGTACCCCGGGGCGCCGCAACAGATCGAACAATCAGGACGACCAACGTGAAACAAGTCACCGCCATCATCAAACCCTTCAAGCTCGACGAAGTCCGCGAAGCGCTGGCCGAGGTCGGCGTCAGCGGGCTGACCGTGACCGAAGTGAAGGGGTTCGGGCGCCAGAAAGGGCATACCGAGCTCTACCGCGGGGCCGAATACGTGGTGGATTTCCTGCCGAAGATCCGCGTCGAGGTGGTGCTGCCGGATGACCAGGTCGAGGCGGCGATCGAGGCGGTGGTGAAGGCGGCTCGTACCGGCAAGATCGGGGATGGCAAGATCTTCGTGACGCCGGTGGAGCAGGCGATCCGGATTCGGACAGGGGAGAGCGACGAAGAGGCGCTTTGAATTTGCGCTGGGTTTGCTCGGGTTGACTGTCGGGGGGATCGTTATGGTCTCCCCGAAGTTTTTTGGGGCGGGCGGTTGCGTTCTTGAGGCGCCCGGCGCGCAGGCGCAGCGGGTGCGGGCGCCAACGATTGCGGTCCGGAGCGTTCGCTCCGGACTGCCCCTTCGTCATCTTCGTTGTCGCCTTCGGCGACTGCCTTCAGATTCCCTCGGGCGCATCGACGGCGCCCGCACCCGCTGCGCCTGCGCGCCGGGCTCGCACCATTGAGAAATGAAGCGCTGCTGCGGCGGTTGCCTGCGTGGGGGTTTTCGGGGCCCGCCCGGGACGGCCGCGCGGGCGGCCGTCCCGGGCATACGCGGTGGTGGGGCGTTGGGAGGGGGGCGCTTCGCGCAGGGGGCAAGAGAGAGGGGATGGGAGGACGGCGGCTTTTGGGGCGCTGCTATTTCTTTGGTGCGCGGGCCTTTTCCTTTTGTGCGTCTAGCGGATCAGTTGATTCATTTCGAGGATCGGCATCATCACGGCCAGCACGATCAGCAGGACGAAGCCGCCCATCAGCAGGATGAGAGCGGGTTCGAGCAGGGCGGTCATGGCCATGGCGCGGCGTTCGAGGTCGCGTGAGAGGTTCTGCGCGCCGCGGTCCAGCAGTTCGGGGAGCTGGCCGGTCTTTTCGCCGCTGGCGATCAGGTGGATGAGGAGCGAGGGGAAGGCTTTCTGCGCGGCCAGCGAGGCTGACAGGGAGGCGCCTTCGCGCACGCGCGCGGCGGCTTCGTCGACGGCGCCGCGCAGGACGTCGTTGCCGAGGGTGCGGCGGGCGGCGTCGAGGGCGGTGAGCAGGGCGACGCCGCTGCCGCAGAGGATGGCCAGGGTGGAGGCGAAGCGGGCGGCGTTGACGCCGAGCACGAAGCGGCCGGCCAGGGGCAGGCGCAGGACGCGGGCGTGCCAGGCGCGGCGGGCGGCGGGCGCGCGCAGGGAGTAACGCCACAGCATGATGGCCAGCGCGATGACGGCGCCGGTGGCCAGGCCCCAGTCGCGCACGTAGTCGGACAGCGCCAGCATGATGCGGGTCAGCAGCGGCAGTTGCTGCTTGGCGTGGTTGAAGGCGGATACCACCTGCGGCACGACGTAGCCCAGCAGGAAGATCACGATGATGACCGAGACGCAGGCCACCACGGCGGGATAGATGAACGCCGTCATGACCTTGCTGCGCAGCGTGTTGCGTTCTTCGATGTAGTCCGCCAGTTTCTCCATGACCTGCGCCAGGTCGCCGGATTCCTCGCCGGCGCCGATCAGGGCGCGGTAGATCTCGGGAAAGTCGCGCGGGCGCGAGGCCAGCGCGGTGGACAGGCGATGGCCGGCGCGGACATCGTCGCGCACGCCTTCGAGCGTGGCGGCGATGTGTTTCTTCTCGGCCTGTTCGAGCGTGGCGCCGAGCGCGGCGTCCAGCGGCAGGCGGGCGGCCAGCAGGCTGGCGAGCTGGCGCGTGAGCCAGGCCAGGTCGGCATCGGACAGCCGCGTGCGCAGCGCGGCGCCCAGGCCTTCGACGCGCGCGGCGGGGGTGGTGGACAGGGGCAGCAGGCCGCGGCCGCGCAACTGGTTGCGGGCGCCGCGTTCACTGTCGGCGTCGATCGTGCCGTGCACGATCTTGCCGAGCGCGTCAGTCGCTTCGTAACGAAAAGATGGCATGGTGGGAAGGTGGCTCGGGGCCGTCGCCGTTTGGCGGAAAGGCCCGTAAATCAAGGCTTTGCAGCCCGTCACCTTGCCTCTGGATTATGACCGTAGTGTTGCAGTGTCACCCCGTATACTCCGACGCGCTTTCACGTTTTTTCACACGACTTCACGTCTCAGGCACATCTCGTCATGCGTCATCTCGCGCAACTCAGCCTTGCGGTCTTGCTAGCGGCAAGCCAACTCGGACCCGCGGCCAGTCTGGCCCATGCTCAACAGGCGGACAATCGTGTCAGCCTGAACTTCGTGGACACGGACATCCCCGCCGTGCTGCGTGCGCTGTCGCTGTTCACCAAGCGCAATTTCCTGGTGGATCCGCGCGTGAAGGGCAAGCTCACGCTGGTGTCGGACCGGCCGGTCGATAGCGGACAGGCGCTGTCGATGTTGACCGGCGCGCTGCGGTTGCAAGGCTTCGCGATCGTCGATGTGGACGGCGTGACCCGCGTGGTGCCGGAGGCCGACGCCAAGCTGCAGGGCAGCGCGGTGGTGGGTGATCCGCGCCCGGCGCCCGCCGCCGGCGGCGCGGGCAAGGCGCCGGTGCCGGTCGCGGACTTCGCGCGCGGCCGCTCGGGCAATAGCGGCGAGATGCTGACGCGGGTGTTCCCGCTGAAGTACGAGAATGCGGCCAACCTGGTGCCGGTGCTGCGCCCGATGGTGCCGCCCAACAACCCGATCAACGCGTATCCCGGCAACAATACGCTGGTGGTGACGGATTATGCCGACAACCTCGACCGCATCGCGGCCGTGATCGCGCGCATCGACGTGCCCAGCTCGATCGATACCGACGTGGTGCCGGTGCGTTCGGGCATCGCCTCCGACATCGCCATCCTGGCGTCGCAATTGCTTGACACGCAGAGCAGCGACCCGACCCAACGCATCGCGGTGGTGGCCGACCCGCGCAGCAACAGCGTGCTGGTCCGCGCCGGCAGTCCGGCGCGCACGCGCCTGGCGCGCGATCTCATCACCAAGCTGGACGCGCAGCAGAACCGCGCCGGCAACCTGCACGTGGTCTACATGCGCAACGCGCAGGCCACCCGTATCGCCGAGGTGCTGGGCGGGCTGCTGGCCGGTCAGGCCAATTCGGCGCCCGGCGCCAACACCGCTGGCGCGGGCGGCAATTCCGGACAGGCCGGCGGCAATCGCCCGTCGCAATCGTCCGGTGGCGGCGCCAATCCCGCTTCGGGCCTGGGCATGTCGTCCAATACGCCAAATGGGTCCGGCAATGGCAAGGGCGGCCTGTCCGGCGACCAGGACCGCATCGCGCGGGATGACTCGGGCAATCAGGCCGTGTCCTACTCCGCCGGCGGCGCGACGATCCAGGCGGATCCGGCCACCAACTCGCTCATCATCGCGGCGCCCGAGCCGCTGTACCGCAGCCTGCGGGAAGTGATCGATCAGCTCGACCAGCGCCGTGCGCAGGTGCTGGTCGAAAGCCTGATCGTCGAGGTCAGCGAGCAGGCGGCGGCCGAATTCGGCATCCAGTGGATGACCGGTGCCGGCAACATCAACAGCGGCGGCACCAGCTTCATCGGCGGCACCAACCTTGGCGGCAGCGGCCTGTCGGGCAAGGGCCCGACCTCGATCGACGCGCTGGGCGGCGGCCTGAGCCTGGGCGTGGTCAAGGGCACGGTTGACGTGCTTGGCAACAAGGTCATCAACCTGGGCGTGCTGGCCCGCGCGATGCAGAACAGCGGCGAAGCCAACATTCTGTCCACGCCGAACCTGCTGACGCTGGACAACCAGTCTGCCAGCATTCTGGTGGGCAAGACGGTGCCTTTCGTGACCGGCCAGTACGTCACTAGTGGCAGCAATGGCAGCTCCAATCCGTTCCAGACCATCCAGCGCGAGGACGTCGGCCTGAAGCTGAACATCCGGCCGCAGATTTCCGAAGGCGGCGCGGTCAAGCTCGACATCTATCAGGAAGTCAGCAGCATCGACGAGAGCAGTTCGTCGGCGACCACCGGCATCGTCACCAACAAGCGCGCCATCGACACCAGCGTGCTGATCGACGATGGCCAGATCATCGTGCTGGGCGGCCTGCTCGAAGACAACGTGACGCTGACC
The DNA here is from genome assembly GCF_046535435.1 of Achromobacter sp. SIMBA_011. Taxonomy (NCBI): domain Bacteria; kingdom Pseudomonadati; phylum Pseudomonadota; class Betaproteobacteria; order Burkholderiales; family Alcaligenaceae; genus Achromobacter; species Achromobacter sp. SIMBA_011. Next base: position 465,285 of record NZ_JAWRWN010000003.1, on the reverse strand, counting down.
TCCAACAACGTGCCGGGCCTGAGCTCGATTCCGGTGCTGGGCTCGCTGTTCAAGTACGACAGCCGCAAGCGCACCAAGACCAACCTGATGGTGTTCCTGCGGCCCTACGTGGTGCGCGATGCGCGCCAGAGCGCGGGCGTGACGATGGACCGCTACGACTACATGCGCCGCGCCCAGGGCGGCGCGCAACCGGGGGACCACTGGCTGCTGCCGAACATGCAGGCGCCGATGCTGCCGCCGCCCGGGTCGGCGCCGTCGGTGTCCAACAATGCATATGACATGCGTCCCGACCAATTGGCCGAGACCATGCGGCGTCCGCCGCCCACGACGGTCGAGTCGTTCGCGGTGCGGCAGTACCCGGCGGCGCGCCAGACCAGCGATCCGGCGCAGCCGATCCGCGCCAGCCTGCCGCTGGGCGTGAGCGTGGCGCGCGATCCGTCCTCGCTCTACGGCGAAGCCGAGAGCGCCAGCGCGACGCTGCAGTTCGCCTCGGTCAAGACGCGCGCCGAGGCCGACCGCATCGCCCAGCGGGTGCAGGCCAGCGGGCTGCAGGCCTACGTGCAGACGGGGCCGGGCGGCATGGGCTACGTGGTGCGCAGCCAGGTGTCCAAGGACCCCGGCACGATCTCCACCGCGACGGCGCTGCTCAAGGAACTGGGCTTCAAGGGCGAACTGGTCTCGCATCTATGAGCGCGCATCCCTTGCCCTACGCCTGGGCGCGCGCGCAGCGGGCGGTGCTGTCGCTGCGCGCCGGCCACGCGCAATTGACGGTCAGCCCGCGCACGCCCGAATGGGCGGTGCGCGAGATCCAGCGCTGCCATGGCGACATCGCCGTGGCGCGGGTGGACGACGACGCCCTGGAAACGCTGCTGGCGGCGGCCTACAGCCACGCCGAGGACGCCGCCTCGGTGATGGGCGTGGCCGAGAACGAGATCGACCTGGACCGACTGCTGCAGGACATGCCCGAGGTTGCCGACCTGCTGGATGCGCAGGACGACGCGCCGGTGATCCGCATGATCAACGCGCTGTTCGCGCAGGCGGCGCGCGACGGCGCCAGCGATATCCACATCGAGCCGTTCGAGACCCATTCGGTGGTGCGCTACCGGGTCGACGGCACGCTGCGCGACGTGGTCTCGCCGCGCAAGGCGCTGCACGCGGCGCTGATCTCGCGCATCAAGATCATGGCCCATCTGGACATCGCCGAAAAGCGCCTGCCGCAGGATGGCCGCATCGCGCTGCGGGTAGGCGGCCGGCCGATCGACGTGCGCGTCTCGACCCTGCCCACCGGGCATGGCGAGCGCGCGGTGCTGCGCCTGCTGGACAAGGAAGCCGGCCGCCTGCGGCTGGAGAAGCTGGGCATGGCGCCCGGCGTGCTGCGGCAACTGGACCGGCTGATCCGCCAGCCGCATGGCATCGTGCTGGTGACCGGCCCGACCGGCAGCGGCAAGACCACCACGCTGTACGCCGCGCTGAGCCGGCTGGACGCCTCCACCAGCAACATCCTGACCGTGGAAGACCCGATCGAGTACGACCTGCCCGGCATCAGCCAGACCCAGGTCAACGCCAAGATCGACATGAGTTTCGCGCTGGCGCTGCGCGCCATTCTGCGCCAGGATCCGGACGTCATCATGATCGGGGAAATCCGCGACCTGGAGACCGCGCAGATCGCGGTGCAGGCGTCGCTGACGGGCCACCTGGTGCTGGCCACGCTGCACACCAACGACGCGGTGTCGGCGGTGACGCGCCTGACCGACATGGGGGTGGAGCCGTTCCTGCTGTCCTCGTCGCTGCTGGGGGTGCTGGCCCAGCGGCTGGTGCGCAAGCTGTGCGCAGCCTGCAAGAAGCCGTCGATGCGGGACGGTGCGAGGGTATTCCAGCCGGTGGGCTGCGAAGCCTGCAACCATACCGGCTACGCCGGCCGTTCCGGCATCCATGAACTGTTCACCGTGGATGACGAGGCGCGCCGCCTGATCCACGAAGGCAGCGACGAGCGCGAACTGCGCCGCGCCGCCAGCGCTGCCGGCATGTTCAGCATGCGCGAGGATGGCGCGCGCTGGGTCGAAAGCGGGGAGACCTCGCCGGAAGAGATCCTGCGGGTGACACGCGACGCCTAGCCGGCCACGCCATGGCGGCCGGGCCGTCCCTGCCAGCAGGCGGGGCGGTGCGGGTGTCGCGTGGCATGCAGCGCGCCGCGTGACCGGCGGCGGCCAATGCGCGCATGGCGCGCCCGTCGCGCCCGGCGCGGCGGCGTCACGGGCCGGGCGCGACGGGCGTAGCCGGCGCCGTTGCGCAGCGCGCCGTGAGGCGTTGCAGATCCGCCGTGGACAGCGCGCCGAGCTGTCCGTCGCAGATGTGGGCGGCGCGGGTCGCCACCGTGAATGGCAGGGCGCCGCCCCGGTTGCCGGCGGCGCGCATCAGGGCGAGGACATTGCCGCCCGGACGCAATACCGGCAGAGTGATGTCGTGGCGCCGCGCGAATTCCGTGGCGACGGCCGGCGTATCGGTGCTGACCAGCAGCACGGCCCACGCCGGATGGTCGGCGGCGAAGGCCTGCAGCCGCGGCAGCTCGGCGACGCACGGCGGGCAGTCGCGGCTCCAGAAATTGACCAGGACCGGGCCGTCCAGCGCCGCCAGCCGCACGAAGCGGTCGCCGGCCAGCGTTGGCAGCGAGAAGTCCCAGGCGCGCCCGGCCGGCAGAGGCGACCCCGGCGGCGACTGTGCGCCCGCCATGAGCGGCGCGGCGCACAGTGCCAGGCAGGCGTGCAGCAGCCCGCGGCGCATCAGAAGCTGATCTTGGTGCCGGCGTACAGGTAGCGCCCGCGGCTTGGCCCCCACAACTGCGTCACGTCGATATCGCCCGCGCTGTCGACGAACAGCGGGCTTTCCTTGTCCGACTGCTTGTAGTCGAACACGTTGTCGACACCGGCGTAGAAGGTGAAGTTCTTGTTGATGGCGTATTCGCCGCGCAGGTCGAGCGTGAAGAAACCGGGACTCTTGTCGCGCTTGGGCGTGCCGTCGAGGTTGTAACGGTTCGGGCCGTCCGAGCCGTCGCCGTGGAACTTGCGCAGGTTCATGGGGCCGGTCCAGACCAGCTTGGCGTTCAGGTCGAGGCTGCCGCGGTCGTAGTCCAGGCCGAGGTAAGCCTTGGCGTAAGGCCGCGCGAAGATCAGCGAGCCCGCCGGGAAGCGGTAGTTGAAGCCTTCGGCGGCGGCCATGACCGACAGGGCGGGCGTGACCAGGTAGGACAGCGTCACGTCCACGCCTTGCACGATGACGGATTGCCGCGCGCTGCTGAACACCGTGATCGGGTCGCCGTTGGCATCTATCTGGCTCGGGTCGAGCATGGCGAAGTTCTTGATGCGGTTGTAGTTGTAGGAGCCGGTCACCGCCAGCCGGTCGTCGGCGTAGTTGAGCGCATAGCTGGCGTTCAGGGACTCCTCTGGCTTGGTGATCCGCCGGTCGATGCGGATGGTGTTGAGGATGCCGTGCTCCTGCTCGAAGAAGCTGGTGGGCGCGCGGAAGCCCTTGCCGATGCTGAAGCGGCTGGAGAGCTCGGCCGTGTGGTGATAGAGCGCGTTCAGGCGCGGCGAGGTGATGCCGCCGAAGACGTTGTGGCGGTCATAGCGCACGGAGCCGTTGATTTCCAGCGCGTCGTCCAGGAAGGCGCGGTAGGCCTGCACGAACAGCGCGGGCGTGCGATAGGCATAGTCGTCGACGCCGCGCACGGCGGTGCCGTCTTCCATGCTGCCGTGGCTTTTCAGGTCTTCGTAGCGGAAGTTGGCGCCGGTGGTGGTCAACCAGCCGGCGATGGGCGTCTGCCAACTGGCTTCGGCGTAATACTGCTTCTGGCGGGCGATGTAGGTGGCCAGCTCGTAAAAGCTGTCCTGCTTGTGCTCTGCCGCGCCGACGGCCAGGCGCAACAGGCTGTCGCCGAAGTGCTTTTCACCGGTGGAGATGAACTGCACGCGATCCGTGAAGATGATCTCGGACATGCCGCCGCGGCCGCCGCGATCGCCGTCCGGGCCCTCGTCGTAGTCAACGATGGTGCCGTCTTCCGGCCTGACCCAGCCGTTGCGGTCGGGCGAGCCGTGTACGCCGCCGCTCCAGTTGAAGGGGTTGCCCGTGGTGCTGTGCTTGATGGCCGAATAATCGGCGCCCAGCGCGCCGCCGCCGCGCTTTTCGTTGACCACGTCGATCCGCCCGCGGACCTTGAAGCCGCCCGCGTCGTCCAGGAAGAAGCCGATGCCGCCCAGCCTGCGGTCGTAGCCGGTGTATTCCGAGATGCCGTTGTGGTCGGCGTCGACCGAGTCGTGCTTGTTGTAGTTGAGCGTGGCGGTGATGGCGCCGCCCTCGAACGGTCGCGCCAGGTAGGCGTCGCCCTGGCGCGAACCGTAGCTGCCGATCTGCGCGCGGGCGCGGTTCTCGGCCTCGGTGGGGCGCTTGGTGACGATGTTGACCGAGCCGGACAGGGCTTCCGGGGCGATCAGGCTGGCGCCTGCGCCGCGCGCGACGTCGATGCGCTCGACGCCGTAGACGCTGACGCTGTCCAGTCCATAGGCCGACGATACCGAGGAGAAGATCGGCACGCCGTCGATCATCATCGTGGTGTAGCGGCCGGGCAGGTTGTTCAACAGCACGTTGCGCACATTGCAGATCGAGCATTCCACCTGCACCGCGATGCCGGGATTCTTGTCGAGCGCTTCGTTGATGTTGGTGGCGCCGGCCTTGGCGATGGCGCGTTCACTGATGGATTCCGTCTTGACCAGTTCGTCGCGCAAGGCGCCGGGCCGCATCGAACCCTGGTTGGAGCGGTCGATGACGGTGATGGCGGGTAGCGTGGCGGTGTTGTCGGCGGCCGATGGGGCCTGGGCCTGGGCGGCGCCGGAGGTGGTCAGGGCCGCCGCCAGGGCGGCTAGCCGGAAACGGGACGGCGTGCGAGAGGAGAAGACGGAAGGCATGGCGGGAGGCATCGGGCGAACGGTTTCCTGGTGCGAACGATCGGGCGGCGGACGCAGCGCGTCCGCGCCGCGGCGCGTTCAGTTGATACAGGAGGGGACCGTGAGGCGGGATGGCATGCCCATGGGATGACGCGGATCTGTCGTGATGCAAAGAATTCAAAACGTTATGGTTTATGAAAATTTGCGTCAACGTCAGCCGGTCTGATAGTGAGCGGTGCGCCGCGGCGAGGGCGTCCGCCAGGGCCGTGACACTGAAACTACTTGCGGGTGCCGAAGACCACCACGTCGTCGCTGCGCCGGCCGAGGGTCGACATCAGGCCGTCGAGCGCGCTGCGCTCGGCCTCGCTGGTCCCGGCCGCGAAGGTCGCCTGGCCCTGAAAACGCACGCCGCGGGCATTGACGCTGCCCTGGCCTGTGACCGCCAGCGGACCGCTCTCGGTGCTGAGCGCCAGCGTGGCGCCGGCCCGGCCGTTGCCGCGCACCCGCAGTACGTAGGTGCCGACCGGGGCCACGGGTGACAAGGCGGTGGCGGCGTCGCGCCAGCGCAGTTCGGCCAGGGGCGCGTCGGGCAGGGCGCCGCCCAGGCGCAGCGTCTGCCAGTCGAGTTCCAGCGTGCCTTCGGGCGCCAGCGTGTTCCAGGGCGCGCCCAGCGCCGGCAACACCGTGGCGGGCAACCGCAGCGATTGCGCCGACAGCGACAGGCCGTCCCAGCCCAGGCCGGCGCGCACCGGTCCACGCAGCCAGGGGTGCGACAGTTCCAGCGTCAGCGATGACCAGCGCCACTGCCAGTGAAGGGCCTGCGGCAGCATGCGGCGCGCGCCGGGCGGGCCGAGCGCCAGCCAGGCGCTGCCGTTCCAGACGGTGCCGGCGGCGTCGGCCAGCGCCACCGGCGCGTCGGCGGGCAAAAAGGCCAGCAGCCAGCGCGCCGGCAGCACGGCGGCCGCGGCCGTGAGGGCGCAGGCGGCGCAGGCCAGCGCCAGGCCGCTGCGCCTGGGCAGGAGGCGGGGGCGTCGCGGCAGACGCATCAGGAGCGGGCCTGCGGGGCCGGCAAGGCCAGCTTGATGCTGCCGTTGACCAGGCCGGGCAATGGCCGGCCATTGACGTTGGCGGCGCGGGTCAGCTCCACCTGCCTGACCGCCAGGCCCCAATCGCCGGCGGCATGCTCGAGCCATCGCAGCAGCGCCGAAGAGGGCACTTCGGTCACGACCAGCGTGACGCTGTCGCCCTGGCCGGGATGATCCAGCTTCCAGTGGTCGGCCGGCAGGCCCGCGCGTTCGAGGCTGGCGCCGATGTCGGCGACGGCCGGCAGGGCGGCGGCCGGCGCGGCGGCCCTGCCGCGCAGGGACATCGCCTGCGTGGTGATGGCCGCCACGGCGGCGGCCTGGCTGCGCAGGCGCGGCAGTTCCTCGCGCAGCTTGCGCACCGAGTCCAGCGCGGGTTCGACCAGCAGGGTGAAGACCAGCACCGCGCCCAGCAGGGCGCCGGCGCCGTTGACCAGCCGCCGTTCGCGCGGCGCCAGGGCCTGGTAGCGCTGGCGCGCGCGGTCGGCGGCAGGCGCCAGCGGGGTGAGGACGGCGCGGCAGGCGGCGTTCAGGCGTTCAGTGGGCGTCATGGTTGGCTGCGCGTGATGCGCCAGGTGTTGTCGGTGTCGCCGCGTTCCAGCTTCAGGCCCTGGGAGGCTGCCTGCTGGATCAGCGCGGGCGTTTCGGCCACGCGCTGGGCCTGGGCGCCGGCATCGGCCAGTTGCAGGGTCAGCGCCTGGCCGGCATAGGACAGGCGGGCGACGTTGTCGGCGGCGAACGGCAGCGCCTGCGCGGCGGCGCGCGCCAGCGGCAGGAAGTCGCCGGCGTGGGCGCCGCCGCGGCGGGTCTGCAGCGCGTCCAGGCCTTGCTGCGCCTGGCGCGCGGGGTCCAGCACCACCGGCAGTTCGGGAAACGCCGCCAGCACCTGGCGGCGCATGCCGTCGCGCAGCGACTGCGCCTCGCCGCGCAGTTGCGCCGCATGCAGGTTCAGGCCGCCGATCCAGACCGCGGCCGCGACGGCGCTCCAGCGCCAAGCCGGCCGCCAGCGCGACACGCGCGCCGGCGCCAGTTGGGGCATCGCCAGCGACCATGAAGGCGACGGCGCCTGCCAGCGCGGGTCGGCCGGATCGCGCAGAGGCGTCGTGTCGTCCGGCGCCAGCGTCTGCGGCGCGATCAGGGCGTGGGCGCGCAAGCCCTGCGCGTTCAGCAGGCCCCACGCACGACGCACCGGTTCGCGCGGCGCCCAGGCCAGCGCCACGTTGCCGTGGGCGTCGCGCGGGCCATGGCCGATCGCCAGGTCGTCCAGGTCGCTCAGCACCAGCGGCTCCAGCGCGCCGCGCACCGCGGCGGCGAAGCGGGCCTTGGCCACCGCCGGCACCTGGACGGTGGCGGCGATGACGTCGGCCGGGTGCAGCACGGCCTCGCAGGCGGCCTGCGGGTAGGCCTGGCCCAGGGCGTGCAGCGTCAGCTCGCCCTGGCGCGCGCAGCGGCCGCGGCGATCGAACCAGGCAAAGGGCAGCAGCGAGCCCGGGCCGAGTTCGGCGAGTGGGGCCAGCGCGATACGCAAGGAATTCTTCAAGGGGCTTCTCTTGTCCAGATGGTGTCGGGCGCGGCGGGCGGCGCGCTGCGTATCAGCGCCTGCATCGAGACCCGCGCCCGTTCGTAGACGACGGCGCCGCTGGCCAGGAACCAGCCGCTGGTCGTGCTGACGGCGGGCGCGGGCGTCTTGACGCCGGTGGCGGCCAGCCGGTTGGCGAAGTCGCCGGCGTTGTTGAACCAGTTGCCGCGGTCGCGTTCGCCGGTGATGGCGCGGGCCTGGCTGAGCGACAGGCCCGTCACCAGCGCGGCGATGACTTCGGGCGGCGCGGTATTGACGTTGACGTTGGTGGCGCTGGGCAGCACCGTCATCGTGCGCCGCAGTTCGCCGCGAGCGGCGGGCTCCAGCCCCAGCAGCGCGGCCACGTCGTCGATGCCGCGCGGCAGCGGCGCGCGCGCATCCGGCGCCTGGCCGCCCTGGGCCGGCGTGGGCGCGCCCGCGGCCGGCGCCGGCGGCTGGCTGGCGGCGATGACCTCGATGATGCGTCCCGCCAGCGTGTCGGGCAGGCGCAGAGCGCCCAGCAAGCGCCGCAACACCCGCTCCTGTTCCGGTTGCGGCACGCCGTTGCTGGCCAGGTTGGTCAGGTTGTACTTGCCCTGTTCGTCCTGCACCTTGCCCGAGAACACCGCCACGCGGTCGTCGCCGGGGCGCTCGATGCGGGTGTCCAGCACCGGCGTGGCCCAGATCTGGTCGCCGCGGGTGGTCGACTCGCGCTTGCCGTGATCGCGCACCACCAGGCGGGCCCAGTCGATGCCCCCGGCCAGCAGCATGCGCGCCTGCACCCGCGCCATTTCGTTCTCGATGCGGCGCGTGCTGGCGGTCTGGCGCTGGAACAGACTGGTGGTCAGCGCCGCGACAATGGCGACGATGATCAGCGCGCTGACGACGGCGGCGCCGCGTTCGCGCGGCGGGGGCGTTTTCATGGCAGCTCCAGGATGCGGCTGTAGCGCCGCGCGTCGCCAGCCGGGCCCCGGTCGAGCGTGATCTCGATGCCGCTGGGCGTGGCGGAAAATGGCGCGCGGGTGTCCATCCAGCCCGCGCCCGGCACCCAGCCGCGCAGCGTCAGCGCGCGCACGCCGGGCAGCAGCAGCGCGCCATTGCCGACGGGCGGCAGCGGTCCCTGTTCGGCCGGCGGGCCGCTGGCGCGCCACAGACCGTCCTTGCGCACCGACCATTGCACCCGTTGCCAGCGGCCGTCGCCATCCGCGGCGGGACGCAGGATCTCCAGGCGCTGCGCGCCGGCGGCGTCGCGCAACAGGCGCACGCCCGTCGTGAAGACGTGCGCGTCGATGCCCGGCGCGGCGAACGACGGGCCGTTGTAGGCCAGTTCGACATCGCGTCCCATCTGGCCGAGCGTGCGCACGATGGCGTCGGTGTCGTCGGCCTGCTGCGCGATCCAGTCGCGCGCGCTGGAGACGCTGTCCAGGCCGCGCCAGGCCATCAGGCTGACGAGCGCCATCAGCGCCAGTGCCACCAGCACTTCGATCAGGGTGAAGCCCGCCTGGGCGCGGGCGCGGCAGCGGCAGGCGGTCATCGCAAGCTCGACAGCAGGCCGTCCAGTTGCAGCAGGGCCGCGCCATTGCCCGCGTCGCGGACCTTGACCGACACCTGGCGGAAGCTGCGGTTCAGGGAATTGGTGAACACCAGTTCGCATTGCAGCGCCAGGCCGCCTTGCGGACAGGGAACGGTCTGCGAACCGGCGCGCGGCAGGGTCTGCTCCAGCCGCAGTTGGGTCAGCGCGTTCTGCGCGGCCAGCAGCGCCAGCGTCTTGTCCTGCAGCGCGCGGTTGTTGGCGGCCATGACGCCGGTGGCGCGCAAGGCCGCGCCCATCGCCAAGGCGATGATGGCCAGCGCCACCAGCACCTCGATCAGGGTGAAGCCACGCTGGCGTCGGCGCCGCGGGGGGCGGATGGGAATAAATTCAGCGGATCTCATAGCGTCCGGCGGCGTCGCGCGTCACCGTCACGAGCGAATCGCCCGCGCGCAGTTGCACGCTGAACGGGTCGGCCACCCATTCGGTGTTGAAGACCAGCGGACGGTCGGGCGACAGCCGCAACCGCACCTGGCGCGCCAGCCAGGCCTGCGGGCGCAGGGCCTCGTCGCGCTCAAGCGTGTCGACGGGCAAGGGCGTGTCGTCCTGGGCGGAGGGGGCATTGGAGCGGCCCTGGCGCTCGAACGACCAGCCGCCGCTGGCGGGCTGCCAGCGTATCGATCGGCCATCGCTGCGGGCTTCGCCTTCGGCCACCGTGAAGGCGTCGACCAGGCGCTGCGCGTCGTCGCGCAACGGGTCGGCGCGCTTGCCGATGGACAGGCTCACCATGCTGGCGGCGATGGCGACGATCACCAGCACCACCAGGACTTCGACTAGCGTGAAACCGCGCTCAGAGTTCCCACGAACCGATGTCGGCATCGCCGCCTTCCCCGCCGGGCTTGTTGTCGGCGCCGAACGAGAACACATCGATGTCGCCTTTGACGCCGGGATTCAGGTATTGGTACGGATGGCCCCAGGGGTCATTGGGCAGCTTGTCCAGGTAACCACGCCAGTTGGAGGCGCCTTCCGGCTTTTCCGCCAGCGCGCGCAGGCCCTGGGCGGTGGTGGGATAGCGCCCGTTGTCCAGTCGGTACAGCTTGAGCGCCTGCATGATGCCGGCGATGTCCTGGCGCGCCGCAACCTGGCGGGCCTGGTCGGGACGGTCCAGCACGCGCGGCACGATCAGTGCGGCAAGAATCCCCATGATCACGATGACCACCATGATCTCGATCAGGGTGAAACCTTGCTGGCGGGCGAGCCCGCGCGATGACTGTCGCACTTCACGACTCCGGTATTTCAGTGAGAAGCGTGCGATTGTGGACATGAAATATGACAGCAATATGAGGCGCGGGGATCACTTGGCGGCGCGGGTGATGCCGCCTTCCGGCGCCGGCGAGGCGGGCGCGGCCAGCCGGCTGGGCCGGCCGCCTTGCTCGACCGTGACGGCGTCGGCGCCGACCTCCTTGAGCACGATGCCCGGCGCGACTTCGTCGCCGACGCGCCAGGCCGCGGGCGGGCCGCCGTCGACGCTGAACACCGCGGCGCCGTCGGCGCCGGCGGCGATCACGCCGAGCACGCTGATCTGCGTGCGCAGCACTTCATCGCGGCCGAACCACAGCGCCACCGGCATGTTGTCGGCGGCGCGCGGGGGCGGCGCGGATACGGCGGCGGGCAGGGCGGGGGGCTTGGGCGCGAGCAGCACCGCGCCCCAGGCACCCAGCCCGGCGGCCAATGCCAGCATGGCAACGACACGGCAGACGGCGGGAGCCGCGGGCGGGGACAGGCGCAGGGACAAAGGCATCAATGAAACGGCGGAAAGAGGATTGGCGCGCAAGCGCCACGATGCGCCCGACTCTAACAGCCGATCGTGACAAGTCCGCGAAAGCGCGTGGGCCGCCTGCAGGGGACCGGCTGGCTGGTCCCCTGGCTTTGTTGCCGTCTGTATCGCACTGGGAAAAAAAGCTGATCCGTCGATCAACGATTCCTTTCTTTGCTTCATCGGTCGTTCACCTTGCGACGCCACTATGTGGGCCACTCACAAAGCGGGTTTGGAAAGGGAAAGACATGCAGGTATCGAATTGGAAGCGCTGGGGCGTCGCGTTGGCGACCCTGGGCGCGTTGGCCGGTTGCGGCGGCGACAAGAGCGACGACGACACGCCGGCGCCGGCCGCGCAGGCGGGCGGCGGCTCGGCCGCCAAGGTGTTGTTCATCGGCGTGGACGGCCTGACCTATGACGCCTATCGCCAGGGCGCGGCGGACAAATCCCTGCCCAACCTGGCGCAATTGACGGCGACCCGGTCGTGGACCGGCGGCGTCACCGGCGCGGTCACGCAACAGCCGACGCTGTCGGCGCCCGGCTGGGCCACGCTGCTGACCGGCCAGTGGGCGGACCAGCATGGCGTGCGCAGCAACGCGCTGGGCCAGGCGCCCAAGACCCCGACGCTGTTCCAGCGCGTGCGGACGGCCAAGCCCGCCGCGCGCACCGCGGCGGCATTCAACTCGTCGCTGCTGGCCAGCCTGACGGGCAATGACCGCGACGCGGGTTTCCTGCAGAGCCTGACGGACTGCGGCGGCGTCGACGATTGCGTCGCCAGCCAGGCGCGCGACCGCATCACCGAAGGGTATGACGTGGTGCTGGCGCAGTTCGGCGCGGCCGAGCGCGCCGCCGCGAGCGGCGGTTTCGGCGCCGGCTACCAGGCGATCCTGCGCCAGACCGACGCCGCCATCGGCGCGCTGCTGGCGCAGGTGGCCGATCGCCGCAATACCCATCCGGACGAGAACTGGCTCGTGGTGGTGGCCTCCAGCCATGGCCTGGATCGCACCGGCGGCAGCGACGGCCTGCCGCTGTCGCTTAACAAGACCACGCTGCTGGCCATGAACCGCCCGCAGATGCTGGGCGGCAGCGCCGACGACGCCTCGTTCGACGGCGCCTGGAATATCGCCTGGTACGGTCTGCCCAGCGGCGCCGACGCCGCGCCGACCATCCTGGCGCACCTGGGCGCGTCGCCCGCGGCCGGCCAGTACGACCTGGCGGGCGCCTCGCTGTTCGAGCCGGTGGCGCTGCGCCGCGCGACCAGCCGCACGTCAATGGACAACAAGAGCGTGGCGCTGAACTGGACGCGCGTCGGCACGCCCACCGGCGAGATCGTGATCACCCGCGACGGCACGGAAATCGCGCGCCTGCCGGGCACCGCCACCGACTACGCCGATACGGGCTTCACCTTCACCACCGAAGGGCTGCATGAACTGAACTACGCCATCTCGGTTGGCAACGCTGTGACGGCGGTGCGCGCCACCGTGGTCTACACGGCGCCGGTGCCGTTGCTGCCGTCGCTGCGCACCGGCCTGGCGATGCTGTTCCCGTTCGAGGGCAACCTGACCGACAAGGCCGCCGGCGGCGGCGCCATCACTCCCTACGACGGCGTCCAGGCGCCGGCGTTCAGCGACCGCGGGGTGTTCGGCAAGATGTTCCAGAACCAGCGCTCGGGCGATCCGACCGGCGCCTTCAAGCTGGACTATCCGGCGGGCCTGCTCGACAGCGTCCAGGCGTTCACCATCGGCTTCTGGTACCAGTCCGATGGCACCGCCAACGACCGCTCCATCCTGGGCAACAAGGACTACAACTCCGGCGGCAACCCCGGCATCACCATCGCCCAGTGGGCTGGCCCCGAGCTGCGCTTCAACCTGGCCGGCGGCAGCCGCGTCGACATCAACGGCGTGAAGTTCACGGCCAACAAACCGGTCTACGTGGCGATGGTCATCGACAAGACCGCCAAGACCATGGCCGCCTATGTCTACGACACGGAAATGGGCTGGTTCAGCCGCTCGATTTCCACCGGCGCCGTCAACTTCGCCCAGATCGCCGGGGTGTTCGGCCCGCACCTGGGCCTGAACGAAGACGGCAAGGGGACCTACGGCGTGTGCTGCGCCGGCACCAAGGGCCCCTACACCATGTATTTCGACGACCTGGCCTTCTGGTCGCGCGCCCTGACCGAAACCGAGGTCAAGTCGCTGGCCATGTCCGGCAAATCGGTTTCCGAATTGTTCCCCTGATGTCCCGAGGATAGACACGACATGAATACCGCTTCCCCGATCCTGCGCGCCTTCCTGCGCCTGGGCGCCATGCTGATGCTGGCCGCCACCTTGACCGCCTGCGGCGGCGACAAGGACGACGACACCGGCAGCCAGCCCGACACGCCGACCCAGCCCGCCAAGCCCCTCCTGCGTTGCGCGCCCTGACGCCGCGCCATTTTTCAGCATTCAAGGAAACGCATCCGTGACGTCCCATAAAGAACCGATCCACGCCGGCAAGCGCCGCTTCCTGCGCAACGCCGCCGCTTCCGGCGCCGGCCTGACCGCCTTGTCGATGTTCCCGCCGGCCATCCGCCGGGCGCTCGCCATTCCCGCCAACAACCGCACCGGCACGATCAATGACGTCGAGCACGTGGTCATCCTGATGCAGGAGAACCGCTCGTTCGACATGTACTTCGGCTCGTTCAAGGGCGTGCGCGGCTTCGGCGACCGCATCACGGTGCCGCTGCCCCAGAACCGCTCGGTCTGGGAACAGACCAACGGCACCCGCGTAGTGCTGCCGTATCACCTGGACAGCACCAAAGGCAACGCCCAGCGCGTGTCAGGCACCCCGCACGACTATCTCGACGCCCAGAACGCCTGGGACGGCGGCCGCCTGTACCAATGGCCGCGCTACAAGCAGAACCAGTCGATGGGCTACTACACGCGACAGGAACTGGCGTTCCAGTATGCGTTGGCCGAGGCCTTCACGCTGTGCGACGCGTACCACTGTTCCTCGCACGGCGGCACCAACACCAATCGCCTGTTCCATTGGACCGGAACCAACGATCCGCTGGCGCAGGGCAACGGCCCCTCGACCCGCAACCAATGGGACGACCTGGGCCCGTCGACGATCGGCTGGACCTGGAAGACGTATCCCGAGCGCCTGCAGGAAGCGGGCGTGAGCTGGAAGGTCTACCAGAACCTGCCGGACAATTTCACCGACAATCCGTTGGCCGGCTTCCGCCAGTTCCGCAAGGCCTATGAGCTGGCCGGCAATGATCCCAATGTCGACCCCAATCCGCCGGCCTGGACGCCGGCATCCGAGGCCGCCAACCCGTTGTACAAAGGCACGGCCAACACCATGCCCGATGGCGGCTTCCTGCAGGCGTTGCGCGACGACGTGGCCAACGGCGCGCTGCCGCAGGTGTCGTGGATCGTGGCGCCCGCGGCCTATTCCGAGCACCCCGGCCCGTCGAGCCCGGTGCAGGGCGCCTGGTACATCCAGGAGACGCTCAACGCCCTGACGGCCAATCCGGACGTCTGGAGCAAGACCGTGCTGCTGGTCAACTTCGACGAGAACGACGGCTTCTTCGACCATGTGCCGTCGCCGGCCGCGCCGTCGCTCAATCCGGACGGTTCGATGGCGGGCGCCTCGACCATCAACACCGACCTGGAGCGCCACGTCAAACCGTCGCTGCAGGACGCGGCCGACAACCGAGTGTACGGTCCCGGTCCGCGCGTGCCGATGTACGTCGTCTCGCCCTGGAGCCGCGGCGGCTGGGTCAACTCGCAGGCCTTCGACCATACCTCGGTGCTGCGTTTCCTGGAGGCGCGTTTCGGCGTGGCCGAAAAGAACATCAGCGCCTACCGCCGCGCGGTGCTGGGCGACCTGACCTCGGCCTTCAACTTCGCCACGCCCAACAATGAGCAACTGCCCGACCTGACGCTGCTGACCAAGGCCCAGGCCGACCAGACCCGCGCCGATCAGCAGGCCCTGGCGCAGGTGCCGCTGCCGGACACCAGTACCCAGGTCAAGCCTAAGCAGGAAACCGGCGTGCGCTATTCGCGCGCGCTGCCCTACGAACTGCACACCAGCGGCCGCGCCCAGCCCGGCACCAGCGCCATGTGGCTGGTGTTCGCCAACACCGGCAGCGCGGCCGCGGTGTTCCACGTCTATGACCGCCTGCACCTGGATCGGCTGCCGCGCCGCTACGCGGTCGAGCCGGGCAAGCAATTGGAAGGTAGCTGGGACGCCGCCGCGGACGGCGGCAAGTACGACCTGTGGGTGATGGGCCCGAACGGCTACCTGCGCCATTTCGCCGGCGACCTGGCGCTGGCCCGCACCGAGCAGTTGGACGCGGAAATCCGTGTCTGCTACGACATCGCCAACGGCGACGTCTATACCAGCTTCATCAACAACGGCAAGAAGGCCTGCACCTTCGTCATCACGCCCAATGCCTACTACACCAACAACGAGAAGTGGACGTTGACGGTGCCGGCGGGCAGCCAGGTCGAGCA
Source organism: Achromobacter sp. SIMBA_011 (assembly GCF_046535435.1). Classification (NCBI taxonomy): domain Bacteria; kingdom Pseudomonadati; phylum Pseudomonadota; class Betaproteobacteria; order Burkholderiales; family Alcaligenaceae; genus Achromobacter; species Achromobacter sp. SIMBA_011. The sequence continues at coordinate 449,865 of NZ_JAWRWN010000003.1, read as the reverse complement.
GTCGTGGTCGCTCAAGGCGAGCGGCGCCTGGTTCGACTTCACCGCGCGCCTGAACGAGGATCCGGCCTATCTCCGCCGCTTCGCCGGCCGGGTGGAGACGGGCAAGCCGTCGGTCACCGATCCGGCGATGGGCCTGTAAGCGCGCCCCCCCGCGGCGGGCCGGCAGCGGCCGCGCCGGGCGCAATGCCGCGCCTCGCTCCCGCCCGGGGCGCGAGGCGGGGCGTGCTTGCGTGCGGCGCGCCGGTTACGGGATGGCCTGCGGCTCGCGCGCCCGGAATGCGGCGGCGCATGCCTCGCAGATGGCCGTGGTGATGCCCTGGCGGGCATGCTCGCGCCGCTCCAGCATGCCGATGGCGCGGGCCGACGGCCCCAGGTCGTCGGGCAACGGCAGGATGCGCAACTGCGGGCTGTCGCGCCAATTCGAGCCGTTGATGAGCGGCAGCAGCGTCACCCCGACCTCCTGGCGCACCAGTTCGATCAGAGTCTCGATCGCGTTCAGTTCCAGGAATTCGTCCAGCGGCACCGCCAGGCGCCGCAGCAGGCGGTCGATCTGCAGCCCGGTGCGCTGGGTGCGATCAAAGCGCAGGAAGGGGTTGCCCGCCAGCACCTGGCGCGCGTCGTGGCCGGCGGCCGAGGGCGGGGCGATCACCACCAGCGGTTCTTCATACAGCGGGGTCCAGCGGGTGCTGGCCATCTTGCGGCCGGCCTCCACCAGGAAGGCCGCGTCCAGTTCGCCGTCCTCGACCTTGCCGGCCAGTTCGCTGGCCTTGCCCGACAGGATGCGCACGTCCAGCCTCGGGTGCGACTTCTTCATGCCCGACACCACCTTGGACAGCGTGCCCATGCAGGAGACGATGCTGCCCACCGAGACCGACCCCGCCAGTTCGCCCGGCACGGTGCGCGGCAGCCGCATGCGGTCGTATAAATCCAGCAAGTGCTTGATTTCCGGCAGCAATTCCCGGCCCGCCGCATTCAGGATGGCCAGCCGGCCGCTGCGGTCGAACAGCTCGCGCCCCAGTTCGGCCTCCAGCGAGCGCATCTGGAAGCTGACGGCAGCCTGCGTGAGGGCCACCTGCTCGGCCGCTTCGGAGAAGGATCCATGGTGGGCGACGGCCAGAAAGGTGCGCAGGAAACGGATGGTGCTCATGGGGTCAATTCACAAAAATTTCTTTTATTACTGAACAAAAAATCAAATTGATTTAATTAGATCACGGGAGTACCTTCGCCTGCTTACCTCTATGAGACAGGCGCCATGAAATCCTTCGACTGGGTCAACCCGTATCCCTCCATCCGTATCCCGCTGTTCGCGCGTAACGTGGTGTCCACGTCGCACCCCCTGGCGGCCCAGGCTGGCCTGCGCATGCTGCTCAAGGGCGGCAACGCGGTCGACGCCGCCATCGCCGCCGCCGCCACCATCGTGCTGGTCGAGCCGGTCTCCTGCGGCCTGGGGGGCGACTGCTTTGCCATCGTCTGGGACGGCAAGGAACTGCATGGCCTGAATTCCTCGGGCGTGGCCCCCGCCGCGTGGAATGTCGAATACTTCAAGCGCAAGTACGGCGTCGGCGCCGACGGCCTGGCGATCCAGCCCAAGCGCGGCTGGGACGCGGTCACGGTGCCGGGCGTGGTGGCCGGCTGGTCCGCGCTGCACGAAAAGCTCGGCAAGCTGCCGTTCGAGCAACTGTTCGAACCGGCCATCGAGATCGCCGAGCGTGGCTATGCCGTGCCGCCGGTGGTGGCGCACAAGTGGGCCGCCGCCGCCAATGAACTGAGCAACCAGCCGGGCTACGCCCAGGCCTTCATGCCCGAGGGCCGCGCGCCCAAGGTCGGCGAGCACTTCCGCTTTCCGGACGCGGCCAACACGCTGCGCCGCATCGCCGCCTCCAAGGGCCGCGATTTCTACGAAGGCGAGCTGGCCGAGCGCATCGCCGCCTTCAGCCAGGAATGCGGCGCCGCCATGACGCTGGAAGACCTGCGCGCCTACCGCCCGGAATGGGTCAAGCCGATCTCCCGTTCCTACCGCGGCTACGAGCTGCATGAGATCCCGCCGAACGGACAGGGCATCGCCGCCTTGATCGCCCTGGGCATCGTCGAACGCTTCAACATTGCCGACATGCCGGTCGACTCGGTGCAGTCGCAGCACCTGCAGATCGAGGCCATGAAGCTGGCCTTCGCCGACCTCTACAAGTACGTGGCCGACCCGCGCTCGATGGAAGTCACGCCCGAGCAGATGCTGTCGGACGACTACCTGGGCAGCCGCGCCAAGCTGATCCGCCTGGACGGCGCCACCCATTTCGGCGCGGGCCGCCCGGCCGCCGGCGGCACCGTCTACCTGACCGCCGCCGACGAGAACGGCATGATGATCTCGTTCATCCAGTCCAACTACATGGGTTTCGGCTCGGGCGTGGTGGTGCCGGGCACGGGCATCAGCCTGCAGAACCGCGGCGTCGGCTTCTCGATGGATCCCAAGTCGGCCAACGTGGTCGAGGGCGGCAAGCGGCCGTTCCACACAATCATCCCGGGTTTCCTGACGCGCGGCGGCAAGCCGGTCATGAGCTTCGGCGTGATGGGCGGCGACATGCAGCCGCAGGGCCACCTGCAGACCGTGATCCGCATGGTCGACTACCACCAGAACCCGCAGGCCGCCTGCTGCGCGCCGCGCTGGAAGGTCAACCGCGATTTCACGCTGGATATCGAGACCAATATGAAGGCTTCCACTATTGCGGGCCTGAAAGACCTCGGGCATGCTTTGAAATCCGTGGACGATCCGTACATGGACTTCGGCGCCGGCCAATTCATCTGGCGCATGTCCGAAAGCGACAACGAGCTTGGCTACGTCGCCGCCAGCGACAGCCGCCGCGACGGCCAGGCCGTGGGCTTCTGATACGCGCCTTGCCGCCTGGCATCGCAGCCAGGCATTGCAGCCACAAGGGGAATAAACACAATGAAACGCTTGACCATGACCTTCGGCGCCAGCGTGCTGGCGCTGGCCGCCGGCGCCGCCTGCGCGCAGAACATCCGCATCGGCCTGCAGGAAGATCCGGACGTGCTGGACCCGCACCGCGCCCGCACCTACGTCGGCCGCATCGTCTTCACCTCGCTGTGCGACAAGCTGGTGGACATCGATCCCAAGCTGCACTTCGTGCCGCAACTGGCCACCTCGTGGTCGTTCAGCCCGGACAACAAGGTGCTTACCTTCAAGCTGCGCGAAGACGCGCTGTTCCATGACGGCAGCAAGTTCGACGCCGCCGCCGCCAAGGCCAACCTGGAACGCGCCATGACGCTGCCCGACAGCCTGCGCAAGGGCGAGCTGGCCTCGGTCGAGAAAGTCGAGGCGCCCGACGCCAGCACCCTGGTGCTGACCCTCAAGCAGCCCGACGCCACGCTGCTGGCGCAACTGTCCGACCGCGCCGGCATGATGCTGTCGCCCAAGTCGTTCGCCGACGCCGACGTGGCCGCGGTCGGCCGCAAGCCGATCTGCTCGGGTCCGTACAAGTTCGTCGAGCGCATCCAGAACGACCGCGTCGTGCTGGAGAAATTCGACCAGTACTACGACGCCAAGGACTACGCCTTCAAGCGCATCACCTTCCTGCCGATCCCCGATACCACCGTGCGCCTGTCGAACCTGCGCGCCGGCGACCTGGACCTGCTCGAGCGCCTGAACCCGTCCGACGCGCCGCAGGTCAAGAACGATGCCAGCCTGACCTTCGCGCCGGTGGCCGGCCTGGGCTTCCAGCAGTTCATGTTCAACGTCGCCAACGGCAAGCGCGCCGAGGACAATCCGTTCAAGAACAAGCTGGTGCGCCAGGCGTTCCAGCTCGCCATCGACCGCAACGCCATCAACGAAGTGGCCGGCGGCGGCATCTTCGAACCGGCGCAGCAGCCGTTCCCGCCCGCCAGCCCCTACCACAGCGACAAGTTCCCCGTGACCAAGCGCGACGTGGCCAAGGCCCGCGCGCTGCTCAAGCAGGCCGGCTTCGACCGCGTCAAGGCCGAGGTCATGTTCGGCAACAACACCACCACCTCGTCGGTGGCCGAGATGGTGCAGGCCATGGCTTCCGAGGCCGGCTTCGACCTGTCGCTGCGGCCCACCGAGTACGCCGCCCTGCAGAAGGAATCGGCCGGCGGCAACTTCCAGGTGGTGATGCTGGGCTGGTCGGGACGGGTCGATCCGGACGGCAACATCCATAGCTTCGTGACCTGCAAGGGCGCGCTCAACGACGGCCACTATTGCAACCCGGAAGTCGACAAGCTGCTCAACGAGGCCCGCACGGTGCCGGATGAAACCAAGCGCCGCGCCATCTACGACCAGGCGCAGACGATCATCCAGGACGAACTGCCCGGCGTGTACAACTACTACCAGCCGTGGCCGTTCGCGCTGGCCAAGAAGGTCAAGGGCTTCGTGCCTTACCCGGACGGCATGATCCGCCTGAAGGGCGTGACGTTCGCCCAGAAGTAAACCGGTGCGCGGCGGTTCGCCGCCGCGCCCGCCGGCCACGCGCGCGTGGCCTTTTGTTTTCTACGGTTTTTCCCCATGCTTAAACTCATCTTGCGCCGCATGATCGTCGCGATACCGACCCTGATACTGGTGTCGATGATCGTCTTCATGCTGCAGAAAATCCTGCCCGGCGATCCGGTGCTGACCCTGGCCGGCGAAGAGCGCGATCCCGCCGTGCTGGATTATCTGCGCGACAAATACCGTCTCAACGATCCGCTGCCGATGCAGTACGCCGCCTGGGCCGGGCAGGTGCTGCAAGGCGACCTGGGCAAGTCGCTGCGCACCGACGTGCCGGTGACCACGCTGATCGCCCAGAAGCTGCCGGTGACCCTGCAACTGGCGGCGATGGCCATGTTCTTCGCGCTGCTGGTGGGCATCCCCATGGGCATCGTGGCCGCCGTGCGCAAGGGCAGGCCGGTCGAGATGGGGGCCAACATCGCCGCGCTGTCAGGCATGTCGATTCCCAATTTCTGGCTCGGCATCATCCTCATCATGGTGGTGTCGGTGCAATGGAAGCTGCTGCCGGCCTCGGGCTACGTGTCGCCGGCCGAGGACTTCTGGCTGTCGATCAAGACCATGCTGATGCCGTCGCTGGTGCTGTCCACCGCGATTGCCGCCTATCTCATGCGCCACACCCGGTCGGCCATGCTCGAGGCGCTGTCGGCCGATTACGTGCGCACCGCCCGCGCCAAGGGCGTATCGCCGCGCCGCGTGGTGCTGCGGCACGCGCTGCGCAATGCGCTGATGCCGATCGTCACCCTGGTGACGCTGTTGTTCGGCGAATTGCTGGCGGGCGCGGTGCTGACCGAACAGGTCTTCACCATTCCGGGCTTCGGCAAGCTGGTGGTCGACGCGGTCTTCACGCGCGACTACGCGGTGGTGCAGGGCGTGGTGCTCTGCGTCGCGGTGGGTTTCATCCTGATGAACCTGCTGGCCGACATCCTCTACATCCTGGTCAATCCCCGCCTGAGGCACGCATGAGCGCCATTCCCGCAACGGCCGCTGCCGTCACGCCGCCCCGCAGCCGCAACCGCGCCTGGGGCAAGTTCAAACGCAATCACGTCGCCATGCTGGGCCTGGGGATCGTGCTGTTCTTCGTGCTGCTGGCGCTGCTGGCGCCGCTGATCGCCAATCACGACCCGTTCCAGACCAGCTTCACCACCATCCGCAAGGCGCCGTCGGCGTCCTACTGGCTGGGCACCGACGAGCTCGGCCGCGATATCTTCAGCCGCATGGTTTATGGCGCGCGCGCCTCGCTCATGGCCGGCCTGGTGTCGGTGCTGATCGCGCTGGTGGTGGGCGTGCCGTTCGGCCTGGCCGCCGGTTATTTCGGCGGCTGGACCGATAGCTGCATCTCGCGCGCCACCGAGGCGCTGCTGGCGATCCCGTTCCTGATCCTGGCCATCGCGCTGGCCGCCTTCCTCGGCCCGAGCCTGACCAACGCCATGATCGCCATCGGCGTGTCGGCCGCGCCCAAGTTCATCCGGCTCACGCGCGGGCAGGTGCTGGCCGTCAAGAGCGAGGACTACGTGCAGAGCGCCCGCGCGCTGGGCGCCTCGGACCTGCGCATCATCTGCCGCCACGTGTTCCCGAACGTCATGCCGCCGCTGATCGTGCAGGCCACCATCACCATCGCCACGGCCATCATCGCCGAGGCCAGCCTGTCGTTCCTGGGCCTGGGCCTGCAGCCGCCGAATCCGTCTTGGGGCTCGATGCTGAACACCGCCAAGAACTTCATGACCCAGGCGCCCTGGATGTCGATCTTCCCCGGATCGGCCATTTTCCTGGTGGTGCTGGGCTTCAATCTGCTGGGCGACGGGCTGCGCGACGCGCTGGATCCCCGTCAGGACAAGTAATCATCATGGCAACCATGGATCCCAAACGCGTCGTCCAGGTCAACGACCTGACCGTGCGCTTCAAAACCCCCGAGCGCGTCGTCGAAGCGGTGCGCAACGTGTCATTCCACGTCGACCGCGGCGAAACCCTGGCGATCGTGGGCGAGTCCGGCTCGGGCAAATCGGTCACCTCGCTGGCGCTGATGCGCCTGGTGGAGTACGGCGGCGGCCGCATCGTCAACGGCGGCATGCTGCTGCGCCGGCGCAACGGCGACGTGCTGGACCTGGTCAATGCGCCCGACAGCACGCTGCAGCGCGTGCGCGGCGCCGACGTGGCGATGATCTTCCAGGAGCCGATGACCTCGCTCAACCCCAGCTTCACGGCCGGCAACCAGATCGCCGAGGCCCTGCAACTGCACCAGGGGCTGGACGCGGCCGCGGCGCGCGCCGAAACGCTGCGCATGCTGGAGCGGGTGCGCATCCCGGAAGCCCGCGCCATTCTCGACCGCTATCCGCACCAGTTGTCCGGCGGCATGCGCCAGCGCGTCATGATCGCCATGGCGCTGTCCTGCAAGCCGCAACTGCTGATCGCCGACGAACCGACCACGGCGCTGGACGTCACCATCCAGGCCCAGATCCTGCAACTGATCCGCCAGTTGCAGGAAGAAATGGACATGGGCGTCATCTTCATCACCCACGACATGGGCGTGGTGGCCGAAGTGGCCGACCGGGTGCTGGTGATGTATCGCGGCGACAAGGTCGAGGAGGGCGGTTCCGACGACGTCTTCGCGCGGCCGCAACATGCCTACACCCGCGCCTTGCTGTCGGCCGTGCCGCGCCTGGGCGCCATGCATGGCACCGACGAACCGGCGCCGTTCCCGCTGCTCAAGGTCGAGGACGCCGCGCGCCAGGCCGCGCCCGCCGAGCCGGCCATGGCGGCGCCGTCCACCGTGCGCCGCGAGAACGGCCCGGTGCTGAAGGTGCGCGACCTGACCACCACCTTCGACATCACCGGCGGCATTCTCGGCCGCGTGCAAAAGCGCGTCCACGCCGTGGAGAAGGTCAGCTTCGACCTGTATCCCGGCGAGACGCTGTCCCTGGTGGGCGAGTCCGGCTGCGGCAAGACCACCACCGGCCGCTCGCTGCTGCAACTGGTCAAGAGCCGCGGCGGCTCGATCGAATTCGACGGCCAGAACATCGGCGCGCTGCGCGGCAGCGCCATGCAGACGCTGCGCCGGCACATCCAGTTCATCTTCCAGGATCCGTTCGCCTCGCTCGATCCGCGCATGACGGTCGGCTACTCCATCATGGAGCCGCTGCTGATCCACCGCGTCGCCAGCGGCGCGAAGGCCGAGGAACGGGTGCGCTGGCTGATGGACAAGTGCGGCCTCGTGCCCGAGATGATCGACCGTTATCCGCACGAGTTCTCGGGCGGGCAGCGCCAGCGCATCTGCATCGCGCGCGCCCTGGCGCTGAACCCCAAGGTGGTGATCGCCGACGAATCGGTGTCGGCCCTGGACGTGTCGATCCAGGCGCAGATCGTCAACCTGCTGCTCGACCTGCAGCGCGAGCTGGGCGTGTCGTTCCTGTTCATCTCGCACGACATGGCGGTGGTCGAGCGGGTCAGCCACCGCGTCGCGGTGATGTACCTGGGCCAGATCGTCGAGATCGGCCCGCGCCGCGCCATCTTCGAGAACCCGCAGCATCCCTACACGAAGAAGCTGATGGCGGCGGTGCCGATCGCCGATCCGCAGCGCCGCCACCGCGAGCGCTCGCTGCTGGTCGACGAAATCCCCAGCCCGATGCGCAAGCTGGGCGACGATCCCCTGGTGGAGCCGCTGGTGCGGGTCGGGGAAGGGCACTACGTCGCGCGTCATTCCGTCGGCGTGTACTGAGCCGTGGCGGGGGCGCCTGCCGGCAAAGCGGCGGGCCCTCGCCGCGGGCCGCGCGGGCCGGCCGCGCCGCAGGCGGTATCATGGCGGCCTTCAGTCATTCGCCCCATTCAACGGATTTTCTCGCCATGGCCCTGCGCGCCACTATCTACAAGGCCGACCTCAACGTGGCCGACACCGATCGGCACTACTACGGCAGCCACGCGCTGACGGTCGCCCGCCATCCCTCCGAAACCGACGAGCGCATGATGGTGCGCCTGGTGGCCTACGCGCTGCAGGCCCAGGAAGAGCTGTCCTTCACCAAGGGGCTGAGCGACACCGACGAGCCGGACCTGTGGGTCAAGGACCTGACCGGCGCCATCACCCAGTGGATCGAGGTCGGGCAGCCCGAAGAGCGCCGCATCCTGCGCGCCTGCGGCCGCGCCGAGCAGGTCATCGTCTACTGCTACGGCGGCTCGGCCAGCAGGATCTGGTGGGACGGCGTGCGCAACAAGCTGGAACGCACCCGCAACCTGAAGGTCATCAACCTGCCGTCCGAGCAGACGCGCGCGCTGGCCAATCTGGCCGAACGCACCATGCAGTTGAATGCCAATATCTCGGACGGCGTGGTGTATTTCTCGGCCGACAAGGGCGAAGTCAGCATCGAACCCGAAGTCTGGCGCTGATACCGCCAGGCCCTTTCCTGGAGGCGTAGGGATGAGGAAGACCCGAACATTGGCATGGGCGGCATTGCCGCTGGTGGTATTTTCGCTGCGGGCGGTCGCGGCGCCGGCCGGGGAGCCGGCCACGGCCGCCACGGACCGCATGCACGTGTTCGCCGGCGGCCAGAAGGTGCTGGTCCCGGCGGGGTGGGAACTGGCGCAGGGGCCGGCGCAGGCTGGCCAGGAAATGATCATGATCGCCAGGCCTGGCGCCACCGCGGCCGACAACCAGACGTGTTCGGTCTCGCTGCGCACCATCGATCCCCCGGAGCCGCTGGGCGAGCAGGATGCCGTCCTGCCCGAAGTCGTCTGGAGCATGATGTATTCCGACCAGCAGGTGAATGTGCTCGAGAACGGGGTGTCGACCCTGGCCGGGCTGCCGGCGCACCAGGCCCTGCTGACCCTCACCCTGGGTGACGACCGCCAGGTGGCGCTGGTGCGGCTGCGGTTGGCGGACGGCTACACCTGGTCCCTCATGTGCTCGTCTGGAGCCTATCACCCGGGCGTCGCCCGGGAGGGGTTCGACCGCACGGCCGGGACGTTCCGCAAGGTGCTGGACAGCTTCAGCGCGCCCTGAGGGGCTTCTCCGCCGCGCCCAGGGAACGTTCCGCGCCCAATCTTGCATCGCAACAAAAAAAGCGTGCAAAGTGTGCGGGGCAGGTTTATATTATGGCCATCATATTTCGGAGTCCCGACCATGGCCGGCCCCGCTTCCCGCAAAGAGATATCCCATGACCGCATCGTGGAAGCGGCCGCGCGCGCCATTCGTCGGGAAGGCTACGCCGGCGTCGGCGTGGCCGACGTCATGAAAGAGGCCGGGCTCACGCACGGCGGCTTCTACGCGCATTTCCCGTCGCGCGATGCCATGCTGGTGGCGGCGATGGAACGCGCCGGCCGGGATGGCGCGGCGCGCATGGCGCAGGGCATGGCGCGGCGCCGCGCCGAAGGCGCCAGCCCGCTGCGGGCCCTGGTCGAAAGCTATCTGTCCGAGAAGCATCTGCTGGGGTGCGAGAGCGGTTGCCCGATTTCGGCGCTCGCCTCGGAGATGCCGCGCCAGTCGCCCGAGGTCCGCGACATCTCGGCCAGCCGGGTGTCCGGCCTGGTCGGCGTGGTGCGGCAGGCGCTGCCGGCCGACGCCGGCCCGCATGCGGCGATGGCGATCACCAGCAACCTGGTCGGCGCCATGCAACTGGCCCGCGCGCTCGGCGACAACGAGCAGGGCCGGGCCATGCTGGCGGCCGCGCGCCAGTCGATCCTGGACCAGTACGACAGCGAGGGCCGTCAAGCCGCCCACTGAACCCCTTTTTCCGGGCCGCCGCGCGCGGCCTTTCTTCACTCCATGAATATGATGATCGTCATATTCATATAACCGGCCGGTGTTTCCGGCCCCCCGCCAGAACGCAGCACCCAAGGAAAGACATCATGCAACTGAAGAACGCCACCGTCCTCATCACCGGCGCCAACCGCGGCATCGGCCTGGCCTTCGCCCGCGAGGCGCTGGCTCGCGGCGCCCGCAAGGTCTACGCCGGCGCGCGCGATCCGGCCAGCGTCACGCTGCCGGGCGTGCAGGCCATCCAGCTCGACGTCACCAGCGACCAGGACGTGGCCGCCGCGGCCGCGCTGGCCAAGGACGTCACGCTGGTCATCAACAATGCCGGCATCGCCGCCATGGGCGGCTTCCTGGCCGAAGGCAGCATCGAATCGGCGCGCCGCCACCTGGAAACCAATCTGCTGGGCTCGCTGCGCGTGGCGCAGGGCTTTGCGCCGGTGCTCGCGGCCAACGGCGGCGGCGCGCTGCTGAACGTGCTGTCGATCGCCAGTTGGATCAACCGGCCGATGCTGGGCGTGTACGGCATGAGCAAGTCGGCCGCCTGGGCCCTGACCAACGGCCTGCGCCACGAACTGCGCGAGCAGGGCACGCAGGTGCTTGGCCTGCACATGGGGTTTGTCGATACCGACCTGACGCGGGGACTGGACGCGCCCAAGAGCACTCCTGACTCGGTGGTGCGCCAGGCCTTCGACGCGCTCGAAGCCGGGGCCGAGGAAGTGCTGGCCGACGACGCCACGCGCCGGGTCAAGCAGGGCCTCGCGGCCGAGCCGCCCGTCTACCTGCAGGCATGAGCCGCGGACGCTACGCCCTCGCGACCTTTCCGACGCCATTTCCGAGTCCGATCGACATGCATTCCAATGCCACCTCCGCGGCTCCCCATGCCGCCGCCGCGCCGCTCGCGGCCCAATCTCCCTGGCCGATCTTCTGGATCGCCAGCGTGGCCGTGTTCCTGGTTTCCCTGGACGCGACCATGCTCTACGCCGCGTTCGGCGCCATGCGCGCCGGCTTTCCGCAGGCCTCGGCCGCCGACATGTCCTGGGTGCTGAACGCCTACACAGTGGTCTACGCCGCCATGCTGATCCCGTCCGGCGGGCTGGCCGACACGCATGGACGCAAGCGCATGTTCATGGTCGGGGTGCTGCTGTTCCTGGCGGCCTCGGCTGCCTGCGGCCTGGCGGGCAGCGTCGGTTGGCTGATAGCGGCGCGCGTGGCGCAGGCGGTCGGCGCGGCGCTGCTGACGCCGGCCTCGCTGTCCATCGTGCTTGCCGCCTTCCCGGCCTCGCAGCGCTCGGTGGCGGTGAGCCTGTGGGGCGCGGTGGCCGCGCTGGCGGCGGCGGTCGGTCCCAGCCTGGGCGCGTTCGTGGTCGATGCCGCCGGCTGGCCGTGGGCCTTCTACATCAACCTGCCGTTGGGCGCGTTGTCGCTCTGGTTCGGCGCCAGCCGCCTCAAGGAATCGGTGCGGCCCGAAGCGCGGCGGCGCGTCGACGGCGTCGGCATGGCGCTGCTGATGGTGGGCGTCGGCGCGGTGGCGCTGGCCATCGTGCAGTCGGAATCCCCGCACTGGAGCCGTGGCGAGCTGTGGATGGTGGCGGCGATGGGGCTGGTGTCGCTGGCGGCCTTCGTGGGCTGGGCCCGCAGCACGCCGCATCCGCTGGTCGATCTGGCGCTGTTCAAGCATCGCACCTATCGCTACGTGAACCTGGCCACGCTCAGCTTCGGCATCGCCTTCGCGATGATGTTCTTCGCCTTCTTCTTCTACATGACCGGCGTCTGGCACTACAGTCTGCCGCGCGCGGGCCTGGCCGTGACGCCGGGCCCGCTGCTGGTGATGCCCACCGCGATCATCACCGGCAAGCTGGCGGCGCGCCTGGGCCATCGCCCGTTCCTGGTGGGCGGCTCGCTGGTGTACGCCGCCAGCGGACTGTGGTTCCTGCTGGTGCCGGGCGCCGAGCCCGCCTACCTGGCGCATTGGCTGCCCGGCTTGATCCTGAGCGGGCTGGGCGTGGGCCTGGTGCTGCCGTCGCTGGCCGGCGCCGCCGTCAACCGCCTGCCGCCGCAGCACTACGCGGTCGGCAGCGCGGTCAACCAGGCCACGCGCCAGATCGGCGCGGTGCTGGGGGTGGCGTTGACGGTGCTGTTGCTGGGCAAGGGGGCGCTGAGCCACGCGGACTTCGATCCGCTGTATATCGGCCATGTGGGGCTGGCGCTGCTGACGGGCCTGCTCTGCCTGGCGGTGGACACCCGGCCGCGCCCCGCGCATGCGTAAGCGCCTGCGCGGCGGGAACGAGGCGGGGGTGTGCTGGGCGGAGGCGTGCGGCGCGGCGCCCGGCGGCGCCTCGCGGCTAGCGCGGCGTGCGCTGGTGCGGCACCAGCGGCGGCGCCGCGCGCCCGGCCACCAGGCGCCAGAAATCCGGCAGGAAGCATTCCGCCACCAGCAGCGGCTGGCCCTGGCGCCAGAACACCGAGCGTCGCGCCCAGACCCGCTCGGCGTCGCGCGGGCGGCCATTGGCGGCCAGCGCGCCAGCGGCGGTGGCGTGAAACGGCACCGGCCAGGCCAGCCGGCGGCACGCGAACGGCGAGCGGATCACGGTGCTGTCGTGATACAGCATGTCCGCCAACGGCCGCGTCAGCAGCCGCCGCATGCCCTGCCAGGCGCCGTGCGAGGCGCGCAGCGGCGTCAGGCTGCGCGCCGGCACGCTGTCGATGCCGTCCACCGACATCAGCACCTCGCGCACCCAGACGGGCGCGCCGGGCGCGATGCGCATGGCGTGCGCTTCGTCGGCGGGCGCGCCGTCCGCGTACTCGGCCAGCACCCGCAGGCGCACCTGGCCGACCTGGCGCAGGCCGGCGGTCAGGGCGCCGGGACGGAACAGCCAATGGCGCTGGGCAAGGGTCAGGACGGGCGGGGCGCTGGCCAGCCAGCCGGCGGCCAGGGGAGGGCGATGTGCTGCTGCTGAGGTCATCATGGCTGCGTATTATGCCAAGGCCGGCGCGCGGCCTGGCCGTCGCGGCCTGTGGCCGATTGCCGCAGGGGCGCCGGCGGCCGCAGGGCGGCGGCGCGGGCGGGGCCTGCGCATACAATACCGGCCATGGAAAAAGTACGAATCTCCAAGCTCATGTCCGAGCGTGGACTCTGTTCGCGCCGCGAGGCCGACAGCTATATCGAGCGCGGCTGGGTGCGGGTCGACGGCGAGGTGGTGTCCGAGCTGGGCGCGCGCGCCTTCCCGCACCAGGTCATTACGCTGGAACGCGCCGCGCAGGCGCGCCAGACGTCGCGCGTCACCATCCTCATCAACAAGCCGGTGGGCTACGTCTCGGGGCAGGCCGAAAAGGGCTACACGCCCGCGGTGGCGCTGATCGACGCGCGTTCGCGCTTTGCCGGCGACCGCAGCCCGCAGCGCTTCGAGCGCGGCCACCTGGACGGCCTGGCCGTGGCCGGGCGGCTGGACATCGATTCGCAGGGGCTCCTGGTGCTCACGCAGGACGGCCGCGTGGCCAAGCTGCTGATCGGCGAAGATTCCAGCATCGACAAGGAATACCTGGTGCGGGTGCAGGGCGAACTGTCCGAGAACGGTCTCGCGCTGCTGAACCACGGCCTGTCGCTGGACGGCAAGGCGCTCAAGCCGGCCCAGGTGCGCTGGCAGAACCACGACCAGTTGCGCTTCGTGCTGCGCGAGGGCAAGAAACGCCAGATCCGCCGCATGTGCGAACTGGTCGGGCTGAAGGTGGTGGGCCTGAAACGCGTGCGCATCGGCCGCGTGGCCCTGGGCGACCTGCCGCTGGGCCAGTGGCGCTACCTGCGCGACGACGAACGCTTCTGAACGCGGCGCCGGCCCGGCGCCGGCGCGCGCTTGCCGGGCCGCCACCGCCCGGCCGCGAGCAAGTTTTTCAGTCTGTTTCCGAGCCGCCGTCATTTCATGAACGGCGCGGTATCCTTCGCCTGCCCGTCTCCGCCCAGGCGCTCCATCAGGAATTCGATGAAGATCCGGGTCTTGGCGGGCAGCAGCCGGGTTTCCGTGACGGCATACACCGGGAACGGTCCCAACTGCCAGTCCGGCAGCACGCGCCGCAACTGGCCCGATTTCTGTTCGGCGGTCTGGCCGCCGACCAGCACGGTGATGCCGGCGCCCAGCATCGCCAGGCGCCGGGCCATGGCCACGCCGTTCACGGAAAAGCGGTTGCCGGGCGTGAACTGGATGTGCTGGTCGCCGCTGTTCAGCGGCCAGCGGGTGACGCGGCCGGCGCCTTCGGCGCGGAACTCGATGCACTCGTGGCGGGTCAGGTCGCTGGGGTGCTTCGGTTCCCCGTGCTTCTCCAGGTATTCGCGCGAGGCGTACAGATGGGCGGGCAGCATGCCCAGCAGTCTCGCGATCTGCGTCGAATCGGGCAGTTCGCCGATCTCGATGGAAATATCGCAGGTCTGGAACACGCGTTGCGCGTGATCGGGATTGGCAAGATCCAGGAAAAACGTGACGTCGGGATAACGGCGCGAGAATTCCATGAACGATTCAGCCAGGAAATCGGTGCCGAAATCGGCCGGCATGTTCACCCGCAGGGGGCCGGACGGCGTGTCGACCAGCTTCTGCAGTTCCTCGTGGGCGATCTGGGCCTCGGCGACGATGCGCTGGCAGCGCTCGAAATACAGCCGGCCGGCGTCGGTCAGCTCCACCTTGCGGGTGGTGCGGCTGAGCAGGCGCAGGCCCACCGACCGTTCCAGTTCGGCCACCTGGCGAGACAATGTCGATTTGGGCACCCCCAGGGCGGCCGCCGCACGGCTAAAACTGTGCGTCTTGGCGACTTCCACGAAGAGTTCCATGCCTTGTAGACGTTTCATGGAAGGGATTCTGTCACACGATGGGGCGATTTATTGTCCCATATCTGGAATGATGTTTTCTCAATATGCCTCTTTGTTTCTCGGGCGGGATAACGCAAAATGCCGATTCTGCAATGCAGCAAAGCGTCGAAGCCCTGCCTGAATGTCTGAGGCGAAACCACACCCCAGTCAATCCTCACGAGCCGCAACGATGCGCGGTCCGGGTGGCGCCGTTGCTGTCGCCGGTTGCCCGGCGGACACCGCGGTCGCCCCGCGGGCGCAGGCCACGGCGGGCGGGTATGACGCTACCTTTTTAGTTGGAAATCGGGAATGCAATCTATGAACAAGAAAAGCGCGATGTGGCGCGGTGCGGCGGTGCTTACGCTGACGGCATCGGCCCTGACGTTGGCCGCTTGCGGCAAGAAACAGGAAGCACCCCAGGCGGGCAAGCCGCAGGTGACGGTCGTCACGCTCACCACCAAGCCGGTTTCCCTGACCACTGAATTGCCGGGCCGCACCTCGCCGTTCCGCGTCGCCGAAGTGCGGCCGCAGGTCAACGGCATCGTGCAGAAGCGCCTGTTCACCGAGGGCGGCGAGGTCAAGGCCGGCGACCAGCTCTACCAGATCGACCCCGCGCTCTACCAGGCCAGCTTCGACAGCCAGAAGGCCGCCCTGGCGCGTGCCCAGGCGCAGCAGAAGACCGCCGCGCTGCTGGCCGAACGCTACAAGCCGCTGGTGGCCACCCGCGCCGTCAGCCAGCAGACCTACGACAACGCCGTGGCGGCGCGCGACCAGGCCGTCGCCGACGTGCTGTCGGCCAAGGCCGCGCTCGACACCGCGCGCATCAACCTGGTCTACACCAAGGTGCTGTCGCCGATCAGCGGCATCATCGGCCGTTCCTCCGTCACCGAGGGCGCGCTGGTCACGGCCAACCAGGCCACGGCCCTGGCCGCCGTGCAGCAGATCGACCCCATCTACGTCGACGTGACCCAGTCCAGCGTGCAATTGCTGCGCCTGCAGAACGCGCTCTCCAGCGGTCAACTGAAGAAGGCCGAGGGCGAGCAGGCCGCGCTGGTCACGCTGACGCTGGAAGACGGCTCGCAATACACCCAGCAGGGCAAGCTGCAGTTCTCCGAAGTCACCGTCGACCCGGGCACCGGCTCGGTCACGCTGCGCGCGGTGTTCCCCAACCCGGACCGCCGCCTGTTGCCCGGCATGTTCGTGCGCGCCCGCCTGGTCGACGGGGTTGCCGCCGACGGCCTGCTGGTGCCGCAACGCGGCGTGACGCGCAACCAGCGCGGCCTGCCGACGGCGCTGGTGGTCAATGCCGAGAACAAAGTGGAACTGCGTGAAATCAAGACCGACCGCGCCATTGGCGACCAGTGGCTGGTCACCGACGGCCTGAAGGCCGGTGACAAGGTCATCGTGGAAGGCGTGCAGATGGTGCGCCCGGGCGTCGAGGTGGTTGCCTCTGAAGCCAGCGCCAAGCCGGCGCAGCAACCGCAGGCGGGCGCCGCGGCGGCCAAGCAGTAGTCAGGGAGCCTTGCATGGCAAAGTTTTTTATCGATAGACCGGTTTTCGCATGGGTGATCGCGATCGTGCTGATGATGGCCGGCGCGTTGTCCATCCTGAAGCTGCCGGTTTCGCAGTATCCGAACATCGCGCCGCCGGCCATCGGCATCGCGGTGACCTACCCGGGCGCCTCGGCGCAGACGGTGCAGGACACCGTGGTGCAGGTGATCGAGCAGCAGATGAACGGCCTCGACGGCCTGGAGTACATCTCCTCGGAAAGCAACGCCGACGGCAGCATGTCCATCACGCTGACGTTCCGCCAGGGCACCAACCCCGACACCGCGCAGGTGCAGGTGCAGAACAAGCTGTCGCTGGCGCAGCCGCTCTTGCCGCAGGAAGTGCAGCAGCAGGGCATCCGCGTCACCAAGGCCACCAAGAACTTCCTGATCGTGGCGGGCTTCGTGTCCACCGACGGCACGATGACCAAGGACGATCTGGCCGACTACGTCGCCTCGTACGTCCAGGATCCCATCAGCCGCACGCAGGGCGTGGGTGACTTCCAGTTGTTTGGCTCGCAGTACGCCATGCGCATCTGGCTGGATCCGGCCAAGCTGGTGAACTACGGCCTGACCACGGTCGACGTGGTCAACGCCATCAAGGAACAGAACGTCCAGGTGTCGTCCGGCCAGTTGGGCGGCCTGCCCGCGGTGCGCGGCCAGCAGCTCAACGCCACCATCATCGGCCCCTCGCGCCTGGAAAAGCCGGAAGACTTCGGCCGCATCCTGCTCAAGGTCAATGCCGACGGTTCCCAGGTGCGCCTGGCCAACGTCGCCCGCATCGAACTGGGCGGCCAGACCTACGCCATCGACAGCTACTACAACGGCAAGCCCGCCTCGGGCCTGGCGATCAAGCTGGCCCCCGGCGCCAACGCGCTCGATACGGCGCAGGCGGTGCGTGACACCATCAACAACCTGAAGCCGTACTTCCCGCCGGGCATGGACGTGGTCTATCCGTACGACACCACGCCTTTCGTCAGCCTGTCGATCGAGGAAGTGTTCAAGACGCTGGTGGAAGCCATCATCCTGGTGTTCCTGGTGATGTACCTGTTCCTGCAGAACTTCCGCGCCACACTGATCCCGACGCTGGCGGTGCCGGTGGTGCTGCTGGGCACCTTCGGCGTGCTGGCCGCGTTCGGCTATTCCATCAACACCCTGACCATGTTCGGCATGGTGCTGGCCATCGGCCTGCTGGTGGACGACGCCATCGTGGTGGTGGAAAACGTCGAGCGGGTGATGGCCGAGGAGGGCCTCACGCCCAAGCAGGCCACGCGCAAGTCCATGACCCAGATCACCGGCGCGCTGATCGGCATCGCCATGGTGCTGGCCGCGGTGTTCATCCCGATGGCGTTCTTCGGCGGCTCGACTGGCGTGATCTATCGCCAGTTCTCCATCACCATCGTGTCCTCGATGGTGCTGTCGGTGATCGTCGCCATCGTCTTCACGCCGGCGCTGTGCGCCACGCTGCTCAAGCCCATCCCGAAGGGCCACCATGGCACCAAGCGCGGCTTCTTCGGCTGGTTCAACCGCAGTTTCGACCGCAGCAGCCACGCCTACGCCAATACCGTGGCGCGCGGCCTGGGCCGCACCAAGCGCCTGATGGTGGTGTACCTGGCCATCGTCATCGCCATGGGCTGGCTGTTCACCCGCATCCCGACCGCGTTCCTGCCGGCCGAGGACCAGGGCATCCTGTTCGCCCAGATCCAGACGCCCGCCGGCGCCACCGCCGAGCGCACCAAGGCCGTCATCGACGAGGCCACCAACTACCTGCTGACCGAAGAGAAGGATGCCGTCACCTCGGTGTTCGCGGTCAACGGCTTCAACTTCGGCGGCCGCGGCCAGAATGCCTCGATCCTGTTCATCAAGCTGCGCGACTGGGAAGACCGCGGCGCCGCCAATCTCAAGGCGGCCGCCGTGGCGGCGCGCGCCAATGCGCACTTCCGCAAGACCGAGCGCGACGCCCAACTGTTCGTGGTGCCGCCGCCTTCGGTGATGGAACTGGGCAACGTCGACGGTTTCGACTTCCAGTTGATGGACCGCGCCGGCGTGGGCCATGAAAAACTGCTGGCCGCGCGCAACCAGTTGCTGGGCGAGGCGGCGCAGAGCAAGATCCTGCAGGGCGTGCGCCCCAACGGCATCGAGGACGCGCCGCAGTACCAGCTCGACATCGACCGCGAAAAGGCGCGCGCGCTGGGCGTGGCCGTGTCGGACATCAACAGCACGCTGTCCACCGCCTGGGGTTCGTCGTACGTCAACGACTTCATCGACCGCGGCCGCGTCAAGAAGGTGTTCGCGCAGGGCGAGGCCTCGGCCCGCATGCTGCCCGAAGACCTGGACAAATGGTACGTGCGCAACAAGGATGGCGACATGGTGCCGTTCTCGGCGTTCGCCAAGGCCACCTGGAGCTTCGGCCCGCAGAAGCTGAACCGCTACAACGGCGTGCCTTCGTACAACATCCAGGGCGGCGCGGCGCCGGGCTACAGCTCGGGCGCGGCCATGGACGAGATGGAACGCATCGCCAGCAAGCTGCCCACCGGCGTGGGCTTCGAGTGGACCGGCATGTCGTACGAAGAACGCCTGTCGGGCGCCCAGGCGCCGGCGCTGTACGCGATCTCGCTGATCGTGGTGTTCCTGTGCCTGGCGGCGCTGTATGAAAGCTGGACGATTCCGTCCGCGGTCATGCTGGTGGTGCCCCTGGGCATCATCGGGGCGCTGGGCGCGACGCTGCTGCGCGGCCTGTCCAACGACGTGTACTTCCAGGTGGGCCTGCTGACAACGATCGGGCTGGCGGCCAAGAACGCCATCCTGATCGTGGAGTTCGCCAAGGAGCACTACGAGGCCGGGGCGAGCCTGACGGAATCGGCGATCCACGCCGCCCGCCAGCGCCTGCGCCCGATCCTGATGACGTCGCTGGCGTTCATTCTGGGCGTGGTGCCGCTCGCGATCTCCTCGGGCGCCGGTTCGGGCAGCCAGAACGCCATCGGCACGGGCGTGATCGGCGGCATGCTGACCGCGACCTTCCTGGCCATCTTCTTCGTCCCCGCGTTCTTCGTGATCATGCTGCGCCTGTTCAAGGTGGAACGCATGAGCGCGCGACGCGATCCGCACGACCCCAGCGCCAACGACGCGCAGGACGTGTCCGTCGAAGGAAAACCGCAATGAAGCTGCAGATGAGAACCCTGGTTTCCCTTTCCCTGGCGGCGGCCCTGGCGGGCTGCTCGCTGGCCCCGACCTACGAACGGCCCGACGCGCCGGTCTCGGCGGCCTATCCGGCCGGCCCGGCCTACAAGGCCGATGCCGCCGGTCCGGTGGCCACCGCCGACATCGGCTGGCGCGACTTCTTCGCCGATCCCTTGCTCCAGCAACTGATCGAGCAGTCGCTGGCCAATAACCGCGACCTGCGCGTGGCGGCCTTGAACGTCGAGGCCGCGCGGGCCCAGTACCGCATCCAGCGCGCCGACCTGCTGCCCAGCGTCGGCATCGCCGGCAAGGAAACCGCCCAGCGCACGCCGGCCGACCTGTCGCCCAGCGGCCAGGCCACCACCAGCCACAACTACCAGGTCGGCGCCGCGCTGTCCTCGTGGGAGCTGGACCTGTTCGGCCGCATCCGCAGCCTGAGCGACAAGGCGCTGGAATCGTACCTGGCGCTGGACGAAACCCGCACCGCGACCCAACTGACGCTGATCGCCGAAGTGGCCAACGCCTACCTGACGCTGCGCGCCGACCAGGAGTTGCTGAGCCTGACGCGCGACACGCTCAAGAGCCAGGATGATTCCTACAAGCTCACCAAGCAGAGCTACGACCAGGGCCTGTCCACCGCGCTCGACCTGAGCCAGGCCGAAGTGTCGCTGCGCACCGCCCAGCGCAACCTGTCGCAGTACACGCGCCAGGCCGCGCAGGACCGCAACGCGCTGGTGCTGCTGGTGGGCCAGCCGCTGTCGCCGGAGATCTCGGCGGCGCTGGACAACGCCGTCAAGCTTGACGACGGCATGCTGCCGACCGCGCTGCCGGCCGGCCTGCCGTCCGAGCTGCTGGCGCGCCGTCCGGACATCCGCGCCGCCGAGCACCAGCTCAAGGGCGCCAATGCCAACATCGGCGCGGCCCGCGCCGCATTCTTTCCGACCATCAGCCTGACGGGCAACGCCGGCACCGCCAGCGCCAGCCTGGGCGGCTTGTTCAACGCGGGTTCGGGCGCCTGGAGCTTCGTGCCGCAGATCACGGTGCCGATCTTCGCCGGCGGCTCGCTGCTGGCGGGCTTGGACCTGGCCAAGGTGCAGAAGAACATCCAGATCGCGCAGTACGAGAAAACGATCCAGACGGGATTTCGCGAAGTGGCCGACGCGCTCGCCGGCCGCGGCACGCTGGACGAGCAGATCCAGGCGCAGCAACTGCTGGTGGCCGCCAACCAGCGCGCCTATGACCTGTCCGAGCAGCGCTTCCGCCAGGGCATCGACGACTACCTGACGGTGCTCGATTCGCAGCGTTCGCTCTATACCGCGCAGCAGGCGCTGGTCGATACGCGCCTGGCGCGGCTGTCGAACCTGGTCACCTTGTACAAGGTGCTGGGCGGCGGCTGGACCGAGCGCACCGTCACGGCGGCGCAGCCGGCGCCGGACGCCGCGCCCGCCGCCAACGGCCAGCGGGGCTGATCCCCGGGCAGTCCGACAGCGAAAAAAAGCGGGCCGATCTTTCGATCGGCCCGCTTTGCGTGGTGCGCGCGCGGCGCGTCAGGTGCGTTTCTTGGCGATCAGGCCGACCACGAACAGGACGATGATCGCGCCGACCACCGAGCCGATCCAGCCGGCCGGTTCGCCCGGGGCGTACCAGCCCAGCTTCTGGCCGAGGAAGCCGGCCACGACCGCGCCCACGATGCCCAGTATGGTGGTCATGATGATCCCCATGTTCTGGTCTCCGGGCATGATCGCGCGGGCGAGCAGCCCGACGATGAAGCCGACGATGATCATGATGATGATGCTCATGCGCGTACTCCTTGCGAGGGTAAAGGGCGATGTGCCCTGATATTACCCACGCGCGCGCCAGCGGGGCTGTAACAACTGGTGTTTGGGGCCTGGACGCAACATGCTGCGCCGCATGGCCCATGCAGCAATGTTGCACCCCGCCTTACGAAGTCAGGTCGATCAACTGGCGCAGGTCCTTGGTCATCGCCTCGATGCTGTCGGTGTCCGAGGCCAGCAGGCGGGCGCGGCCCTGATTGTCGAAAATGTACACGCCGCGGCTGTGGGTCACTTCGTACTGGTCGGCGTCATCGCCGGGACGGGGCTTTTCGATCTGGTAGGCCACGCGGTAGCGGCGCGCCAGGTCGGCCACCTGCTTTTCGTTGCCGGTGACGCCAATGGCGTTGCTGTTGAAGGCGTTGACGTAGGCCTGCAGGATATCCGGCGTGTCGCGGTGCGGGTCGACGCTGACGAACACGATGCGCACGTCGCGCGCCTTGTCGCCCAGGTTCTGCAGTACCGCCGTCAACTGCGCCATGGTGGTGGGGCAGATGTCCGGGCAACTGGCGTAGCCGAAGAACAGCAGCACGGTCTTGCCCTTGAGGTCGTCGCTGCTGACGGTCTTGCCGCCGGCGCCCGGCAGCGAGAACTTCAGATCGGGCAGGTGGCCCTTGACGTTGTAGAGCGTCCAATCGACATTGCGGTCGCCGCAAGCGGCAAGCAGCATGCACAGGGCCAGGAAGAGGCCGCGCCAGGCGCGTCCGGTAAGCAGGTGTCGCATGGGTTCCATCGCCGGTTGGAGGGATAAACCCGTCGATTCTACCCGTTGGCGGCGCGTTGGCCGCGCGCCGCCAACGCTGGTGTTTGTCCCGCCGCAAGGCGCGTGCGGCGCACTTGTGAAGCTTTGTCGAAATATTGTTGGAGAAGTGGCAAATCGGGCCATGCGAACGGTTGTTGACAGCTACAGTCAGGATATTGTCAGTTACCGGCGAGGTGCCACTCTATGAACACCGCGGCCAGTCATGCGCTGGGCTATCCCTATTTTCCGTATTACCCCGTGGTGCTCGACATCCTGCGCAGCCGCCTGGCGGGGCGTGTGCTGGACGCGCCTTGCAACCGTGGCTGGCTGGGCGACATGGTGCGCCCGGCGACCGGACGCGATGTCGAACTCGATGGCATCGGTCCGGCCGGGTTGCCGGCCTCGGCCAATGGCTACCGGCGCCTGACCGTGCATGACCTTGAAACGCCGCTGCCCGCGGCCGTGCCCTACGACGCCGTGGTCTGCAGCGAAGCGATCCACCTGGCGTCCAACCCCGGACTGCTGGTGCGCGGCTTTCATGACGCGCTGCGCCCGGGCGGCACGCTGGTTCTGACCACGCCCAACGCGGGCCGCGTGCGGGTCCGCCTGCGGGCGCTGCTGCGCGGTGTGCACGTCGATCCCTGGAGCGCCGCGGCGCGCACGGAAGGCGCGCTGTTCCCCCTGGGCTTTGCCCAACTGCATCAATTGCTGGCGCACCATGGATTCCACGACATCACCCTGCATTCCGTGGCCGAAACCAGGCAAGGGCGCTGGCTCGATCATCTGCTGGCCTGGCCCGCGCGGCGCTATTGCCGGGCGCGCCTGAAACACGCGCAGGACGAGGACAGCCGCCACTTCTGGCGCCAGGCCGGCTCGGAACCGTCGGCGCATGGGAACTGGCTGGTGGTATCGGCGCGCCGGCCGGGGGAGCGCTAGCGCGGCCAGCCAAAAAAATGGCCCGCTCGCAAGCGGGCCATGGATCATGCGCGAATCGATCAACCCGCGCTCATGCCGCTGTGGCGCAGCAGCGCATCGATGCGCGGGGCGCGGCCGCGGAAGGCCGCGAACGACTCGGCCGCGGGACGCGAGCCGCCGACGGCCAGCACTTCGCGGCGGAAACGCGCGCCGGTGGCCGGATCGAGCGTGCCCAGGGCGTTGCCGGCCTGCCTGGCCGCGGCTTCCTCGAACGCCTCGTAGGCGTCGGCGGACAGCACCTCGGCCCACTTGTAGCTGTAGTAGCCGGCGCCGTAGCCGCCCGCGAACAGGTGCGAGAAGGCATGCGGCAGGCGGTGCCAGGCCGGCGGGAACAGCACCGCGACCTCGGCGCGCACTTCCTGCAGCAGGGCCAGCACTTCGCTGATGCTGGCGCCCTTGGCGCGGTCGTGCATCAACAT
This sequence comes from Achromobacter sp. SIMBA_011, assembly GCF_046535435.1. Taxonomy (NCBI): domain Bacteria; kingdom Pseudomonadati; phylum Pseudomonadota; class Betaproteobacteria; order Burkholderiales; family Alcaligenaceae; genus Achromobacter; species Achromobacter sp. SIMBA_011. The sequence goes on along the minus strand of NZ_JAWRWN010000003.1, from coordinate 426,083 downwards.
GTCGAACAGCGCGAACTCGATCTGGCGCACGGTCTGCATGCCGCTCTGATAGTTGCGGGCCGCGACCAGGCGGTCGTAGAGCGCGCGCGGCAGCGGTTCGCCGCTGTCGACGTGGGCCGACAGCTTCTGCACCACCGCCCATTCCCAGCAGAAGTTCTCCATGAATTGCGAAGGCAGTTCGATGGCGTCCCATTCGACGCTGGCGAAGGCGGCGGCGCCGGGCTCGTCCACTTCCGACAGCAGCGCGTGCAGGGCATGGCCGGTTTCGTGGAACAGGGTGATGACGTCATCGTGCGTCAGCACGGCGGCGCGGTCGCCGTTGGGGCGCGAGAAATTGCAGGTCAGGTAGGCGATCGGCGTCTGCACACGGCCGGCGACCACGCGGCGGGTGCGCTCGCTGTCGACCCAGGCGCCGCTCTGCTTGCCGGCGCGGGCGTACAGGTCCAGGTAGAGGTAGCCGATCAGGTCGCCCTGGGGGCTTTCGACGCGCACGCCGCGCACATCGGCATGCCACGACGACACCGGCGTTTCGGCCAGGCGCACGTCGAACAGCGTCTCGATCACTTCGAACAGGCCGGCCAGCACGCGCGGCTCGGTGAAGTACTGCTTCACCTCGTCTTCGGAGTAGGCGTAGCGCGACTCGCGCAGGCGCTCGGAGGCATAGGCCACGTCCCACGGCTGCAATTCGGCCAGGCCGAGTTCGGCCGCGGCGTAGGCCTTCAGCTCGGCCAGGTCGCGCTGGGCGTAGGGCTTGGCGCGGGCGGCCAGGTCGCGCAGGAAGGTGGTGACCTCCTTGGCGTCGCGCGCCATGCGCGTCTGCAGCCGCAGCGCGGCGAAGGTGCCCAGGCCCAGCAGGGTGGATTCCTCGGCGCGCAGGGCCAGCAGTTCCTCGATCAGGGGCGAGTTGTCGAACCGGGCATCGCCCTGTTCGGACGCCACCGTGCCGTAGCCGCGATACAGCGCCTCGCGCAGCGAGCGGTCCTGCGCGTACTGCATGACGGGCAGGTAGCAGGGCATCTTCAGCGTCAGCTTCCAGCCCGGCTTGCCGTCTTCCTCGGCGGCGGCGCGCGCGGCGGCCCGCACGTCGGCGGGAATGCCGGCCAGGCGGGCCTCGTCCTCGATCAGCAGCGACCAGGCGTCGATGGCGTCCAGCACGTTCTCGGAGAATTTCTGCGAGGCCTGCGCTTCGCGGTCGGAAATCGCGGCGTAGCGCTCGCGGTCGGCGCCGCGCAGTTCGACGCCGCTCAGGCGGAAGTCGCGCAGCGCCATCTCGACGATGCGGCGGCGCACCGGCGACCACGAGGCGAAATCGGGCGCGGCGGCCAGGCGCTGGTACTGCTGGTACAGGCCTTCGTGCAGGCCGACCCAGGTCGAGAACTCGGTCACCAGGGGCAGGGCGGCGTTGTAGGCCTCGCGCAGTTCGGGCGTGTTGACCACGGCGTTCAGGTGGCCGGCCACCGACCACGCGCGCCACAGCCGTTCGGAGGCGGTATCCAGCGGCTCGACCACGGCTTCCCAGGTGGGCGCCAGCGCCGGATCGGCGGCGCGGTCCACGGCCTGACGGGCGACGCCCAGCAGTTCCTCGATGGCGGGCACCACGTGAGCGGGCTTGACCGCCTGGTAGTCGACCAGTTCTGAGACGGGGGCGAGCAAGGGATTCTGGGTCATGGTGTTACCAATAGCGTGAGAGGAGGGCGGGCAGCAAGCGAGCGCGCCGGCAGGCATAAGGATCAGGTTGGGGCGGCAGGCCGAAAAGCAAGGGCCGGCCCTGGGCGCGCCCGGTTCCGCGCGGCGGGTCCAGAGACGACTGTGGGTTTGCCCCCGGCCCCCGGAAGGGCGCGGGGCAAACCCACAGGGGTGCCACGGCGGGGCGCGGGACCGGTCTTCAGGCGGCGGCCCGTTCCGCCGCTTCGACGGTGTTGACCAGCAGCATGGCGATGGTCATGGGGCCGACACCGCCCGGCACGGGGGTGATGGCGCCGGCCACCTGGCTGGCGGAGGCGAAGTCGACGTCGCCGCACAGCTTGCCGTCGGCGCCGCGGTTGATGCCCACGTCGATGACGACCGCGCCGGGCTTGATCATCGAGCCGTCGATCATGCCGGGCTTGCCGGTGGCCACCACCAGCACGTCGGCGCGGCGGGTCTGGGCCGCCAGGTCGCGGGTCTTGGAGTTGCAGATGGTGATGGTGGCGCCGGCGGCCAGCAGCAGCATGGCCATGGGCTTGCCGACGATGTTGCTGGCGCCGACGATCACGGCCTCGGCGCCGCGCAGGGCCACGCCTTCCGATTCCAGCATCTTCATCACGCCGTAGGGCGTGCAGGGGCGGAACAGCGGCTGGCCGGTCATCAGCAGGCCGGCGTTGCTGACGTGAAAGCCATCCACGTCCTTCTCGGCGGCGATGGCTTCGATGACCTTGTGCGCGTCCATGTGCTTGGGCAGCGGCAACTGCACCAGGATGCCGTGGATGGACGGATCGCGGTTCAGCTTGTCGATGCGGGCCAGCAGTTCGGCCTCGGTCATGTCGGCGGGGTACTGTTCCTTGACGGAATGCAGCCCGGCCTTCTCGCACGCCGCGACTTTATTGCGCACGTACACCTGGGAGGCGGGGTCTTCGCCCACCAGCACCACGGCCAGGCCGGGGCGGGTGCCCTTGGCGGCCAGGGCGGCGACGCGTTGGGCGACTTCTTCGCGAATGCGCTGCGACAGGGCGGCGCCGTCGATGATCCTAGCGGTCATGCGTGTGCCTCGGGTTTGGCCAGGGCCACTTTCATCAGGTCGGCAACGGTGGTCACTTCAAGTTTTTCCATGATGTTGGCGCGGTGCGCTTCGACGGTCTTGATGCTGATGCCGAGGTCGTCGGCGATCTGCTTGTTCAAGCGGCCGGCGACGATGCGCTCCAGCACCTGCTGCTCGCGCGCGGTCAGGCGCGCCAGCATGGCTTCGTGGTCTTTCTGGGCCTGGTGCTTGCTCACGCGCTGCGTGGCCTGCTCCAGCATGCGCGCCACGATTTCGCGCAGATCGGATTCGTTGAACGGCTTCTCGAGGAAGTCGACGGCCCCCTTCTTCATGGTCGACACGGCCATCGGCACGTCGCCGTGGCCGGTGATGAAGACGATGGGCAGGGGGGCGTTGCGGGCGATCAGTTGTTCCTGCAGCTCCAGGCCGCTCATGCCGGGCATGCGCACGTCGGCGATCAGCACGCCGATCTGGCTGGGGTCATAGTCTTCCAGGAACGACTCGCCGCTGGCGTAGGCGCGAACCCGGTAGCCATTGGCCTCCAGCAGCCAGCGCAGCGAATCGCGGACCGCTTCGTCGTCGTCAACAATGAATACCGTGCTCGACAGGTGGGGCGTGTTCATGCGTGCAACTCCTCGGACTGATCATTCTGGGCCTGCGTCTGAGACGCAGCGCAGGGCAGGGTAAAGCGGAAAATAGTACCGCCGGCGGGATTCGGGTCCGCCCACAGGCGGCCGTGGTGCGATTCGATAATGGTACGGCAGATATTCAGTCCCATGCCCAGGCCCTGGGTCTTGGTGCTGAAGAAGGGCTCGAACAGGCGCTCCGGCTCGGCCAGGCCATGGCCGCGGTCGACCACCGCGACCTCGATGTGCTGCTCGTGCAGGATCACGGCCACCTTGAGCTCGTCGGACTCGCTCTTTTCCATGGCTTCCAGGCCGTTTTTGAGCAGGTTCAGCAGCACCTGTTCGATCAGGATCGGGTCGGCCAGCACGTCCGGCGCGTTCGACGGCACGAAGCTGTCGATGCGGATGCGGCGCTTGCGGGCGTCGATCTCGGCAAAACCGATGGCGTTGTCGACGATGCGGCCGATCGCCACGCGCTGGCGGCGCGGCTCGCTGCGCTTCACGAATTCGCGGATGCGGCTGATGATCTTGCCGGCGCGCTCGGCCTGCGAGGCGGCTTTTTCCAGCGCCGGCAGCAGCATGTTGGGGCTGGTGTGGCCGGCCTTGACCAGCGCCACCGCGCCCATGCTGTAGTTGGCGATGGCGGTCAGCGGCTGGTTCAGTTCGTGCGCCAGCGACGAGGCCATCTCGCCCATGGTGGTCAGGCGGCTGGTGAGCTGGATCTTTTCCTGCTGCACGCGCGAGGCCTCTTCGTGGGTGCGGCGTTCGGTGATGTCGCGCGCCACCTGCATGCGCACGCGGCGGCCGTCGGTCCAGGCCAGCATGCGGTGGTGCACTTCGAACCAGCGCTGCACCGAAGGCGCGAAGACTTCCACGGATTCATCCGTGAAGCGGCCGCGGCGGCCCGCCAGCAGCTCGTCGTGGCCGCCGGTCTGGGCGCCGAACACGCGGCGGTAGGTGCGGTTGGCGAACAGCAGCTCCAGGCCGTCGTGGGTGTCGGCGGTGACCGAGATGGCGTCGTCCAGGCCTTCCAGCACCGTCATGAAGCGCTCGTGCGCGGCGGTCAGGGCCTCGCGGATGCGCTTGGGCTCGGTGATGTCGGTCATCGACGTCATCCAGCCGATCTGGTTGCCGTTGGGGTCCAGCAGCGGCGACACGTACATGCGCGCCGTGAAGCGCGAGCCGTCGCGGCGCTGGGCCTCGACTTCCAGGCCGCTGCTGGGCGTCTTGCCGGACATCAGCACGTCCAGGGTGTGCTGGTGCTGTTCATGGCGGCCCGGCACCCAGTAGGGGAAGGGCGGGCTGCGGCCGATCAGGTCGGCCTCGTTCCAGCCGATCATGCGGCAGAAGGCCGGATTGACGTAGGCGATGCGGCCTTCCATGTCCAGCACGCGCATGCCGGTGGACATGGAGTTCTCCATGGCGCGGCGGAAACCGGTCTCGGCGATCAGGGCGGCCTCGGCGGCGGAACGGAAGCGCGTATAGCGCCACAGCATCAGCAGGCTGATGACGATCACGCACGACAGCGCCAGCACGACCCAGATCAGGCGCTGCTGCCGCATTTCCTGGTCGATGGTCACGAACATGACGCTGTCGTCATGGATGCGCTGCAACCAGAAGAACACCCCCATCACACAGATATAGAGGATCAGCACCATCGCGGGCGTGACCCAGTACACCCCGCGGCGGCGCGTGCGGGCGTGGTCGTGGAACGGCGTGGGTATATTGGACTTGGGCGCGCTGGACATGTAATTTGGGCCGGATAGGCCGGGCATTTTTCATCGCCAGGCCGCCTCAAGATGAAAACGCCCCCGCGGGGCAGCAAGCCGAAGGCGCGGCGTGGGGGGCATTTTAGTGCGTGTCGGCGGGAATTGCCGGGAATCAAGCCCTTCAGAAGGGAGATGGGCTAAAAAAGTGCCTTCCATCCTTTTCAGCTTCTGTTCATATTTTCGCATTATGAAATGCCGTACCGCAACATGAAATTTTCCTTGCGACCGGTTAATCTTCTTTCTTAGAATGCCGGCTGATAGGGAAACCGCTCCCGAGTAGCTGGTCTCTAGCACAACACCCCGACCCATGCATGGCATGGTAGCCCGGATGATCCCGACTACCATGGCGTGTCCGCGAGTAGATAAATAAGCGGGTGCGGTCACGAACGAACCCCAACAGGAGACACACGATGTCCTCTTTCGCCCAGGCTGGCGCCGTGCAGGCTGCCAACGACGAAGACACCCTAGAAACCCAGGAGTGGCTCGAAGCCCTGGCGGCAGTCCTTGATCGCGAAGGACCGCAGCGCGCGCACTACCTGCTGGAACGCCTGATCGACGAAGCCCGTCGTTCCGGCGCCCACATCCCGTTCTCGCCCAACACCGCTTACGTCAATACGATTCCGCCCGGCCTGGAGCCGGCGCATCCGGGCAACCTGGAACTGGAATCGCGCATCCGCTCGTACGTGCGCTGGAACGCCATGGCCATGGTGGTCAAGGCCAACAAGCACAACCCGCCGGACGGCGGCGACCTGGGCGGCCACATCGCCTCGTTCGCCTCGCTGGCCACCATGATCGGCTGCGGCCAGAACCACTTCTGGCACGCCGAAACCGAAGACCACGGCGGCGACCTGGTCTACTTCCAGGGCCACACCTCGCCCGGCATGTACGGCCGCGCCTACCTCGAAGGCCGCCTGACCGAAGAACAACTGAACCACTTCCGCCAGGAAGTGGACGGCAAGGGCCTGTCCTCGTACCCGCATCCGAAGCTGATGCCGGACTTCTGGCAGTTCCCCACGGTGTCGATGGGCCTGGGCCCGTTGATGGCCATCTACCAGGCCCGCTTCCTCAAGTACCTGCACGCCCGCGGCATCGCCGACACGAGCAAGCGCAAGGTCTGGGTGTTCTGCGGCGACGGCGAAATGGACGAACCCGAGTCGCTCGGCGCCATTGCCCTGGCGGCCCGTGAAAAGCTCGACAACCTGATCTTCGTCATCAACTGCAACCTGCAGCGCCTGGACGGTCCGGTGCGCGGCAACGGCAAGATCATCCAGGAACTGGAAGGCGACTTCCGCGGTTCGGGCTGGAACGTGATCAAGCTGATCTGGGGCGGCTATTGGGATCCGCTGCTGGCGCACGACAAGGAAGGCATCCTGCGCAAGATCATGGAAGAAACCGTCGACGGCGAGTACCAGGCGTACAAGGCCAACGACGGCAAGTTCGTGCGCGAGCATTTCTTCGGCAAGCACCCCAAGCTGCTGGAAGCCGTCTCGCGCATGAGCGACGAGGACATCTGGCGCCTGAACCGTGGCGGCCACGATCCGCACAAGGTCTACGCCGCGTTCGACGCCGCCTCCAAGCATGAAGGCCAGCCGACCGTCATCCTGGCCAAGACCATCAAGGGCTACGGCATGGGCCACGTGGGCCAGGCCAAGAACCCGACCCACCAGCAGAAGAAGCTGGAACTGGACTCGATCCGCGAATTCCGCGACCGCTTCGGCATCCCCATCCCGGACGACAAGCTGGCCGACCTGCCGTACTTCAAGCCGGCGGAAGACTCGCCCGAAATGAAGTACCTGCACGAGCGCCGCGCCGCGCTGGGCGGCTACCTGCCGCGCCGCCGCGCCAAGGCCGACGAGCAGCTCAAGGCCCCGGCCCTGGACGCCTTCAAGGCCGTGCTGGAACCCACCGCCGAAGGCCGTGAGATCTCCACCACGCAAGCCTTCGTGCGCATCCTGAACCAGGTGCTGCGCGACAAGGAACTGGGTCCGCGCGTCGTGCCGATCCTGGCCGACGAATCGCGCACCTTCGGCATGGAAGGGCTGTTCCGCCAGATCGGCATCTACGCGCCGGAAGGCCAGAAGTACGTGCCGGTCGACAAGGACCAGGTCATGTACTACAAGGAAGCGGCCGACGGCCAGCTCCTGCAGGAAGGCATCAACGAAGCGGGCGCGATGAGCTCGTGGATCGCGGCGGCCACGTCGTACTCCTCGAACAACCGCATCATGATCCCGTTCTTCATCTACTACTCGATGTTCGGGTTCCAGCGCATCGGCGACCTGGCCTGGGCGGCCGGCGACATGCAGGCGCGCGGCTTCCTCTTGGGCGGCACCGCCGGGCGCACCACGCTCAACGGCGAAGGCCTGCAGCACGAAGACGGCCACAGCCACATCCTGGCCTCGACCATCCCCAACTGCGTCTCGTACGACCCGACCTTCGGCCACGAACTGGCCGTGATCATCCAGCATGGCCTCAAGCGCATGGTGGAAGACCAGGAAAACGTCTACTACTACCTGACGGTGATGAACGAAAACTACCCGCAGCCTGGCCTGACCGCCGGCGACGAGGAAGGCATCATCAAGGGCATGTACAAGCTCAAGTCGCACGGCAAGGGCAAGAACCGCGTGCAACTGATGGGCTCGGGCACGATCCTGCGCGAAGTCATGGCCGCCCAGGAACTGCTGGAAGCCGACTGGGGCGTGGCCTCGGATCTGTGGAGCGTCACCAGCTTCACCGAACTGCGCCGCAACGGCCTGGACGCCGAGCGCCACAACATGCTGCACCCCGACGAGAAGAAGCCGCAGGTGGCCTACGTCACGGAACAGCTCGCCAAGACGGAAGGCCCGATCATCGCCTCGACCGACTACATGAAGCTGTTTGCGGACCAGATCCGTCCGTTCGTGCCCAAGGGCCGCGAGTACAAGGTGCTGGGCACCGACGGTTTCGGCCGTTCGGATTTCCGCGCCAAGCTGCGTGAGCACTTCGAAGTGGACCGCCACTTCGTCGTGGTCGCCGCGCTGCGCGCGCTGGCCGACGAAGGCAAGGTGCCGGTTGCCAAGGTGGCCGAAGCCATCAAGAAGTACGGCATCAACCCGAACAAAGCCAACCCGCAATACGCCTGAGGGTAAAGAGACATGAGCAACGTCGTGCAAATCAAGGTTCCCGACATCGGCGACTTCAAGGAAGTGGAAGTCATTGAAGTGCTGGTGGCGGTGGGCGACACGATCAAGGCCGAGCAGAGCCTGATTACCGTCGAGTCCGACAAGGCCTCGATGGAAATCCCCGCCTCGCAGGGCGGGGTGGTGAAGTCGATCGCGGTCAAGGTCGGCGACAAGGTCGCCGAAGGCGCCGTGGTGCTCGAGGTGGAAGCGGCCGACGCCGCCGCCGCTCCGGCCGCCAAGGAAGCGCCCAAGGCCGAAGCCCCGAAGCAGGCTGCCGCCGCCGCGCCCGCCGCCAAGGCCGAGGCCGCCGCGCCGGCCGCCAGCAGCGGTCCGGTCGAGATCGAAGTGCCGGACATCGGCGACTTCAAGGAAGTGGAAGTCATCGAAGTCATGGTCGCCGTCGGCGACACCATCAAGGCCGAGCAGAGCCTGATCACCGTCGAGTCCGACAAGGCCTCGATGGAGATCCCGGCCTCGCAGGGCGGGGTGGTCAAGGAAGTGAAGGTCAAGGTCGGCGACAAGGTCGCCAAGGGCTCGGTCGTGGTCGTGGTGGAGGGCAGCGCGCCCGCCGCCGCGCCGGCCGCCAAGGCAGAGGCCGCGCCGGCCAAGGCCGAAGCCCCGGCCGCCAAGGCCGAAGCGCCCGCCGCCCCGGCCACGCCCGCCGCCGGCTCGCGTCCGGCTCCCGCCGCCGCGCTGGAAGACGCCAACCTCAAGCCCGGCCAACTGCCGCACGCCTCGCCGTCGGTGCGCAAGTTCGCCCGCGAACTGGGCGTGAACCTGAGCAAGGTCAAGGGCACCGGTCCCAAGGACCGCATCACCGCCGACGACGTGCGCGGTTTCGTCAAGCAGGCGCTCGCCGCCGGCCCGGTGGCCGCCGCCGGTGGCTCGGCCGATGGCGCCGCGCTGGGCCTGCTGCCGTGGCCCAAGGTCGACTTCACCAAGTTCGGCCCGGTCGAAGCCAAGCCGCTGTCGCGCATCAAGAAGATCTCCGGCGCGAACCTGCACCGCAACTGGGTCATGATCCCGCACGTCACCAACAACGACGAAGCGGACATCACCGACCTGGAAGCGCTGCGCGTCACGCTGAACAAGGAAAACGAGAAGTCGGGCATCAAGGTCACGATGCTGGCCTTCCTGATCAAGGCCGTGGTCGCGGCCCTGAAGAAGTTCCCCGAATTCAACGCCTCGCTGGATGGCGACAACCTGGTGCTCAAGCAGTATTACCACATCGGCTTCGCCGCCGACACGCCCAACGGGCTGGTGGTGCCGGTGATCCGCGATGCCGACAAGAAGGGCATTCTGCAGATCGCCCAGGAAATGACCGACCTGTCCAAGAAGGCGCGCGAAGGCAAGATCTCGCCGGCCGACATGCAGGGCGGCTGCTTCTCGATCTCGTCGCTGGGCGGTATCGGCGGCACCTCGTTCACGCCCATCATCAATGCGCCCGAAGTGGCCATCCTGGGCGTGTCGCGTTCGTCGCACAAGCCGGTCTGGGACGGCAAGCAGTTCGTGCCGCGCCTGATCGTGCCGCTGTCGCTGTCCTATGACCACCGCGTCATCGACGGCGCCGCCGCTGCCCGCTTCAACGCCTATCTGGGCGCCTTGCTGGCCGACTTCCGCCGCATCGCGCTGTAAACGGGGAGCCCTATGAGCAATACCGTTCAAATCAAAGTGCCGGACATCGGTGACTTCAAGGAAGTCGAAGTCATCGAAGTGCTGGTCGCCGTGGGCGATACCATCAAGGCCGAGCAGAGCCTGATTACGGTCGAGTCCGACAAGGCCTCGATGGAAATCCCCGCCTCCACGGGCGGCGTGGTCAAGTCCATCAGCGTCAAGGTCGGCGACAAGGTCGCCGAAGGCTCGGTGGTTCTGGAAGTCGAGGCGGCCGAGGCTGCCCCGGCCGCCAAGGAGGCGCCCAAGGCCGAAACCGCCAAGGCCGAGGCCCCCAAGGCCGAAGCCAAGCCGGCCGCCGCGGCCCCCGCCGCCGCGACCTTCAAGGGTTCGGCCGACGCCGAGTACGACATGCTGGTGCTGGGCGCGGGCCCCGGCGGCTATTCGGCCGCCTTCCGCGCCGCCGACCTCGGCCTGTCCGTGGTGCTGGTCGAACGCTACGCCACGCTGGGCGGCGTCTGCCTGAACGTGGGCTGCATCCCGTCCAAGGCGCTGCTGCACAACGCCGCCATCATCGACGAGGCGCGCGAACTGGCCGCCCACGGCATCAGCTTCGGCGAACCCAAGATCGATCTGGACAAGCTGCGCGGCTACAAGGACAGCGTGGTCGCCAAGCTGACCGGCGGCCTGGCCGGCATGGCCAAGGCGCGCAAGGTGACCGTGGTGACGGGCGTGGGCGAATTCGCCGATGCCAACCACCTGGCGGTCAAGGGCGCCGACGGCAAGTCGCAGACCATCCGCTTCAAGCAGGCCATCATCGCCGCCGGCAGCCAGTCGGTGAAGCTGCCGTTCCTGCCGCAGGACGAGCGCATCGTCGATTCCACCGGCGCCTTGCTGCTGCGTGAAATCCCCAAGAAGATGCTGATCATCGGTGGCGGCATCATCGGCCTGGAAATGGGCACGGTGTACTCCACGCTGGGCGCGCGCCTGGACGTGGTGGAAATGCTGGACGGCCTGATGCAGGGCGCCGACCGCGACCTGGTCAAGGTCTGGCAGAAGAAGAACGCCGGCCGCTTCGACAACATCATGCTCAAGACCAAGACGGTCGGCGCGGAAGCCAGGAAAGACGGCATCTACGTCACCTTCGAGGGCGAGGGCGCGCCGAAGGAACCGCAGCGCTACGACCTGGTGCTCCAGGCCGTGGGCCGCAGCCCCAACGGCAAGAAGATCGGCGCCGACAAGGCGGGCGTGGCCGTGACCGACCGCGGCTTCATCGAGGTCGATCGCCAGATGCGCACCAACGTGCCGCACATCTTCGCCATCGGCGATATCGTCGGCCAGCCGATGCTGGCGCACAAGGCGGTGCATGAAGGCCACGTGGCGGCCGAAGCCGCCGCCGGCCAGAAGTCGTTCTTCGACGCCCGCGTGATTCCGTCGGTGGCCTACACCGATCCGGAAGTGGCGTGGGTCGGCCTGACCGAAGACGAAGCCAAGAAGCAGGGCATCAAGGTCGAGAAGGGCGTGTTCCCGTGGGCCGCTTCCGGCCGCGCCATCGCCAACGGCCGCGACGAAGGCTTCACCAAGCTGCTGTTCGACGCCGAGACGCACCGCATCCTGGGCGGCGGCATCGTCGGCACCCATGCCGGCGACCTGATCAGCGAAGTGGCGCTGGCCGTGGAAATGGGCGCGGACGTCATCGACATCGCCAAGACCATCCACCCGCACCCGACGCTGGGTGAATCGGTGGGCATGGCGGCCGAAGTGGCCGAAGGCGTGTGCACCGACCTGCCGCCGATGAAGAAGAAGTAAACCCTGACGGGCCGGATCTTGCATCCGGACGCAGGCACCGCAGCCCGAAGCGCCTCCCGGCCTTCGGGCTGTTTTTCATTGGGACGTTTTTCTGGATAATCCATCCGGCCATGCCCGGCTGATCCCGGTCGCGCCGCTGCCTAGAATCGAATCTCCATCGACACACATGCGGGAGATTTTCCATGGCAGACCATTCCATCAAGGGCAAAGTCGTCCTGATCGCCGGCGGGGCCAAGAACCTGGGCGGCCTGATCGCGCGTGACCTGGCGCAACAGGGCGCCAAGGCCGTCGCCATCCACTACAACAGCGCGGCGTCCAAGGCCGACGCCGACGCCACCGTGGCCGCGATCCAGGCCGCCGGCGCCAGGGGCGTCGCATTCCAGGCCGACCTGACCACGGCCGGCGCCGTCGAGAAACTGTTCGCCGACGCGGTCGCGGCGGTGGGCCGGCCCGACATCGCCATCAACACCGTCGGCAAGGTGCTCAAGAAGCCGCTGACCGAAATCAGCGAAGCCGAATACGACGAGATGAGCGCGGTCAACGCCAAGTCGGCGTTCTTCTTTCTGAAAGAGGCCGGCCGCCACGTCAACGACAACGGCAAGGTCTGCACCCTGGTGACCTCGCTGCTGGGCGCGTTCACGCCGTTCTACGCCGCCTATGCCGGCTCCAAGGCGCCGGTCGAGCACTACACGCGCGCGGCCGCCAAGGAATTCGGCGCGCGCGGCATCTCGGTGACGGCGGTCGGGCCCGGCCCGATGGACACGCCGTTCTTCTATCCGGCCGAAGGCGCCGATGCCGTGGCGTACCACAAGACCGCCGCCGCGCTGTCGCCGTTCTCCAAGACCGGCCTGACCGACATCGAGGACGTGGTGCCGTTCATCCGCCACCTGGTCAGCGACGGCTGGTGGATCACCGGCCAGACCATTCTGATCAACGGCGGCTACACCACCAAGTAACCGGCCTGGCGCACGGGGGGCGCCTGGCGCCCGCGATTCGAGGCCCCGTGGGTCTGGCCCGGCCTGCCTGGCGGGGGCGCCATTTCCCGTGTCTGCGATGTCCCGCGAACCGGCTATGCTGTCACGGGCGGCGTCGTGCCGCCGGCGCTGGGGGACTCCCGGGGGAGCATGGACAGATTCGAACAGTACCGCGTCTTCGCGCAGGTGGCGGAGATGGGCAGCTTCATCAAGGCGGCGAACGCGCTGGAGCTGCCGCGCGCCTCGGTCTCGGCCGCCGTGCAGCAGCTCGAGGCCCAGTTGGGCGCGCGGCTGCTGCACCGGACCACGCGCCAGGTGCGCCTGACCGCCGACGGCGCCCAATTGCTGGAGCGGGTGCGGCCGTTGCTGGCCGAGGTAGAGGACATTGACCACCTGTTCCAGCAAAGCCAGCGCCAGGTTTCCGGGCGACTCAACGTCGACGTGCCCAGCCGCATTGCGCGCCGCCTGGTGGCGCCTGCGTTGCCCGGCCTGTTGCGGCGCCATCCCCGGCTGCAACTGGCATTGGGGTCCAGCGACCGCGCCATCGACCTGATCCAGGAAGGCGTCGATTGCGCGGTGCGCATCGGCGCGCTGCATGACAGCAGCCTGGTGTCACGGCCATTGGGCAACATCGCCCTGGTCAATTGCGCCAGCCCCGCCTACCTGCGTGAGCAGGGCGAGCCGCGGGCGCCGGACACGCTGCCGACGGATCACTGGATGGTGGGATACGCTTCGCCGACCACCGGCCGCGAACTGCCCTGGGAGGTGGCGGCCGGCGACGGCGACCGCCAGGCCATCACGGTGCCCAGCCGGGTGGTGGTCAACAATGCCGAAAGCTATATCGCCTGCTGCCTGGCGGGCCTGGGATTGATCCAGATTCCGCGCTTCGACGTGCAACACCTGCTGGACGCCGGCGAACTGGTGGAGGTCATGCCGGCGCATCGCGCCGCGTCCATGCCGGTGGCGCTGCTGTATCCGCACCGGCGGCAGCGCTCGAGACGGCTGGCGGTTTTTCTGGAGTGGTTCGAGGAACTGATGCGCAGGCACCTGGAGGCCTGACGGCCGGAGCCCGGGCGGGAACAGGGACTCGCGAAGGGGGAGCGAAGAAGGGGCCGAAGAGAGGGGCCGGGAGGACCGGGCGCGGCAATCGTTGCCGCGCGCGCCGGCGCGGCTTACGCCTGGGTATTGATGCGGGTGCCGATCTTGCCGTCGATGGCGACCACCGGCAGCGACTGCATCAGCGTGGCGACGGTGTCGGCCTGGGCGTTGATGGCCTTCTTGGTGACGCGGGCCTGGACTTCCTGCATCAGTTGCGCGTCGCGCATGGCCAGGCCGGTGTTCACGGTGTTGCTGATGGAAAGATCCATGGCGGGTGTCCTGTGGAAGGCTGTCCGAGCCGAAGCCCGGGGTTCAGCGATTATCGCAAAGTTTGCGGCATCGCGGCAGAATTTTCCGGCGTCGGCGTCGGCGTCGGCGTCAAGGCTGCGACGGGCATTCCTTGACCGCACCCCAACCCTGGTTGGGGCCGCAATATTGCTTGCGCGCGGCCCAGGCGCAATCGGGGCGGTCGAAAAAGCCCAGGGTGGCGCAGCGCGCCAGCTCGGTTTTCAGGCTGTCGAGCCAGGCCAGCGGATTCTCGGCGGGAATCTCGGTGATCCGCAGCGTCGGCTTGGGCGCGTCTGGCGCGGGGTCGCGGGCGGGAGGCGGCGCGGCATTGGCGCCGGCGGCGGTGGCGGGACGCGCGGCCGGCGTGCCGGCCGGGTCCGACGGCGTGGCGGTTGCCGGGTCGTCCTCCTGGGACGTATCTTGCCGCGCCTGCTCTGGAACGGGCGGCCGTTCGGCTTCCCTGGGCGGCGTAGCGGCGGCGCCGTCGCTGCTGTTCCAGTCGGTCGGGGCCGCGGCGCCCGCCGCTTTCTGGCCCGCGCTTGGCGGGCCGTCCAGCGGCACCCGCACCGGCCCGGCGGCGTTCACGCCGGTGCGCGCGGCATTCGGCGTGCTCCACGACACCACCAGCAACACCAGCGCGCCATAGATCGCCAGCGTGTAGAGGACGGTCAGGGTGGCGTAGCCCACGCGCTTGCCGGTGATCGGGGTGGCGTCCTCGCGGCCGATCAGGCTGCGCCAGCGCACCAGGGCGGCGCCGGGCGCGCTGATCAGCGCCCAGCCCAGCCGCTTGCACAGGCTGGGCCGCGGGAGCGAGGCCTGCACCTGCGCCGCCAGCAACTCGCGCAGGGCGCGGTTCTCGTCGCGCAGGCGCTGAGTGTGCGCGTCCACCGGCGCCTGGTCGTCTGGATCCGTGGTGCCGTCATGCCGCGTAGCGAGTGGATCGGGAGGCGTGGTGGTCATGTTACGAAAAATATAGATACAAAATTGTACGAGTGCAATTATGACCGCCAGCCAGACCGTGCAAAAAAGGAATAAGCCGGCAAAAATGCCGGCTTCCGACCAATCATGTCGTGGCGCGTGTGGGCCGGCTACTCGAGGATGGCGTAGCTGATGTGCGGTTCGTAGGTGAAACGCTGGATCCGCAGCCGGTTCAGGCCCAGCTTCTCCATCACGGCCAGCGTCTCGCCGGGCCAGGTCCGATTGTTCAGCTCATCGAAGACGATGACGCCGCCCTTGGGCATGCGCGGCAGGAAATGCTCCAGGCAGATCTTGGTGGGTTCGTACAGGTCCAGGTCCAGATGCAGGAGCGACACCACGGTCTGCGGTTCGCGCGCCAGGTATTCGGGCACGCTCTGGGCGACATCCCCCTTGACCAGTTCGACCTTCTGGATGTGGCCGATGAAGCGGTTGGCGTCGAACAGCGCAATGGCGCGCTGCAAATCCGTGTAGCTGTCGGCCTGGTAGCCGTGTTCGCGGCGCTCGGTGGTCTGCACCACGGCATGGCGATCCTGGTCGGCGATGCCGGTGAAGCCGGAAAAAGTGTCAAAGCCGACGATGCGGCGTTGCAGGTTGACCGGCTCCAGCGTGGCGCTCAGTTGGGCGAAGGTCATCAGGCCGCCGCCCCAATTGACGCCGCATTCCATGATGTCGCCCTGTACGTGCAAGGCCATCTTGAACAGTTCAGTCAAGCACAGGAAGCGCGCCAGGCTCTGGCGCGGCACGAAATTGGCGAAGTTCTCGAGTTTTTCGACGGTGCTGCCGCCCGCCGCGTCGAAGAACGCGCCCAATTCCGCGCGATAGCCCACTTCGCGGGTGGTGCTGCGGCCATCCTGGCGGAAGCGGGAGGGATCGGTGGTGTCGTTCATGCTGCGGTTCTCTGGGATTCCTGCTCGCGACGACGCTGGGCGTCATGCCCCGGGTAGTCGACATAGAAGATGTTGCTGCGATCGCCGGTAGGGTAGCGCTGGCGACGGTATTCGGCGTCGGCCAGGTCCGTGATGCGCAACTGCGTGGTCCAGCGGATCTGTTGGCCCAGGTTGGGCGTGCTGCGATGGAGCAGCAATTGCTTGAAGATGACCACGTCGCCGCGCTCGGCGGTGATGGTTTCGGGCGTTTCCGTTACGTCGTAGTCCAGGCTCAGGTCGCGCTGCAGGAACGGCACGTAGGGCGCGATCACCTTGTCGCTGATGCGCTTGAAGGGATAAAGACCGCGCTTGTGGCTGCCGGGGATGACCTGGATGGTGCCGGACGCCAGGTTGACGTCCTGGAGCGGGACCCAGAGCGTCACCGCGTTTTCGGAGCCCAGCAGGTAGAGCGTGTCCTGATGCCAGGCGAACAGGTGGCGGGCGTCGGCCGGCTTGTCCAGGCGCATGTTGCAGCAGCCCATCAGGCCGGGGTGGGCCAGGCCCAGTTCGCGGCACAGCCGGTCCACGGCGGCACTTCCCGACAGGCGCGACAGCGCGGGCAGGTACTTGAGGCGGTCGTACAGCAGCGACTGCGTGGCCGGGTCCAGTTCGTAGCGGCCGAAATCGTGCATGTCGAATTGCGGGCCGACGATGCGACGGCCCAATTCGCCGAGTTGTTCTTCCAGCTCGTCGAGTTCGCCGTGCTTCCAGAAGTCCTTCAGGACCAGATAGCCGTCGGCTTCAAATCTTTCGCGCATATGCGTACGCTCGTTGTTCTGTTGCAGTCTGTACGGAGGGGTTGCTGGTCGCCGGCCTGTCTCAGTCGCCGGTTTCTTCGCGCCAGCCCAGGACTTTCATGGGGTTGCCGCCCTGGATCGAGAAGGCGGCGATTTCTCCGCGCACGATGCTGCCGGCGGCGATGACGCAGCCTTCGCGCAGGATGGCGCCGTCCAGCAGCACGCAGTTGGCGCCGATCCAGACGTCGTCCTCGATGACGATGCCGCCCTTGCTGGGGCGGAAACCCTGTTGCCGGATCGGCAGGTCGCGCCGGCGGAATTCGTGGTTGGCGGGGGCGAAGGTGCAGTTGGCCGCGACGGCCACGCGCGCGCCCATCCGTATGCCGTGGCCGGTGTAGAGCACGCAGCCGGAATTGATGACGCAGTCGGGGCCGATCAGGACGTCCCCGGCGCCGCCGGCGGGCTTGATCTTGACGAACGAATCCACCACGGCGCCGGGGCCGATCACGATCCGCGTGCCGCGGGTGGAATCCTCGATGTCGGCCAGCGGCGATACGCGGGCGCTCGGGTCGATCTCGATCATGATGCCGCCTGGGGTGCGGTCAGGCTTTGCGGCGCAGGAAGCCGTCGGGCGCCGAGGTCACCAGCAGCCGATCCTCGACCGAGCGGTCGATCTCGAATTCCGGGTGGCTCTTGATCCATTCCCAGACGGCGGTCTTGGGGTTGTTGCCCTTGCCCCAATGGCGGCCCGGCCATTCGTAGTCGGCCGGCATGTCCTCGACGAAGGTGTCGAACACCACGCAGTAGCTGCCCACGCTGACCAGGTCGGCATAGGCGTTCAGTTCGGCCAGCACGTGGTCGTGCGTATGGTTCGAATCCAGGCACACCATGATGTTCTTCTTGCCCTCGGCGTGCGCGCGCACCTGGGCGATGGTGGCCGGGTCGATACTGGAGCCTTCGATCAGGTGGATGCGGCCGGCCAGCGGGTGGGCCTCGATGGCGCGGCGGTTGTGCTCGCGGATCTCGATGTCCACGCCGACCACCTCGCCGGCGCCCAGCAACTGCAGCATCGAGGCCGACAGCATCAGCGAGCCGCCGTGGGCGATGCCGGTCTCGATGATGAGGTCCGGCTTGACCGCCCAGATCAGTTCCTGCATGGCCATGGCGTCCATGGGCAGTTGGATCAGCGGCCGGCCAGCCCACGAGAAGTTGTTCATGTACTTGCGCTCCAGCGCCATCTGGCGCCAGGCGATCGACAGTTCGCGGAATTCCTGGTCGGTCGCGAACGAGCCGATGCGGGCGGCCTTTTCCTGGCGGTATTCGGGATGCGCGTCGGGCGTGGTTTCAAGGTAGGACATTCAGATTCCTTTGCGTTGGCGGTACTGCGCCAGAAAAAGCGGGAAATAATCGGCGAACGCGCGCGGCGCGAGGCCGAAGCGGGTGCGCATGCGTTGGGTGTCGATATCGGCGAAGGCCCAGGGCTGCGCGTCGGGCGCTTCGGTGACGCGGTAGCCCAGGGCGGCTTCCAGGCAGTCGGCGATGGCGCGGTTGTCGACGCCCTGGCCGTGGGCGACGTTGAAAATGCCGGTGGCGTCCGATTGCGCCAGGGCCAGGATCTGGGCCACGGCATCGTCGATGTACAGGTAGTCCTTGCGCGAGGACAGCGTGGTGTGCAGCATGATCCGGCCGTCGCGCGCGCCTTCCTCGAGCAGTTGGTCGATGAAACTGTCGGGCGCGTCGCGCAGGCCCACGATATTGGACAGGCGCGCCACCCGGGCCCGCGGATGGCCGCCGTGCAGGCACAGGGACTCTCCCATCAGCTTGGACAGGTTGTAGAGATCGCTGGCGTGGTTCGGGTTGACCGTCAGCGCGGCCTGCTCGCGGGTGTCGCTGGCGCCGGCATATACGCGGGTGCTGGACAGGTAGGTCAGGCTGTCGAAGTTGTCCGCCTCGATCAGGCGCCGCAGCAGGCAGACGTGGGCTTCTACCGTGTCCAGCGGCCGGCCGCGGAAGTCCGAGGTCAGGCCGATGGCGTAGATCACGTGACCCAGGGGGCGGTCGAACAGGCCGGCATCATCGCGCGCCGGCGCCTCGCAGGCGATGCCATCGGCGCGCAGGCGCGCCAGCAGGTGGCGGCCGATGAAGCCCGTTGCCCCCAGGACGGTGACCGGCGCGGTGTTCATGCGTCGTGGCCGCCGTCGATCGCCAGGCCGGGCACGGCCGTGACCAGCTTGGCGTGCCAGCCCTCGCGCGCGTAGGCCAGTTGCTGCGAGACCTCCGTCTTCAGGTTCCACGGCAGCACCACGATGTATTCGGGCTGGTCCTGGCGCAGCACGTCCTCGGCGACGATGGGAATGTGGCTGCCCGGCAGGTACTTGCCCTGCTTGGCCGGGTTCAGGTCCACCACGTAGGGCAGCAGGTCCGGCCGCACGCCGGCGAAGTTCAGCAGCGTGTTGCCCTTGGCGGCGGCGCCATAGGCGGCCACCCGTTTGCCATTGCGGCGCAGCTCCACCAGCAGCGCCAGCAGGTCGTTCTTGATGCGCTCGGCCTGCTGCTGGAAGCGCTCGTAGAAGGCCGCGCCGGTCATGCCGGCCTGTTGCTCCTCGTCCAGCGTGCGCGCCACCTCCGCCGTCACCTCATGCTTGCCGGTGTCGAGCCGCTGGGCATACACGCGCAGGCTGCCGCCGTGGGTGGGCAGGTGCTCGACGTCGAACACCGCCAGGCCGTTGGCGCGGAAGATGCGCGCGACCGCGGTCAGCGACAGGTAGGAATAGTGTTCGTGATAGGCCGTGTCGAACTGGTTCTCGCGCACCATGCGCAGCAGGTGCGGGAATTCGAAGGTGGCCACGCCCTGGGGCTTGAGCAGCGCGGCGAAGCCCGAGACGAAATCGTTGATGTCCGGCACGTGCGCCAGCACGTTGTTGGCGGCGATCAGGTCGGCCGCGCGGCCAGTGCTGGCCAGCTCGTCGCCCAGTTCGACGCCAAAGAAGCGCTGCACGATCTCGATGCCGCGTTCGCGCGCGGCCTGGGCCGTGCTGGCGGTGGGCTCGACGCCGTAGCAGGGGATGCCGGCGGCCTGGACGTACTGCAGCAGGTAGCCGTCGTTGGCGGCGATCTCGCACACCATGCTTTGCGGGCCCAGGCCAAAGCGGCTGGCCATGGCGTCGACGTAGCGGCGCGAATGCGCCAGCCAGGACGACGAGAACGAGCTGAAGTAGGCGTAGTCGTCGGTGAACAGGGCTTCGCGGCCGGCGTGGTCCTCGGTCTGGACCAGCCAGCACGATTCGCACACCAGCAGGCGCAGCGGAAACCAGGTTTCCGGGCCGCGCAGCGCATCGGCGCTCAGGTAGGCATTGGACGGCGGCGCGTGGCCCAGGTCGAGAAAGGGCAGGCTCAGTTCGGCCTGGCAATGGCGGCACTTCACAGTGCGACTCCCGGGAAGGCGGCATTCAGGCGCGGATGGTTCTGATCGCGCTCGGACACCAGGGTAGGGGGCAGGGGCCAGGCAATGCCCAGGCGGGCATCCTGGAAATGCAGGCCGGCCTCGGCCTGCGGGGCGTAGGCCGCGGAATGGCAATACAGCATCTCGACGTCGTCGCCGAGCGTCTGGAAGCCATGGGCGAAACCCTGCGGGATCAGCAGCGCGCAGCCGTTGTCGGCGGACAGGCGCTCGGCGTGCCATTGCAGGAAGGTGGGCGAGCCGCGGCGCAGGTCCACCGCCACGTCCCACACTTCGCCGCGGATGCAACTGACCAGCTTCATCTCGGCGTGCGGCGGCAACTGGTAGTGCATGCCGCGCACCGTGCCGGCCCGGGCGGTATGGGTATGGTTGACCTGCGCGATGGCGCCGTCCCAGCCGGCGGCCCGCAGGGCCTCGGCATCGAACAGGCGCGCCAGGAAGCCGCGCGTATCGCCGCGCGGGTGGCGCCGCACGCGCTTCAGGCCGGCCAGCGGCGTGTCATGGATTTCCAGGCTCATTGCGGCCCCGTGTAGCGGTCGATGTCGGCGTGGCAAAGCGCCAGCGCGTCCTCGCCCGCGTCGAAGCGGCGATACCAGTCCATGCTGCGCGCCACCGCCGTGGCCAGCGGCCAGCGCGGCGCCACGCCAAGCACGGCGCGGGCCTTGGAGGTATCCAGCGTCAGCAGGCCGGCTTCGTGCGGTCCTTGCGGATGCTCGGCATAGACCGTGCGGCCGCGGCCATAGGCGGCCTGCGCCAGGTCGATGACCGTGCGCACCGGCGCGGCCTCGGCGGCATCCGGTCCGAAGTTGTAGGCGTCGGCCAGCGCCGGATCCCGCCATAGCGTCTCCGCCAGGGTCAGGTAGCCGGCCAAGGGTTCCAGCACGTGTTGCCACGGCCGCACCGATTGGGGCCGGCGCACGTGCAGCTCGCCGCCATCGCGCCAGGCGCGCACGGCGTCGGGCAGCAGGCGGTCGACCGACCAGTCGCCGCCGCCGATCACGTTGCCGGCGCGCGCGCTGGCGACCGCCAGGCCCTGTTGTTTCAGGAAGGCGTCGCGGTACGAGGCGATGACCAGTTCGCTGGCCGCCTTGCTGGCGCTATAGGGATCGTGGCCGCCCAGCGTGTCGTGCTCGCGGTACGGGTAGGGCCATTCGTTGTTGCGGTAGACCTTGTCGGTGGTGACCATGACGGCCACCCTGGCGTCCGGCGCCGATCGCAGCGCGTCCAGCAGGTGCGCGGTGCCCATCACATTGGTGGCGAACGTGTCCACCGGTTCGGCGTAGCTGGGCCGCACCAGTGCCTGGGCGGCCAGGTGCAGCACGATCTGGGGCCGCGCGTCGCGCACCCGCGCCCGCAACGCGGCGGCGTCGCGGATATCGGCTTCATGATGGTCGACGGCCTGCCTGACGCGAGCGGCCTCGAACAGGCTGGGCGTGGTGGCCGGGGGCAACGACACGCCAGTGACCTGGGCGCCCAGTCGGTGCAGCCACAGCGCCAGCCAGCCACCCTTGAAGCCGGTGTGGCCGCTCAGCAGCACACGCTTGCCGCGCCAGAACGCGGCGGTCGGGCTTACCAGACTTTCCATGGCGCCTTGCCCGTGCTCCACAACGATTCCAGCAGGTTCTTCTCGCGCAGCGTGTCCATCGGTTGCCAGAAGCCCAGGTGTTCGTATGCGTGCAACTGGCCGTCGCGGCTCAGGGCCTCGAGCGGCGCCGCTTCCCAACTGGTGTCGTCGCCTTCGATCAGCGACAGCACGCTGGGCGACAGCACGAAGAAGCCGCCATTGATCAGGCCGCCGTCGCCGCGCGGCTTCTCGGTGAAGCCGGTCACCCGGTCGCCTTCGCGCCGCAGCGCGCCATAGCGGCCGGGGGGCTGCACCGCGGTGACGGTCGCCTGGCCGCCATGGCGGCGGTGGAACGCGATGAGGGCGCTGATGTCGACATCCGCCACGCCGTCGCCGTAGGTGAAGCAGAACGCCTCTTCTTCCTTGACGTAGTCGGCCACGCGCTTGAGGCGGCCGCCGGTCATGGTGTTCTCGCCGGTGTCGACCAGCGTCACGCGCCAGGGTTCGGCCTTGCGCTGATGCACTTCCATGCGGTTGTCGGCCATGTCGAAGGTGACGTCGGACATGTGCAGGAAGTAGTTGGCGAAATACTCCTTGATCATGTAGCCCTTGTAGCCGCAGCAGATCACGAACTCGTTCACGCCGTGGGCGGAGTAGGTTTTCATGATGTGCCACAGGATCGGGCGGCCGCCGATCTCGATCATCGGCTTGGGACGCGTATGCGTTTCCTCGGAAATACGGGTGCCCAGGCCGCCGGCCAGAATGATTGCTTTCATGCTTGGTTCTCGCACCAATTCGTGAACATGCCGCGCAGGGCGGCTTCGAACTTGCGGGCGAAGGCCGGCTCGTCCATGAGGGGGCTGGCGTGCATCTGCTCGCGCAGCGTGCCGCGCAGGGTTTGCAACGCCGGGATGTCGCCGGCCAGCGCCACGACCTTGTCGATGTAGGCGGCCTCGTTGTCGGCGATCCATTCGGGGTGGCCGACACTCTGGAGCACCGAGGCGCCGATGCGGCCGACGCTGGGACGGTCGGCCAGCGTCACGTAGGGCACGCCCATGTAGAGGGTCTCGACCAGCGTGACGCCGGAATTGTGGGGGAAGCAGTCCAGCCCGATGTCCATGCCGCGCAGCACGTCCCAGGCCGGGCTGGTGCAGCCGATCTCCAGGCGCTGGCGTTCGATGCCATGGGCCTCGAAGCGGCGGATCAACTGCTCGCACATCGGGCCGTCGCGGTAGCTGGTGCTGTTGACCACCAGGTGCGCCTGCGGCAGGCGGCGCAGGATCTCGGACCAGACCTTGACCGTGCGGTCGTTCATGCGGATCGCGCGGGTCAGCGTGCCCAGGGTCACGTAACCATTCTTCAGGGCCGGCAACGGGCCGGGATCGCCCATGCCGCCGCCGGGGCGGTAGATGAAATTGCCTTGCGGCAGCCGCCAGGGCTTTTCCGAGAACAGGTGCTCGTAGCCCTCGGGCAGCATGACGCCGTCCGTCATGATGTAGTCGATCGCCGACAGCCCGGTGGTGTAGCCGAAGCCCAGCCAGGTCAGCGATACCGGCGCCGGCTTGCGCGCGAACGCGCCCAGGCGGTTGCCGGCGGTGTGGCCGGCGACGTCGATCAGGATGTCGATGCCGTCGGCGCGGATGCGTTCGGCCAGCTGCGCGTCAGTCAGCGCCGCGGTGGGCACCCAGTGGTCGAAATAGGCCTTCAGGCGCGGCGTGGTCGCGTCTTCGGTCGCCAGTTCCGCGTAGGCGGTCAGCTCGAAGCGCTCGCGGTCATGGTGCGCGAACACCGGCTCGATGAAGTAGTTGCCGGAGTGCTGGCGGAAGTCGGGCGAGACATACCCGACCTTGAGCTTGCGCGCCGGGTCCCGCGTGTTGGCGTGCGGCTTCCAGCTCGAACGCAGCGGCATGCACAGGTCGGTGTCATAGTCGCGGTAGGCCTGGAACACCTCTTCGGCCGTGCGATCGTCCGAATAGTTCATGGCGAACAACAGGTTGTTGCGCGCCACCGGGGCGGTCGGGTAGTGCGTCAGGGTCCTGCGGGTCATCAGCTCGGCCTTGGTCACCTCGCCCGAGTCGATGTAGATCTTGCTCAGGTTGATGAGCGCCTTGCGATGGGTCGGATCGAGGTCCAGGGCCGTCTGGTTGCAGGCCTCGGCCTCCTTGTAGCGGCGTTCGGCGGCCAGCGCGTCGGCCAGGGCGGAGTGGGTTTCGGCGCTGCGCGGTTCCAGTTCGATCGCGCGGCGGGCCACGCCGATGGCCTCGGAGGTGCGTCCCAGCTGGGTCAGGACGGCGGCGAGCACGATGTGGCTCTGCGGGTCGGCTGGCGCCAGGTTCAGCATGGTCAGCGCCGGCAGCAGGGCCTGGGGACTGCGGAAGGTGCTGAACAAGGCGACGGTCAGCGCTTCCCAGGCATCCCAGAACCGCGGCGACAGTTTGGTCAGCTGGCGCGCCACCGGTTCCGCCTCGAGGTAGGCCTTCTGCACCATCAGTTCGTGCATGCGCTTGACCGGTGCCGCGATGCCGGCCGGCGGGTTCGGCTGGTGTCCGCTGGCGTGCAGCACCCGGGAGTTCAGGCTCATGCAGGCCCGCGCGCTGGCGTACATGCCCGCTAGCGGCATGTACGCTTCCCCGGCCGCCTCGAGCGTGCGGCGCAGCAGGTCGGCCCAGGCCTTGGGGCCGCCTTGGGTCAAGGCATAGCGCTTGAGCAGTGCCAGGGTCTCCGCCACGTCCGCGGGTTGGGGGGCAGGGGTGAGGTCGGCTGCCGCGCTGGGCAGGCGGCCCGCCGCCAGGTTGGCCACGACCGCGGCCTGCTCGGGGGGCGGCAGGTAGTTGACGGCCTCGTGCCAGAGATTGAAGCGGGGCAGCGCGGGTTCGCCGTCCGCTACCGTTTCGGTCATGAACGGCAGCAGGTGGAAGGTGTCGCCGCCCTCGGTGTCATAGGGGCCGCGGTCGAGGCAGTAGTGCACCAGGTCGTGCTCGAGCAACGTCTGCAGGACGCGCTGTAGGATCTTGGTCCCCGCATCGTTGTCGATCTGATTGCGGTACAGCAGAACCGCCTGCAGGGTGCTGTACGGCAGCGAGCCGGGCCAGGCATGCGCCAGTGTGTCCACCACCGTCACCACGTCGGCGTCGTGCGTGACCAGGGCGCGGCCCAGGTGGTTCACATAGGTGGCGCCTTGTTCCTGGCCGTTGGCGGCCAGCCGGATCGGGCCGGACGCGAAACGCAAGTCGCGCAGCCGCGCCAGGTCCGGACGCTGGACCTCGGCGGACCGTTCGTTGCGCAGCCAGAGGCATTGGCGGAACGCGCGCCCGGTGGCGAAGTCGAGGTATTGCTGGCGCACCGTAACCGGCTGCCCCATGGCGAGCAGGCTGTGGTTGAGCGACACCCCCTGGCCGAACGACAGCGGCAATTCGCTCAACGGCTGCGCATCGCCCAGGTAGGCAAGCCCGGCCTGGGCGGCCACGCCGGCCAGTTCGACGAAATAGCTGGGGTTGCAGGACAGCGGATTGGCGCCGGCCGTCGTGTCGCCGAGGGCGCGGGCGAATTGCTCCGCCGCGGCCGCCAGGGTCGAGGCGTGCGGGTTGGACGCCGCCAGGCCGTCCTTGAACAGGGACAGCGCCGCCGTGGCGCTCTGGCGCAGTTCGGCGTCGTTCTGCGCGGCGTGGCCGTGCAGCAGGATGGCGTCGCGCACCACTTCCAGCGACTTGGCGCCGGGGTAGACATGGCAGTCCAGGTAGAGAATGCCGCGCGGCGACAGCAGTTGCCCGCAGGCCTGCAGCAACGCCTGTTGCGCCGGCGCGGGCAGGTAACTATAGAGGCCCGTGACGATGACGTAATCGAACAGGCCCAATTGGGTGCCGATGTCGGCCGCCTCGCCCACGTAGAGTGTCAGGTTGGCCGCGCCCAGTTGCCGGGCGGCTGCCGTGCCTTGCGCCACCAGTGTCTCGGATCCGTCGATGCCGACTGCCTGCGCCTGCGGGTGGGCCAGCGCGAAGGGCAGCAGGCCGGCACCGTCGCCGCAGCCGATGGCCAGCACGCGGGCATTGTCCAGGGGGACGGTGTCGACCCCGTACAGATGGGCGGTGGCACGCAGCCGGACAGGGGAATGGCTCGGGGCCAGGCGTCCGGGGTCGGCGGCGGCTTGTCGTTGGGTATGGGCCGGATAAGACATGTGACTCGCGAAGAGGGGACGAACCCCGGGAGACTATTGCGGTAATTCTATGAATGCCGAGGTTCGCTCATTCGGCGAATCAGCGTGCCAATTCCCCGCCAGTTTCGGTGAAACCACGCGTAGTCGGCGCCAATGAAAAAACCCGCCGTGAGGCGGGTTCGGGGTGGCCGGCCAGGACGCGAAGGGCCTTGGCCGGCTGGCCGGGAGGGCAAGCCGGAGCTTGCCCGCCGTCCGTTCTGCTTGCCGTGAATTAACGCAGCAGCGACAGCACGGTTTGCGGCACTTGGTTGGCTTGCGCCAGAACCGAGGTGCCAGCCTGTTGCAGGATCTGGGCCTTCGACATGTTCGACACTTCCGTGGCGTAGTCGGCGTCCTGGATACGCGAACGGGCGTTGGACAGGTTGTTGACCACGTTGTTCAGGTTGGCGATGGTCGATTCCAGGCGGTTCTGCACGGCACCCAGTTCACCGGTCAGCTTGTCCAGCTTGGTGAAGGCGGCATCCAGCGTCTTCAGCGGATCGGTGGTCAGCGTGCCCTTGCTGGTCGTGTCCGTGGTCAGCTTGCCCGAGGCGCTGACGTAGGCGGTGGAACCAACCTTGGGAGCGTAGTCGCCCGTGCCCGTGCCGCTCTTGACCGTGGCCTTGCCCGTGTTGGGATCGACGGTGTAGACGGTATCGAACGTCTTGGTGGTCGTGAACGCGCCCTTGTCGTCGACGTACGTGTCGGTCGAGGTGCCGTTGGCCAGGGTGACCGTGGCGCTGGTGATGCCTTGACCCAGTTGGATCGACGAGTTGGCGGCGGCCTTGACGTTGGCCAGCAGCGCATCGGAGGCGATGGTGTTGGTGAACGACAGTTGGTTGGCGGTGCCCGTGTTGGAGTACGTCTTGCCGCCGATGGCGACCGACGACGAACCGGCGGCGCCGGTGTTGTTCGACGCGGCGGTCATGACGGAGTCGAGCGTGGCAGCGGTGGCGCTGGCGCTGTTGGTCGTCAGGTTGCCGGCGGCGTCCAGGTAGGCAGCTTGGCCGCCGATGGTGACCTTGCCCGTGGCGTCGACTTCGAACGAGGTCGAAGCGGAACCGTTGCTGTGGGTGTAGGTGGCGGTCGTGGTGCCGGTGGCCGGGCGCAGCGAGTTGGCCAGGGCGGTCACGGAAGCAGCGTCCGAAGCCGACTTGTCGGTGAACGTGAAGTTCTTGTTGGCGGCGTCGTAGGTGTAGACGGTGGCGCCGGTGCCCGTGCCGACGGTAACCTTGTTGCCGCCTTCCAGCTTGGCGAACACCTGGTCAGCGGTGGCGCTGGCGTGGTTGGTGGTCACGGTCCAGTCGTTGCCGGCGGCGACGCCACCAGCGGCTTGCAGGTCGGACACGGTGGCCGTACGGTTCTGGGTCACGCCCGAGCCGTTGACGTTGAAGCCGTCCAGACCCAGCGTCTTGACGCTGATTTCCGACAGGTTCAGGGTGATGGTTTCGCCGTCGTTGGCGCCGACTTGCAGCGTCAGGGGCTTGGCGTTGCCCGACAGGACCTTCACGCCGTTGAAGTCGGTTTGTTGCGAGATGCGGTCGATGTCGTCAAGGCGTTGCTTGATTTCATCTTGCATCGAGTTCAGCTGCTCTTGCGAGTAGCTGCCGTTGCCGGCCTGCACCGTCAGTTCGCGAACGCGCTGCAGGTGGGTGTTGATTTCGGAGGCGGCGCCTTCCGTCGTCTGGGCCAGCGAGATACCGTCGTTGGCGTTACGAGCGGCTTGGGTCAGACCCTTCACGTTGGCGGTGAAGCGGTTGGCAATGGCCATACCGGCGGCGTCGTCCTTGGCGCTGTTGATGCGCAGGCCCGACGACAGGCGTTCGATGGCGGTACCCAGGGAAGATTGCGACTTGTTCAGGTTGTTCTGAGCAACCAGCGACAAGTAGTTGGTGTTAATGACTGCAGCCATGTTTAGGCTCCCAAGAGAGAAAGGCTTCTTCAAACCGGGCAGCGGGGCCGCCCATCGTTGTAACGGGAAGAATTCGATTTCTTGCGTCTTCGAATTTCTCCGTTGCAAGGATTACGGCAGTCGCAAATCAATCTTTAGGGCTTTTTTTTGGTATTCGCAAAATGTTGTTGGATACCACTTACAGACTAGTCTTGTGGGTTTCCCGGGCGGGGAGCCAAGCGCGTCACCGCTTGAGGCGGACGGGTCCGACGGCCGATCCAGGCCGCCGGACGCGCTCCTCAATGCAGCAGCAGGCCGACCCGGCGCAGGGCGGTCAACAGGCTGTTGACGATTTCCTGGGCGACGGGGTCCAGGTTGCGGGCGCCCTTGTAGGATTTGCCATCCGGATGCGGGTGGCGGCCTGCCGTCAGCGCATCGCGCGCCAGGGTGCGCAGCTCGGCGGCGCTGTGGTCGCCGTCGATGTGGCGCGTGAGATAGAGGTACAGGGCGTCAGTGGGGGCGTTGACCGGGTGGTGCCAGAGGTTATGCATCCCGACCTGGCATCCCGGTCTTGTTACTTCTTGTAGTAGTTGCAGGGCGCCAGGGATCAGGCGCGGCCTGGCCTGCGTCGGCTGATAGGGGGCCGGCTCCAGGCGGTAGTGCAGGGCGCCGGCCTGCACCAGCGTCACCAGGTGGCCGATCATCGCGTTGCTCAGGGCGTCCGCCGACGCGTCGGCCGCGTGCCCGCGCTGGGTCTCGAGCAGCGCGGCGAACGGCAGCGATTGCGGCCAGGCCTGCGCCAGCGCTTCCATCAGCGCGATCATCGCCGGATCCTGGGTGGTGATGGCGGTGCCGGCCGCGGTGCGGTATTGGCGTTGTCCGGCCGGCGCGCCCGTCAACGGCGTCAGGTCGGCGGCGAAATGCATGGCGGTGAAGGCGCCGCCCTCGGGCTGGTCCAGGATCTCGCCGGCGCGCTCGGCGTGCACCAGCAGGCTCTTGCGGAACGAGCGGCCGACGGCGAAGTCCAGGTACTGCTCGCGCATTTCCCGGCCGGCGTTGACCGACAGCCCGTTCAGGCCGAGCGCCACCATGCTGCCGAAGGTGGAGGGGAACGTCAGTTGCGGTTCGGCGTCCGTCACGTATGCCAATCCGGCCTGCTGCGCCGCGGCGGCGAATTCCAGGAAATAGCAGGGCGTGTTGATCGCCTCCAGGTATTCGTGCAGCAGGTAGTGGTCGGTCTGGCCGCGCAGCTTGCGGGCGGCTTCCTGCAGCGCCGAGCGCAGCGGATTGTTCTGCCACAGGCCTGCCTCGATCAGCTCCAGCATGGCCTTGGCGCGGACCAGCTTGTCCTGCGGCGTTTCCGCGCCGAAGCTGTTCAGGATCATGGCGTCGCGGATCACGTCGGACGCCTTCCAGCCCGGGTAGGTGTTGTAGCTGACGTAGGCGATGCCTTGCGGCGCCAGGTTTTCGCGGCAGATGCGCAGGATCGCGTCACGCACCTCCGGCGGCACCCAACTGAACACGCCATGGCAGATGATGTAGTCGAAGGTGCCGAAGTCGGCCGTGATCTCGGTCAGGCTCATCGCCCGCAGGTCGAGGTTGCGGACGCCGAGCGCCTCGGCGGTCCGCTGACCCGCCTCGATCTGTTGCGGCGAGAGGTCGATGCCCACGACCCGGGCTTCGGGATGGGCCAGCGCGAATGGCAGCAGATTGCCCCCGGCGGCACAACCCAGCTCCAGCACCCGCGCCCGTTCCAGCGCCGGCGCCTCGAGTTGGTAGAGGCTGGCGACCGCGCGCAGGTTGCCCGGCGACGTATAGCAGAACGGCAGCGAGATATATGGGGTTTCGTCGTAGGCGTCGGAAATGGCCTGCGTCAGGACGTCGGGTGCGCTCATGGCGAAATTCCAGGGATCGCGGTGCGCGGCTGGCTGCGTGATCGCCGTGCGCACCTATTGGTGTCAGCCTGCAAGGCTAACAAGGGCGGGCGCGGCGTAATGGGATGAATAACGTCCGATTTACCTGGAATTCCGGCCGCAGTGCGCCATCGGGCTAGATAATCTGCGCGATCTGCCCTTCCTGGGGCAGGTGTTGCCAGGCCTGTTCGCGCAGCTTGGCGCGGATGCGCGCCGTGGCCTGCGACCGGAGCTGGCAGACGCGGGCCTCGGTCACGTTCATGATCGCGCCGATTTCCTTCAGGTTCAGGCCCTGCTCGTAGCACAGCGACAACAGCAGTTTCTCGCGGTCGGGCAGGGTGTCGATCGCCAGGATCAGCGCCTGGCGGAAATCGCCGGCCAGCAGCGAGTCCAGCGGGTTGCCGCCGGCGGTGCCGTGATTCAGCGTGGCGGTCCAGTCGGTCTGGCCCGACGCGGTGTCGGGCTCGGTGGCGAAGTCTTCGTAGTGGACGATCTGCACGCCCTGGGCGTCGTGTAACAGCGTCTGATATTCAGCCAGCGGCATCTCCATCTGCTGCGCGATCTCGGCTTCGGAGGGTGCGCGCATCAGGCGTTGTTCGAGTTGCTGGATGGCCTGTTCGATCTTGCGTGCCTTGGCGCGCACGCTGCGCGGCAGCCAGTCCTGGCCACGCAGTTCGTCGAGCATGGCGCCGCGGATGCGGGTGGTGGCGTAGGTCTCGAACTGGGCGTCGGCGGTCTCCTGGTAGCGGCGCACCGCATCCAAGAGGCCGATCATGCCGGCCTGGATCAGGTCGTCGAGTTCGACGCTGGCCGGCAGCCGGGCGAGCAATTGCAGGGCCAGCTTCCGCACTAGCGGGGCATATTCGACCAAGCTGTCATCTGCGTGGGGCATTGCGGGAGTGTCAGGCGGTGTCCATCGTGACGCATTGTCGGTTGTTGTCAATTTGCGACATTGTCGACAAACGCGCGGCTACGCTAAAGCTAGCAATATTTTGTGATCGAAAGGTGTCATTGTCGGCAAAAGCCGGTATTTCATTCCTTAAAGCACGCAACGTTTTGAATGCTTATTTGCCAAATTGACGTACATTTGTCAGGACTTTCTATGTCAAGGTGTATCTAAAGTCTCAAGTTGCGCGATATCAACAAAGATTTGTCATATAAGTCATAGAAAATGACATGACCTGTGGTAAATTTTACTTAAATTGCGAACAAATGATACATTTCGCATTAAAACAGGATGCAGCGGACACTGTGCAACAAACGTTGCCATTGTCCTTGGTTATCAAGCCCCTTCGGTGGGATAGGGAATAGGGAGTCGGGCGTGCAACAAGTCGAAAATTCTTTGCTGGCAGATATCCGTGAGGTGAATCTGTCCTACCTGCTTCTCGCGCAGCGCATGCTGCGCGATGACTATGCTGCATCGATGTTCCGTCTGGGTTTCAGCAACGAGGTTGCCGATATCCTGATGCGTCTTTCTCCGGCTCAGCTGGTGAAGCTGGCCAGCTCCAGTTCGCTCCTGTGCCGTTTCCGTTTCGACGACTACAGCCTGCTGTCGGCCCTGACCCACGACGTGCTGGGCGGCGCGCTGCAGCAAGCGCACGCGACGATCCTGCTGGCCAAGCAACCTGTTGAAGAACTGGCCTGACGGCCTGTCGATTCCCACTCGGACACGTGTAATGGCCACCAAGAGCGTTTCGCAGGAAGCGGATGACATCCTGCTAGCCAGCTCCATGATCACTCTGGGCGCGCGGCTGCAGGTGTTGGAGGCTGAAACCAGCCTCAGCCACGACCGCCTGGCACGTCTGTACCGCGAAATCCGCGGTTGCTCGCCACCGAAGGGCATGCTGCCTTTTTCGGTCGACTGGTTCATGACCTGGTTGCCGAACATCCATTCCTCGCTGTTCTACAACGTGTATTCGTTCCTGAACACGCGCACCAGCAGCAAGGGCATCCGCGCCATCATCGACGCGTACCGCCTCTATCTCGAGAACGCCGGCGTGGACAACGCCGAATCCGCCGAGCCCGTGCTGAGCTTCACCCGGGCCTGGATGCTGGTGCGGTTCTTCGATAGCGGCATGCTGCAGCTTTCCGCCTGCCGCCAGTGTGGCGGGCATTTCATTGCGCACGCGCATGATCCGCAGTCGGATTTCGTGTGCGCAATCTGCCGTCCGCCACCCCGGGCCGGCAAGACCCGTGCCGCCGCCAAGGCGCGCGCGGGCAGCCGATCCGTGCCAGCCGTAGACGCCGCCCGTTCCTGAGCGGCGCGTCCAAATACATCAAAAGCCCTGGAAAACTCCCCGTAACCCGCCTTTTTGGGACGGGGGGAACAGGGGATCATTGACGCCGGTTTTAGACTTCGTTGGCAGGGGCCTGATGTGTTGATTGTTATCGGTTTTCTAGTGGTGATCGTGTCGGTCATCGGCAGCTTCGTAGCGCTGGGCGGCCACATGGGCGCGCTTTACCAGCCGTTCGAGTTGACGCTGATCTTCGGCGCGGCCTTCGGCGCCTTCCTGGCCGGCAACAGCAAGAAATCGCTGATGCTCGTGAAGAAGGCGCTGCCCGACACGCTGAAAAGCTCGCGCTACGGCAAGGACGTCTACATGGAGCTCATGGCGCTCCTGTACGTGCTGCTGAACAAGGCGCGCCGCGAAGGCCTGATGGCGATCGAATCGCACATCGAGGATCCTGCCTCCAGTCCGATCTTCAGCGAGTATCCGCGCATCGCAAAGGACGAGAAGCTCATGGAGTTCATCACGGACTACCTGCGCATCATGATCAGCGGCAACATGAGCTCGTTCGAGATCGAAACGCTCATGGACGAGGAAATCGAAACCTACCGCCACGAGCGCGAAGTGCCTGCCAGCATGATCCGGCAGATGGCCGACGGCCTGCCTGCGTTCGGTATCGTGGCCGCGGTGCTGGGCGTGATCAAGGCACTGGCCGCCGTGGATCAGCCGCCCGCCATTCTCGGCGACCTGATTTCCAAGGCCATGGTGGGCACCTTCCTGGGCATTCTGCTTGCCTACGGCTTCGTCGGTCCGCTGGCCTCGCGCATCGAGCGCCGCACGGACGAGGCCATGAAGGTGCTGGAATGTATCAAGACCACGCTGCTGGCCAGCATGAACGGCTACCCGCCGCAGCTCGCGGTCGAATTCGGCCGCAAGGTGCTGTATTCGTCGGTGCGGCCGACTTTCGGTGAGCTGGAAGAGCACGTCCGGCAGACCAAGTCCACCGCCAAGGCCTGACGGAGCGGGCCATGAGCACGGTAAACAACCACCGTGTGGTGATCCGCCGCAAGAAAGTCCACGGCGGCGGACACCACGGCGGAAGCTGGAAGATCGCCTACGCCGACTTCATCACGGCGATGATGGCGTTCTTCCTGGTGATGTGGCTGATCAGCATCGTGCCGCGCGAGGAACTCAAGGGCATCGCCGAATACTTCCGCATGCCCCTGCGCGTGGCGCTGACCGGCGGTCCCAGCAGCTCGGCCGAGACCAGCGCGGTCCCCGGGGGCGGCCGCGACCCGCTGCGCAGCGACGGCGACGAGCGCCGCGCCCAGGGCAACCGGGTCGAGGCCCAGCCGATGGGTGATGCCGAACGGCGCGACCAGCACCGCCTGGAAAACCTCAAGAGGCGGCTGGAAAACGTCATCGAGAACAGTCCGGTGCTCAAGAGCTTCCGGCCCCAATTGCTGATCGACCTGACCACCGAAGGTCTGCGGATCCAGATCATCGACAACCAGAACCGCCCCATGTTCGCCACCGGTCGCGCCGAGGTGCAGCCCTACATGCGCGACATCCTGCGGGAATTGGGGCCGGTTCTGAACGAGCTGCCCAACAAGGTCAGCATCTCGGGCCACACCGACGCGTCGCAGTACGCCCGCGGCGAGCGCGCCTATAGCAACTGGGAACTTTCGGCCGATCGTGCGAACGCCTCGCGCCAGGAACTGGTGGCTGGCGGCATGAATGAAAGCAAGGTCATGCGCATCCAGGGCCTGTCCTCGAGCATGAGTCTCGTTAAAGATGATCCATATGCGGCCGTTAATAGACGTATCAGCCTAGTGGTGCTCAACCAGAGCACCCAGCGGCGCATCGAAAGCGAGAACGCCGCGGCCGCGGACGTCAGCGCCAAGGATGCGCGCGAGGTTGGAACGGCCGTGGAGGCGGTGAACGCCGCCGCCCAGGCCACGACGGCAACCAAGCAGGGCGACGCGGCGGCAACGCCGCCCGCCGAAGGGGCTCGATAGCAATGGCGGCAACGATTCTGGTGGCGGACGATTCGGCGACGATGAGAATGATCGTCCAGGCGACGCTGACGGGCGCGGGATGGAAGGTATTGACGGCCGGCAACGGCCAGGAAGCGCTGGAGGTGGCCAAAAACCATCCGGTGGACCTGGTGGTGAGCGACTGGAACATGCCCGTGATGGGTGGCCTGCAACTGATCCAGGGCCTGCGCGAACAGGAACAGTACCTGGACGTGCCGGTGCTGGTGCTGACCACCGAAGACGACGTGGACAGCAAGATGGCGGCGCGGGATCTGGGCGTATGCGGCTGGCTGTCCAAGCCGGTCGATCCCGATGTGCTGGTGGAATTGGCGTCCGAATTGCTCGATGAGCAATCCGGCGCGTAGGCAAGTTCATTTATGAAGGCGTACGGGTCATGAGTTCTGGTTTGGACCTCAGTCAGTTTTACGAGACCTTTTTCGACGAGGCGGACGAACTGCTCGCGCAAATGGAGCAGTTGCTGCTCGAGCTCGACGTCGGCGCGCCCGACATCGAGCAGCTCAATGCCATTTTCCGCGCGGCCCACTCGATCAAGGGCGGCGCGGCGACGTTCGGCTGCTTCAACCAGCTGGCGGGCACCACCCATCTGCTTGAAAACCTTCTGGACGCGATCCGTCGCGGCGAAATGGCGCTGCGTACGGACATGATTGATATTTTCTTGGAAACGAAAGACGTGCTCAAAAGCCAACTGGATGCCTACCGGGCCTCCGAAGAGCCCGATGAAGCCGTGTTTGAGCGCATCTGCGCGGTGTTGAGGCAGCTCGCCCTCGAGCACAAGGATCCCGCGGCTGCCGCAGCCCCGGCCGCCGCGCCTGCGCCGGTCGCCCCGCCGCCGGTGCAGGCCGCGCCCGAGCCCGAGCCCGAGCCCGCGCCCGTGGTCGAGGCGGCTCCTGCCGCCGATGCCGCCGGCCTGCCGCTGCGCGTGCGCATCACCAAGGTGTCGGACAAGGACGCCGAGTCGCTGCTCGAAGAGATGGGCAACCTCGGCCAGGTCAAGGCCAGCCAGCGTGCCAACGGCGTGCTGACCGTCTGGGTCGACAGCACCTGCACCCCGGACGACATCGAGGCCGTCTGCTGCTTCATCGTCGACGCCGACCAGCTCAACATCGCCCGTGAAGCGCCGCCGGCCAGCGCGGCAGAGGCGGCGCCCGCGCCCGTCGCGGCGGCGGCGCCCGCCGTGGCCCCGGCGGTGGCCCCTGAACCCGCGCCGGCGCCTGTTGCCGCGCCCGCCGTGGCCGAGTCGGCCGCCGCTGCCGAAGCCATCTCGCAGGCCTCGCGCACCAGCCGCGCCGCGGCTCCGGCCCACGTCGACAAGGAATCCACCTCGATCCGCGTCGGCGTGGAAAAAGTCGACCAGGTCATCAACCTGGTGGGCGAACTGGTCATCACCCAGGCCATGCTGGCGCAGACCGCGTCGACGCTGGACCCGGTGCTGCACGACCGCCTGCTCAATGGCATGGAGCAGCTCGAGCGCAACGCGCGCGACCTGCAGGAGGCCGTCATGTCGATCCGCATGATGCCGATGGACTACGTGTTCAGCCGCTTCCCGCGGCTGGTGCGCGACATCGCCGGCAAGATGGGCAAGCAGATCGAACTGCAGACCTACGGCCGCGCCACCGAACTCGACAAGAGCCTGATCGAGCGCATCATCGATCCGCTGACGCACCTGGTGCGCAACAGCCTGGACCACGGCATCGAGACGCCCGAGAAGCGCGTCGCCGCCGGCAAGGATCCGGTCGGCCAACTGGTGCTGTCTGCCCAGCACAATGGCGGTAACATCGTCATCGAGGTCAGCGACGACGGCGCCGGCCTGAATCGCGAGAAGATCCTCAAGAAGGCCATGGCCCAGGGCCTGCCTGTCAACGAGAACTCGCCGGACGACGAAATCTGGCAACTGATCTTCGCGCCGGGCTTCTCCACGGCCGAGAAGGTCACCGACATCTCCGGCCGCGGCGTCGGCATGGACGTGGTGCGCCGGAACATCCAGGACATGGGCGGCCACGTGCAATTGTCGTGCGAGCCGGGCAACGGCACCACCACGCGCATCGTGCTGCCGCTGACGCTGGCGATCCTGGACGGCATGTCGGTGCGGGTGGGCGAAGAGACCTTCATCCTGCCGCTGAACCACGTGACCGAATCGCTGCAGCCGACCAACGACCAGATCTACTCCGTGGCTGGCAACGAGCGCGTCATGCACGTGCGCGGCGAGTACCTGCCGCTGGTCGAAATGCACCGCGTGTTCTCGGTCAGCGAGGCCCAGACCGACCCGACCCAGGCCATCGCCGTCATCATGCAGGCCGAAGACCGCCGTTTCGCGTTGCTGGTGGATCACCTGATCGGCCAGCACCAGGTGGTGGTGAAGAACCTAGAGTCGAATTACCGTAAGGTCCCCGGCATCTCCGCCGCCACCATCCTGGGCGATGGCAGCGTGGCGCTGATCGTCGACGTATTTGCGCTTGCGCGCGCCAACCGTGAGCGTTGGTCGCAGCCCGAAGCCATTCTGAATTGATGGAGAAATAGCCCCATGGCAGCCAAACCGCAAGCGCAAGCCGCGCGCAATGAAGATGTCGGCAACGAGTTCCTGGTGTTCACGCTGGGCGACGAAGAGTACGGCATCGACATCCTGAAGGTGCAGGAAATCCGCGGCTACGATGCCGACACGGTGACCCGCATCGCCAATGTTCCGCCGTTCATCAAGGGCGTGACCAACCTGCGCGGCATCATCGTTCCGATCGTCGACCTGCGCATCAAGTTCAACCTGGGCAGCGTCGAATACAACGAGCAGACCGTCGTCATCATCCTGAACCTCGATCGCCGCGTGGTCGGCATCGTCGTCGATGGCGTGTCGGACGTGCTGATGCTCAACGCCGGCCAGATCCGCCCGGCGCCGGAGTTCGGCGCCACCCTGTCCACCGAATACCTGACGGGCCTGGGCACGGTCGACGAACGCATGCTGATCCTGGTCGACATCGAGAAGATGATGACCAGCGATGAAATGGCCCTGGTGGAGAAGGTCGCTTCCTGATCGGAAGGACCGGACCCGGATGCGCGACCGGCGGGGCGGAGCCCCGGCGGTGGCGACCTCCCAGGGAGATGGGCGCGCCATATTGTGGAATCGATATGGCGCTTTTCCTTAACGTTTGCAGTCAGGAGTGGTGCTTGTGATGCGCAAGTTTCTCGCGAACATGACGATACGCAGCAGCCTGTTGTGGGTGCTGGCGTTCTTCTCATTCATGTTGGTGATCGGAGCCGCACTGGGCGTGTTGTCGTTGCGCATCAGCAATGCGACGCTGGCGGAAATCAAGCAATCGCAAGAACTGAACGACGCGCTGGGCCGTGTCGTCTTGAGCTACAAGGACACCCTCAATGGCCTGGGCCGCGCGGCCACGTCCAATTATGGCGACATCGTCCGCAGCGTCGGTCAGCCCACGCTGCTGGCGCAGGGCCTGTCGAGCGAGGCAGCCGGCCTGCTGGAACGCGCCAAGGCGGCGCAGAACAAGGGCCAGGCGGAGTTCGACTATTTCAAGACCCTGCCGCGACCGGCCGAGGCGGCCGAGTCCCTCAAGGAAGTCGAGGACTCGTATGGCGCGCTGGTGCAGCAGGGCGTGGTGCCGCTGACCGCCGCGCTTGAAAAGGCCGACATGCCGGCCTACCAGGCGCAGGTGCAGAAGGTGCAGGATGCGCTCGAAGGGCGCTTCGCCCGCGCTGTCGAAGGCTTTGATTTCTGGCGCGCCAGCAAGATGCTGGACGCGTTCGAGGTGGCCCAGGTGCGCTACCAGTTCGTGCTGCTGGCGGTGAGCGCGGGCGGCGTGATCGCCGCGCTGCTGGTGTTCGCCACCTATGTGTTCCTGCGCCGCCGCGTGCTGCAGCCGCTCAAGGACGCCGGCCATCATTTTGACCGCATCGCCGGCGGCGACCTGACCGCGCGCGTCGAAGTCCGCAACACCAATGAGATCGGCCAGCTTTTCGCCGCGCTCAAGCGCATGCAGGAGAGCCTGACGCGCACGGTGGCCTCGGTGCGTCGGGGCGTCGACGAGATCAATACCGGTTCGCACGAGATCGCCGCCGGCAACACCGACCTGTCCAGCCGCACCGAGCAGCAGGCGGCCTCGCTGGAAGAGACCGCCGCTTCGATGGAAGAGCTGGCCTCGACGGTCAAGCAGAACGCCGACAACGCGCGCCAGGCCAACCAATTGGCGGCCAGCGCGTCGGACGTGGCCGAGCGTGGCGGTTCGGCCGTGGCGGAAGTGGTCAACACCATGCACGGCATTTCCGCCAGCTCGCGCAAGATCTCCGAGATCGTGTCGGTGATCGACGGCATCGCCTTCCAGACTAACATCCTGGCGCTGAACGCGGCGGTGGAAGCGGCCCGTGCCGGCGAGCAGGGCAAGGGCTTCGCGGTGGTGGCGGGCGAAGTGCGCTCGCTGGCGCAGCGCAGCGCGCAGGCGGCCAAGGAAATCAAGGGCCTGATCGAGGACTCGGTGACCAAGGTCGGCGCGGGTTCCGAGCAGGTTGAGCGGGCGGGCGCGACGATGCAGGAGATCGTGGCGTCGGTCAAGCGCGTGACGGACATCATGGGCGAGATCTCGGCGGCGTCCGAGGAGCAGTCCAGCGGCATCGATCAGGTCAATCGCGCGGTGTCGCAGATGGACGAGGTGACGCAACAGAACGCGGCGCTGGTGGAAGAAGCGGCGGCCGCGGCCGGCTCGCTGCAGGAACAGGCGCAGCGCCTGGCCGAGGCGGTGGCGGTGTTCAAGATCAACGTCGGCGAAGTGATCGAAGTGCCGGCCCATCGCCTGTCTTCGGGTCGCTCCGCCGCCGGCGACGATTCACGGCTGCAAGCGCCAGACGCGCTTGCTCTTGAGCGCTGAGGGCGGCAGTGGCGACAGCAGCAAACATGGCGCCGTCCATTCCGGTGGACCGCCAATTCGATTTTCGCGACGCGGACTTCACCCGCGTGCGCAAGATGATTCACGCGCGTGCCGGCATCTCGCTGGGCGCGCACAAGCGCGAAATGGTCTACAGCCGGCTGGCGCGGCGCCTGCGCGCGCTGGGCCGGCAGGACTTTGCCAGCTATCTGGACCAACTGGAGAACGAGCCGGACGCGGCCGAATGGGAAGATTTCGTCAACGCCCTGACGACCAACCTGACCGCGTTCTTCCGCGAGTCGCACCACTTCCCGATCCTGGCCGACTTCGCGCAAAAGCGCGGCGGCCCGGTGTCGGTGTGGTGTTGTGCGGCGTCCACGGGCGAAGAGCCATACTCCATCGCGATCACTTTGGCCGAGGCCCTGGGCCCGCGCGCCAGCGCCTGCTCGGTGCTGGCGACCGATATCGACACCAACGTGTTGAACCGGGCGCGCACGGCGGTCTATCCGGCCGAGCGCGTGGCCAAGATGGAAGAGAGCCGCCTCAAGCGCTTCTTCCTGAAGGGCCGCGGCGCCAACGCCGGACAGGTCCGGGTGCGTCCCGAGATTGCCGACATGGTGCGGTACGAGACGTTGAACCTGCTGGCGCCTTCCTGGCCGATCAGCGAGAAGTTCGACGTCATCTTCTGCCGCAACGTGATGATTTACTTCGACAAGCCGACCCAGGCGAAGATCCTTGAGCGGTTCGTGCCGCTGCTCAAGCCGGGCGGCCTGCTGTTTGCGGGCCATTCGGAGAACTTCACCTATATCAGTCGGGATTTCCGTCTGCGCGGGCAGACAGTCTACGAATGCGCTGGCAAGGCCTAGAGCTGTCGGTGACGACGGATTCCAGGTCCGCCTGAGGCGGTAAACAATGCAGAAAATCAGAGTTCTATGTGTGGATGATTCCGCGCTCGTGCGCGGACTGATGACCGAGATCATCAACAGCCAGCCGGATATGGAAGTGGTTGCGACCGCGCCCGATCCGCTGGTGGCGCGCGAGCTGATCAAAAAGCACAATCCCGACGTGCTGACGCTGGACGTGGAAATGCCCCGCATGGACGGGCTGGATTTCCTTGAAAAGCTGATGCGCCTGCGGCCGATGCCGGTGGTGATGGTGTCGTCGCTGACCGAGCGCGGCGGCGAAATCACGCTGCGCGCGCTCGAGCTGGGCGCCATCGACTTCGTCACCAAGCCCAAGCTGGGCATCCGCGACGGGTTGCTGGAATACACCGAGATCATTGCCGACAAGATCCGCGCCGCCTCGCGCGCCAAGCTGCGGGCGCCGAGCCCGCACGCGCCGGCGCCCGCCCCGGCGCCGATGTTGCGCCGGCCGCTGGCCAGCTCGGAAAAGCTGGTCATCGTGGGCGCGTCCACGGGCGGCACCGAAGCCATCCGCGAGGTCCTGCAACCGCTGCCGCCGGACAGCCCGGCCATCCTGATCACGCAGCACATGCCGGCCGGTTTCACGCGTTCGTTCGCGCAGCGCCTGGATGCCCTGTGCGCGGTGACGGTGCGCGAGGCCGTGCACGGCGAGCGCGTGCTGCCGGGCCACGTGTACCTGGCCCCGGGCGGCGAGATGCACATGCGCCTGGGCCGTAGTGGCGCCAACTACGTGATCGAGCTGGAGGCCAGCGAACCGGTCAATCGCCACCGCCCGTCGGTGGATGTGTTGTTTAATTCCGCCGCCGTGGCAGCGGGCAAGAACGCCATCGGCGTCATCCTGACCGGGATGGGCAAGGACGGGGCGGCCGGCATGCTGGCCATGCACCGCGCCGGCGCCCATACCATCGCGCAGGATGAAGCCAGTTGCGTGGTCTTCGGCATGCCCCGGGAGGCCATCGCAATCGGTGCGGCTGACGAAGTGGTGCCGCTGTCGGCAATGAGTGAGCGCATTCTGACTCGCCTGGGCGACCGGGGACACCGCGTTTGACGCGGCTGTGATCCCGATCGATCTCAAGCAAATTTCTTCTGGAGTAAAAGATGGTAGACAAGGGCATCAAGATTCTGGTGGTGGATGACTTCCCCACCATGCGGCGGATCATCCGCAACCTGCTCAAGGAGCTTGGTTTCGAGAACGTGGATGAGGCCGAAGACGGCGCGATCGGGCTGGAGAAGCTGCGCAACGGCGGCTTCCAGTTCGTCGTGTCCGACTGGAACATGCCCAATCTGGACGGCCTGGAAATGCTCAAGCAGATCCGCGCCGACGCCAGCCTGGCTTCGCTGCCGGTGCTGATGGTGACGGCCGAGGCCAAGAAGGAAAACATCGTCGCGGCGGCCCAGGCCGGCGCCAACGGTTACGTGGTCAAGCCTTTCACCGCGGCGACGCTGGAAGAGAAGCTGGTCAAGATCTTCGAGAAAATTGGCGGCTGAGGTGTGCAATGAGCACGACGCAGAATGAAGACTCGGCGGAATCCCCGGACCTGATTCACCGCATCGCCTCGCTGACGCGCATGCTGCGCGACAGCATGCGCGAGCTCGGCCTGGACCAGGCGATCAAGGACGCGGCCAACGCCATTCCCGACGCGCGCGACCGCCTGCGCTACGTGGCGCAGATGACCGAACAGGCTGCCAACCGCGTGCTGAACGCGACCGAGGCAGCCGGTCCGATCCAGGACGGCATGTCGCGTTCGGCGCAGGCCCTGGATGCTCGCTGGCAGCAATGGTACGACCAGCCGCTGGAATTGCCCGAGGCCCGCGAGCTGGTCAAGGACACGCGTGCATTCCTGCAGGACGTGCCCAAGCAGACGCAGCAGACCCAGTCCAAGCTGATGGAAATCATCATGGCGCAGGACTTCCAGGATCTGACCGGCCAGGTCATCATGCGCATGATGGACGTGGTCGGCGCGATCGAGCGCGAGCTGCTGCAGGTGTTGCTGGACAACGTGCCGCAAGAGCGCCGCGACGAGGCGAACAGCCTGCTCAACGGTCCGCAGGTCAGCCCGCAGGGCAAGACCGACGTGGTCACCAGCCAGGACCAGGTCGACGACCTGCTGGCCAGCCTGGGCTTCTGAGCCCGCCGGGCGACGGGCCGCGCGGACCCGCCTGCCGCCATGCCCGCTGGTCGGGCATGGTCGTATTCCCTAAGGGTGCGAACGCGCGCCCTTGGGTAGACTGCAACACAACAAGAATCGGGGCCGCAGCAGGAGACAGGGCGCATCGCGCCCAGGCAATGGATGCCCACAGAAGGCGATCCGGGCCGCACAAGGAGGTGCCATGTTGGCCAGATCCACATTCCGATTCGGAGGTATCTGGGGGTTGTTGCGCCGGCTCAACCGTGGCCGCGCCACGCTGTCCGAACGCCCGTTGTCCCTCAGCCCGGCCGCCTGGCCGCTTTACCGCTTCCTGGCCGGCATCCGCAGCCGGGTCAGCACGGTGCGGCAGTCCAGCATCGAGATCGCCCTCAACACCGCCCGGACCCAGTTCCAGGCCGGCCGCTGCGCGCTGCTGGCGCAGGAGCAGGCGCGCGCGGCCGAGGCCCTGGCTGCCAGCGGCGCCCAGATCGCGGCGCTGTCGGCGTCCACCTCGACCCATGCGCGCGAGATCGCCCAGGTCTCCGGGCAGAACCTGCGGGCGGCCGAGCAGGCGCTGGCCGAGCTGTCCGAGGTCAAGGAGCGGGTTGACCGCATGACGCGCGAGATGGCGGCGTTCACCGACGTGGTGGCGCAGTTGACCGGCCGGGCGCGTTCGGTCGGCGACATCAGCAAGCTCATCAAGGACATCGCCCTGCAGACCCAACTGCTGGCGCTGAACGCCGGGGTGGAGGCGGCCCGTGCCGGCGACGCCGGGCGCGGTTTTGCGGTGGTGGCCAGCGAGGTGGGCCGGCTGGCCGAACGGGTCAACGCCGCCACCAGCGACATCGGCCGCCATACCGGCGAGATGCTGGAGCTGGTCGATTCGACCCAGCGCCAGACCGGCGCCCTGCGCGAGGACGTGGACGCGTCCGGCGCGGTGCTGGACAAGACGCGCCAGGATTTCCAGCACTTCGTACGCGATTTCGACAGCATGAACCGCCAGGTGGGCGAGGTGGTGCAGGCGATCGGCGAGGTCGACGCCACCAACCACGGCATGAGCCAGGACGTCAGCCGCATCGCCGCGCTGAGCGCCGACGTGCGCGAG
This sequence comes from Achromobacter sp. SIMBA_011, assembly GCF_046535435.1. NCBI lineage: Bacteria > Pseudomonadati > Pseudomonadota > Betaproteobacteria > Burkholderiales > Alcaligenaceae > Achromobacter > Achromobacter sp. SIMBA_011. The sequence continues at coordinate 383,045 of NZ_JAWRWN010000003.1, read as the reverse complement.
CGGGTGGCCAGCATGTCCGGCGAGATCGACCGCATCCGGCGCCAGACTGAGAGCGTGCAGGAGGTGCTATCGGACATGCGCACCGGCAATACCGCCTTCGACCGCCTGTCCGAGACGCTGGAGGGCTTCCGGCTGGCGGCGATCCGGCTGCTCGACCATGCCCGTGAGCGCGGCCTGGACGTGTTCGACCGCCATTACCAGCGGATCGCAGGCAGCGATCCCCCGCGTTACCACACCGCCTACGACCGCGGCATCGACGAGGCGCTGACCCGCCTGCTGGACCGCGTGCTGGAGGCCGTGCCCGGCGGCAGCTATGCGCTGCTGGTGGACGCGCGCGGCTACGCCCCTGCGCACAACAGCCGCTATTCGCACCCGCCCAGCGGCGATCCGGCCCAGGACATCGCCCGGGTGCGGCACAAGCGCATCTTCGACGACCCGGTCGGAGCGCGGCTGGCCGCCAACACCGAAACCCTGCTGTTTCAGACCTACTCCCGCGATACCGGCGAGATCGTCAACGACATCTCCGTGCCCCTGTTCCTGGACGGCGAGCACTGGGGCGCAGTGCGGATCGGGCTCGATTACGTGCGTTTCCAGGCCACCCTGGACGCCGGCGGATCGGCGCGGCCGGTGGTCGCGGCGGCCGGCTGAACCAGACCGATCCGCCTGGCTGGCGGGGCAGGGCGTCCGGTCGCCGGCCCGCCCTGGCCGGCCCGGCCCGGGCGCATCCGGGAATAGCGCCGCTTTCCCCCCGTTTCTTGGCTTATCGCCCAAGGCCCAGGCCTCCTAGAATCTCGGCGGGCAGCTCGTAATCCGTCAATCCGCGAGCCGCAACGACACCGCAGAGCATGGCCGAAGAAAGCGACCTCGAGAAAACCGAAGCCGCCTCTCCCAGGCGCCTGGAAAAGGCGCGCGAGGAGGGGCAGATTGCGCGTTCCCGGGAACTGGGCACGTTCATGATGCTGGCTGCCGGTGTCGCGGCGATCTGGGCCGGCGGCGGCACGATTTATAAGGGACTGAGCGGGGTGCTGCGCAACGGCCTGGCGTTCGACCAGCGCGTGGTGGCCGACCCGGGCGTGATGGTCGAGCAGGCCGTCAACGGCTTCGGCCAGGCCCTGATGGTTATTCTGCCGATCTTCGGCCTGCTGGCGGTGATCGCCGTGCTGTCCAGCGTGTTGCTGGGGGGCATTGTCATCTCGGGCAAGCCGCTGTCGCCGAATTTCTCCAAGCTCAGCCTGTTCGCCGGCCTCAAGCGCATGTTCTCGTCACAGACCGTGGTCGAGCTGATCAAGGCGCTGGCCAAGGCCCTGCTGGTGGGCGGCGTGGCGGTGTGGATCATCTGGCGCTACCACGACGACATGCTGGGCCTGATGCACGTGGCGCCGGCCGCCGCCCTGACCAAGGCGCTGAGCCTGGTGGCGATGTGCAGCGCCTTCATCGTCGCTTCGCTGCTGGTGATCGTGCTGCTGGACGTGCCGTGGCAGATCTGGAGCCACCTGAAGAAGCTGCGCATGTCCAAGGAAGACGTGCGCCAGGAACACAAGGAAAGCGAAGGCGATCCGCACACCAAGGCCCGCATCCGCCAGCAGCAGCGCCAGGCCGCGCGCCGCCGCATGATGTCCGAGGTGCCCAAGGCCGACGTGGTCGTGACCAACCCGACCCACTATGCCGTGGCGCTCAAGTACGAGGAAGACAAGAACGGCGCGCCGCGAGTGCTGGCCAAGGGCACCGGGCTGGTGGCGGCCAAGATCCGCGAACTGGCCGCCGAGCATCGCATTCCCACATTGGAAGCGCCGCCCCTGGCGCGCGCCCTGTATCAACACGTCGAGCTGGGGCATGAAATCCCGGCCGAGCTATATACCGCGGTCGCGGAAGTGCTGGCGTGGGTTTTCCAGTTGCGCTCGTGGCGCTCGGGATGGGGGGTCGAACCGACGGCGCCCAAGTCCCTGCCCGTGCCGGCCGCGCTGGACCCGCAGGCAAAGACCGCAGCACAAGGAGCTTAAGGAATGAGCGCTCTGCTCACCATGTTGAAAAGCAACGGAGCCACGCACGCGCGGCTCCTGGCCGGGCCCATCCTGATCGTGATGGTGCTGGGCATGATGGTGCTGCCGCTGCCCACCTTCCTGCTGGACCTGCTGTTCACCTTCAACATCGCGCTGTCGGTGATGATCCTGCTGGTGGCCATGTTCACCCGCAAGCCGCTGGATTTCGCCGCCTTCCCGGCCGTGCTGCTGTTCGCCACGCTGCTGCGCCTGTCGCTGAACGTCGCCTCGACCCGGGTGGTGCTGCTGCACGGCCACACCGGCCCGGACGCGGCGGGCAAGGTGATCGAGGCCTTCGGTCATTTCCTGGTGGGCGGCAACTTTGCCGTCGGCATCATCGTCTTCATCATCCTGACCATCATCAACTTCATCGTCATCACCAAGGGCGCGGGGCGGATCGCCGAAGTCGGCGCGCGTTTCACCCTGGACGCGATGCCGGGCAAGCAGATGGCCATCGACGCCGACCTGAACGCCGGCCTGATCGGCGAGGACGAGGCCCGCAAGCGCCGCGCCGAGGTGTCGCAGGAATCCGACTTCTTCGGCTCGATGGACGGCGCCAGCAAATTCGTGCGCGGCGACGCCATCGCCGGCCTGCTGATCATGGCGATCAACATCATCGGCGGCCTGATCGTGGGCGTGGCCCAGCACGACATGTCGATGAGCGACTCGGCCCGCGTCTACACGCTGCTGACCATCGGCGACGGCCTGGTGGCGCAGATCCCGGCGCTGGTGATCTCGACCGCCGCCGGCGTGGTGGTGTCGCGCGTGTCGACCGACCAGGACATCGGCCAGCAGATCATCAGCCAACTGTTCTCCAACCCCAGCGTGATGTTCCTGACGGCCGGCATCATCGGCATCATGGGCCTGATCCCCAACATGCCGCACATCGCCTTCCTGACGCTGGCCGGCGCGCTGGCCTGGGGCGGCTGGGCGATGCACAAGCGGCGCAAGGCCGCCGAGGTGGCGGCCAGCGAGGTGCCGCAGCAGGCCGTGACGCAGGCGCAGGCCGCCGCGGCCGAAGCCAGTTGGGATGACGTCTCGATGGTGGACCAGCTTGGCCTGGAGGTCGGCTACCGCCTGATCCCGCTGGTCGACCATGCCCAGAACGGCGAGCTGCTGCACCGCATCCGCAGCCTGCGCAAGAAATTCGCCCAGGACGTGGGTTTCCTGCCGCCGGTGGTGCATATCCGCGACAACCTCGAACTCAAGCCCAACGATTACCGCATCCTGCTGTCCGGCGTCGAGATCGGCCACGGCGTGGCGATGCCGGGCCAGTGGCTGGCGATCGACCCGGGCGGCGTGACCATGCAGATCAAGGGCACGCCCACCACCGACCCGGCCTTTGGCCTGCCGGCGCTGTGGATCGACGGCAGCCTGCGCGACCAGGCCCAGGTGGTCGGTTACACGGTGGTGGATGCCGGCACCGTGGTCGCCACCCACCTGAACCACCTGATGCACCGCCACGGTTCCAACCTGCTGGGCCGCCAGGAAGTGCAGCAGTTGCTGGACCGCATCGGCCGCGACGCGCCCAAGCTGGTCGAAGACCTGGTGCCCAAGACGCTGTCGCTCACCGCCTTGCAGAAGGTGCTGCAGGGCCTGCTGGCCGAGGAAGTGCCGATCCGCGACATGCGCACCATCATCGACACCCTGTCCGAGCACGGTCCGCGCCTGGCGGCGCTGGCGGCCGGCACGGGCGGCCAGCCCGACATCAACGAGCTGATCGCGCTGACGCGCCGGTCATTGGGTCGCGCCATCACCCAGCAATGGTTCCCGGGCGAGGGCGAACTGCGCGTGATCGGCCTGGACGTCAAGCTCGAACGCGTGCTGTCGCAGGCGCTCACCACCAGCGGCGGCCTGGAGCCTGGCCTGGCGGATACCCTGCTGCGCGAAACCCAGGCGGCGGTCGAGCGCCAGGAATCGCAGGGCAACGCGCCGGTGCTGCTGGTCTCGCCGGTGCTGCGCGCGCCGCTGTCGCGCTTCCTGCGCCACCACCTGCCGCAGTTGGGCGTGTTGTCGAATACGGAAATTCCGGATGAGCGCATGGTCCGTGTGACGGCGCTCATCGGCGGAGGTAATGGTCAATGAAAATAAGTCGCTTCTTTGGCGCGAACAGCCGTGACGTCATGCGCCAGGTGCGCCAGGTGCTCGGTCCCGACGCGCTGATCGTGTCGAACCGCAGCGTCGATGGCGGCATCGAGGTGCTGGCCACGGTGGAGGGCGCGTTCGACGACGCGTCGCCGCAGGCGCCGACGCCGACGCCGCAGGGGTATGCCGACGGCCACGCGCCGGCTCACGCTCCGGCCGCGCCGGTGCCGCCGCAGGCGCCCGCGCCGTACGGTCACGCCGCGCCCGCCAACCTGGCGCCGCCTCCCTATGGCGCCACCCCGACCACGGCCTCGCAACCGCCTTATGGCGCGCAGTCCGGTTATGGCGCGCCGGCCGCCGCCGCGCCGCAGCCGGTCGCGCCGCGACCCGTCTACGGCACGCCGCCTGCCGCAGCGCCGCAACCCGCCTATGGTGCGGCGCCGAGCGTCTCGCAACCGGCCTACGGAGCGCCGCCTGCGCCCGTCGCCGATGCGCAGCCCGCCTACGCGGTGCCGTCGCGTTCGATCGCCGCCTACCAGTCGGCCTACGCCGCGCAGTCTCAGCCCGAGCCGGAGGTGTCGGCGGAACCCGTCGCGCGTCAGGCGCCGCCCGCCGTGACGGCGGAAGCGGCCGCGCCCGCGGTGATGGCGCCCGCCGCGCCGGTGCGGATGGAAATGCCGGCCTTGCCGCCGGCGCGAGAGGTGCCGCCCGTGGCGCCGTCGCCGATGGCGCGCATGCCGGATGCGCCGCTGCGCAATGGTCCGGGGGTGCCGCCCGCGGCGCTGCCCAGCGATGCGGCGGCGGGCTTGCAGGACGCCATCAGCGCCTTGCGCGGCGCGCTCGAAAGCCGCATGGACGGCTTGCTGTGGGGCGGACGCCAGGGGCCGGGCCGCGAGCCGGCGGGCGCCGCCTTGTTCCGCAGCCTGCTGGACGCCGGTTTCAGCACCAAGCTGGTCCGCGCGCTGGTCGAGCGCATGCCGCAAGGCATGAGCGCCGAATCCGCGCTGGCCTGGGCCCGCAATGAACTGGTAACGCACCTGCCGGTGCTGGGCTCGGAAGATGAATTCCTGGGCGGCGGCGTGTACGCGCTGGTCGGCCCGACCGGCGTCGGCAAGACCACCACGCTGGCCAAGCTGGCGGCGCGCTGCGTCGCGCGCGAAGGCCGCGAGCAGGTGGCGATGCTGACCACCGACAATTTCCGGATCGGGGCGCTCGAGCAGTTGCAGATCTATGGTCGCCTGATGGGCGTGCCGGCGCACTCCGTGCGCGATGCCGGCGAGCTGCGCCGCATCCTGGCCGAACTGGGCAACCGCAAGATCGTGCTGATCGACACCACCGGCATCAGCCAGCGCGACCGCCAGGTGGCCGAGCAGGCCGCGATGCTGTGCAACGCCGGCAAGCCGGTGCGCCGCCTGCTGGTGCTCAACGCCGCCAGCCAGGGCGACACGCTCGACGAAGTCGCCCACGCCTATCGCAACGGCGTCGGCGAGGACGTGGCCGGCTGCATCATCACCAAGCTCGACGAGGCTTCGCGCCTGGGTGCGGCACTGGACACGGCGATCCGCCACCGCCTGCCCATCCACTATTCGTCGATCGGCCAGAAGGTGCCGGAGCACCTGGAGCTGGCGCGCGCCGACGCGCTCATCGATCGCGCCTTCGCCATGGTCGAGCGCGCCCGCGCCCTGTATTCGCCCAGCGAGGCCGACATGGCGTCGCTGTGGTCGACGTCGCGCGAGACCGAAGCGAGTGTCGATCCCGCGCGCCGCCGCCAATTGCTGGCTTCGGCGATCCTGCGTCCGCAGGGCGGCGCCGGCACGATCGAAGCCGCGCAGAACCTGGACGACACCCTGAGCTGGCTCGACAGCGACCCTGCCTGCGTGCAGGCCCGCGCCTCGTGGCGCGAGTATGTCAGCGACGGCGCGGGGTCGAGCCTCGCGGCGCTGGGCGAAACGCCGCTGGCGATGGTGCGGCGCGAATTCTCAACCACTTGCAGCCGCAATCTGCTGGTCATGCACGGCAAGGCCAGCATGAAGGGCGAGGCCTTGCCCGGGGGCACGTTGCTGAGCGCGGTGCTGATGAGCGATCGCGGCGCGGCCCTGGCCGCGCCTGCGCAGCAGTTGGTGCTGCCCCATGGCATGTTGTCGTCGTTCGCGCCGGCCGCCGCCGCGCAGCCGGACACGGCGCTGGCCCTGGAGGCGCGGGTGCGCTGGCTGAACGAACAACTGGCCCAGGTGCCGGTCGTGCACATGCTGGAAGCCGGCACCTCGGCGCTGTGGCAGAGCCTGAGCGAGCAGGGCGTGTCGTGGGTGGCGCGCAGCCCGGGCGGCATGCGCGTGATCCAGGACGAATGTCCGACCAATCTGAACGCGGTGGGCAAGAGTGTCGGCTATCTGCCGGTGGGCCAGCCGGGCGACATGCCCGGCCTGCGCGCCGTGCCCGGCACCCGTCCGGCGCCGTTGGCGCTGTGGGCCTCGGGCACCGAGATCGGCCTGCCTGGCCGCGGCGACGAAACCCGCTTCCGCCTGGTGTGCGCCCGCCTGATCGATACCGCCAGTGGCGAAGTGGCCGGCCAGTTGTTCGGCCTGACCAACCTTGCCGCCGGCCAGGCGGACGCCGCCACGGTGGCGCGCTGGCTGGTGCTGCAGGAAGAGGCGCGCGCCGGGTTCCGCTACATGGCCAATGCCTGGCAGGCGCTGCCCGCGGTCGATGGCGCGCATACGCTGGCGCGGCAGTCGCTGATGGCCGGCCAGTTGGGCGCGGCCTGCTGGCAGTTGGCGCATGCCTCGGCGGCGGACGGCGTGCGCGCCACCCTGGCCGGCGTCGTCAGCCCGGAGCGCAAGCTGTCCGGACGCCTGCTGCCGGTCGCGCTGTTGAAGATGTTCGCGATGCTGGAGATGGCCGGCGGCGTCTAGGGCGCTTCGACGCGGGGCCTTCAATGCAAGCAGCCCGCGAAAGCGGGCTGTTTGTATTGGGATGTCGGGATCCGGCTCAGCCGGCGACGATGGGCTTGCGGCCCGGCGTGGCGCGGGCGCCGCGGCCCTGGGCGTCGTAGGTCGAGGTGCCGCCCAGGCCGCCGATCTGACGCAGGGCGTCCAGCGATTGCTGGGTATAGCGCAGGTGCACGTCGATCAGGGCGCCGTTGCGCATATTGATTTCGTTGGCCGATGCCGACTTGGCCAGCAGCGCCTGCCAGACGTCGGACAGTTGTGGGTGCTGCACGGCGGCCTGCTCGGTGCCGGCATGGCCGGCGGGCAGGCCGATTTCGGCGAGCAGGCCATCGCGCGTGTGGCTGAGGTCGACCAACTGCTGGGCGATATTGCCCTTGCGCTCGGTGATGTCATGCAGCGCGTCGACGTTGCCCGGCCCGACCAGCACCTTGGTTTCTTCTTCCAGAATGGCGGAAAACTCGGTGATCAGGGCATCTTCCTGCTTCATGCAGGCTTGCAGGGATTCGACAGGGCTCATGGTCATACTCGGGCGGACGGGTCGAAAAAACGGCGATCTTGCAAAGGCAGTATTACTTCAGCAGGTCACGGGCGCTGGCGATCAGGCCATCGGCGATGCGGCTGGTGTCGATCTTGAGCTGGCCCGAGGCGATGGCGGCGCGAATCGCGGCGACGCGCTCGACGTTGATGTCGTTCGAACCGTCTTGCAGGGCCAGCATCTTGCGCGAGGCCGAGCTCAGCGCGACCTGCGAGCTGCTGGCGCCACTGCCGCTGCCGGCGCCGTAGGCCTGAGCGACCGCGGACTCGGCGCGAGGGCTGACCGCATCTGCCGAGATGGGCCGGTTGGTTGTCGAATTGATTTTCAAGGTTTTCTCCGCAGGGCGTCCTGGGTCGGTTTGCGACGGCTCCGCCTACTTATGTCTCTGTAACGACCGAGTCGGAAGGAACTTTAGGGTAGGAGGGCGCTAGCCGCAACGCGATATGTAACATTGCCTAAAGTTGTATTTCGACCAGGCCTGCGTTGCGCACCACGCCGCTGACCACCTGTCCGTTGGCGGTGCGGACCTGGACCGTGGCGCCCGGCGCCGCATTGTCCAGGGCCTGCCCCTCGCTGCTGACCACGAAACCCTTGCCGCGGGCGTTGATACGGACGTTCGAGCCGCGCACCACCGATTGGGCGTTGCGCAGGGCGGCGCCCTTGACCGGTTGGCCGGCGTTGATCCGGTAGGCCGCGGTCATGCCGACCACCGTATCGGGATTGGTGATGACCCCCGGGGGCAGGGCCACCAGGTCGCCGTCGCGCGGCGCCAGATCGGCGGGCGTCAGGGCCTGGCCCGCCGCGATCATGCGCGACGCGACATAGTAGTAGCCCGGCACGCTGACCGTGGCCTGCACGTAAGTGGTCCAGGGCTTGGGCGCGTTGCAGCGCACGCCGACCGTCATGCGCGAGCGCAGCTTCATGCCGGACGGCATAAATGGGGACAAAGTATCGCACGGCGCCAGGCGCTCCGCCCGCGGCGGATCGATGCTCACCGAGGCCTGGCCGGGCAGGGAGGCCAGTTGTTCCAGCAAATAGGTCTGCGCGGCGATGATGATCGCCTCGGGCGCCTGGACGGCGGCGTCCTGCGCCTGGGCCGCCGGGGCCAGCAGCAGGGCGGCCAGGCAGGCGGCGCGCGCGCGGAGATTTGCGGGGAATTTCCTCATGTCCGAATTGTAGAAGCCCGCGCCGCTTGGCAATACGTGAATTGGATGAGAAATGACGGGTTATTTGGCTGATTGTGTTCTGCCACCCGCCCCTATGATGCCGTCATCCAATGGGATAACGGTGCGTCCGCTGTCCCGGACTCCATCCGTATTGAAGGCGATCCGATGCTAGACCGGCTTAACGAAGATTTCCGCTTCTTCCAGCAGTCCCTGGGGCTGCGCGCGCAGCGCCAGGAAGTGCTGTCCTCGAACATCGCCAATGCCGACACGCCCAACTACAAGGCGCGCGACTTCGATTTCAAGACGGCGATGCAGAACGCCATGGAAGGCACCAAGCGCCTGCCGGACACCTCGCTGACCCTGACGTCGGCTCGCCACATTCCGGCCAAGGCCGTGTCGCAGGGGCCGACCGATCTGCTGTATCGCCTGCCGTACCAGCCCAGCATGGACGGCAACACGGTCGACATGGACATCGAGCGGGTCCAGTTCGCCGACAACACCTTGCACTACCAGAGCACGATGCAACTGCTGTCGGGTCGCATCCGGACCATGATGGCCGCCATCCAGGATTGATTTTCATAGGGAACCGCAGGCAATGTCCTTGTTGAGCATTTTCGATATCGCCGGTTCGGCGCTGAGCGCGCAGTCACAGCGCATGAACGTGGCAGCCAGCAACATGGCCAACGCCGACAGCGTGGTCGGTCCCGACGGCCAGCCGTACCGGGCCCGCCAGGTGGTGTTCCAGGTCAACCCGCCGGCCGGCCAGGCGCAGGGCCGCGAGATCGGTGGCGTGCGCGTGGCCGGGGTGGTGGTGGACCAGTCCCCGCTCAAGCAGGTCTACGACCCCAAGCATCCGATGGCCGACGCGCAGGGCTACGTCAGCATGCCCAACGTCGATCCCGTCGCCGAAACCGTCAACATGATCGCGGCGTCGCGTTCGTACCAGGCCAACGTCGAGGTGCTGAACACCGCCAAGAGCCTGATGCAGAAAACCCTCACCATCGGCCAATCCTGACCCGTCTGATTCCGCGCGCCGCGCCGCCCGCGCGGAAGTTTTTGAAGAAGTGAAACCATGACCACCGTCGACCAATCCACGAGCAAGACCGGCCTGGGCCTGGCGCAAAGCGGCGCCAACGGCACCAGCACCGCCCAGGGCCTGCAGGATCAGTTCCTGAAGCTGCTGGTCACGCAGCTCAAGAACCAGGATCCGCTGAACCCGATGCAGAACGCCGAGCTGACCTCGCAGCTGGCGCAGATCTCCACGGTGGAAGGCATCACCAACCTCAAGAACACCATGCTGGCCATCAGCGGCCAGATCGACGTGTCGCAGTCCATGAACGCGGTCGCGATGATCGGCAAGGGCGTGCTGGTTCCCGGTTCGAACGTCAAGGTCGGCGTGGATGCCGAGCATCCCTCCGAGCGCGTGGTCACGCCCTACGGCATCGACCTGCAGAAGGATGCCGCCAAGGTTCAGGTGCGCATCTCCGACGCCAACGGTCAGGTCGTGCGCACCATCGAGCTGGGCGAGCAGAAGGCCGGCGTGTACACGCTGGACTGGGACGGCAAGAACGACGCCGGCGCGGCGCTGGAAGCGGGCGCCTACACCGTGTCCGTCCTGGCCACGGATGGCGACGACAAGAAGGTGGCCGCCGAAGTGCTGAAGTACGGCAAGGTCAAGAGCGTGGCTTACTCCACCAACGGCCTGCGTCTGGATATGGGCCTGGATGGCCAGACCAGCATGCTGGATGTGCGCAAGGTGATCGGCTGAGGCCAGCCGGTTTGATTATCAGCCGGCGCCACGGCGGCGGTTTCCCCCTTAAAGATTAGCGAGAGAAAACATGGGTTTCGGACAAGGATTGAGCGGCCTGAACGCCGCGGCGCAGAACCTGGACGTCATCGGCAACAACATCGCCAACTCGGGCACCGTCGGCTTCAAGTCGTCGACCGCGTCGTTCGCGGACGTCTACGCCAGCTCGCGCGTCGGCCTGGGCACCAAGGTGTCGGCGATCACCCAGCGCTTCACGGTGGGCACGGTCAACGGCGGCGGCGGCGAATATGACATCGCCATCGATGGCGCCAAGGGCATGTTCCGCGTCACCGACCAGAGCGGCGCCGTGATGTACACCCGCAACGGCGAGTTCCTGGTCGACAAGAACAACTTCATCGTCAACGCGCAGGGCTATCGCCTGACGGGCTACCCCAACGGCGGCATCGGCGCCAACCCGGTCGAGCTGCAGTTGCCGACCGCCAACGTGGCGCCCAAGGCCACCTCCACCGCGACCACCGTGGCGAACCTGGACGCCAACGCCAAGGTCATCTACCAGGTCGACACCGTGACCTCGCCGGCCGTGCCCGGCTCCGTGACGCTCGGCGGCACCGCCTACACCTTCACCAAGGCGCCCGGCGGCGCGATCACCTGGACCCCGGGCAACCCGCCGGCGGCCACCTACGGCACCGCGCCCAATACCGTCACCATCGACGGCACCGGCCAGGTCACCGCCGGCAACCTGAACGTCATCCCCGGCTTCGTCGACTACACGGCCGCCGTGACCGAAGTCGGCAAGCCGTTCGACCCCAAGGTTCCCGGCAGCTACACCAACGCCTCGCCCATGACGGTCTACGACTCGCTGGGCAACTCGCACCAGGTGATGCAGTACTTCGCCAAGCGCGCCGCCGATGCCGCCGGCAACAGCGTCTACGACGTCTACTACACGATCGACGGCCAGGCCATGGCGCCGACCACCGAAGCGGCCGGCGTGTGGGGCAACCCGACCCAGTTCACGTTCAACAAGGCCGGCGTGATGACCAGCGCCGCCACGGTCAACCTGTCGTTCGCGACGCCGGGCGGTGGCACCACCCCGGCCGATCCGCTGGCGGTCGCCGTGAACTACACCGGCACCACGCAGTACGGCAGCGCCTATGCGCTCAAGGCCCAGCCGGACGGCTACACCTCGGGCGAGTTCCGCGGCATCAACATTGGCGCCGACGGCAGCCTGGTGGCCAGCTACACCAACGGCGAGACCTCGATCGTCGGCACCATCGTGCTGGCCGACTTCGCCAACCTCCAGGGCCTGCAGCCGGTGGGCAACAACGCCTGGAAGGAAACCGCCTCGTCGGGCCAGCCGATCCTGGGCCAGCCGGGCAGCAACGGCATGTCCAAGGTGGTGGGCCAGGCGACCGAAGCCTCGAACGTCGACATGAGCAAGGAGCTGGTCAACATGATCATCGCCCAGCGCACCTACCAGGCCAACTCGCAGACCATCAAGACGCAGGACGAGATCATGCAAGTCCTGATGAACCTGAAGTAATGGCTGACGGGCACGCGACGACATCGACGGAATAGGCAATGGATCGAATCATCTACACCGCCATGAATGGCGCAGCGCGGATCACGGAACACCAGGCCGCGCTCTCCAACAACATGGCCAACGTGAACACGCCGGGCTTTCGCGAGCAGATCGCGTTGTACCGGTCGGTTCCGGTGAACGACGGCGTGAGCCTGCCGACGCGTGTTTCGACGGTGGCGTCGACGCCCCGCAACAACTTTGAAATGGGCAACATGCAGACCACGGGCCGCGACCTGGACGTGGCCCTGGCCAGTTCCAACGGCTGGATCGCCGTGCAGACCCCGCAAGGCGAGGCCTACACCCGCGCCGGTAGCCTGCAGGTGGGCATCAACGGCCTGCTGCAGACCTCGCTGGGCCAGCCCGTGATGTCCGACCAGAACGGCATCATCGACGTGCCCGACCAGGCGGCGCTGACGATCACCTCGGATGGCACCATCACCGCCATCGGCGCCGGCGATGCCCCCAACAACATCCTCAATCTGGGTCGCATCAAGCTCGCCAACCCGCCGGAAGCGCAACTGGTGCACGGCGACGACGGCGTGTTCCGCCTGGCGCCGGTCAACGGCCAGCCGGCCCCGCCGGCCCCCGCTGATCCCAGCCTGCGGGTGTTGTCCGGCGTGCTGGAAGGCAGCAACACCAATCCCATGGCGGCGATGGTGGGCATGATCGAGAACGCCCGCCGCTTCGAGCAGCAGATGCAGGTGGTGCAGCAGGCGGACCGCAACGCCGAGCGCGCCAACGGCATTCTCTCGGTTTCCTGATCCGGTCAGCCGATCCGAACCCAATAATTTTCGCGCGCGGCCGGGCCGCCGCACCAGGAGTACTTCATCATGATGCGTTCGCTGTGGATTGCCAAGACGGGCCTGGAAGGTCAACAGACCTCGATGGACGTGATTTCCAACAACTTGGCCAACGTCGCGACCAACGGCTTCAAGCGCGGTCGCGCCGTGTTCCAGGACCTGATGTACCAGACGCTGCGCCAGCCTGGCGCCCAGGTCGGCGACGCCACGCAGTTGCCGTCGGGCCTGCAGTTGGGCACCGGCGCCCGCGTGGCCGCCACCGAGCGCATCCACACCACCGGCGGCCTGAACAACACTGGCGGCGAGCTGGACGTGGCGATCAATGGCCGCGGCTTCCTGCAGGTCGAACTGCCGGACGGCACCCAGGCCTATACCCGCGACGGCGCGCTGCAACGCGACCAGAACGGCCAGTTGACCACGGTCAGCGGCTACGTGATCCAGCCCCCCATGAACGTGCCCGACAATGCCCTGTCGATCTCCATCGGCAAGGACGGCATCGTCTCGGTGACGCAGCCCGGCGCGGCCGGCGTCAACGTGCAGATCGGCCAGTTGCAGATCGCCACTTTCATCAACCCGACCGGCCTGCAGAGCGTCGGCGAGAACCTGTACCTGGAAACCGATGCCTCCGGTCCGGCGAACCTGCTTCAGCCGGGTGTCGACGGCGCCGGCACGTTCATGCAGAACTACGTCGAGACCTCCAACGTGAACGTGGCCGAGGAACTGGTCAACATGATCACGACCCAGCGCGCCTACGAAATGAACAGCAAAGCCGTCAAGACCTCGGACGAAATGCTGGCCCGCCTGACTCAACTGTGATGCCTATGTCGTCTGTCCTGCGTCTGGTTTCGTGTGCGGCCCTGGCGTTGCTGGTGGCCGGTTGCGCCATGATCCCGCCCGAGCCCATCGTGACGGGGCCGACGACGGCCGCGCCGCCGCCGCCGCCGATGCCCACGGCGCAGCCCACGGGCTCGATCTACCAGCCGACGACTTACGGCAACTACCCCCTGTTCGAGGATCGCCGGCCGCGCAACGTCGGCGACATCGTCACCATCGTCCTGAACGAGAAGACCAACGCCTCGAAGAACGTCGCGACCAACACCAACCGCAGCGGCAATGCCAGCCTGGGCATCGCCGCCGCGCCGTCGTTCATGGATAGCTGGGCCAATGCCAACCTGAACACCGACGCCAAGGGCGGCAACGTGTCGCAGGGCAAGGGCGACAGCACGGCCAACAACGCCTTCACCGGCACCATCACCACCACGGTGGTGGGGGTGATGTCCAACGGCAACCTGCAAGTGGCCGGCGAAAAGCAGATCGCCATCAACCGGGGCAGCGAGTACGTGCGCTTCTCGGGCGTGGTCGATCCCCGCTCGATCACCGGCACGAACACCGTGTCGTCCACCCAGGTGGCCGACGCCCGCATCGAATACCGCAGCAAGGGCGTCATGGACGAGGTCCAGACCATGGGCTGGCTGCAACGCTTCTTCCTGATCGCCTCGCCGTTCTGACCATGAAACAACCCACTCCGATTTCCGCCATGTTGTCCCTGCTGGCGCGCGTCTGCGTCGCGGCGGGGCTGCTGGCCGGCGCCTCGGCGGCGCATGCCGAGCGGCTCAAGGACCTGGCATCCATCCAGGGTGTGCGTGGCAACCAGTTGATCGGCTATGGCCTGGTGGTGGGTCTGGACGGCAGCGGTGACCAGGTGCGCCAGACGCCGTTCACGCAGCAGAGCCTGACCAACATGCTGTCGCAACTGGGCATCACCGTTCCCGCCGGCAGCAACATGCAGCTCAAGAACGTGGCCGCGGTCATGGTCACCACGACCCTGCCGGCGTTCGCCCGTCCGGGTCAGACGCTCGACGTGGTGGTGTCCTCCATGGGCAACGCCAAAAGCCTGCGCGGCGGCACGCTGCTGATGACGCCGCTCAAGGGCGCCGACAGCCAGGTCTATGCGATCGCCCAGGGCAACATCCTGGTCGGCGGCGCCGGCGCCTCGGCCGGCGGTTCCAGCGTGCAGATCAACCAGCTCAACGGCGGCCGCATCAGCGGCGGCGCCATCGTCGAGCGCGGGGTGCCGACCACCTTCGCCCGCGACGGTTACATCTACCTGGAAATGAACAACACCGACTTCGGCACCGCCCAGAACGTGGTGGCGGCGCTGAACCGCAAGTTCGGGCAGGGCACGGCCACGGCGCTGGACGGCCGCGTGGTGCAGGTGCGCAGCCCGATGGAACAATCGGCGCAGGCGCGCTTCCTGTCGCAGGTCGAGGACCTCCAGGTGGCGCGCGCGCCGACCGTGGCCAAGGTCATCATCAACGCCCGCACCGGCTCGGTGGTCATGAACCGCACGGTCATGATCGAGGAAGCCGCCGTGGCGCACGGCAACCTGTCGGTCATCATCAACCGCCAGAACCAGGTGTCGCAACCGGATACGCCGTTCACCGAGGGGCAGACCGTGGTGGTGCCCAACACCCAGATCGAGGTGCGCCAGGAAAACGGTTCGCTGCAGCGCGTGAGCACCAGCGCCAACCTGGCTGACGTGGTCAAGGGCCTGAACGCCCTGGGCGCCACGCCGCAGGACCTGCTGGCGATCCTGCAGGCCATGAAGAGCGCCGGCGCCCTGCGCGCCGAGCTGGAAATCATCTGACCGCCATGGGTTACACCAACACCTCCGCGGCCCTGGGCAGTCGCCAGGATTCCGTGTTCGACATGGGTCGCCTGTCGGATCTGAAGCGCGATGTGACCAAGGACCCGGCCAATCCCGGCACCGAGCAGCAGAAGCAGGTGGCCAAGCAGTTCGAGGCCCTGTTCCTGCAGATGATGCTCAAGCGGATGCGCGAGGCGACGCCCAAGGAAGGGCTGTTCGACTCGCAGCAGACCCAGATGCTGCAATCCATGGCCGACGAGCAACTGGCGCTGCACCTGGCCACGCCGGGCATCGGCCTGTCGCAATCGATCCTGGCGCAGATGCAGCAGGGCAAGCCCGGCGACCTGCCGGCCGAGGCCGTGCAACGCCTGGGGCAGGGCACCGACCTGGATTTCCAGACGGGTGGCTCGCGCCAGGTGTCGGCGCTGATGGACGTGATGCGCAACAACCGCGCCAGCGACCGCGCCCTGGCGGCCGCCGAGGGCGCGCCCGAGCACGTCATCAATTTCGTGTCGAAGATGTCGCGCGCGGCCACTCTGGCCTCGCAGCAGAGCGGCGTGCCGGCCCGTCTCATCATGGGCCAGGCGGCCCTGGAGTCCGGCTGGGGCCAGCGCGAGATCAAGCACGAGGACGGGCGCACCAGCTACAACCTGTTCGGCATCAAGGCGGGGCCGAGCTGGAAGGGCAAGGTCGTCAATGTGCTGACCACCGAATACGAAGGCGGCGTGGCGAAAAAGGTGACGCAACCCTTCCGGGCCTACTCGTCCTACGAGGAATCGTTCGCCGACTACGCCCGCCTGATCGGCACCAGCCCGCGCTACGAGAGCGTGACGCAGGCGCGTAACGAAATCGAGGCGGCCCGCCGCATCCAGAGTTCCGGCTACGCTACCGACCCGCAGTACGCGCAGAAATTGATCGGCGTCATGAGCCAGTTGCGGGGCGCGGCCGCCAAGGTCGATATTTCGCGTCAGATGTTGGAAGGACTCTAAATTTGGACTACCTGCTGCCGTTAATCGGGTATCCAGAAATATCAGTCGCGGTTACATACGGGGCATTGTCAGCATGAATCTGTACAAATTGGCATTGGGCGGGCTGAACGCGTCCCAGGCGGGCCTGGCAACCACCGGCCACAACATCAACAATGCCACCACGGTCGGTTACAACCGCCAGCGCGTCATGATCTCGACCGCCGGCGCCCAGGCCACCAGCAATGGCTTCATCGGTCGCGGCGTCCAGGTGGACACCGTGGTGCGCAGCTACGACAGCTTCCTGTACAAGCAGCTCGTCGGCGCGCAGGGCAGCAGCGCCCAGCTTCAGACCCAGTTCGACCAGATTTCCCAGGTCAACAACCTGTTCGCCGACCGCACCGTGGGCATCGCCCCGGGCCTGTCGAATTTCTTCACCAGCATGAACACCGTGGCCAGCAAGCCGGCGGATCCCGCCGCGCGCCAGGACTTGCTGGGCAAGGCCAACAGCCTGACCACCCAGATCCGCTCGGCCTACCAGGAAATGCAGAACCAGCGCCTGGGCCTGAACACGCAGATCTCGACCACCGTCGACCAGGTCAACAGCTACCTGACCCGCATCGACGACCTGAACAACCAGATTTCCACCGCCCGCGCCAAGGCTGGCGGCAATCCGCCCAACGACCTGCTGGACCAGCGCGACCAGGCCGTGTCGGAACTGAACCAGCTCGTCGGCATCACGACCTACGAGCAGGGCGACAAGCTCAACATCTCGCTGGCCTCGGGCGGCCAGGCGCTGCTGTCGGGCAACACCATCTATCCGCTGCAGGCCGTGGCGTCGTCCAAGGACGTCAGCCGCACCGTCATCGCTTATACGCTGCCGGCCGGTTCGGGCGGCAAGACCGTGTCGGTCGAGCTGAACGACGCCGACGTCACCGGCGGCAAGCTGGGCGGCCTGCTGCAGTTCCGCGCCTCGTCGCTGGACGTCATGCAGGCCCAGTTGGGCCAGATGGCCGTCGGCCTGGCGATGTCGTTCAACGAGCAGCACCGCCAGGGCCTGGACACCGCCGGCAACCCGGGCACGGACTTCTTCAGCATCGGCTCGCCGCAAGGCGTGCCGAACGCCGCCAACAAGAGCGGCGCGCAGATCAGCGGCACGTTCACCGACGTGAACAACATCAATGCCAAAGACTACGAAATCAGCTTCGACGGCGCCAACTACCGCGTGACGCGCCTGCCCGAAGGCACGCAGGTGTACAACGGCCCGGCAACCGGCACGCCGCCCACCGCCACGCTGGACCTGAGCGCTGAAATGGGCGTCACGCTGACGATCGACTCGCCGCCGCAAGCCGGCGACAAGTGGTCGCTGTCGCCCACGCGCGATGCCGCCCGCGACATCAACGTGCTGATCACCGATCCGGAAAAGGTCGCCGCGGCAGACGCTGCCGGTGGCGACGCCAACGGCAAGAACGCACTGGCGCTGGCGCAACTGCAGACCAAGAAGGTGCTGGGCCACGGCACGATGAGCATCAACGAGATGTTCTCGCAGGTGGTCAACACCGTTGGTGTGCAGACCGCGCAGATCAAGTCGGCCAACACCGCCCAGTCCAACCTCGTCGCCCAGAAGCTCGAGGCCCAGCAGGCGGTGTCGGGCGTCAACCTGAACGAAGAATACGTGAGCCTGTCGCTCTACCAGGAGCAATACCAGGCCAGCGCCCGCATCATCGACGTCGCCAGCACGCTGTTCGATACGCTGCTGGGCCTGCGCGGCTGATCGGATCGTTGACATCGTGACCCATCAAGACAAATTCGGAGTATCCCCATGCGCCTGAGCACCTCCATGATGTACTCGAACGGACTCAAGGGCGTCCTCGCTCAGGAATCCGACATGAACCGCCTGGTCGAACAGGTCGGCAGCGGCAAGAAGTTCCTGACGCCGGCGGACGATCCGCTGGCCGCCTCGTTGTCGATCAACGTGGCGCAGACGCAGAGCATGAACGCGACGTACCAGCTCAACCGCAACACCGCCAAGACCAACCTGTCCCAGGAAAACAACGTCCTGGATTCGATCACGACGGCGCTGGCCGACGTGCGCACCCGCGTGGTGCAGGCCGGTAACGGCACCTTCGCCGACAGCGATCGCCAGGCCTTGTCCACCGCGCTGAAAAATGCCCGCGACGCATTGCTGGGCCTGGCCAACAGCACCGATGGCAATGGCCAGTACCTGTTCTCCGGCTACCAGGGCGGCGTCATCCCCTACGCCCAGGACGCCACTGGCAAGATCGTCTACAGCGGCGCCACCGGCGAGCGCACGGTGCAGGTCGACCAGTCGCGCCAGATGTCCACCAGCGACATCGGCAGCGACATCTTCAATCGCGCCAATCCGGGTTCGCAGGCGTACGTCAGCACGGCCGCCGCGCACAACACGGGCACCGCGCAGTTCAGCACCGTGTCGGTGACGCCGGGCAGCCCCAACATCGGCAAGAATTTCAGCCTGCAGTTCGAGTCGGATCCGGCCACGGGCAACATGGGCTATCGCGTCATCACGACCGATCCCAACGCCAATCCGCCGGTGCCGCCGGTTACCACGCCCGCGCCGCCGGCCGCCCCGACCGCGTACACGCCGGATGCATCGATCGATTTCGGCGGCGTCTCGGTCGTGGTCAAGGGAACGCCGCAGAACGGCGACGTGATCGACGTGCAAAGCGTGCAGTCCGCCGACGTCGACATATTCAACACCCTGGACAGCCTTATCAAGACGCTGGACTCGCCGATCGCCGGCGACCCCGTGGCGCTGGCCAAGCTGAACAACGAGCTGGCCACCGCGAACAAGAAGCTGTCGACCAACTACGACAACGTGCAGACCGTGGCCGCGTCCGTCGGCGCTCGCATGAACGAACTGGAGGCGTTGGACGCCACCGGTACGCAGAAGGGCCTGTCGTACTCGAAGTCGCTGTCCGACCTCGAAGACCTCGACTACTACTCGGGCGCCAGCCAGTTGGCCTTGCGGCAGGTGGCTTTGCAGGCGGCGTCGGCGGCCTTCATGACGATCCAGGGGTCGAGTCTTTTCAGCCGCAAATAATGCGGTGAGTCCATAGGCCGTGCCCGATGGCGGGCTCGGCATGTTGCGCCCTTACGGACGCTTCCGGTGGTATGCCGGAGCGTCCGTGTGTGCGTACAGGGTAGGAATTTTGTCGTTTCACACGCTTAACGCTCGGATATTTCATGCTTGTCAATTTGAAAGTTCGCACCTGCATCATCCTGGTGCTGTTGCTCTTCACGGGTGCCATGTTCGCATCCAATGGCGTGGCCTGGATGGGATTGAATTCCAGCAATGACAAGCTGGACCAGATCAACGCGGCCTACACCGACCAGGCGGTGCCGCTGACTCGTGCCTATACCGTCTTCCTGCGCGCGCGCCTGCTGTTGTCCACCTCGTTGATGGACATGCAGCAGGGCAAGACCGAACAGGCGACCGCCCAGGCCAAGCGTTCCGAAGGCCTGATGCAGGATGCCTTCAAGATGATGGACGAGTTCCGCAAGGCGCCCCAGTTGCCGGGCACGGAAGCCCTGGGGCAGGCGGTCGACGTCGCGCTCAAGGAATACGACGCAGTGCTCAAGGGCCAGGCCAAGGCCCTGGCGAACATGGCGATCCAGGATTACCTGAATCTCAACGATGCCGCCAGCAACGTCAACACCAAGTTCCGCGAAGCCGTCGAAAAGTACCTGGACTTCGTCGACAAACGCACTGATGAGTTGGCGGCGCAAGCCCAGGTGGACCACAACATCTCGCGCAGTGTCACGATCGCGCTGCTCGTTATCGCGGCGCTGCTGGCGATCGGCTGTTGGATCTTCATCAATCGCACGGTGCTGCGCCCCTTGCACGAGGCGGGTGATCATTTCGAGAAGATCGCCGGCGGCGATTTCACCGGCCGCATCGATGTGCGCAGCACCAACGAGATCGGCCAGATGTTCGGCGCCGTCAAGCGCATGCAGGAGAGCCTGACGCGCACGGTGGCCACGGTGCGCCGTGGCGTTGACGAGATCAACGTCGGCTCGCGCGAGATCTCGGCCGGCAACACCGACCTGTCCAGCCGCACCGAACAGCAGGCGGCCTCGCTGGAAGAGACCGCGGCCTCGATGGAGCAGTTGGCCTCGACGGTCAAGCAGAACGCCGACAACGCGCGCCAGGCCAACCAGTTGGCGGCCAGCGCGTCGGACGTGGCCGAGCGCGGCGGTTCGGCGGTGGCCGAAGTGGTCAACACGATGCAGGGCATCTCGGCCAGTTCGCGCAAGATCTCCGAGATCGTGTCGGTGATCGACGGCATCGCCTTTCAGACCAACATCCTGGCGCTGAACGCGGCGGTGGAAGCGGCCCGTGCCGGCGAGCAGGGCAAGGGCTTCGCGGTGGTGGCGGGCGAAGTGCGCTCGCTGGCGCAGCGCAGCGCGCAGGCGGCCAAGGAAATCAAGGGCCTGATCGAGGACTCGGTGAGCAAGGTTGGCGCGGGTTCGCAGCAGGTCGAACGGGCGGGCGCGACGATGCAGGAGATCGTGGCGTCGGTCAAGCGCGTGACGGACATCATGGGCGAGATCTCGGCGGCGTCCGAGGAGCAGTCCAGCGGCATTGACCAGGTCAATCGCGCGGTTTCGCAGATGGACGAGGTGACGCAGCAGAACGCGGCGCTGGTGGAAGAAGCGGCGGCCGCGGCCGGCTCGCTGCAGGAACAGGCGCAGCGCCTGGCCGAGGCGGTGGCCGTGTTCAAGATCAACGCCGGCGACGTGATCGAGGTGCCGGCGCGCCAGTTGGCGCAGCAGCACAGCGCCCCGCGTGTGTCGGCGCCGAAGGAAGAAAACGCGCCTGCGGCAGCGGCTCCGGCCGTGGCTGCGCCGGCCGCGAGGCCGGAAGCGGCGGCTGAACCGGCCCAGCGTGCGGCCAAGCCCGCCGCCGCGCCGGCGCCGCGCCTGGCCCAGCCGGCCCGCGCCCGGCCCACCCCGAATAGCGGCGCCACCGCGGCGCGTCCGCTGCGACGCCCGGTCGTCAAGACCAGCGACGCCACCGACGTCAAGGCGGTCAAGCCGGTCCCGGCATCCTCGCGCCGAGCGCCGCCGGCGGATGACGATTGGGAATCCTTCTGACGGCGTGTTCGGCCAAGGTTTTTTGTTGCATTGAATAGGTAGTAGAAAACACATCCCTTTTACGACGGGGCGACGTCAACATGTCGCCTCGGCGGTTACCGGAAATATCGGAAAATGTTAAGCAATCTGAAGGTGCGCACGGGTTTGATGCTTGCCCAATTGGCAGTCGCCGTGGCCGCGCTGGTTGCCATCGCCCTGGGTTGGAACAGCATGCGATCCAACGCCGAAGCGATCAACGCTTTGGATAGCCTGAGCGTCCAGCAGAGCAATCTGGTCAAGGACTCTTATGTGCAGATGCTGCGCGCCACCATCCGCGCGGACATCGCCGCGGCCCAGCGCGCCGCCGGCGACAAGGCGGGCGCGGCCGAGAACACCCGCATCGTCCAGCAGTTGCTGACCGACGGCAAGGCCAAGCTCGAGAAGTTCAAGGCGATTCCAAAGACCACCGATATCGGCCGCGCCGCCGAAGGCCAACTGCTGGCCTCGTTCAACGGCTTTGCGGAAGGCTTGCAGGCCATGCTGGGCGCGCTGGACCGAGGGGACAACGCCGAATACCTGAACCTGAAGAACACCAAGACCGCCGCGGCCAGCGGCGCGTTTTCCAAGCAGTTGACCGAGTTCGCGACCGCGATCACCACCTATAGCGAAGAGCGGGTGGCGGCGTCGCGCTCGGAGGGCGCGGTCATGGCGTATGTCTACCTCGCGCTGGTCCTGGTAATCCTGGCCGTATCGCTGGGCGCCTTCCTGTTCATGAACCGCGTCGTGCTGCGGCCGCTGCGGGCCGTCGGCGAGAGCTTTGACCGGATCGCCGGCGGCGACCTGACCACTCGCGTCGAGGTGCAATCGACCAACGAGATCGGCGCCCTGATGGCGGCGGTCAAGCGCATGCAGGAAAGCCTGGCGCGCACGGTGTCGACCGTGCGCCGTGGCGTCGACGAGATCAACGTTGGCTCGCGCGAGATCTCGGCCGGCAACACCGACCTGTCCAGCCGCACGGAAGAGCAGGCGGCTTCGCTGGAAGAGACCGCCGCTTCGATGGAAGAGCTGGCCTCGACGGTCAAGCAGAATGCCGACAATGCGCGCCAGGCCAACCAGTTGGCGGCCAGCG
This sequence comes from Achromobacter sp. SIMBA_011, assembly GCF_046535435.1. Lineage (NCBI taxonomy): Bacteria > Pseudomonadati > Pseudomonadota > Betaproteobacteria > Burkholderiales > Alcaligenaceae > Achromobacter > Achromobacter sp. SIMBA_011. The sequence continues at coordinate 360,269 of NZ_JAWRWN010000003.1, read as the reverse complement.
CGTCGGACGTGGCCGAGCGTGGCGGTTCGGCGGTGGCCGAAGTGGTCAACACGATGCAGGGCATCTCGGCCAGCTCGCGCAAGATCTCGGAAATCGTGTCGGTGATCGACGGCATCGCCTTCCAGACCAACATCCTGGCGCTGAACGCGGCGGTGGAAGCGGCCCGTGCCGGCGAGCAGGGCAAGGGCTTCGCGGTGGTGGCGGGCGAAGTGCGCTCGCTGGCGCAGCGCAGCGCGCAGGCGGCCAAGGAAATCAAGGGCCTGATCGAGGACTCGGTGAGCAAGGTTGGCGCGGGTTCGCAGCAGGTCGAACGGGCGGGCGCGACGATGCAGGAGATCGTGGCGTCGGTCAAGCGCGTGACGGACATCATGGGCGAGATCTCGGCGGCGTCCGAGGAGCAGTCCAGCGGCATCGACCAGGTCAATCGCGCGGTTTCGCAGATGGACGAGGTGACGCAGCAGAACGCGGCGCTGGTGGAAGAAGCGGCGGCTGCGGCCGGCTCGCTGCAGGAACAGGCGCAGCGCCTGGCCGAAGCGGTGGCCGTGTTCAAGATCAACGCCGGCGACGTGATCGAGGTGCCGGCGCGCCAGTTGGCGCAGCAGCGCAGCGCCCCGCGCGTGGTTGCGCCGACGGTCGAGGAAACGGCGCCCGCGCAACAGAAAGCCGCGGCGCCCGTCGAGCCGGCGCCGCGCCAGGCCGCGCCGGCTGTCCGCCTGACGCACACCGCGCCGCGCGCCAAGCCGGCGTCCGGGGCGGAGGCGGCGAGCGCGGCGCGTCCGCTGCGCCGTCCGGCGCCGCGCGCCGCCACGGCCACGACCGCGGCAAACGACGCCAAACCGGCGACGCCGGCGGCGACCCGCCGCCAGGCGCCGGCAGACGATGACTGGGAATCTTTTTGACGCCGGCAATGACCGGTAAATGGGCAGGTATGCGAGGCTATCTACATCTTCTGGCGGCAGCGGCGATCACGGCATTGATCGTCGGCTGCTCGGCGACGGGCCACAATTTCGACCCCGGCAAGCTGTCGACCCTGACGCCGGGGCAGACGACGCTGGAAGAAGCCTCGCGGGCGCTCACCGCCCCGCCCGACAAGTTCTACAAGCAGACCGACGGCACCTTCCTCGCCCTCTGGTCCTTCAAGATCACGTTTGTCCCGGACGGCTTGTACAGCCGCAAGGAAGCGCTGCTGCAGTTCGGCCCCGACGGCCGCCTGATGCGCCTCGTGGACAGCACCAATATTCTGCTGGAACCCTGGGAACGCCAGAAGTTGCTGGGCCCCGCGCCTGTGCCTGACGTCAGTCAGGAATGGGCGCAGCAGCCCGCGCCGGAGGTCCAGGTGGAAACCATCGTCATACCGGGGCCGGCCGTCGTGTCGCCCGAGCCGATGCGCCAGGGCCGTTAGGTCCCGTTTTCGCGGAGAGCGTGCCGGCCCCGGAGGCCGCCGCGTACGTCGCCCTGATGCGTGCCACTTCCGCCAGGAAGGCACGCCAGGGTGGTTTTTCATTTGGTCAGAGCTGTACCTGAGGGATGGGGAAAGAATATGGAAGCGAGTCTGGAATCCGGAGCGAAGTCAGGCAAGGTCGGTAAGAAAAAGGCCTCGCGTGCGCCCAAGGTGAAACGCAAGCTGAGACTGCGCGACGCACGCGTCGGCACGATGCTGCTGTGGGTCATGGCATTCTTCGCGGTGCTGATCGCGGCGGTGGGCGGCCTGGCCGCCTTCTTCCTGCAGCATAACTACGAGTCCATCCGCGAGGTCAATGCGCTGACCGAGCGCTCCAAGCAAGTGGATGTGATCAACAGCGACATGCTGCGCGCCCGCGTCAGCCTGATGGTCGCGGCCCGCCACCTGCAGGAGTCGGGCTGGGGCAGCGGCGAGAACTCGGCGCGCGACGCGGCCGCGGCGCTCAAGGGCGCCACCGATCTGCTGACCGGAGTGCGCAGCCGCTTCGCCGACTTCCAGAAGAACATGCTTCAGGATGACACCGGCCGCCAGCTATCGATGAACCTGGTGCGCCGCTACCGTTCGTATATCGATGACGGCGTCGACACCATGGTGGAAGCGCTGCGCAGCGAGGACTACTCGACCTTCTACATGGTCAACAATGAATACGGCACGCCGCGCAGCGCCGCCTTCATCGAGGCCATCGGCGAATTCAGCAAGTACATTGCCGACCAGCAGGAAGCCACGATCCAGCAGGCCGAGGACAACTTCAACCGCGCCATGGTGGCCGTTGCCGTCGCGGTGGCGTTGGCGCTGGCCCTGATGGTGTTCTGCCGCGTGCTGTTCGGCCGCCTGGTGGTCCGTCCGCTGGTCGAGGCCGGCCAGCATTTCGACAAGATCGCCGCCGGCGACCTGACCAGCCGCGTCGAAGTGCGTTCGCACAACGAAATCGGCCAGTTGTTCGCCGCGCTCAAGCGCATGCAGGAAAGCCTGACGCGCACGGTGGCCACGGTGCGCCGCGGCGTCGATGAAATCACGGTGGGTTCGCGCGAGATCTCGGCCGGCAACACCGACCTGTCGAGCCGCACGGAAGAGCAGGCGGCTTCGCTGGAAGAGACCGCCGCTTCGATGGAAGAGCTTGCCTCGACGGTCAAGCAGAACGCCGACAACGCGCGCCAGGCCAACCAGTTGGCGGCCAGCGCGTCGGACGTGGCCGAGCGTGGCGGTTCGGCGGTGGCCGAAGTGGTCAACACGATGCAGGGCATCTCGGCCAGTTCGCGCAAGATCTCCGAGATCGTGTCGGTGATCGACGGCATCGCCTTCCAGACCAACATCCTGGCGCTGAACGCGGCGGTGGAAGCGGCCCGTGCCGGCGAGCAGGGCAAGGGCTTCGCGGTGGTGGCGGGCGAAGTGCGCTCGCTGGCGCAGCGCAGCGCGCAGGCGGCCAAGGAAATCAAGGGCCTGATCGAGGACTCGGTGACCAAGGTTGGCGCGGGTTCGCAGCAGGTCGAACGGGCGGGCGCGACGATGCAGGAGATCGTGGCGTCGGTCAAGCGCGTGACGGACATCATGGGCGAGATCTCGGCGGCGTCCGAGGAGCAGTCCAGCGGCATTGACCAGGTCAATCGCGCGGTTTCGCAGATGGACGAGGTGACGCAGCAGAACGCGGCGCTGGTGGAGGAAGCGGCGGCCGCGGCCGGCTCGCTGCAGGAACAGGCGCACCGGCTGGCCGAGGCGGTGGCCGTGTTCAAGATCAACGCGGGCGAAGTGATTGAAGTGCCGGCCCAGCAACTGGGCGGCTACCAGGCGCCGACGCTGACGCAGGACTGATCATCGGGGCGCGAGCCCCGCGATGCGAAGCCCGGCCTGTTGGCCGCGGCTTCCGCCGACCCGGCGCCCGTTCGCGGCCGCCGGGTCGAATGTCTTATGTGGGTCTGATTTTTGTCATGAACAGCTTAAGTTTTCGAAAATATTGCCGTTCATGCTCATAACGCCCAGGACAAGGGCAGTGAACCGGCCCAGGTCGCGCCGCGCATCGGCATGCGCAGCCCCCGGGGCACGGCGCGGACGCGGTGCGGCGGGGCACCCGGTCCGGGTCGACCTTCGCGGATCGTTCGCTGCACCATGATGCAACCGGAGACAAGCTGTGCGCGTAAACCTTCCTGTCAATGACGTGGAAACCAAGCTGCGAGAGGATCAATACCTGATCTCGCGTACCGATACCAAGGGCCGCATCCTCTACGCGAATCCGGCATTTATCGAAGTCAGCGGATTCTCCCGCGAGGAACTGATCGGCAAGGCGCACAACATCGTGCGCCATCCCGACATGCCGCCGGAAGCCTATGCCGACCTGTGGCAGACGCTCGAAGCCGGCGAGTCCTGGCTCGGCCTGGTCAAGAACCGCCGCAAGGACGGCGGCTACTACTGGGTGCTCGCCAATGCCACGCCGATCGTCGAGAACGGCGAAGTGGTGGCGTATTCGTCGGTGCGCGTGCGGCCGAGCGACGAACAGATCGAGATGGCCGAGGCGCTGTACGAACGCATCCGCGAAGGCCGCGCCCGCGGCGTGCGCATCGTGCGCGGCCGGCCGGTGCGCGCCGGCTGGCGCCGCAGCCTGGACTTGCTGGCCTTCCCGTTCAAGCGCAACGTGCGCAGCCGCATGTTCCGGCACGCGCTGCTGTCGTCGGGCATCGTCGTGGCGGCCGGCGCCTATGGCCTGAACGCCAACTGGGCCTCGCTGGATGCCGCCGGCGCCGGCCTGGCCTGTGGCCTGCTGGCGTTGGGCGTGGCCGGAATCTTCGGCCTGGGCTGGAGCCTGAGCCGTTCGCTGCTGGATCCGATGGTCGACGCCGCCAACATGGCGCGCCAGGTCGCCGCCGGCAACCTGACCACCCAGATCGTGGCCGACTCCGATGACGAGATCGGCAGCCTGAAGTTCTCGCTCGAGGTCATGCGCAAGAGTTTGATCGGCATCGCGCAGGACGTGTACCGCGGCATCGAGGGCACGACTCAGGCCGCGGTGCACATTGCCCGCGGCAACCAGGAACTGGCCGGACGCACCGAGGGGCAGGCCGCCTCGTTGCAGCAGACCGCGGCGAGCATGGAGCAGTTGACCTCGACCGTGCGCCAGAACGCCGACAACGCCCGCCAGGCCAACCAGCTCGCGGCCAGCAGCATGGACGTGGCGCGTCGCGGCGGTGTCGCGGTGGGCCAGGTGGTCAGCACCATGCATGGCATTTCCGACAGCTCGCGCAAGATCGTCGACATCGTCAGCATCATCGAGGGCATTGCCTTTCAGACCAACATCCTGGCGCTGAACGCGGCGGTCGAAGCGGCCCGCGCCGGCGAGTCCGGCAAGGGATTCGCGGTGGTGGCCGGCGAAGTGCGCAGCCTGGCGCAAAAGAGCGCCCAGGCCGCCAAGGAGATCAAGGGCCTGATCGAGGATTCGGTCGAGCGCGTGACCGAAGGCTCGGCCCAGGCCGAGCAGGCCGGCGCGACGATGGAAGAGATCGTGGCGGCGGTGCGTCGCGTCACCGACATCATCGGCGAGATCTCGCAGGCGTCCCAGGAACAGTCCAGCGGCATCGAGCAGGTTGATAGCGCGGTATCGCAGATGGACGTGATGACGGTGCAGAACACCGCGCTGGTGCAGGAGCTGGGCGGCGCCGTGCTGCAGTTGGGCAACCAGTCCGGCACCTTGCGCGAGACCATCCGGGTTTTCCGCCTGACCGGACAGCAGTAGGTCTGCGAAAGACGCATGAAAAAGCCGGCCTTCGGGCCGGCTTTTTCATGGCGCGTTGCGCGTGGCAAAGCCGGCGGCGTCGGTCGTGGCGCTATCTGCCCGCCAGCGCGTCCGTCACGCGGCTCATCGCCGACAGGCCGGATTCGAACAGCGATTCCAGGAACGGGCCGGAATTGGGCAGTACCACGGTCAGCAGCACCACGCCCACGATCAGGCTGACCGGAAAACCCACCGAGAACACCGACAGTTGTGGCGCGGCGCGGTTCAGGATGCCCATGGCCAGGTTGATGGTCAGCAGCGCGCAGATCAGCGGCAGGGCCAGCAGCAGGCCCGACACGAACACGGTCTTGCCCCATTCCACCACCACGCCCCAGCCGTTTTGGTGCAACTGGATCGCCGCCACCGGCAGGGTGTCGAACGAGCGCACCAGGGCCGCCAGCACCAGCAGGTGGCCGTCCAGGGCCAGGAACGTCAGCATCGCCACGATGTTGAACAGGCGCGACAGCACCGCCGTGTTGGCGCCGGTGCTGGGATCGAAGAACGAGGCGAACGACAGGCCCATCTGCAGGCCGACGAATTCGCCGGCGGTCTGCACCGCCGCGAACACCAGGCGCATGGAAAAGCCCATGGCGATGCCGATCAGCACTTGCTGCATCACCATCCAGAGGCCGGCGAACGAGCCCGGCGCGATGGGTGGCGCGGGGTCGAGCGCCGGGCTGACGGCGACCGCCAGCACGAAGGCCAGGCCGATCTTGACCTTGACCGGGATGATCGATTCGGAGAAGAGGGGAGCGGTGCCCACCAGCGCCAGGATGCGCACGAACGGCCAGAGGAACTGGCCGATCCAGCCATTGAGCTGCTCGATGGTGAAGGAGAACATGGCGACGCGTCCCGGGGCCGGCGGCGCGCCGCTACGACACCAGGCCGGGGATCTGGCCGATGAGCTGGCGGATGTAGTCGACCATGATGCCGATCAGCCAGGGGCCCAGCAGCACCAGCACGCCGCACATGGCCAGCAGCTTGGGGATGAACGACAACGTCATTTCGTTGATCTGCGTGGCGGCCTGGAAGATGCTGATCACCAGGCCCACGATCAGGGTGATGATCAGCAGCGGGCCGGCCATCGCCAGCGCGACTTTCATCGCCTGGTAGGTCATGGTCATGACGGTTTCGGCGGTCATGGCGATTCCCTATTGATAGAAGCTCTGGGCCAGCGAGCCCATCAGCAGGTTCCAGCCGTCGGCTAGCACGAACAGCATCAGCTTGAACGGCAGCGCCACGGTCACGGGCGGCACCATCATCATGCCCAGGGCCATCAGCACGCTGGCGACCACCAGGTCGATGATGAGGAACGGGATGAAGATGGTGAAGCCGATCTGGAACGCGGTCTTGAGCTCGCTGGTGATGAATGCCGGCACCAGGATGCGCAGCGGCACCTGCGACGGATCCTCCAGCGCCGGCTGCTTGGCCAGGTTGGCGAACAGCGCCAGGTCGTTCTCGCGGGTCTGGTGCAGCATGAAGGTGCGCAGCGGGCCGGCGGCGCGCTCGACCGCGGCCTCGAACTGGATCGAGCCCTCGGACAGCGGTTTGTAGGCGTCGGTGTAGATCTTGTCGAACACCGGCGACATTGTGTAGAAGGTCAGGAACAGCGCCAGCCCGATCAGAACATGGTTGGGCGGCGACATCGCGGTGCCCATGGCGCTGCGCAGCAGGCCCAGCACGATGATGATGCGGGTGAAGCCGGTCATCATCAGCAGCGCCGCCGGCAGGAACGACAGCGACGTCATCAGCAGCAGCGTCTGCATGCTGAGCGAATAGGTTTCGGAACCGCCCGGGCCCGGCGTCGCGGTCAGGGCCGGCAGGGTCGCCTGCGCCACCACGCCGGCGGGGAACAGGGCCAGGCCCAGCAGGGCGGCGGCGCCCAGCAGGGGGAGCGCACCGCGGCGGGCGCGAGGGGAGTTGGGCAAGCTCATGGTGTGGAAATGCGCGCGCCGGCTAGCGGCGCTTGAGCGCCTGGCCCAGCTTGGCCGCGAAGGCGGCGGCGGGCAAGGTCGCGGCTTGCGGCAGTTCTCCGGCGGGCAGGGTATGCAGGGTGTTGAGCTGGCCGGGGCTGACGCCCACGACCACCCAGGTGTTCTCGATCTCGACGACGACGATGCTCTGCCGCGCGCCGATCGGCAGGCTGGCGACCTGCTTGAGCAGGTTACCGCCGCCGCGCTGCGTCAGGCCGGCGCGGCGCGCCAGCCAGGCCGCGGCCAGGATGGCCGCCAGCACCAGCACCAGGCCGATGATGACGCGCAGCAGGGCGGAATCGTTCATCACGGGCGTGGCTTCAACGGCGGTTGTTGAGGCGGTTGATGCGTTCGGACGGGGTGATGATATCGGTCAGGCGGATGCCGTACTTGTCTTCCACCACCACCACTTCGCCCTGGGCGATCAGGTAGCCGTTGACGAAGATGTCCATCGGCTCGCCGGCCAGGCCGTCCAGCTCGACCACCGAGCCTTGGCCCAGTTGCAGCAGGTTCTTGATGGTCAGGCGGGTGCGGCCCAGCTCGACCGTCAGTTGGACGGGCACGTCCATGATCAGGTCGATATCGGTGCCGGCGCCCGATGCCGCGCCGGCCAGCGGCTTGAACACCGACTGCGCGGCCGATTGGGCGGCGGGCGCGGCCGGGGCGGGCGTGGCGGGCGCTGCCGGGGCAGGCGCCGGGGTGGCGGCAGCGGCCGGCGGCGTGGCCGCGGTCTGCTCGGCCATGGCGGCGGCCCAGTCGTCCTGAGCGGGCTTCAGGCCATCCGCCTGGGTGGGCGGATTGGCGCGGGATTGTTCGGCGAGCGCGTCGGCCCAGTCGTCGGCCGGGGACGAGCCGGAGCCGGGCTCGTTCTTGTCAGTCATGGTCGGGGGCCTCGTTAGATTCGGTATCGTAGGTAAACATGTTCTGCACGCGCAGGGCGTACTGGCCGTTAAAGACGCCGTAACCGCATTCCATCAGCGGCACGCCGTCGACATGGGCAATGACGGTCTGCGGCACATCCACGGGCAGGATGTCGCCGACCTTCATGCGCATCAGTTCGCGGATATTGGACGGAATGCGCGCGAATTCGGCGACCACGTCGATGTCGGCGCTGCGCACCTGGCGCGAAAGCTGTTGCGACCAGCGCTGGTCCACTTCTTCCAGCGTGGTTTCCTGCAGCGGCCGCGTGAGCAGGTCGCGCACGGGTTCGATCATGGAGTAGGGCAGGCAGATGTTCAGGTCGCCGCCGGTCGCGCCGAATTCGATGTGGAACGAGGTGACGACCACCACTTCATTGTTGCCGGTGATGCTGGCGAACTTGGTGTGCATCTCCGAGCGGACGTAGTCGAACTCGATCGGATAGACGGGGTCCCAGGACTTGCCGTAGCTCTCCAGGGTCAGGTTGAGCAGGCGCCGGATGATGCGCTGTTCGGTGGTGGTGAAGTCCCGGCCCTCGACGCGCGTGTGATAGCGGCCATCGCCACCGAACAGGCTGTCGATGACCAGGAACACCAGGTTCGGGTCGTAGGTGAACAGGGCCGTGCCGCGCAGCGGTTTCATCTGCACCATGTTCAGGTTGCTGGGCACGGGCAGGTTGCGCTCGAAGTCCGCGTACTTCTGGATCTTGATGGAACCGACGGTGATGTCGGCGCTGCGGCGCATGAAGTTCAGCAACACGCTGCGCATCTGGCGCGCAAAGCGTTCGTTGATGAGTTCCAGCGTCTGCATGCGCCGGCGCACCACGCGGTCGGGCGAGCTCAGGTCATAGGCACGGGCGCCGTCGTTGGGGCCCGCGGATTCCTTTTTGCTGTCGCTCTCGCCCGTGACGCCGGCCAGCAGCGCGTCGACTTCGTCCTGCGAAAGAAACGCCTCGTAGGCCATGCTTATTGCACCACGAACGCCGTATACAGTACGTCGGTGACATACTGGCCGTCCGGCAGGGGCGCGAACGGGCGGTTGACGGCTTGCTTGATGGCGTTGGCCATGTCGGTCTTGCCCTGTTGCGTCTGCACGCCGGTGGGCGATTGCGAAGACAGCACCATCAGGATGCGGCTGCGCACTTCAGGCATGTACTTTTCGAGACGGATACGGGTCTGTTCGTCGCTGACGCGCAGAGTCAGGCCGACGTGCATGATGCGTTCGGTGTCGGCGTTCTGCAGCGTGACGGTGAAGGCCTCGATCGGCACGAAGATCGGCGCGGGCACCGCGGCCGGGGTGGTGGGCGGGGCGACGAAGGTGGTCGGCGTGGCTTGCGGACCCGCGGCGCCGGGCTGGCCCGGCTGGCCGCCGGTCTGACCGACGCCCAACTGCACCGGCGCGCCGCCTTGCGGCTGCATGCGCTGCGCGACGAACCAGGTCGCGCCCGCGCTCGCGGCCGCCACCAGCAACAGCACCAATATCATGAGCAACGGACGAAGGATTCGGCCAATGCCGCCGGAGCGTGTCGGAAGCGCGCCGCGCGGCGGCATGGTTGTGGGTTTGGAAGTCGCCATCTCGGTGTCGATGCGTGTTTTGCCGCTGATGAAAACGGATTCTTAGTGGATGAAAGCATTCTGCCCGAAATGCGCCCCCGGCTTGGAGGCGAAAAACAGGGCGAAAGCCGTGTATCTCAAGCTATTGCTGCACCGCCCGCAACCGTTGCCGGCCGCGGGCCGCGCGATTGTTACGCGAAGGTGTCGACCAGCGCATTGGCGTTGCGCGAAGCCGTCACGGCGACCGGCTGGCCATCGATCGCGCCGTCGGCCACGGCAGCGCCGTTGCCGCCACCCTGGCGCTGGGAACCGCCGCCGTTCTGCTGCGCGAATTCCTGTTGCGCGGCCTGTTCGCCGACGCTGGTCTGGCCCAGCGAGATGCCGGCCTGGGCCAGCGCCTGCTGCAACTGCGGGATGGCGGTTTCGATGGCCTGGCGCACCGAGGCGTGAGCCGAGACGAACGACGCGCTGGCCACTCCGTCGGCCAGGTTGATGCTGACGCGCAGCGGGCCGAGATCGGGCGGATCCAGGCGCAGTTCGGCGGTCTGGGTGCCCTGGCGCACGTTGTTGCTCATGACGACCATCTGCTGGCCCAGTTCGGTGCCCCAGTGGGTGCCGCCCACGGGGGTGGCGACCTGCAGCACGACCGGCACGTTGGGCACGGCGATGCTGGCGGGGTTGGCGATGGGCGCGGGTTGCTGGCGCTGCGAGGCGGCGGCGATGGCCTGGGCCAGGTGATCCTGGGCGTTGGCGGCGTGCTGCGGAACCTGGAACTGCTGCGCGGTGCTGAGCACCGGCGCGTCGGATTCCTCTTCGGCGCGCACATGGTGGGGGGCGGCCGGCGTCGGTTCGGCGGCCACGCGCACGTCGGCTGCGCGGGGCTGCGCGGGTTCGGGCGCGGGGCGCGGCAATTCGCCGGCGGGCGCGGCCTTGGCGGCGATCTCGGCGACCGGGGCGGAGCCGGGCTTGGCCGCGGCGGTGACCACCGGCAGGGCGGCCTGGGCATCGCGGCTGGCCAGGGCGGCGGCGGCTTCGGCCTGTTGTGCGGTGGCGGGCACCGGCGCGCGCGGCGTGGCGATCGCATCGTTGGCGGTCAGGGCGGCCTGCACCACGGCGGCGCCAGCGCTGATGGCCGTGGCGGCGGCCTGGGCGGTGCCGCGCGCCAACTGCGTCTGTTCGGCGGCCTGTGCGGCAATCTCCAGGGCCTGCTGCGGCAGCACCGGCGCCGCCGGCTGCTGCGCGGCGACGGCAAGCGCGCCCGCTTCGGCCTGGGCGGCAGTCTGCACGGCATTGTCGATGGCCTGCGCGGCGGCATCCTCGGCGTTGCCGGCGGCGCCACCCGAATTCTTGCCGCTGGCCGGCGTCTTGGCGCCGCCGTTGGCGGCGGGACCCGCGTCGGCGGACGGATTGGGGCGCTGCTGGGCCAGCACGTCCGAGAAGGACGGACCTTTCTTGGCTGTGGCCGGCGCGGCCTTGGCGCCAAGGGTGTCGGCGATCGAGACCGGCGCGGCGGGCGCGATGGCGGGGGTGGGCAGGGGAGCGGTCATGGCGGGCTTCCTGTGGGCAATTAATGCATCCCGGCCCGGCGCTGGACTAGGCGGGCGGAGTATTCGTCGTTGGCGCGCTGTTCGCGGCGGGATTCGACCACGGCCTGGGCGCGCAATTCGCGCTGCGCCAGGGCGTCGTACGAGTTGAGCTTGCGCTTTTCCTGCTGCCAGTAGAGCCGGCCCTTGGCCAGGTTATCGTCGGCCTGGCGCAGCACGCCTTGCTGCTGGCTGATGGCGTCGTCCAGCGTGCCGATGAAGCGCTGGTAGTTGTGGCAATCGCTGGCGGACATGCCGGTGGTCATGGCTTGCTGCAGGCGTTCCAGGTAGTCCTGGCGATAGTCCTGCAGCATGCCGAGCTGGCGTTCGGCATTGGTGCGCTCGGTGCTGAGGCGGCCAAGCAGGCGGGCGGCTTCGTCCGTGCTCTCCTTGGCCAGGTTGATCAGCATGTCCAGGGGCAATTGGCTAGGCATAGGTGTCCCTCAATTCAAAGCTGGCGCGCAACTGTTCCACCGCGTCCTCGTAGCCGACGTTCTCGCCGATATCCTGTTGCAGGAACGCTTCGAGGCGCGGGTAGCGGGCGATGGCGTCGTCCAGTTGCGGGTCGTTGCCGGCGGCGTAGGCGCCCACGGCGATCAGGTCGCGGTTGCGCTGGTAGCGCGATAGCGTCTGCTTGAAACGGCGCACCACCGAGAACTGCTGCGGCGTGATCAGCGAGGTCATGGCGCGCGAAATGGAGGCCTCGATGTCGATGGCGGGGTAGTGGCCGGCTTCGGCCAGATGGCGCGACAGCACCACGTGGCCGTCCAGGATGGCGCGGGCCGAGTCGGCGATCGGATCCTGCTGGTCGTCGCCTTCCGCCAGCACGGTGTAGAACGCGGTGATCGAGCCGGCCTTGCCGCTGGGGCCGGGCGCGCCCATGCCGGCGCGTTCGACCAGGGTCGGCAGCTTGGCGAACACGGATGGCGGATAGCCCTTGGTGGCGGGCGGCTCGCCGATGGCCAGCGCGATTTCGCGTTGCGCCATGGCGTAGCGGGTAAGCGAGTCCATGATCAGCAGCACGTCCAGGCCCTGGTCGCGGAAGTGTTCCGCCAGGCGCGTGGCATAGGCCGCGCCCTGCAGGCGCAGCAGCGCCGAGACGTCGGCCGGGGCGGCCACTACCACCGAGCGCGCCAGGCCCTCGGGGCCCAGGTTGTGCTCGATGAATTCCTTGACTTCGCGGCCGCGTTCGCCGATCAGGCCGACCACGATGATGTCGGCCTTGGTGTAGCGGGCCATCATGCCCAGCAGCACGCTCTTGCCGACGCCGGAGCCGGCGAACAGGCCCATGCGCTGGCCGCGGCCGACGGTGAGCAGGCCATTGATGGCGCGCACGCCGGTATCGAGCACGGTGTCGATCGGGGCGCGCGACAGCGGGTTGATCGGCTGCGCCGATAGCGGCGCCAGTTCGGCGCCGGTCAGCGGACCGAGGCCGTCCAGCGGCCGGCCGGCGCCGTCCAGCACACGGCCCAGCAGGGCGTTGCCCACCGGCAAGTGGCGGCCCAACTGGGGCTTGGCGTTGCCATTGAGTTCGGCCTTGCGCGGCAGCGGGATCTGGCGCTGCACGGGCGGTTCGCCGGGCACCACGCGGGCGCCGGGCGGCAGGCCGGAAATGTCGGCCTGCGGCATCAGGTACAGGGTGTGGCCGTCGAAACCGACCACTTCGGCGTCGGCCCAGTGGTCGTGGCCGCGGGCGATCTCGATACGGGCGGCGGCGCCCACCGGCAGGCGCAGCCCCGTGGCGTGCAGCACCAGGCCCGTGGCGCGCGTGATCTTGCCGCTGACCAGCCAGGGGTCGGTCGACGCGGCGCGGATCGAGCCGATCTGCAGTTGGGTCTGCCAGCGGTCGATCACGGGCACGGCCGGTTGGCCGGGCTGCGCGGGGGCCGGATTGGCGCTCACGCCGGATCCTCCCAGTGGACGTCGCGGCCCAGCGAGGCCGCGACGCGGCGCCAGCGGGTCTGCAAAGTGGCGTCGATGTCGCCGAACGGCGTCTCGGCGCGGCAGCCGCCGCGGGCGATGGATTCGTCGGCCAGCACGCGCCAGTGGCCTTCCTTGAGTTCGTCGGCCAGGTGCAGGCGGATCAGCTCGATGTCGGCGGGGTTGGCCCACAGGCGCATCTGGCCGCCGGCGGTGGGGTTGATGTGCAGCACTTCGCGGACGGCGCTGGCCACGGTGTCGGGCTGCTCGGCCAGGGTGGTGCGCACGACCTGCTGGGCGATGTCCAGCGCCAGCGTCAGCAGGCTCTGGCCCATCTTTTCTTCCAGCGAGCCGACCGACTCGGCGCAGGCCTGCATCAGCGCGTGCAACTGCTGCGCTTCCTGGGCGCCTTGTTCGCGCGCCTGGGCCAGGCCTTCGGCATAGCCGGCTTCGCGGCCGGCCGCCAGGCCCGCTTCATGGCCTTCGGCGCGGCCCGCTTCCAGGCCGGCGGCATGACCCTGCGCGTAGCCTTCCTCGCGGCCCTCGGCGATGGCCTGGGCGCGCAGTTGGGCCATCACCACTTCCGGGTCGGGGCCCGGATCGGGTTCGGGCTCGGGTTCGACTTCGACGGGCGGCGGCTCGTCGAACGACAGCATCTGCCAGCGCCGCCAGGCGGCACTGCGCGAGATGAGCGTCGACTGGCCGGTATCCGCTTCAGACATACGCGTCGTCTCCGGAGTTGCCCAGCACGATCTGGCCGCTCTCGGCCAGGCGGCGGGCGATCTGCAGGATCTTCTTCTGCTCGGTCTCGACCTTCGACATGCGGATCGGGCCTTGCGCTTCCAGGTCTTCGCGCAGCATTTCTGCGGCACGGCTGGACATGTTGCGCAGGAACTTGGCGCGCAGCTCTTCCTGGGCGCCCTTGAGCGCGACCATGAGGGTGTCGTTGTCGATTTCCTTGAGGATGAGCTGGATGGCGCGATCCTCGACGTCGAGCAGGTTGTCGAACACGAACATCTCGTCGATGATCTTCTGCGCCAGGTCGCTGTCGCGTTCGCGCAGGCTGGCGACCACGGTTTCCTCCTCGGCCGAATTCATCATGTTGAGAATCTCGGCCGCGGTGCGCACGCCGCCCATCTTGCTGCGCTTGGCGCCCTGGCCGGCCAGCACCGAATTGAGCACTTCGGTCAGTTCCGACAGCGCCGCGGGCTGCACGCCGCCGAAGGTGGCGATGCGCAGCATGACGTCGTTGCGCAGGCGGTCGGTCAGCAGCGCCAGCACGCCGGCGGCGCGGTCGCGCTCCAGGTGCACCAGGATGGTGGCGATGATCTGCGGGTGCTCGTCGCCGATCAGCTCGGCCACGGTGTGCGGATCGAGCCAGTTCAGGGCGTCGATGCCGCTGCCGCCTTCGCCGGCTTCCAGGATGTCCTCGATCAGGCCGGCGGCGCGGTCGCTGCCCAGCGCCTTGGTCAGCACGGTGCGGATGTAGTCGTCCGAACCCAGCGTGACGGCCATGAACTGGTCGGCTTCCTGGCGGAATTCCTCCAGCACCACGGCGACGTCGTTGCGGGTGACCTGCTTGAGGCTGGCCATGGCGGCGCCGACCTGCTGGACTTCGCGGGCGGAGAGGTATTTGAAGACCTCGGCGGCAGCATCTTCACCCAGCGACATCATCAGGACGGCGCTGCGCGTCATGCCGTCCATCGGCTTGGAATCATTTTTCATCTTTGGTCATCCAGGTGCGCAGGACCATCGCGACGGCGCGCGGATCCTTGTTCGCCATCGTGCGGGCGCGTTCCAGGTTGTCCTGGTAACGGTCGGTTTCCTTGGCGCGGGCCAGGTCCTGGGCCTCGCGCTGGGCTTCGATGCGCTCGGCCTCGGCCACTTCCGGATCGACCGGCGGGTACAGGTAGTCGCCCACCGAACGGCGCACCTTGCGGTACAGCCACAGGGCCAGGACGCCACCGACCAGCCATGCCAGGATGGTCTTGAACAGCGAGATCATTTCCGGATCGCGCCACATCGGCAGGGCCGGCGGACCGTCGTTGAACTGACTGTTGACCAGGTTCAGCGAATCGCCGCGGCTTTCCGAGTAACCCATCGCCTCGCGCACAAGGTTCGTCAGTTTGCTCAGTTCCTCGGGCGGCAGGGCCTTGAGGTCGCCATCCTTGTCGCGCACGTAGTTCACCACCACGGCGACCGAAAGGCGTTTGACGGTGCCGACCGGTTGCTTGATGTGGCTGATGGTGCGGTCGACTTCGTAGTTGGTGGTGGCGTCGCGGCGATCGTTGATGGTGCCGCCGGCGTTCTGGGCGCCGGTGGCCGTCTGTTGCTGCTGTTGTTGCTGGCCTTGCTGCTGCGGCTGGCCCTGGCGCGGCGGCTGGGTTTGCGGCGGATTGGCGATGGGAGCCTGGGCGTTGCCCGGGGGCTGGTTGGACAGTGCGCCGGGCACGCCCTGGGCGGGATTGATGCCGCGTTGGTTCTGATCGCTGGTCTGCTGGCTGCGGATGGCGGCCTGGCCGGGTTCCTGGTTGGGACGGTAAACCTCGGACGTTTCCTCGCGGCGGGCGAAGTCCATTTCGGCGCTGGCCTGGGCGTGCACGTTGCCCGGGCCGACCAGCGGATTGAGGATGGTCAGGATGCGTTCGACGGTGCGCTGTTCGGTTTCGCGGACCATGCGCATCTGGTCGGCATCCATGCCGCGGCCTTCGCCCAGCGGCGAGGACAGCAGGCGTCCGTTCTGGTCGACGACCGAGACGTTCTCGGCGGTCAGTTCCGGCACGCTGGAGGCGACCAGCCACGAAATGGCCGAGACCTGGGCGTCGCTGAGGCTGCGGCCGGGGTAGACGTTCAGCAGCACCGAGGCGGTGGGCGGCTGGCGTTCACGCACGAACAGCGACTGGCGCGGCATGGCCAGGTGCACGCGGGCGTGCTGCACGGTGTGCATGGATTCGATCGAGCGCGCCAGCTCGCCTTCCAGGCCGCGCTGGTAATTGATCTGCTCGGCGAACTGGCTGGCGCCGAAGCGGGCATTGTCCATCAGCTCGAAGCCGACCGAGCCGCCGCGCGGCAGGCCCTGGGACGCCAGTTGCAGGCGGGCGTCGTAGACGCGGTCGGCCGGCACCAGCAGGGCGGTGCCGGTGTCGTTGTACTTGTAGGGCACGTTCATGGTGCCCAGGGCCGTCACGATGGCGCCGCCATCGCGGTCGTCCAGATTCGAGAACAGCACCTTGTACTTGGGCTCGCTGCTCCACATCGCCACGGCGACGATGAGCGCGACCACCGCGGCTGCCGCGCCCAGCAGGACCGGCTTGGGCAGGGCGCGGATCTTTTCCAACACGGGAAACTTCGCCAGAAGCGACGCGCTCAGGGTAGCCTGCTGATTCATTGGCGGCTCCCGCTGGCTTCGCGGAGCAGGGAAAAGGACTTCATGTTCGGGTAGGGCAGATTACACATGCAACGTGCTTCTGGTCTGGGGAGAGCCTGGATTATTGCTGCTGCGTTAGCAAACCCAATCGTCGAAAACAGCGGTTTTTTGGCGTTACTTATCCCCTATGTAGACAAGCGACCGTGGCGGTGGGGCGGGCGGGGTGGCGGCGCACGCCGGCGGGGGCGCCGCATTCGGGGAAATATCGGGTGTTTTGGCGGCTTTTAGTCGCTATGACGCCGGGGTTGCCGGGTTACGCTGCGTGCATTGTTGGCGTAGTCCACGCCCCACCTGCAAGGAATAACGTAATGGCTGTATCAGGCTTGTCCGGCATCGAGAGCATGCTCCAGCAGATGCGCGTGGCCGTCACCAAGGCCGAAACCGGCAACCTCGCCGCCGGCGAGGCGGTGGCCCAGCCCGACGGCTTTGCCGCCGAGCTGCAACGCTCCATCCGCCGCGTCACCGGCGCGCAGAATGCCGCCACGGCGCAGGCCAAGGCATTCGAAATGGGCGCGCCCGACGTCTCGCTCAACGACGTGATGATCGACCTGCAAAAAGCCAGCATCGGCTTCCAGACGGCCGTCCAGGTCCGCAACAAGCTGGTCGCGGCCTACAAGGAAATCTCGTCGATGGCCGTGTAACGGCGCAGGCAGGGCCAGAACGGCCCTGCCTCGGCTAGAACACAACCCAATCTAGGCCAGAACGTCCGCCCGGCCGCCCGTAGGCGGGGCAGCCCCCTCGGGGGGCAGCAAGCACGCGTAGCGTGCGCCGCGTGGGGGCTCACAACACGCGCCGCGTGGGGGCAACACTACCTTGCGTTTTTTTCCAGGCGCCAGACGACCTGTTGCAGCCAGTTTTCCTGCCGCGCGTCCAGGTTCAGGAACACCGCGCCCAGGTGGCTCATGGGCGGTTCGCCGGTCAGCGACACATGGGGCGGCGCCGGCTCGTCGGGGTTATCGGACTGGACCATGGGTTGGCCCGAAATCGGGTACACATTGCGCACTTCGAGGTGCGCGTTGAGCTTGCCCAGGTCGCCGAAGTCCAGTCGCACGTCCTCCAGCACCGAGCCGCGTTCCGGCAGGGCCTGCACCGCCAGTTCCACCCGCAGGCCGACGCCGTCCACCGACAGATCGCGCACCGAGAAACTGATCGGCTTCTCGGCCGGGTCGGGTTGCCACGACGCCTGGCAGCGGTTGGCGTTGCTGATCAGCGAGGCGCGGAACATCTTGCGGCGCTGGATGCGGGCAAGGTGTTCGGGGAAGGGCGACATCAAGGCGGCGCTGCCGTCATCGAAATGGATGACTTCGGGGCGCTCGACGCGGAAGCGGATCTGCACGCCGCCGTAGGCGGTGGCGTGGAAATGGAAGGTCGTGCCGCTCAGCAGGCCCATGCTGTCGGACTGTTCGAAGTCGGCCCCGGCGTAGTCGCGCGGGCGCCAGAAGAACTGGCGGGTCTGCTTGTCGGCGCCCAGCACCAGTACCGCCATCTCGCGATCGGCGGCGTCGCGCACCAGGATATGGCTGTCCGGGTGCGTCAGTTCGAAGAGGGCGGCGCGCATGTCTTCCGGCCGCGTGAGCAGGAATTCCGGATCGCTGGCATCCAACACAGTGATGTCCTTGGAAAATAGGGGTCAGGCTGGCGGCGCGGCGTCGGGAAGCTCGCGCGATTCGAGGCGGTACAGCCAGGCCAGCAATTCTGCCACCGCTACGTAGAGTTGGGGAGGAATATGCGCATCCAGGTCCACTTGCATCAGCAGGCCGACGAGTTCGCGCGACTCGTGGACATAGAGTCCGTTTTCCTCGGCGGCGCGCACGATAGTGTCGGCCAACTGGCCGTAACCCTTGGCCACGACGCGGGGAGCGGCGTCCTTGTCGTCATACGAGAGCGCGACCGCGGCGTTGCGGTTGGCGTTGGGACCCTGGTCGGGGGGCGGGGCGGTGCGCATCAGAAATCCGTGGGCATGACGGGACGCGGATCGACCACGTTCACCACCAGGTGGCTGAGCGTGAGGCCGGCGGCCAGCAGGCGCGAACGCAGTTGGTCCGAGGACTCATTGAGTTCGGCCGCGCCATGGGGGGCGACCAATTGCAGCACGATCTGATCGCCGGCCAGGTTCAGGCGCGCGTCCACCAGGCCCAGGCGGGGCAGGTCCAGCTTCAGGCGGGTCGCCCAGGTGGGCACGCCGGATTCCGGGTCGCCGCCGTAGGGCTCGCGTTCGACTTCCCACTCCATGGGGGCGCCAGGCCAGGCTTCGCCTTGCCAGGTCAATGCCTGGTTGGCCAGCACGTCGAGCTGCTGGCGCACCAGCACGGTGAGATCCTGGTGGATGCCGCTGACCGGCGTGCCGGGCGCGGGGGTGTGGGCGCCGCCGCCCGTCGTCGGCGCCTCGCCGCCCGCGCGGTTGGCGGAGGTGCCGGCGCTGTCGGCGCGCGGCCGGGCCAGGTCGGCTTCGCTGGGAACGCCGCTGCGCGTGAGCTTGGCTTGCGGCTCCTGCTGCAATTGGGCCGGATTGCTGCGGCCGAAGACCATGTCGGTCAGGTGCGATTCGTAGAACAGGCCGCTGGTCTGCAGCGCCGCGCGCAGCGCCTGGCCCAGCGCGCGGGCGGACGGTCCGGCCGCCGCCAGGCTGGCGTGGGCCGTGGCGTCGGCGCCCTTGGCGCCGCCGGAGGCGTCGGCCGCGCCGCCAGGGCGGCCGGGCTTGGCGCCGAGCGGGGTATCGGCTTCGAGGTCGGCGCTGGCTGCCGCGGCGGTGGCCAGGGCCGCGGCCGCGCTGGTGGCCGGGGTCGTGGCGGGAGCCGCCGCGCCGGTGGCGGGGGGCTGGGGTTGTCCGGGTTGCGCCGGCTGTGCGGCGGCCTGGTCGGTGCCAGGCTGGGCCGGCGCGTTGGCCGACCACAAGGGAGCGCGGCCCTGCACCGGCGGCGCGGCGTCGGGATACTGGGCCAGCAACGCCAGGATCGCGCGCGCGGTCGTGCCCAGCGTGGTGGGGGCCGAGGCCGTGGTGTCGCTACTGGTGACCAGGCCGCGGGCGGCCAGCGCCAGCGCGGCGGCGGTCTTGGCGTCCAGGACGGTGGGCGGGCGGTCGCCGCGGGCGCCGCCGGTCTGGATGCCTTGTCGCGGGTCGCGATTGGAGCCGTCGGCCGAGCCGGGCTTGTCCAGGTTGCCGGGCTGGCTGACCGCATCCGGCCGCGCGCCCGACACCTGGTTGGCGCTGGCGGCGGACATCGTCGTGCCAAGCACGGCGTCCAACCGCTGCACTAGGACGTTGCCGAGTGCCGCGGGACCTACGCTCATGCTTCAGGCGCCTGGTAGCCGTAGGCCGACAACAGCGTCTGCTGGCGCTTCATGCGGCCCAGCAGTTCGCCCAGCCGGGCCAGTTGCGGGAGCGCCAGGTCCCGCGTGAGCGCGTCGTTTTCGAGGATACGCACCAGCAGGTCGTACTTCATGGCGCGGCCGGCTTCGTCCAGCGGCGCGGTCGGCTCCGCGATCCGCAGGCGTTCGACCAGCTCGCAGTATTGCTGCCCGTGGGCCATCGCCGTATCCCAGTCGCCGGCCTGGGCGGCCGTCAACATCTCGCCCGTGATGAGGGCGATCTCCTGGTAGTGTTCCAGAATAGGGGATGAGTACTGGGTAAGGGACGTCATGGAAATCTCGGGCGTTCGATGGCTGGCTGGATTTGTGTTTTTGGCCATCAGGGCTGGGTGAGGCCAGCCGGTCGGTCGACGGAAGTCTGCCAAGCCTCGGCCAGATCCGCCAGCAGGCGGTCGGCGATATCGAGTTGCTCGGCGTTCGCTTTCAGATTTGCCGTCAGCAAGGTGCGGACGATGTAATCGTAGAGACGGGCGAGGTTGGCGGCGATCTCGCCGCCGGCCTCCATGTTCAACCCGGTCTTCAAGCCTTCATCGACGATCTTGATCGCTTTCGAGATGGCCGCGCCGCGCTCGGCGACCCGGCCTTCCTGCAGGTGGATGCGTGCCTGCCCGATCGCCGCCCGGGCACCCATGTACAGCAGGGTGATCAGCCGCTCGGGACTCGCGCCCAGCACCTGGGTTTCCAGGCCGATATCGGCGTAGGAGCGGACGGATTGGGACCCTGTGGGGCGGCGGGCGGCGTAAGTCATTAATGCATCTTCTACAGGTTATTTGCTCGATTTGTTCATCGCCGCAAATTGTTGGGTCAGGTAGTTGGCGGTGGTCTGCATTTGCATGTAGAACTTGTCCAGCGCCACGAAGCGGGTACGCATCTGGTCGATCTCGGCATCGCTGGCGGCCTTGGCCCGCTTTTGCTGGGCGTCCAGATCGCTCATCGACTTGGTCAGGCCGTCCGTGCGCGTCTTGAGCGAACCGGTGCTGCCCAACACGTCCTTGAACGCCTTTTCGAAATTCTTGGCCAGGCCGTTGTCGCCGGTCAGCAGCTTGGTGACGTCGGCCGGGCTGCCGCTCAGTGCCTTGTCCAGCTTGGTCTGGTCGAGCTTGAGCTGGCGCGTCTGCGGATCGGTGGTGATGCCCAGGTCGGCCAGCGAGCGGACAGTGCCCGAGCCCAGCACGGCCTGCAGCGCGCCGGTCACCGAAGACTGGATCGAACGCGTGGTGCCGTCTCCGGTCAGCGGCTGGTTGGTGGCCGCCTTGGCGTCGAAGGCCGTCAGGTTCTTGATGGTCGTCTGCAGCGCGTTGTAGGTCTTGACGAAGTCCTGGATGGCCTTGTTGGCGACCGACGTATCGGATTCGAGCTTCAGCGTGATCGGCTTGCCGGCCTCGGTCTTGTCGGTCAGGTTCAGCGTGACGCCGTCGATGACGTTGGCCACGTTGTTCGAACCGCTCTTGACGGCCAGGCCGTTGATGGTGAGCTGGGCGTCTTCGGCCTTGGTGTTGGCCATGCCGGTGGTGGTGCCGTCGGCGGCGGTGCTGAAGGACAGGATGTCCTTGAGCGACTGGTCGCCGGTGACGGTGATGTTCTTGACCGAGGCCTGGACGCCGGTGTCCTTGGCCGTCAGCATCAGGTAGTTGTTGCCACTGCCGTCGTTGATGACGGTGGCGCGCAGGCCGGACTTGTCGTCGGCGTTGATGGCCTTGACGATGCCGTTGAGCGAGGTGTCGCCCTTGAGGTCGATGGTGCGCTTGGTACCGTCGGCCAGCTCGATTTCGAACGAGCCGGTGTCGCCGTGCTTGGCGGTGCGGTCGGCCACGGCGCCCGATTGCAGGCTCTGGGCGCGCGCCAGGTTGTTCACTTCGATGACGTATTGGCCCGCGACGGCGCCCTCGGCGGCCACAGTGGCCGTCAAGGCGGTGCCGCCGGTGACGCTGCCCTTGATGGCAGCCATCGTCTCGGTCTTGCCCAGTACCGCAGCCGACTTCTGCAGGGCTTCCAGCGAGCTTTGCAGCTGCGCGTAGGCGTCGATGCGAGTCTTGTAGCTGGAGGCGCGGGTGGTGTAGATCGAGAGTTTCTTGTCCTCGGCGGCCTGCAGGTCCGACAGGATCTTTTCCAGGGGCAAGCCGGAAACTGAACCGAGGTTAGTGATAGAGGCCATGTGAAATCCTTCCTAGCGATGCGATTCTGTCAAAAATAGGGTGCCGGCGATTGGCCGGGTAAGGGCATAAGGCGGGCCTAATTCGATGATTCCATCATCGATTGGCGCCAAAACGGGCACAGAAGAAAGTACGGGAATTCATGTCAAGCCGAGGTCTTGATGCCATTTCCCTGCATGTTCACGATCATTTTGGCGATCTTGAGCACAGCTTCGCTGGGGATGGTGCGAATGACGTCCCCGGACTTGGCGTCCACCACCGATACCACCACCTGGTGCACGTCCGGGTCGACCTCGAACTGCAACTGGGTCGACCACGCCTTCATCTGCTCGTTGATTTCGTCCAGCGCCTTGTCGAGCGGCAGCTTCTGCGAATTCGACTGCTCCGACGTCGCGGAATCGGTGCCGCTGCCATTGGTGCTGGCGGCGGGCGGGGCGACGGTGACGGATGGATCTGCGACGACTGGCACGGCCGCGACCGGCGCCGGTGCGAACGTAGCGGGGGCTAAGGGGGTTACGGCCATGATCACTCCAGCGGCGGTGCGGGCGTCTCGGAGGAACGCGCTGTTTTCAGGGAATTCTCAGCTACGATTACGGCAGCGCCGCAGGGAACTTTAGCCCTCGTCACAGCGGGCTGTTTCATGTGCTAACAAGTTGGGATCGGGCAATGAGTGTCAAGACGGCGTTGCGAGTCATCGAAATCATCGAAACCTATGCCCGGGAAAAGCGCGCACTGCCCCTGTCGGAACTGGCCCGGCTGCTGGACGTGCCGGTATCGAGCTGCCTGGCCCTGATCCGCACCCTGACCGGCCTGGGCTATCTCTACGAAACCGGCCGCCGCCAGGGCTACTACCCAACCGGGCGCCTGTTGGCGATGGCGCAACGCATCGCCGGCGCCGATCCGGTGCTGGACCGGGTCTATCCGAGCCTGGTTGAATTAAGGGACGCAACCCGGGAAACCGTCGTATTCGCCAAGTTGACGCAGGACGGCCGGGTGGTCTACCTGGACGTGCTGGATTCGCCGCACACGATCCGATACGCGCCGGTTGCCGGCGAGTTCAAGGACGTACACGCCAATTCGCTGGGCAAGGCGCTCATGTCCCTGATGGATGAGCCGGCCCGTGACGCGCTGCTCGGCAGCGGCCCCTTGACGCGCTACAACGAGCGCACGCTGGTTACGCGCGAAGCGGTGCTGCAGGATCTGACGCTGTCGCGCCAGCGCGGCTGGTTCATGAACAGCGGCGAGTCGATTCCCGACGTCGGCGCCATCGCCTGGCCGGTGACGCTCTCGGGCGAGCACTATGCCATCTCCGTGGGCGGCCCCATCTACCGGATCGAGCCGTGCCAGGAGGAATACGCCCGCATCCTGCGGGCGGCGTGCACCGGGCTGGAACAGCAGTCCTGAGAGGGCCCCGGGGGCGGCGCGCAAGGCGCGTGGCCCGGGCGGCCGGCGCGTCCGGCGTGCGCGCCGGCCAGCAGGGGCCTCAATAGGACTTGGGCAGGCCCAGCACCTTTTCCGCGATAAAGCACATGATCAGTTGCGGGCTGACCGGCGCGATGCGCGGGATGAAGCTCTCGCGCAGCAGGCGTTCCACGTGATATTCCTTGGCGTAGCCCATGCCGCCCAGCGTCATTACCGCGGTCTGGCAGGCGTTGTAGCCGGCCTCGGCCGCCAGGTACTTGGCGGCGTTGGCGCTGGGGCCGCAGGGCTGGCCGGCGTCATACAGGCTGGCGGCCTTGAACACCATCAGGTCGGCCGCCTCCAACTGCATCCAGGCCTGCGCCAGCGGGTGCTGGATGCCCTGGTTCTGGCCGATCGGCCGGCCGAATACATGGCGCTCGCCGGCGTAGCGCACCGCGCGCTCCAGGGCGGCGCGGCCGATGCCGACCGCCTCGGCCGCGATCAGGATGCGTTCCGGGTTCAGGCCATGCAGGATGTACTCGAAGCCGCGGCCTTCCTCGCCGATGCGGTCCGCCAGCGGGATCCGCAGGCCGTCGATGAACAGCATGTTCGAGTCCACCGCCTTGCGGCCCATCTTCTCGATTTCACGCACCTCGACCTTGCCGCGGTCCAGGTCGGTGTAGAACAGCGACAGGCCCTGCGTCGGCTTGGCCACCTCGGACAGCGGGGTGGTACGCGCCAGCAGCAGCATCTTGTCGGCCACCTGGGCGGTCGAGATCCAGATCTTGCGGCCATGCACCACGTACTCGTCGCCCTGGCGCACGGCGCGGGTGCCGAGCTTGGTGGTGTCCAGGCCGGCGTCGGGCTCGGTGACGGCGAAGCAGGCCTTCTGTTGACCGGCGATCAGCGGCGGCAGCCAGCGGGCGCGCTGCTCGTCGTTGCCGAACACGACCACGGGATTGAGGCCGAAGATGTTCATGTGCACGGCCGACGCGCCGGTGAAGCCCGCGCCCGAGGCGGCGATGGTCTGCATCATCAGCGCGGCCTCGGTCATGCCCAGGCCGGCGCCGCCATGCTCCGGCGGCATGGCGATGCCGAGCCAGCCGTCGCGCGCCAGGTCGGCGTGCAGGGGTTCGGGGAAGCCGCCGTCACGGTCGCGTTCCAGCCAGTATTCGTCGGGATAGCGGGCGCAGATGCGGGATACTGCGTCGCGCAGCGCCAATTGATCGGGGGTGAATGCAAAGTCCATCAGTCGGTTCCATCCTGGGTGATGCGATTGGCAAAGAGCGCGTCGATGCCGGCGGGGTCGTAGCCGGCCTCGGCCAGCACTTCGCGGCTGTGCTGGCCCAGCGTCGGCGCCGGGCGCCGGATGGCGGTCGGCGTGCCCTGGTAGCGGCCGAGGGGGGCGGGGGTGCGCAGGCGGCCCTCGGTCGGGTGCTGGTGGTCCTGCACGAAGCCGGTGGCGGCCAGGTGCTCGTCCTGCAGCAGGTCGTCGACCGTGTAGAGCTGCGATGCGGGGATGTCGGCGTCCGCCAGCTCGCGCAGCCAGTCCTGGCTGGCGCGGGTGCGGATCACGTCGGCGACGAAGGCGTAGACCTCGTCGATATGGGCGGCGCGGGCGCCGTGGGTGTGAAAGCGCGGATCCTGCGCCAGTTCCGGCTGGCCGATCAGCGCGAAGAAGTTGCGCCAGTGCTTGTCGTTGTAGATCAGCAGGCAGATGTAGCCGTCGGCGGTGGCGTAGGGCCGGCGGTGCGGCGCCAGCAACCGGGCGTAGCCGGTGGGGCCGAGCGGCGGTTCGAAGGTGGCGCCGCCCAGGTGGTCGCCCAGCACCAGGTGCGCCATGCCTTCGAACATCGGGATCTCGACCTGCTGGCCCTGGCCGCTGGCGCGGGCGTGCAGCACCGCCGACACCAGCGCGATGCCCACATGCAGGCCCACGGCGCGGTCGGCCAGCGTCAGCGGCGCGTAGCGCGGCACGTCGCCGCTCTGCTGCGCCGCCAGCGCGGCGATGCCGGTCTGGCCCTGGATCAGGTCATCGTAGGCAGGCCGGCCGGCGTAGGGGCCGGCCTCGCCGAAGCCGTAGGCGCCCAGGTAGACGATGCGCGGGTTGCGCGCCGCCACCGCCTCGTACGACAGGCCCAGGCGCGCCATGGCCTGGGGGCGGATGTTGTAGAGCAGGGCGTCGCAGGTCTCGGCCAAGCGCAGGCAGGCCTCGCGGCCTTCCGGCGTCTTCAGGTCCAGCACCACCGAGCGCTTGTTGCGGTTCAGGTGCAGGTACAGGTGGCCCATGCCCGGGTTGCGCATCGGGCCGACGGCCCGCATGTTGTCGCCGGCGGGCGACTCGACCTTGATGACGTCGGCGCCCAGGTCGGCCAGCACCTGGGTGGCGTAAGGACCCATCACAACCGAACTGAGGTCCAGGATGCGTACGCCGGACAGGGGGCCGGCGGCCTGCGGGGATGCGGCGGCGGACATTGTCATTGCTGCTCGATCCCCGCGTCGCGGATCAGTTTGCCCCACAGGTCGCGTTGCTCGCCGACGAACTGGCCGAAGGCCTCGGGCGAACTGGAAAACGCGTCAAAGCCCAGGCCCGCCAGGCGCTTGCGCACGTCTGGCTTGGCCACCACCTGCTTGATGGCGTCGTTGAGCTTGGCCACCACCTCGGGCGGCATTCCGGCCGGGCCGAAGTAGCCGTTCCACGAATTCAGGTCGAAGTCCGGCACGCCCGACTCGGCCATGGAAGGCAGGTCCGGCACGATCGCGCTGCGCTCGGCGGTGGACACCGCCAGCGCCCGCAACTGGCCCGACTGCACGAACGGCAGGCCGGACGCCAGGTCGGTGAACATGAAATCGACCTGGCCGCCGACTACGTCGGTCAGGCCTTGCGGCGTGCCTTTATAGGGCACGTGCAGGATGTCGATCTTGGCGCGGTTGGCCAGGGTGGCGCCGGCGACGATGCCGGTGCTGTTGCCGCTGGCGTAGGTGATGCGGCCGGGGTGCTGGCGCGCGTCGGCGACCAGGTCGGCCACGGTCTTCCACGGCCGCTTGGGATTGACGACGAGGATGAAGGGCAGGTTGCCGCCGCGCGCGATGGGGGTGAAATCCTTGACCGGATCGTAGGGGATGTTCTTCATCAGCCAGGGGGCGGCCGAATGCGAGGTATTGGTGGTCACGAACAGCGTGTAGCCGTCCGGCCTGGCGCGCGCCACGTAGCTGGCGGCGATGGTGGCGTTGGCGCCGGGCTTGTTCTCCACCACGATCTGCTGGCCCAGGATGGTCGACAGTTCGGCGCCGAAGATACGGCCGACCGCATCGGTGCCGGAGCCGGCGGGGAACGGCACGATCAGGGTGATGGGTTTGTTCGGATAGTCCGCGGCGTGTGCCGCTGGCAGGGCCAGGGCGATGGCGCCGCCGACCAGGGTGGCGCCCAGCAGGCGTAGTAGTCGCATGGTTTGTCTCCAGGGGGATGCGAAGCGGGCGCGGCTTCTGCGGCCGCTGCCCGGGATGGGCCGGTCTCCGTGGCGCCTTCAGGCGCCAGCGGTCGATGCGGGGAAACCGCGGATCACGCGGTCCGGGGATTCCTCGTAAGGCGGCGTGTAGATCACCAGCAGCCGCGCGGGCTCGTCGCTGGTCACGGTGAATACGTGCGGAATGTCCGGCGGGAAATAGCAGCAGTCGCCCGGGCTCATGTCGGCCCATTCGTCCCCGACCTGCGCGCGGGCGCTGCCCGACAGCAGGTAACAGACCTGCTCGATGCCCGGGTGGGCGTGCGGCAGCGCGCCCTGGCCTTTGTCGATCACGCCCAGCAGCACTTCCACGCCGCGCGAGCCCACCGTGTCGGGGCCGATCAGGCGGCGGTTGAGGGTGCCGGTATGGTTGGCCGGGTGGTAGCCGGGCACCTCGGCCTCGCGGACCAGCCAGGCGGGGGTTTTGCGCTGCGTCATGTCTCATCCTTGTTAGTTTTCATATGTGAATTCATTTTCATGTATGAGAAAAACATCGGCAAGCGGGTTTTCCCGGCGATCCCGCGGCGTCCCAGGGGGATTAGGGAAAACACCGGGCATGCGCTGCTAAAATCATGGGCTGTTCACCTTTGCGATCCCGCCTCATGCCTTCCGCACTCAAGCCCGCCGCCGGCGCCACCCTGTCCGATTGGCTGCAGTACCTGGAATCGATCCACGCCACCGCGATCGACATGGGCCTGGAGCGCGTGCGGGAAGTGGCTGCCCGGATGAACCTGGAACTGCCGGGCGTGAAGTTCGTGGTGGGCGGGACCAATGGCAAGGGCTCGACCTGCGCGATGCTGGAGTCGATCCTGCTGGCCGCGGGTTACAAGGTCGGGCTATACACCTCGCCGCACCTCATCGATTTCAACGAGCGCGCGCGCGTCAATGGGCAGATCGCCTCGGACGAGGCCCTGATCGAGCAGTTCATCGCGGTCGAGGCCGCGCGCGGCGAGACGTCCCTGACGTACTTCGAATTCACCACGCTGGCCATCCTGCGCCTGTTCTCGCAATCGCGGCTGGACGCGGTGGTGCTGGAAGTCGGCCTGGGCGGCCGCCTGGACGCCGTCAACATCATCGATGCCGACTGTGCCATCGTCACCAGCGTCGACCTGGACCACATCGAGTACCTGGGCGACACGCGCGAGAAGATCGGTTTCGAAAAGGCCCATATCTACCGCGCCGGCCGGCCGGCCATCTGTGCCGATCCGGTGCCGCCGCAGTCGCTGCTTGATTACGTCGAGCAGATCGGCGCCGACCTGTGGCTGTTCAGCCGCGACTACAACTATTCCGGCGACCGTCAGCAGTGGGCCTATGGCGGCCGCGAACAGCGCCGCAGCGCGCTGGCCTATCCCGCGCTGCGCGGCGCCAACCAGTTGCTGAACGCGTCGGCGGCCCTGGCCGCGCTGGAATCGGTGCGCGACCGCCTGCCGGTGCCGCAGCAGGCGGTGCGCCAGGGCCTGTTGCAGGCCTCGCTGCCCGGCCGTTTCCAGATCCTGCCGGGCCAACCCACGGTGATCCTGGACGTGGCGCACAACCCGCATGCGGCCGCGGTGCTGGCCCAGAACCTGGATAACATGGGTTTCCATCCGTATACCTACGCGGTGTTCGGCATGCTCAACGACAAGGACCTGGCGGGTGTGCTGGCCAAGATCGGCACGCGCATCGACCACTGGTTCTGCGCCGGCCTGCCGGGACCGCGCGGCGGCTCCGGCGAACACCTGGCCGAACGGGTCGCGGCCGGCCTGCCAGCCGCGCCCGCCGGGGCCGAGGCGCCGGGCGTCTCGGCCTACGCCGATCCCGCCCAGGCCTTTGCCGCGGCGCGCGAACGGGCAGGGGAGAATGATAGAATCGTGGTGTTCGGATCATTTCTCACCGTGGCCTCGGTTTTGCAGTCTCTGGGTCGCAAGGCGTAGGCAAGAGCGGCATAGGCAAACATGGGTTTTTTCAAACGCAAGGATCCTGCCGACCAGGCGCAACCCTCCAAGCGAGCGGCCGTGCCGAGCGAGGTTCAGGCGGCCGAGTTGCGCGGGCGCGCCCGTCGCCGGCTCGCGGGCGCCATCGCATTGGTGCTGGCGGCCGTCATCGTCCTGCCGATGGTGCTGGATTCCCAGCCGACGCCCGTGGCCGACAACATCCCCATCAAGGTGCCTGAACGCACCACGCCATTCCAGCCGCAGGTGAGCGAGCCGCAGGCGACCGCGCCCGCCGCGCCGGCGCAAGGCGCCACGCCCGGCGAGTCGTCCGGTGTCGCGACGCCGCCGCCTGTGACCTCGCCGCAAGCCGCCGCGCCGCAGGCCGCGACGCCGTCCACCACGACGCCGCCGCCGGTCACGACGCCGCCCGCCACGACCCCGCCCGCGGCCACGCCGCCCGCGACCGCCACGCCGCCGCGCACCCCGCCGCCCAAGCCCGAACCCAAGCCCGAGCCGAAGCCGGCCACGCCCAAGCCCGAGACCCGCTCGGACGACGGCGCCCGCGCCCTGGCGTTGCTCGAAGGCCGTTCCGCGCCCGCCGCGACGCCGGCGCCCAAGCCGCAGGCCGCCAAGGGCAATTTCGTGCTGCAGATCGCCGCCTACACGACGTCCGAGGACGCCCAGTCGCGGCGCAGCAAGCTGCATCAGGCGGGCGTCACCAACGCGTTCGTCGAGCAGGCTTCCATCGGGGGCAAGCAGCAGTACCGTCTGCGGGTGGGGCCGTTCCCCTCGCGCGAGGCGGCCCAGGCGGCCCAGGCGCGGTTGCGCACCCTGGGCTATGACAACGGTTTCATCGCCGCCCAGTAGTGACCGGCTTCGACTTCGTCGTGCTGGCCATCCTGGTGGTATCGGGTGTGCTGGGCCTGGTGCGCGGCCTGCTCAAGGAAGTGCTGTCGCTGGTCGCGTATCTGCTGGCCTTCGTGGCCGCGATCTGGTGGGGGCCCACGGTCTATACCTGGCTGGAGCCCTATATCGAAACAACGCTGCTGCGCATGGGTGTCTCGTACGCGGTGGTCTTCATTATCGTGCTGCTCGGCGTGGGGTTGGTCAACATGACGCTTGCCGCCTTGATCCGCAGCACCGGGCTGAGCCCGGCCGATCACGGCCTGGGCGGCATGTTCGGACTGGCCCGGGGGCTGCTCATCGTGCTGGCGCTGGTCGCCGCCGCCGGCTATACGCCGTTGCCGCAGGAGCCGTGGTGGCAGGACGCCATGTTTTCGCATTCGGCCATCGAGGCCATCAAACATATCAAGACGTGGCTGCCGCCGTCCCTGGCGACATGGCTGCCGTATTGATTAGCTTCACATCAACCAGGAAATCTCACCATGTGTGGAATCGTAGGGGTCATCGGGCGCGGGCCGGTCAACCAGCTGCTCTATGACAGCTTGCTGCTGTTGCAGCATCGCGGGCAGGATGCCGCGGGCATCGCGACGTCGCAAGGCAACCAGTTCAATATGTACAAGGCGCACGGCCTGGTGCGCGACGTATTCCGCACGCGCAACATGCGTGCCCTGCCGGGCACCTCGGGCGTGGGCCAGGTGCGTTATCCCACCGCCGGCTCCAGCGCCAGCGAGGAAGAGGCCCAGCCGTTCTACGTCAACGCCCCGTTCGGCATCATGTTCGCCCACAACGGCAACCTGACCAACTGGCGCGAGCTGCGTGAATCGCTCTACCGCGTCGACCGCCGCCACATCAACACCAATTCCGACTCGGAAGTGCTGCTGAACGTGCTGGCCCACGAGCTGCAATCGGCCGCCAGCGGCGTCTCGCTCGATGACGACGCCATGTTCCGCGCCGTCGCCGCCGTGCACAAGCGCGTGCGTGGCGCCTACGCCGTCGTGGCGCAGATTTCCGGTTACGGCCTGCTGGCGTTCCGCGATCCCAACGGCATCCGTCCGCTGTGCATCGGCCGCCAGGAAACCGACGAAGGCGTCGAGTGGATGGTGGCCTCGGAATCCGTGGCGCTGGAAGGCAGCGGTTTCGCCTTCGTGCGCGACGTCGAGCCGGGCGAAGCGGTGTTCGTCGACCTGGACGGCCGCTTCGTCAGCCGCCAGTGCGCCGACAATCCGCAACTAGTACCCTGCATCTTCGAATACGTCTACTTCGCCCGTCCCGATTCGCTGATCGACGGCGTGTCGGTGTACGACGCGCGCCTGCGCATGGGCGAGTACCTGGCCGACAAGGTCGCGCGCAACATGCGCCTGGGCGACATCGACGTGGTCATGCCGATCCCCGATTCCTCGCGTCCGGCCGCCATGCAACTGGCCGCGCGCCTGAACCTGGACTACCGCGAAGGCCTGATCAAGAACCGCTACGTCGGCCGCACCTTCATCATGCCCGGCCAGGCCGTGCGCCGTAAATCGGTGCGCCAGAAGCTCAATGCCATCGGCATGGAGTTCAAGGGCAAGAACGTGCTGCTGGTGGACGACTCCATCGTGCGCGGCACCACCAGCCGCGAGATCGTCGACATGGCGCGCGCCGCCGGCGCCAACAAGGTGTACTTCGCCTCGGCCGCGCCTCCGGTGCGCTTCCCCAACGTCTACGGCATCGACATGCCGACGCAGAGCGAACTGATCGCCACCGGCCGGAGCGACGAGGAAATCGCCCGCGCGATCGGCGCCGACAGCCTGGTCTACCAGGACCTGCACGACATGCAGCAGGCGGTGCGCGACCTCAACCCGAAGCTCTCGCGCTTCGAGGCGTCGTGCTTCGATGGCGAGTACATCACCGGCGACATCACCGCGGAATACCTGGCTCGCCTGGGCCAGTCGCGCGCGGAGTCGGGCGACGGCGAAGGCGCCAGCGGCCTGCAGTTCAACATGGGCTATGCCGCCAACGACGCCTGAGTTCGACGCGCTCCATGCCAAAGCCGCTCCCCGGGGAGCGGCTTTTTTTTGTTTCACGATGACGCTGTCATCGCGCGCCTGACGCGGCTGAGAAAACGCCGGTCAGCGGGCAGGCAGGCACCGGTCGCCAACAAATTTCATGCCGCCAGGGGATCACGCGTTCGATACTGCCGAACAGAGAGGCGATCGCCATGCCGGGCAAAGAAGACGCCTGCGCCAAGAGCGAGGAGGAAACCGAGCGATAGCGAGAGCATGGGCGGTAACGTCAGCCTGGGCCGTCGCTCGCGGCCGCGAGCAGCGGCACCAGGATGTCGCTGATCGGCGTCGGAACGCCATGAACCCGGCCGCGACGCGCGATGATGCCGTTGCGGATATCCCATTCCAGTGGCCGGCCTGCTTCCCGGTCAGTGAGGATGGAGGTGCCCATGTCGGCAGGGGCCAACTGGAATTTGCCTAGGATCTCTTGCGATACTTCCTCGCCGAGTTCAATGCCCTCTGCGCGTGCCACGGCCAGGCATTCGCGCAAATAGGTCAACGCCAGCCCGGCAATGTCGGCGCGGCTGAACATGCCCGAGCGACGATGCGTGAGCGCCATGAGGCCCGCCACCGCGTTCTGCAACAGCTTGCGCCAGGCGAGCGCGCTGAAGTTTTCCGCCAAGTCCACGGCGCACCGCGTGCCTTGCAGTGCCCGCGCCACGACACGCGCGGCAGCCGTGTCTGGCAGAGTCAGGCGTGCCTCGCCGCGCAGGCGGACCGAGCCATCGGATTGCGCTTGGGCCGGAAACCACACGACAGCGGGAACGATGTGCCCGCTTGGCACGTGTGAGCGAACCTTCTCCACCTGTTCGATCCCGTTCTGCAAGACGCACACCACGGTTTGCGGCCCGACCAGCGCGGCGAGCCAGTCTGCGGCCGCCTCGATCTGCGTGGCCTTGACTGCCAGAAACACAAGATCAGCCGGGCGAGTGATCTGCTTCGGACTCGTGCGAACCGGGCCGGGGACGCTGATGGAGCGGCCGTCTTCCAGCAGCGTCAGGTGATCGCGGGGAGTCCGTCCACACAGCAAGGGCGTGCAGTCGATCTCATGCAGCATCGCCGCGACCGTGGTGCCGATCGCACCGGGCCCCACGATGGCGACAGCAGTGTTGATTTCAGTGTTCATGAAAGCGGATTCCTTTAACGCCATCTGTGCATGGGGCCGTTGTGCCCCTCATGCGGTGCATGTAATATATTACCTATGAATAGAGATAATGGTAATTCTATTACGGAAGGCGAGCGCCGATTGCAGCAATGGATCGGCAGCATTCAAGCGCGAAGCGGCGACCTCGCCGCGAGCGAGGCGAAGGTTGTCGATCTGCTGCTCACCGATCCTTTGTTTGTTGGCGTCAGCACGACCGCTCAGGTTGCCGCCCAGGCCGGCGTTTCGCCGCCAACGGTGATCCGCGCGGCGCGTGCGCTTGGGTTCAGCGGCTTTGCCGAGCTGAAGATCGAGATAGCCCGTGCCCGCGGCACAGCCCGGTTCTTCGCTCCGCCCGAAGTGCTCAGCGCGGATGCGACGTCGGGCTCCGTGCTGGAAACCTCCATCCGTGCCGGCGCCGACGCACTCACTGCGCTGGGCGGGGCCATCGAACTCCCTGCGCTGGATAAGGCCGTGGGTTTGATCCAGCGCGCGCGGCAGGTCTTTGCGTTCGGTGCCGGCCCTTCCTCGACGGTGGCCGCCGATGCTGTTTTCCGTCTGCGCGCGGTCGGCGTGATGACGGTAGGCATCACCGATCACTTGTCGGCCATGATTGCGGCGCGGCTCCTGGGCGCCGAGGACGTCGTCATCGCCGTCAGTTCGACTGGCCGCACGTCATCCACGCTTGCCGTTGCCGATGCGGCGTCATCGGCCGGCGCCTCGCTGATTGCCATCACCAACCAGTACGACACGCCTTTGGCAGCCCTCGCGGACGTCGCGCTTGTCGTCGGCGGCGCGCCGCTACCGGCACAGATGGCCGCTGCGGCAAGCCGGTTGGCCCAACTCGTCGTGCTTGACGCGCTGGTCGCCACCCTCGCGCTGCGCGATCCAGATCGCAGCCGCCTGGCCGAGCGGGCAGGCATTGATCTGCCTGACATTTCCTGATGCCCTGATGCAGCCCGACACCATTGCCATGGTTCTTGCCGCAGCGGTAGCGCATGCGGTGTGGAACCTGGCGTCGAAGTACAAACAGGGGAACACCTTGCTGTTCGTCTGGGCGTACAGCTTCGCGTCGACACTGTTGTGGATCCCTATCGCGGTCGGTCTCATGGCGCACGGGCTGCGGACGATGGATGGGCAGCTCGCGATGGCCGCGGCTGTTTCGGCGGCATTGCACATCGCGTACTCGCTGACCTTGCAGGCCGGCTACGATCGCGCCGATCTTGGGGTGGTTTATCCGATCGCGCGTGGCACGGGGCCGGTGCTGACGATGCTGTTCGCGATTCTCGTTCTGGGCGAGCGGCTGAACGTCGTCGCGGTGTTCGGCGCGCTCCTGGTCGTTTCAGGCGTGCTTGTCGTCACTGGCAACCCATTCCGCAGCGGCAGTCCCCGTCCACTCCAGGGGATGCTCTGGGGGGCCGCCACGGGTGCCACCATCGCCAGCTACACCCTCTGGGACAGCTACGCGGTCACGTCACTGCATGTCGCGCCAGTGAGCTACTACGCGGGAACGCTTCTGCTGCAAAGCCTGGCTCTGACACCGGGCGCGCTGCGGCATCGGCGGCACATGCCCGCGGCACTTCGTGCCAATGCCGCGCCTATTCTCATTGTGGCTGTCTTCTCCCCACTGGCCTACATCCTGGTGCTGAACGCCATGCAGGCGGCTCCCATTGCGCTCGTCGCCCCCTTGCGCGAGTCGTCCATCATCGTCGGTTCCCTCTTCGCGTATCTGATCTTTCGTGAGGGCCATCTCGCGCGCCGCGTCGTGGGTGCGGGCATCGTGCTGATCGGAATCGTGGCGATCAGTCTGTAATGCCTGTTGTTCATCAGTTGATGATGAACGGAATACAGGCTTGCCGTTGAATGCTTCATTCGCTATTCGGAAGAGCCTATGATTGCATGAAGGTAAATCATAGGGCCAGCCATGTCGCGTCCTGATCTCAATCTCCTGCTGGCGCTGGATGCGCTGCTCGACGAGGGCAGCGTCATCGGTGCCGCGCGCCGCATGCATCTGAGCGCGCCAGCGATGAGCCGCACCTTGGGCCGTATCCGTGAGGCGTTGGGCGACCCGGTGTTCGTCCAGGTCGGCCGCAAGCTCATACCCACGCCCAAGGCTCTGGCAATGCGTGAGCAGGTGCGGCTGGCGGTCGAACAGGCCTCGCAGGTGTTCGCTGCCGATGCCGAGATCGACCTGAAATCGCTGGATCGGCGTTTCAGCGTCCGCGCCACCGATGAGTTCGTGAGCATCCATCTGGGTCATCTCCTGGATGCAATGGCACGGGACATGCCGCGGGCGATGCTGCGCTTTTCGCCAGAGGAGGACGATGTGGACGAGGAGGCGCTGCGCAGCGGCCGCATCGACCTGTTCATCAGCGCCTCGCGCAAGCTCGGACCGGAAATTCGGGTTCAAGCCCTGTTCACCACGACGTTCGTGGGCGTCGCGCGCGTCAATCATCCCATCTTCGACGAAGAAATCACGCCCGAGCGCCTCACGCGCTGGGAGCACATCAACGTGTCGCGGCGTGGCAAGGCCGCCGGGCCGGTCGATGCCGCACTGGAGGCGCAGGGGCTGCGCCGACACGTCGCCCTGGTGCTGCCCAATCCGTACACGGCGCTGTTCGCATTGCAAGATTCGGATCTGCTGTTGCCGTTGCCCCGGCATCTGGCCAGTACCGCGCTGTCGGCGGGCTTGCGTATTCGCGTGTTCGACCTGCCGACACCGCTGGAAACGGTGCTGCTGACCCAGGCCTGGCACCCGCGCCTTGAAGGCGATCCGGCCCATCAATGGCTGCGGCAGACCATCCATACGCTTTGCAACGAGGACCACGCGCAGGCCGCCAAGCGCGTCAAGCCCTGACCAAGCGCCGCGCTATGCGTGCGTTTTGAGCAATCATCCGAGTGCAATAAATTCACTTTTAGCAATGCTCAGCCTTGCCTACAGTGACGCGTATTGATCACTGTGGAAGGGTTGCATCGTGCATTCGGCTAACGTGCCTGACGCGGATTCAGGCGCCTCTTTACGCCGCTCTCGGCTTCGGGAGGGCTTGACGCATGGCCTGCCTTATCTCGATCTGACCACCCCGCGGGCGACCTATGTGATGCGTTCGCTCCTGGCCGCCTGCCTGGCCTTGGTGGTGGCCTATCTGCTGGAACTGCACGCGCCCTACGCGGCGGCTTCCAGCGTGCTGCTGGTCATCAACCCCGTCCAGGGAGGCGTGATGGGCAGGGGGGTGTGGCGCGTACTGGGCACGCTGATCGGCATGCTGGCGGCCTTCGTGCTGATGAGCGCCTTCGGCCAGATGCCCTGGCTGTTCCTGCTCGGTTTCGGCCTGTGGCTGGGGGTGTGCGTGGTGGGCATGACCCTGCTGCGTCATTTCCGGGCCTATGGCGCCGCGCTGGCGGGCTATACCGTGGGCCTGGCGGCCTACGGCGCCATGCAGCACCCGGAGCGCACCTTCGACCAAGTAATGGGACGCGGGGCATCCGTGATGATCGGCGTGGTCTGCCTGGCGCTGGTCTCGGCTCTCTTCAGCAGCCGCAGCGTGCACAGCCGCCTGGCCGCGGCGCTCGACCGTCTTGCGGTCGCCACGGCGGGAGTGCTTGCGACGCATCACCAGGCCATTCAAGGCAGCGACGCCGCAGAGGCCAAGCCCCTCGATGCCGGACGGCGCTCTCTCATCACCGAGGTCTATGGCGTGGACGATCTGCTGGCGCTGGGCAAGGCCGAATCCGCCGACCTGGCCCATCGTGCCGGCACGGTGCGGCAGGTAATGGTGTCGTTGTTTTCCGCTCTTGTGGGAGGTGCGCCGCCCCTGAGCGGGCAAAGCGCCAGTCTCGCTGCACTGAGAGCGTTGCGGCCGGACTGGGAAAGGGCATGGCGGGAGGTGGGCCAGTCGCTGGCGCAGGAGCCTGGCTCGGCCGGAAGAGCGCGTGCCATCCGGCTGTTGACCGACCTGCGCGCCCGGCTGGTGGCCGCGCTCACCGCCACCTCGTTCGACGACGCCTCCGAGCAGGCCACACTAATGATCGCGGGCGATCGCTTGCTCGAGCAACTCGACGATTACCAGCAAGCCCTCGAAGGCAACGAGCGTTTCCACCAACCCAGGCCGACGGCGGCGCGCGTGTCCGTGCCATTCCACCGCGACACGGTGGCAGCCCTTCAGAACGGCGTACGCGCTTTGTTGACCGTGCTGATGGGCGGCGCCTTCTGGATCGCCACCGGCTGGACGGAAGGCAACATGATGCTGGCGGGGTTGGCGGCGGCCTGCGCGCTGCTGTCCACCGCGCCCAATCCCGCGCTGGGTGCGGTCGAATTCATCAAGGGCACGGTGGCCGCCGTGGCGATGGCCTTCCTGTGCACCTTCATCGTGCTGCCTCACATCTCGGGCCTGCCGCTGCTGCTGGTGATCCTGAGCCTGTTCTGGCTGCCCGGTGTGTATGCCACCACGATGCCGCGCCATGCCTTGGCGGGCGTGGCCTACCTGGTGGCGTTCACGACGCTGGCGGCGGCTGACAACCCGATGCGCTACGACTTTGCGCTGTTCCTCAATGGTGCCGTCGCCTGGGTCCTGGCGACGTGTTTCACGCTGCTGGGCTTCAGGATCGTGCTGCCGCGCAACGGGGCTCGCGACGTCACGCGCCTGCGCCAGCGCATCCGCGACGCGGCGCTGGGCGCCTTGGGCGGCGACCCGGCAGACGCGTCGGCCTGGCAATGGCGCCAGCAGCATCGCATCGCGCAACTCGGCGCCTTGCTCAAAACGCAGCCGCAGGCGATGGATCGTGCTATTGCCCGGGCGCTGACCAGCCTGCATCTGGGCCGGGAAGTCCTGCGCCTGCGACGCTGGCTTGGCCAGGCGCCCCAGGACGCCGAGTGGGCGCGCTTGGCGGCACGCGCGCTGCGCCATATGCGCCAGCGGGCCGGTGATCCGCTGCGGGCCGCGCGCCATGCCCGCCGCGCGGCGGCCTCCTTGGCGCGTTTGCCGGCGCGGTCCGGCGCCTCGATGGATGACGCGCGGCGCGTGACAGCCGTGCTGCTCGACATCGCCGCGCTGCTGGAGCGCCATGCAAACGACGCTCAGTCCCCCTCTGGAGGCCAAACCCATGCTCAGTGAATTCTCGTTGGCGGGCATCTACCTGCCGCCCTTCTTTGCCTACGCCTGCCTGGCTCTGCCGATCTATCTGGGCCTTCGGTTCGTGCTGGCGCGCAGCGGGATGCTGCGCTGGGTGTGGCATCCAGGCCTGTTCGAGTTCGCCCTTTCCCTTTGCCTTGTTTCCCTGTTGGTGCTTTATGTCTGAACGTTCATTTCCCGCCCGGGGCCTGCTGCGGGCAGGACTCACTCTCGCAGTGGTCGTTGCCGCGGGGTTCCTGGTCAGCGCGCTGTGGCGTGCCTACGTCGTCGCCCCATGGACCCGCGATGGCCGCGTCAGCGCGCAGATCGTGCGCATCGCTCCCGAAGTGTCAGGCACCGTCGCCGAAGTCTCGGTCGCGGACGACCAATACGTCAATCGGGGTGAGGTGCTCTATCGCATCGACAATGCCAGCTTCACGCTGGAATTGGCCCAGGCCGAGGCGCGGCTGGCAGCGGCCGAGGCATCCCTGCGCCAGAAAACCGAGGAGGCGCGGCGGCGCCGGGGCATGGAAAGCCTGGTGCCTGCCGAGGACATCCAGCGGGCGAATCAGGCCGTTGCCATTGCCCAGGCCGAACTGCGCGGTGCGCGGGTCGCCGTGGACAGGGCGAAGCTGGATCTGGCGCGTACCGAACTGCGTGCGCCGACCGATGGCTACGTCACGCGCCTGCGCTTGAACAAGGGCGACTACGCCGTGGCGGGCCAGCCGAACCTCGCCCTGATCGACGCCCACAGCTTCTGGATCACCGGCTATTTCGAGGAAACCAAGCTGCGCGGCATCCAGCCCGGCGCGGCAGCGCGCATCCGCCTGATGGGCTTCGACCAGGTATTGCCAGGGCGGGTAGCCAGCATCGGGCGTGGCATCGCCGATAGCAACCAGCAGGCCGACGCACAGGGTCTGCCGAGTGTGGAGCCCAGCTTCAGTTGGGTCCGGCTGGCGCAGCGCATTCCCGTGCGCGTCGAGTTCGAGCATGTCCCGCGCGAGGTCGTGCTGGCCGCCGGCATGACCGGCAGCATTGAGGTCACGCCTTCCGCAGGCACGCCGGTCCCGCAGGGCCGGCTGATTTCGCTGCTGCACCGCTGGATGTGAGGACAAAGCCATGCATGCACCCGTCCCTCGCACGCCGCCGCGCCTTCGACAGGCAATGCTGGCCTCGCTGTTGGCGGCCCTGACCGGCTGCACCGCCGTGGGTCCGGACTACCACCCGCCGGTGCTGGACGTGCCCAAGCACTGGATCGAGGCCGACGCCGCCATGTCCGATGGCGACCATGATGGCCTGCGTTCCTGGTGGCGCGCCTTCCAGGATCCCTTGCTCGACCGCCTGGTCGATCAGGCCCTGACACATAACCAGGACCTGGATATTGCCTTGGCGCGCCTGCGTCAGGCCCGCGCCGAACGCGTGCAGATCGCCTCGGCCGCCATGCCTGAAATCTCGGTCGGCGCCGCCGGCGAGGCCGTGCGCGGCAGCAAGGCGCTCGGCGCGCAGCCCGGCGGGCAGGCACGAACCTGGCGCCTGGGATTCGATGCCAGTTGGGAGCTGGACCTATTCGGCGGCACGCGCCGGGCGGTCGAGGCCGCCGATGCCGGCATCCAGGCGCTGGCGGAGGACCATCGCGCGCTGCAAGTGAGCCTGGTGGCCGAACTGGCATCCGATTACGCCGGGCTGCGCGCCGCGCAACTGCGTTTGGCCATCGCGCAGGACAATATCCGCACGTTGGCCGAAGCCGAGCGCTTGGCCGAATGGGCGCACCGCAGCGGCCTGGGCACGCTGGCCGACGTCACCCAGGCCCGCGCCGAGCGCGAAGCGGCCGAGGCGCTACCACCTCTGCTGGATGCGGACATCGCCCGTTTCAGCCATGCCATCGGTGTGCTGACGGGCGGATTTCCCGGCGATTGGCATGCCGACCTCGCAACGCCCGCGCCCGTTTTGCCCATGCCGAAAGACTTGCCGCTGTCACTGCCTTCGGACCTCATTCGCCAACGCCCCGACCTGCGTGCGGACGAACGACGCCTTGCCGCCGCCACCGCGCAGATCGGCGTGGCCGAGGCCGCGCGCTTTCCCTCGTTCCGCATTCCCCTGGGGTTCGGCACCACCGCCAGCGTTATCCACGACCTGTTCTCGGGCGCCAGCCTGGCGTGGTCGGCGGCGATGCAAGGCAGCCAGTCCCTCTTCGACGCCGGCCGCGCGAAGGCAGGCGTGACGGCGGCGCAGGCCAACGCCGACGCCGTGCGGCGCGTCTACGAGCGGGACGTGCGTGCGGCCTTGCGTGACGTGGAAGACGCCTTGACGGCATGGACCAGCGAGCGCCAGCGGCAAGCCGCGTTGCAGAAGGCCGCAGCCGATAGCCAACAGGCCCTGCAACAGGCGACCCGGCTCTATGCGCGTGGGTTAAGCGCCTACCTGCCGGTGCTGCTGGCCCAGCGCAGCCTGAACCAGGCGCGCGAGTCGCTTGCCCTCAGTCAACTGGCGCAGTTGCAAGCAGGCATTGCCTTGTACAAGGCGCTGGGCGCGGGAGGGTAGGGCACGGCATTGCTGCCTCATTCTTGCTGGCCTCACCACAGGCTCTCGCCGCTGGCCTCCAGGTGGGTCAGGTACAGCCGCAGGTCGAATTCATACTGGTGATACTGCGGCTCCATCAAGCGGCACAGGTTGTAGAAGGCCTTGTTGTGGTCCTTCTCCTTCAGGTGCGCCAGTTCGTGCACCGTGATCATCTTCAGGAATTCCTCCGGCACCGTCTTGAACAGCGTGGCCACGCGGATCTCGTGCTTGGCCTTGAGCTTGCCGCCCTGGACCCGCGAGATGAACGTATGCTGGCCCAGGGCGTGCTGGATCACGTGGATCTTGCTGTCGAAGGCGATCTTGCTGAGCGGCGCGCCGTTGCGGATGTAGGTGTTCTTCAGGTCCACCACGTAGTCGTACAGCGCCTTGTCGGTGCGCACGCCATGCGCGCCGGCGGGATAGCGGGCCCGCAACGCCGGCCCGAGCTTGCCCTGGTCGAGCAGCGCGCGAGCCTGTGCCAGCAGCGTTTCCGGATAGCCGGTCAGGTATTTCATCGCGTCAGGAAAGAGGCAGGTGCCGCACACGCAGGCGCGGCCATTTTTCGGTGTAGCGCTTGGCCCGCAGCCGTTGGGTGTAGAGGGCGGGGTCGCGCAGTCCGGGGCTGGGCCGCAGCACCAGGTCGAACAGGTCCTCCAGGCCGTGCGGCGCCAGGATGCGCAGGTGATCGCCGGCGTCCAGCGATACGCCGATACAGGTGGCGGTCTCCGGCCAGGTGGCGATGCCGGCCGCCAGCGACGCCAGCGGGGGCGGCGCAATGCCGCCGTCGCGGCGCCACAGGTGGACCCGCGCCTGGTTCACCACCTCCCAGGGCGCG
This sequence comes from Achromobacter sp. SIMBA_011, assembly GCF_046535435.1. Taxonomy (NCBI): domain Bacteria; kingdom Pseudomonadati; phylum Pseudomonadota; class Betaproteobacteria; order Burkholderiales; family Alcaligenaceae; genus Achromobacter; species Achromobacter sp. SIMBA_011. The sequence goes on along the minus strand of NZ_JAWRWN010000003.1, from coordinate 318,746 downwards.
TCCGGCGCGGCGCCGCGCAGGCGGTGCGCGATAGCGGCCTCTCGCTCCGCCGTCAGATCCGCGGCGTCGAAATAGACGAAGTCCACATCCGCGGGCGCATGACTGTCCGGCGGCAGGTCGTGCAGATGGTTCCAGACCAGCGTGCGGACCACGCCCGCCCCCAGGCACCATTCGGCCAGGCCGCAATCACGCGCGGCGCGCAGCCACCGCATCAGCGGTGCGTGATCGCGGACCAGGGCGCGCAGGCGTTCGGCGTGGGGCGCTTCCAATGGCGAGGCGTGCGGCTCAGGCGCGGCCACGGCCGAACGCCGCGGCCAGCGCCATGACCAGCAGGATCACGAACAGCGCCAGGCTCCACAGCGCATACTCGATGCCCAGCACCGGCACGACCGCGTCCATGCAGGTGGCGTAGATGCCGAACAGCCACGGCACGCTGCCGTCCAGGCCGATGCCGGTCATGAAGCGGTCGGCGAAAGTCTGGTCGCACGACAGCATCTTGGCGGCCACGGTGTACTGGTACCAGGCCGCGGCGATGCCGCTGATCGACAGCAGGGCGGCCAGGGACGCGCAGATGCGCGTCAGCGCGCGGCCGCCGCCGAAACCGCCGATCAGGGCGATGACGCCGATCACCAGGTAGATCAGGCGCTGCATCACGCACCAGGCGCAAGGCGGCATGTCGAAGACGTACTGGGAAATCAGGGCGATGCCGACGGCGCCGAAGCTGAAAAGGGCGATCAGGCGGAGCAGGCGTTCTGAACGAGAAGTCATGGTTGTTGCAAGGTAAGGGGTTCGCGGGGCGGGGCCCCGGGGGATGGCCGGTCCGGCCGCCAGGCGTTAGGCCTTGGGAATCGGAATTGGTTGCATGACCTGCTGCAATACCCCCAGCAGCAGCTCGCGCGAGCCTTCCCAGAAGATCTGCACGCCCAGGCACAGCATGATGAAGGCCGACATGCGCATGAAAACGGCGGTGCCATTATCGCCCAGCCGGTGCAGCATCTGCGCCGCAAAGCGCAGGCAGACGTACAAGGTCAGCGAAACGACCACGATGCCGGGAATCGAACCCCCCAGGCGCAGCAGGCTCAGCACGTGGTTCTGGTCGCGCAGCGACACGCCTACCGTGATGGCCGCGGCGATCGAGCCGGGACCGCAACTGATGGGAAAGGTCAGCGGGTAGAAAGCGCGCGCCTTGGCCATTTCCGGGGTGAAGGATTCGGCCATGCGGGCCACGCGCTCGGTGTCGGCATCGGGGGAATTGACCAGGCGCCAGGCGCTGGCGATGACCAGCATGCCGCCGCCCACCCGCACGATCGACAGCGAAATGCCGAAAAAGCTCAACAGCACGTTGCCGGCGACCATGGCGACGATGAGCATCAGGCCGACGTTGACGGCGACGCGCTTGGCCAGCACCGTGCGGGTGGCGGACGAGGCGCCTTCGGTCAGGGACAGGAAGATGGGCGCGATCGCCGGCGGGTTCAGAAACGGCAGCAGCGTCGCCAGCGCGAAAAAGAAGCTGGTTCCCAGCACCCGCAGGTATTCGTTTAGCTCCATCGCACGGTATCGCCAAGCCGAAAACCGGATTGTATGCGGTCGGCGGCTGTCTGGCGATGGGGCGCCGGTCCGGCTTCAGGCGGCCTGTTGCCGGACCTCGTCGCCGGCCAGCGCATCGAGGATGTCGCGCTCGAACTGCATCTGGCTGCGCGGCCGCGTCAGCGTCGCGCCATCGACGATGAAGACGTCTTCCACGCGGTCGCCCAGCGTCATGATCTTGGCCATCAGCAGGTTCACTTCATGCTGGGCGAAGACCCGCGCCAGGGCGTGCAGCAGGCCGGGGCGGTCGGTCGCGGTGACCGACAGGCGCCACGAGGTGCTGCGCTCGTCCGGCTGCAGCTCGGCCTGCGGCATGATCGGGAACACCCGCGACATGCGCGACTGGCGGCCGCGGCCGTAGTAGCCGCCGCGGGCGGCGGGGGCCTGGGCGGCCGTCTTGGCGTCCTTCAGGCGCTCGGCCAGCTCGTGCTCGACCAGCGTGGCCTGCGCGCGCAGGTCGCTGGCGCCTTCGGGCAGCAGCACGATGAAGCTGTCCAGCGCCCAGCCGTGGCGGGTGGTGTGGATGCGGGCGTCCTGCACCGACAGCGACTTGGCGTCGAAGTAGCCGCAGATGGCCACGAACAGGTCGGGCACGTCGCGCGTGTAGACCATGATCTGCAGGCCTTCGCCCTGTTCGGTGGGGCGGGCGCGCACCACCGCGTGGGCCGGCGCCACCTGGTGGTACAGGTGGCGCGTATGCCAGGCGATATCGGAGGCGTCGTGGCGCAGGAAGTAGGCCACGTCGAGCTGGCTCCAGAACGCTTCGCGCGCGTCGTCGCGCAGGCCCGCCAGGCGGGTCAGGCGCGCGGCCTCCTCGCGGCGTTCGGTCAGGACGGTGTGGGCGTCGGCATGGGCGCCGCCCAGCGCGGCCAGGGTCAGCTTGTACAGGTCCTCGAGCAGCTTGCCCTTCCAGGCGTTCCAGACCTTGGGACTGGTGCCGCGGATATCGGCCACTGTCAGCAGGTATAGCGCGGTCAGGTGGCGTTCGTCCTTGACCGTGGCGGCGAAGTCCTGGATCACGGCGGGATCGGACAGGTCGCGCTTTTGCGCCACGGCCGACATCAGCAGGTGCTGGCGCACCAGGAATTCAACCAGCTTGGCGTCTTCCGGCTCCATGCCATGGTCGTGGGCGAACTTGCGCACCTCGCGCGCGCCCAGCTCGGAGTGGTCGCCGCCGCGGCCCTTGGCGATGTCATGGAACAGCGCCGCGACGTACAGCAGCCAATGGCGGTCCAGGCCGGCGATCAGTTGGCTGGCCAGCGGATATTCCTGGGCGTGCTCGGGCATGGTGAAGCGGCGCAGGTTGCGCACCACCGCCAGCGTGTGCTGGTCCACCGTGTAGGCGTGGAACAGGTCGTGCTGCATCTGGCCGACGATGCGGCGGAATACCGGCAGGTAACGCGGCAGGATGTTCAGCATGGTCATGCGGCGCAGCTCGTGCACGACGCCGCGCGGCTGCTGCAGGATCTGCAGGAACAGCTTGCGGTTGACCGGGTTGCGGCGGAACTGCGCGTCGATGCGATGGCGCGAGTGCCAGATGGCGCGCAGTGTGCGCGCCGACATGCCGGTCAGCTCGGGATGCTGCTGCATCACCAGGAAGGCGCGCAGCAACAGCGTCGGGTTGCGCTCGAAGCCGTCGTCGCGAATGATGTCGAGGCGGTCGCGCAGGTTGCGGAAATCGTCGTCGATGTCGCGCGCATCGCTGTCGGGGCGCGGGAACAGGCGTTCCTCGATGTTCTGCACCAGGATGCCGTTGAGCTGCGTCACCAGGCGCGCGGCCCAGTAGTAGCGCTGCATCAGCAGTTCGCTGCCGCGCCGGGTGGCCGTGGCGTGGATGCCGTAGACCTCGGCCAGGGCCGGCTGCAGGTCGAACAGCACGCGGTCCTCGCGCCGCTTGGCCAGCAGGTGCAATTCGATGCGCAGGCGCTTGAAAGCCTGTTCCGCCTTGCGCAGGTCGCGCGCCTCGGACGGGGTCAGCAGACCGGCCTGCGCCACCGCGCGCCAGTTCTCGCCGAAGCCGGCCGCGCGCGCCATCCACAGGATCACCTGCAGGTCGCGCAGGCCGCCGGGCGATTCCTTGCAATTGGGTTCGAGCGCATAGGGCGTGTCCTGGTAGCGCGCGTGGCGCTGCTGCATCTCGACGCGCTTGGCGCGAAAGAACGCGCGCGCGTCCAGTCGCGACTGGGTGGCGGCCTCGAACTTTTTCATCAGCGCGCGGCTGCCGGCCAGCCAGCGCGATTCCAGCAGCGCGGTTTCCACCGTGATGTCGGCGTCGGCCTCGCGCTCGCAGTCCTCGATGGTGCGCACGCTGTGGCCGGGCTCCAGGCCCAGGTCCCAGAGCGAGGCGACCAGTTGCTCGATGGCGGATTCGTCGTCGGCGGTGGGGGCGTGCGGCAGCAGGATCAGCAGGTCGACGTCCGAGTGCGGATACAGTTCTCCGCGGCCGTAGCCGCCCACCGCGGCCAGCGTGGCGCCGGCGGGCAGGGGATAGTGCTTGACCAGGTCGCGCAGCGCCGCGTCCACGATGCGGCGCAGTTCGCCCAGCAACGTGTCGGGGCGTTCGTGCTCGCGGAACTGGGCCACCGCGGCGCGCCGGGATTCCTGGATGCGTTCGCGCAGGGTGCTGAGAATGTCGGCGGTCATGGTGGCGGACGGGCCGGGGTCAGACGGCGGGGATGACGATCGGTTCGGTGATGAAGGCAGGCGGCTTGGGCATGCCGGGCGACAGGGTCAGGACCTCGTAGCCGGTGTCGGTGACGCACACAGCATGCTCCCATTGCGCCGACAGGCTGTGGTCGCGCGTCACGACCGTCCAGCCGTCGGACAACTGGCGGATCTCGCGGCGGCCGGCGTTGATCATGGGCTCGATAGTGAACAGCATACCCGTCACCAATTTCACTCCGGTGCCCGGCTTGCCGTAGTGCAGCACTTGCGGGTCTTCGTGAAAGCGCTGGCCGATGCCGTGGCCGCAGAACTCGCGCACCACCGAAAAGCCGTTGGACTCGGCATGCTTCTGGATGGCGTTGCCGATGTCGCCTAATGTGGCCCCGTTTTTGACCTGCTGGATGCCTTTCCACATGCACTCGAAGGTGATGTCGGTCAGGCGGCGCGACAGGATCGACTGCTCGCCCACGGCGTACATGCGGCTGGTGTCGCCGAACCAGCCGTCCTTGATGATGGTGACGTCGATGTTGAGGGAGTCCCCGTTTTTCAAGGCCTTGTCGCCCGGGATGCCGTGGCACACCTGGTGATTGACCGAGGTGCAGATGGCGCCAGGGAAGGGCGGGTAGCCGGGCGGGGCATAGCCCACCGTGGCGGACTTCACCTTGAGTTCGTCGGTCAGGTATTCCAGGCAGAGGCGGTCCAGTTCCCCGGTGGTGACGCCAGGCTTGACGTAGGGGGTGATGAAATCGAGGACTTTGGCGGCGTCCTGGCAGGCCGCGCGCATCTTGGCCAGGTCGGCCGGATTGGTAATGGTGCCCATGGAATGACTGACGAATCTCGCTTGAATGTCTGCTTGAAAGAATAGTAGAATTATAGGCTTCCCTAAAATTTTGGGGAGCAATCTGGGTAGCGGCAAGCGCCGATCCCGGCGGGTGGGGATGGAATCTTCCAGGCCACCCGGTTGGTTGTCTGATTTGGTACGTTGGGCCACACCGCTTCTTGTGAGATCGGTGGCGGGCTTCGGAGTTTCATCGCAAGCGAAGGTTGTGGTGGGGGTTCGGGCCAGTCGCCAGGTTCCGGGAAGCACGGCGGCACAGCGGACGAGAGCAGGCGGCGGGCCGGGGCGGGCGGGGGGCTTGCATCGACACAGGCCGGGGCGCTGAGTGCTCGCAAGCCCGGTCACGTTTTCGAGCAGCGATGCAGGTTCAAGGTGGCTGCCGGCTTAAGTTCTTGGAAGGTTTCCAGTTCCTGGAGGTTTTCCTGAAGAGCCGCCCCCGGCGACTGATGCGCGCAATGGTTGAAAAGCCATGGCGCGAATGAACTGGATTTCGCTGCCAACAAAACAGGTCCGGGTGCGCTGGAAGAAACTGCCAGGAATTTCCTGGCGGGTCGGACGGCGCGATGCGTGCAAGCGGCGCCAGGCGCTTCGTCGTGGCGGCCGTCTGGGTTTATCGCGGCAGCGTGGCAGCAAGGCGCGCAGGGTACATGCCCGGCACGTCGGAGTAGTGCGGCAGTGATCGGCCGGCCCGGTTAAAATTCTGTTCATCCCGCAGGTGCGGGAAATCGCGCGCAACACCACCCAGGGTGTCAGCCACAGGCTGATGCAGGTGCGGCGCAAGAAATCAACCCTTGGAGAAAGTTATGTCTTTGATGCGCGAAATGCTGGAAGCGGGTGTCCACTTCGGTCACCAGACCCGCTACTGGAACCCCAAGATGGCCCCCTTTATCTTCGGCCATCGCAACAAGATTCACATCATCAACCTGGAAAAGACGGTTGATAAGTACCAGGAAGCCACCAAGTTCGTGAAGCAGCTTGCTGCTCGCGGTGGCAACATCCTGTTCGTCGGCACCAAGCGCGCCGCCCGTGAGCTGGTCGCCGCCGAAGCCGCCCGTTGCGGCATGCCCTACGTCGATGCCCGCTGGCTCGGCGGCATGCTGACCAACTTCAAGACGGTCAAGACCTCGGTCAAGCGCCTGAAGGACATGGAAGCCGTGGTCGCCGAAGGCGGCGCCGAGCGCATGATCAAGAAGGAAGGCCTGCTGTTCCAGCGCGAACTGGAAAAGCTGAACAAGTCGATCGGCGGCATCAAGGACATGAACGGCCTGCCCGATGCCATGTTCGTGATCGACGTCGGCTACCACAAGATCGCCATCGCCGAAGCCAAGACCCTGGGCATCCCCGTGGTCGCCGTGGTTGACACCAACCACTCGCCCGACGGCATCGACTACGTGATCCCCGGCAACGACGACTCGGCCAAGGCCATCGCGCTGTACGCCAAGGGCATCGCCGACGCCGTGCTGGAAGGCCGCGAACAGAACCTGAACGGTCTGGTCGAGGAAATCGGCGAAGGCCAGGAAGAGTTCGTCGAAGTGCAGGACAACCAGGCCTAAGCCTGCTGTCATGTCCGGCGGTTAGTGTCAGGGGGCGGTCGCGGAATGCGGCGTGCCCCCGCCTCGCCGGCAGTGCGAAGGCGGACTCCCGCCTTCCTCATCCGCAGCTTGCGGACGTCTCATCGAATCACACCAATGCCCCGGCCCGCCGGGGCATGTCTTAGCAAAATTTGGAGCTAACATGGCTGAAATTACCGCCGCCCTGGTCAAGGAACTGCGCGAAAAGACCGATGCGCCCATGATGGAGTGCAAGAAGGCCCTGACGGAAGCCGAAGGCGACCTGGCCCGCGCTGAAGAGATCCTGCGCGTCAAGCTGGGCAACAAGGCCAGCAAGGCTGCCGCTCGCGTCACGGCCGAAGGCCTGATCGGCCTGTTCATCTCGGCCGACGCCAAGCAAGGCGCCGTCATCGAAGTGAACTGCGAAACCGACTTCGTTGCCAAGAACGACGACTTCGTCGCCTTCGTCAACAAGCTGGCCGAGCTGGTCGCCACCCAGAACCCCGCCGACGTGGCCGCCCTGTCGGCGCTGCCCTACGGCGACGGCACCATCGAATCGACCCGTACCGCCCTGATCGGCAAGATCGGCGAAAACATCTCGATCCGCCGCTTCGAGCGCATCCAGACCCCGAACGCGCTGGCCAGCTACGTGCACGGCGGCAAGATCGGCGTGCTGGTGGAATACGCCGGCGCCGAGGAAGTGGGCAAGGACCTGGCGATGCACATCGCCGCGACCAAGCCGAAGGCCCTGAACGCCGACGGCGTGAACCCGGCCGACATCGCCGCCGAACGCTCGGTCGCCGAGCAGAAGGCCGCCGAATCGGGCAAGCCGGCTGAAATCGTCGCCAAGATGGTCGAAGGCTCGGTGCAGAAGTTCCTGAAGGAAGTCACGCTGCTGTCGCAACCTTTCGTCAAGGACGACAAGAACACCGTCGAACAGATGCTCAAGGCCAAGGGCGCCTCGATCACCAAGTTCGTGCTGTTCGTCGTCGGCGAAGGTATCGAGAAGAAGACCAGCGACTTCGCCGCTGAGGTTGCCGCCGCCGCCGCCGGCCGCGCCTGATCTCGGGGTAGTCCTTACAGGCCGGCGCTAGATATTTTCTAGTCCGGCCTATTTCTTGTCTTACACTTTCGTCGGAATGTTCTTCGGGATATCACCTATGAGCAGCAGATCATACAAACGGGTTCTTCTCAAACTTTCCGGCGAGGCGCTGATGGGCGACGATGCATTCGGCATCAATCGCGCCACCATCGTCCGCATGACCGATGAGATCGCCGAAGTCGCCGCCACTGGCGTCGAGCTGGCCATCGTCATCGGCGGTGGCAACATCTTCCGTGGCGTCGCCCCGGGTGCGCAGGGCATGGACCGCGCCACCGCCGACTACATGGGCATGATGGCCACCATCATGAACGCGCTTGCCCTGCAGGACGCGCTCAAGCACAAGGGTATCGACACCCGCGTGCAGTCGGCCCTGAACATCGACCAGGTCGTCGAACCGTACATCCGCCCCAAGGCCCTGCGTTACCTCGAAGAAGGCAAGGTCGTCATCTTCGCCGCGGGCACCGGCAACCCCTTCTTCACGACCGACACCGCGGCCGCCCTGCGTGGCGCCGAGATCGGCGCGGAGATCGTGCTGAAGGCCACCAAGGTCGACGGCATCTACAGCGCGGATCCCAACAAGGATCCTTCCGCCACGCGCTACGCGCGCATCAGCTTCGACGAGGCCATCGTCCGCCGCCTGGAAGTCATGGACGCCACGGCGTTCGCCCTGTGCCGCGACCAGAAGCTGCCGATCAAGGTGTTTTCGATCAATAAGTCGGGCGCGCTCAAGCGCGTCGTCAGCGGCGAAGACGAAGGCACGTTGGTACACGTTTAAAGAAAAGGAAAATCCATGAGCGTCGCAGAAATCCGCAAATCCGCCGAAGCCAGGATGGCCAAGTCGCTTGACACGCTCAAGACCAACCTGGCCAAGATCCGCACGGGCCGCGCCCACACCGGCATCCTGGACCACGTGCAGGTCGAGTACTACGGTTCGCCCGTGCCGATCAGCCAGGTCGGCAACGTGAACCTGATCGACGCGCGCACCATCAGCGTCCAGCCCTACGAAAAGAGCATGGCCGCCGCGATCGAGAAGGCCATCCGCGAATCGGACCTGGGCCTGAACCCCATGTCCATGGGCGATACCATCCGCGTGCCGATGCCGGCCCTGACCGAAGAGCGCCGCCGCGACCTGACCAAGGTCGTGCGCAGCGAAGGCGAGGACGCCAAGGTGGCCGTGCGCAATCTGCGCCGCGAAGCCAACGACACCTTGAAGAAGCTGGTCAAGGACAAGGAAATCTCCGAGGACGACGAGCGTCGCGCCCAGGACGACGTCCAGAAGCTGACCGACCGCAACGTGGCCGACATCGACAAGATGGTTGCCCAAAAAGAAGCGGAAATCATGACCGTATAATCCTTGCAGAGCCGGAGCGGGCAGCAAGCCGCCCCGGCCCCAGGATTTTTGCCTTCGCGCCGTCCTATCCATTGCTTCGCAGCACACTGACGCAGCGGTGGATCGACGGCGCGGGTTTTTCCCCGTATTCCCTGTTTTACGCCGGTCGACGGCGCTCCCCAGACCCATGGCAACCAGTTCTACCCAGGCGGTTCCCGATACCCGCGACATCCCGGAGCACGTGGCCATCATCATGGATGGCAACGGCAGATGGGCGACGCGGCGGCTGTTGCCACGCACGGCCGGGCATGCCAAGGGGGTGCAGGCGGTGCGCCGCGTGGTCGAGGCCTGCGGCCGCGCGGGGGTGCGCTACCTGACGCTGTTCGCCTTCAGTTCCGAGAACTGGCGCCGGCCTGCCGAGGAGGTGTCGCTGCTGATGCGCCTGTTCGTGCAGGCGCTGGAGCGCGAAGTCGGCAAGCTGGAAGAGCAGGGCGTGCGCCTGCACGTCATCGGCGATCTGTCCGCGTTCGAGCCGCGCCTGCAGGAACTGATCTTCGCCGCCCAGGCGCGCACCGCCCACAATGACCGCCTGCACCTGACGGTGGCCGCCAACTACGGCGGTCGCTGGGACATCCTGCAGGCCACCCGCGCGATGCTGGCGGCCGAGCCCGAGCTGGCGGCGCATCCGGAGCGGGTCGACGAAGAGCGCCTGGCGCGGCATCTTTCCATGTCCTGGGCGCCCGAGCCCGACCTGTTCATCCGCACCGGCGGCGAGCAGCGCATTTCCAATTTCCTGATCTGGCAGATGGCGTACGCGGAGTTCTATTTCACGGACCGCTACTGGCCGGATTTCGGCGCCGACGAACTGCGCCAGGCATTTGACTGGTACCGGACGCGCGAGCGCCGCTTCGGCCGCACCAGCGCCCAGCTCACCGAAACCGGCGAAAAATAGTCCGGCCGCGGCTCGCCGTGCCCCGCGCGCGGCGGCTGTGGGTCGACCCGAGGAGATCGTCACCATGTTGGGCCAGCGTATCGTTACCGCCATCGTCCTGCTCGCCGTCCTGGCGGCTGCAATGATGAGCGCCAATCCCTGGTGGTTCGTGGCGTTGCTCGCGCTGGCGGCGGCCTGCGCCAATTGGGAGTGGCTGCGCCTGACGCTGCCGCAACCGCCGTCGTCCGTGATCGCCGCGGGCATTCCCGTCCTGTTGTTCGCGGCCATGCTGGCCCTGGCGTCGGCCTGGTTGTCGGGCCAGCGCGACGGCATCGCGGATCCGTCCTGGATCCTGCGCTACGCCGCGCCGCTGGTTGCCGTGGTCTGGCTGTTCGGGGCCACCGCCGCCGTGGTGCGCGGCCGATCCGACGCGGCGCCGGCGAATCTGGGGTGGTCGCTGTTTTCGGTCCCCGCCGCGTTCACCGCCTGGGCGGTGCTGGCCCAGATGTTCATGGCGCGCGGCGCCGCCTTCGTGGTGTCGTTGCTGGCCCTGGTCTGGGTCGCCGATATCGCTGCCTATTTCGCCGGCCGCGCATTCGGCAAGCGTAAACTGGCGCCGCGGGTCAGCCCGGGCAAGACGGTGGCCGGCGCGGTCGCCGGCGTGCTGGGCGCCGTCATCTGGATCGGCCTGTCGAGCCTGTGGGACGGCACGTTCGGCCATGCGCTGGTGGCGCACTGGTCGTTCTGGCTGGCGCTGCCGATCGCGGCGTTGCTGGGCGTGCTATCCATCATCGGCGACCTGTTCGAGTCGTTGCTCAAGCGCCGCGCGGGCCGCAAGGATTCCAGCGCGCTGCTGCCGGGGCACGGCGGGGTCTATGACCGTATCGACGCGATCCTGCCGGTCGCGCCGTTGGCGCTAATCTTGTCTGGAGTGTTGTTTTGACGGCTTTTCAACGCGTCGTGGTGCTGGGATCGACCGGCTCGATTGGCGAGAGCACGCTGGACGTGATCGCTCGCCATCCGGATCGCCTGGCGGTGTATGCCCTGTCTGCCTACAGCCGCATGGAACGGCTGGCCGAGCAGGCGTTGGCCAGCCGCGCCGCGGTGGTCGTGGTGCCCGATGCCAAGGCGCGTGACAAATTCGTGGCGGCCTGGCCGGCCGGGCAGGCCGCGCCGGAAATCCGGATCGGCGCGCAGGCCCTGGCCGATACGGCGGCGGATGCGCAGTGCGACGCCGTCATGGCGGCCATCGTCGGCGCTGCCGGCCTGCCCGCGGCCTTGGCCGCGGCGCGTGCCGGCAAGCGGGTCTTGCTGGCCAACAAGGAAGCGCTGGTTGCCGCCGGCTCGCTGTTCATGCAGGCAATTCGCGACAACGGCGCCGAATTGCTCCCCATCGACAGCGAACACAATGCGATTTTCCAGTGTCTGCCCCATGGCGGCCGGGCCGGGGCGCCCGATGCGCCGGCGCCGGGCGTGCGCCGACTGCTGCTGACCGCCTCCGGCGGCCCGTTCCGGGGCCGCGACCTGGAGGACCTGCACGAGGTGACGCCGGCGCAGGCCTGCGCCCATCCCAACTGGAGCATGGGCCGCAAGATCTCGGTCGATTCCGCCACCATGCTGAACAAAGGCCTGGAGGTGATCGAGGCGCACTGGCTGTTTGCCATGCCGGCCGACCGCATCGAGGTCGTGGTGCATCCGCAGAGCGTGATTCACTCCATGGTTGAATACGACGACGGCTCGATCCTGGCGCAATTGGGCCAGCCCGACATGCGCACGCCGATCTCCTACGGCCTGGGCTTTCCCGAGCGCCTGGACAGCGGCGTGGGGCCGCTGGACCTGACCCGTCTGGGTCGGCTCGATTTCGAAAAGCCGGACCTGGCGCGATTCCCGTGCCTGGCGCTGGCGTTCGAGGCGCTGCGTGCCGGGCAGGGCGCCTGCATCGCCCTGAACGCGGCCAATGAGGTAGCCGTGGACGCCTTCCTGGCGGGCCGTCTGGGGTATACCTGGATACCGCGGGTTATCGAGGCGACCCTGGAGTGGCAGGGGGGGCAATCATCTGTTACGCTCAATAGTCTTGACGATGTGCTGGCGCTGGATGCCGCCGCGCGCGTTTACGCCGGCAATCTCGGCCTGGCGTGATGGCGCATGGATCGTTCCCCGGACCGTGCGCCGTTTTTCCCGTGCGTTGATTCCTTGATTTCCTGACCCCGATGCTTTTCACCCTGCTGGCCTTTGCCGTTGCGCTTGGCTCCCTGATCATTTTCCATGAGTTGGGGCACTATTGGGTGGCGCGGCTGTGCGGCGTCAAGGTGCTGCGCTTTTCGGTCGGCTTCGGCAAGGTGGTCCTGCGCCGCACCGATCGCCATGGCACCGAATGGGCCCTGTCGGCCTTGCCCCTGGGCGGCTATGTCAAGATGCAGGACGATGCCCCGGCGGGCGCCAGCCCGGCCGAAGCGGCAGGCGCCTTCAACAACAAATCGGTCGGCAAGCGCATCGCGATCGTTGCCGCCGGTCCCATTTTCAATCTCATCCTCGCGGTCTTCCTGTATGCCGGCCTGAACATGGCGGGCACCGAGGAGCCGGTGGCTGTCATCGCCCAACCCGCTGCCGATACGCCCGCGGCGCGCGCCGGGTTGGTGGCGGGCGACCGCATCCTGGCCATCGACGGCCAGGAGGTCGCGTCGTGGTCGGACGCCCGCTGGCGCCTGATGGACGTGATGGCCACGGGTGGCCGCACCCAGATCGAAGTCGGCACCCCCGGTGGTGCATCGCAGCAACGGGAACTGACCCTGCCGGCCAACGCCATGGATCCGGCCGGCGGCGATCCGCTGCTGGCCGCCGGCATCCGCCTGGCCCAACCCAAGCCCGCCGTGCGCGTCGTCAACGATGGCGGCGAAGGGCAGGCGGCCGGCCTGCGCGCGGGCGACCTGATCCTGGCCGTCGATGGCCAGCCCACGCCGGACACCGGCGCGCTGGTAAAGCAGATCCAGGACAGCGCGGGCAAGACGCTGGCCCTGACGGTGGCGCGCGATGGCGCCCAGATTTCCGTGAATGTCACGCCGCGCGCCGAAACGGTCAACGGCCAGGTCATCGGCCGGCTCGGCGTCCAGCTAGGCGGCGACGTGCCCATGGTGACGGTGCGCTACGGCGTCTTCGACAGCCTCTGGCGCGGCGCCGTCCGCACCTGGGACACCGCCCTGTTTTCGCTGCGCATGATGGGCCGCATGGTCACGGGGGACGTTTCCTGGCGCAATGTCAGCGGCCCGGTCACGATCGCCGATTATGCCGGCCAGACCGCCCGCATCGGCATTGTTGCGTATATCGCCTATATCGCGTTGATCAGCATCAGCCTGGGCGTACTAAATTTGCTGCCCATTCCTATGCTGGACGGTGGCCATCTGCTGTACTATCTCGTCGAAATTGTGCGGGGCAGTCCGCCGCCCGCACGGTGGATCGATATCGGACAGCGCGCAGGCATTGGTTTATTGGCAAGCCTGATGGGGCTTGCGTTGTTCAATGATTTCACGCGCTTGTTCACTTAAGCGCCAATTAGCATAAAATCCCCCGCCATTTGCACGACCGAGGATACTCAAGGATGTCTTTTCGCCGGATGTTTCATCACAAAAAGGGTGTACTGCCGGGCGTAGTGCCGAGTCTGATCGCCGCATTGCTGCTGCCAGGCATGGCTCACGCCTTCGACCCTTTTGTCGTGCGGGATATCCGCGTAGAGGGGATCCAGCGAACCGACGCCGGCACCGTCTTCGGTTATCTGCCCGTCAAGGTCGGTGAGAAATTCACCGAGGAAGAGGCCACCGAGGCCGTTCGACGCCTGTACGGCACGGGATTTTTCACCGACGTGCAGATCCAGACCGACAATAATGTCGTGGTCGTGGTGGTCCAGGAGCGTCCGACGATTGCATCCGTGAATTTCAACGGCATGCGTGAGTTCGATTCCAAGGCCATTACCAAGTCGCTGGGGCAGGTGGGTTTCGCCGAAGGCCGGATTTTCGACCGCTCGATGCTCGAGCGCGCTGAATACGAACTCAAGCAGCAGTATCTGTCCAAGGGCAAGTACGGCGTCGAGGTCACCTCCACCGTCACGCCGCTGCCGCGCAACCGCGTTGGCGTGAGCTTCGACGTGTTCGAAGGCTCGGTCGCCCGCATCCAGGAAATCCGCTTCGTCGGCAACAAGGCCTTCTCGGAAAGCGACCTGCTCGACGAATTCAAGCTGACCACGCCGGGCTGGCTGACCTGGTACACCGATACCGACAAGTACTCGCGGGAAAAGCTCGAAGGCGACCTCGAACGCCTGCGTTCGTTCTACCTGGACCGCGGCTACCTGGAATTCACGGTCGAGCCGCCCCAGGTGACGATCTCGCCCGACCGCAAGGACATCCGCATCACCATCACGGTCCATGAAGGCGAGCCGTACAAGGTGCGCAGCGTCAAGCTGGCGGGCAATCTGATCGGCCTGGACCAGGAAATCAACAACCTGGTCAAGATCAAGCCCGACGAAACGTTCTCGGCGGCCAAGGCCAACGATTCGGCCAAGGCCATCACCGACTACCTGGGTGAACTGGGCTACGCCTTCGCCAACGTCAACCCGAACCCGCAGCTCGACCGCGCCAAGCACGAGGCCGACCTGACGTTCTACGTCGATCCGAGCCGCCGCGTTTACGTGCGCCGCATCCAGATCGGCGGCAACACCCGCACGCGCGACGAAGTCGTGCGCCGCGAAATGCGCCAGCAGGAAGCCGCCTGGTACGACGCCAAGGACATCAAGACCTCGCGCGACCGCGTCGACCGCCTGGGCTACTTCAGCGACGTCAACGTCAAGACCGATCCGGTGCCGGGCTCGCCCGACCAGGTCGACGTCAACGTCGACGTGAAGGAAAAGCCCACCGGCATGATCAACCTGGGCGTGGGCTACGGTTCGTCCGAAAAGGCGATCCTGTCGGCCGGCATCAGCGAAGACAACGTGTTCGGCAGCGGCACCAACCTCACGCTGCAACTGAACACCAGCAAGAGCAACCGCGCGGTGGTGCTGTCGCACACCGACCCGTACTGGACCAAGGACGGCATCAGCCGCACCACGTCCGCTTACTACCGCGTGACCGAGCCCTGGAACAACAACGACGGCGACTACCGCGTCAAGTCCATGGGCCTGGGCATGAACTTCGGCGTGCCGATCTCCGAGTACGACCGGATCTTCCTGGGCGCCAACCTCGAGCGCAACCAGATCGATCTGTTCTCGAATTCGCCGCTGGCCTACCGCAAGTTCGTCGACCAGTACGGCGATGCGACCAACTCGGTGATCTTCACCGCCGGCTGGTCCAACGACACCCGCGACAGCGCCCTGGCGCCGACCAAGGGTTCGTACACCCGCTTGAAGAGCGACTTCTCGACGGTCGACCTGAAGTACTACATGCTCACCGGTCAGCAGCAGTACTTCATCCCGCTGGGCAATTCGTACACCCTGGCGCTGAACGGCATGGTCGACTGGGGCCAGAGCTACGGCGGCAAGGACTACCCGATCATCAAGGACGTGTACGCCGGCGGTATTGGCACGGTGCGCGGCTACGAAGGTTCGTCGCTGGGTCCGCGCGATCCGGTCACGGGCGACTACCTGGGCGGTTCGCGCCGCATCGTGGCGAACGCGCAGTTGTACCTGCCGTTCCCGGGCGCGTCCAAGGACCGCACGCTGCGCTGGTTCATCTTCAGCGATGCGGGCCAGGTGGGCGCGGGCAGCGGCCTGTCGTGCACCAACGGCAAGCCGGGCAGCGAGGTCGACGATCCTTGCGGCTGGCGTTTCTCGGCGGGTATCGGCCTGTCGTGGCAGTCGCCGATGGGCCCGCTGCAACTGTCGTACGCGCGTCCGCTCAATGCCAAGCCGGGCGACGACAAGCAGAGCTTCCAGTTCCAGATCGGAACCGGGTTCTAAGCGCTGGCGTTACGCTTGAAAACAAGGGAGAGGCCTCCTGGCCCGGCTCCCTTGTCGTTTAGTGGCACAATACATACTTTGGCTTTGCCTTACTGGAAGGTGAGATTTTCATGATGTCTGACTTCGCACTTAAATCATCGAATTCGCCGCGCGTTAATCGTCGTGGCAAGCTGGGCGGCTCCATTGCCCTGGTGGGTGCGCTCATTCTCGGTTCCGTCGCGGCGGTGCCCGCTCAGGCTCAGAACACCAAGATCGGCTTCGTCAACACCGAGCGGATCCTGCGTGAATCCGGTCCGGCCAAGACGGCGCAAAGCAAGATCGAAGCCGAATTCAAGAAGCGTGACGACGAACTGCAGCGTCTGAACTCCAGCCTGCGTTCGCAAGCCGAGAAGTTCGACAAGGACGCGCCCGTGCTGTCCGAGTCCGACCGCGTCAAGCGCCAGCGGGAGCTGTCGAACCTGGATACCGACCTGCAGCGCAAGCGCCGCGAATTCCAGGAAGACTTCAACCGCCGCCGCAACGAAGAGTTTTCCAGCATCGTGACGAAGGCCAACGAGGCTATCAAGCGCATCGCTGAACAGGAAAACTACGACCTGATCATCCAGGACGCCGTCACGGTCAACCCGCGCATCGACATCACCGACAAGGTGATCCAGAGCCTGGGCAAGTAAGCTGCAGTCGCCGTATGCCGGTTCTACTGGATCTTGCCCGCGCGCCGACGCTCGAAGCGCTGTTGAGCGCCGCCAATACCCAGGGCATGGACTGGCGCATCAGCGCGCCCGCCGGCGCAGACCCCTTGCGGGTCTGCGGCATCGGCACCCTGGCTTCGGCCAGCGGCCATGAGATCAGTTTCCTGGCCAATCCCAAGTACCAGAGCCAGCTCGCCGCCACGCAGGCGGGGGCGGTGATCGTGTCGGCCGACGTGGCCGAGACGCTGGAAGCCGCCGGCGCCGATCGGCCGCGTTTCACGCTGGTCGTCTGCAAGCATCCGTATCTGCTTTACGCTCGCGTGGCGCAGTGGTTCGACGCCGCGCGGCGTCCGGCCCTGCCCGCGTCCACGCATCCCTCGGCCGTGGTCGCGCCTGATGCGCACATCGAGGAAGACGTGCGTATCGGTCCGAATTGCGTGATCGAATCGGGCGCGCGCATCGGCCGCGGCAGCGTGCTGGGCGCTGGCTGTGTCATCGGCGTTGGCTCGTCGATCGGCCCGGACAGCCGCCTGCATGCGCATGTCACGCTGTACGAAGGCGTCAAGATCGGCGCGCGCGCCATCATCCACAGCGGCGCGGTGCTCGGCGCAGACGGCTTCGGTTTCGCGCCGGATCCGTCGCTGGGCAAGGGCGCCTGGGGCAAGATTCCCCAGTTGGGCGGGGTGACGGTGGGCGACGACGTCGAAATCGGGGCCAATACGACCATCGACCGCGGCGCGCTCGAAGACACCGTCGTGGGCAATGGCGTCAAGCTCGACAACCAGATCATGGTGGCCCACAACTGCCGTATCGGCGCCTACACCGCGATCGCGGCGTGCGTCGGCGTGGCGGGGTCCACGACCATCGGCGAGCGCTGCACCATCGGCGGCGCGGCCATGCTGTCAGGGCACCTGACGCTGGGCGACGACGTACACATTTCGGGCGGCACCGCGGTGACGTCCAATATTTCCAAGCCTGGCCGCTATACCGGGGTGTACCCGTATGCGGAACATGGCGAATGGCAGCGCAACGCCGCCGTGATACAACAGTTGGCGCAATTGCGCCGCCGCTTGCGGACGCTGGAAAAAGACTAGGGCGCCGCCATGCCGCCCTGGCGCTCGCGGCGCCGACAGATTTAATTCATTACGCAGGAATTCACAGAAAAATGGAACTCGACATCAAGGGGATCATGGAGAGGCTGCCGCATCGTTACCCGATGCTGCTGATTGATCGCGTCGTCGAAATGGTGCCCGGCAAATCCATCGTCGCCATCAAGAACGTCTCGATCAATGAACCGTTTTTCAACGGCCACTTTCCCCACCATCCGGTGATGCCGGGCGTGCTCATCGTGGAAGCCATGGCCCAGGCTTCGGCGTTGTTCTCGTTCACCGACGAGAACGGCGGCCTGAAGTGCGAAGGCGCCAAGACGGCGTACTACCTGGTGGGCATCGACGGCGCGCGTTTCCGCCGCCCGGTGGTGCCGGGCGACCAGTTGCGCATCGAGGTCGAAGCCGAGCGCCTGAGCCGCAGCATCTGTAAATACCAAGCGCGTGCCACGGTGGACGGGCAGGAAGTGGCGTCGGCCAAGCTCATGTGCGCGATCCGCAGCCTGGAAGAGTAAATGGCAGGAAACATCCATCCTACCGCCGTCGTCGATCCGGCGGCGAAAATCGACCCCAGCGTGGTCATCGGCGCGTTCTGCGTCGTGGGCCCCGATGTGACGATCGGCGCCGGCACCGAGCTCGGCCCGTATTGCATGGTCGATGGCGTGACCACCATCGGACGCGACAACCGCTTCTATCGGTATTGCTCGATCGGCGGGATGCCGCAGGACAAGAAGTACAAGGGCGAGCCGACCCGGCTGATCATCGGCGACCGCAACACGGTGCGCGAATTCGTCACGCTGAACACCGGCACGGTGCAGGATGGCGGCGCCACCACGCTGGGCGATGACAACTGGATCATGGCCTACGTGCACATCGCGCACGATTGCCACGTGGGCAACAACACCATCCTGGCCAACTCCGTGCAACTGGGCGGCCACGTCCATGTGGGTGACTGGGCCATCGTGGGCGGCCTGACCGGCGTGCACCAGTTCTCGCGCATCGGCGCGCACAGCATGACCGGCGGCAACAGCTCGCTGATGCAGGACACGCCGCCGTTCGTGCTGGCCGCGGGCAATCCATGCCGGCCGGTCGGCATCAACGTCGAAGGCCTGAAGCGCCGCGGATTCACGCCCGCCCAGGTGTCGGCGCTGCGCGACGCCTACAAGATCATCTATCGCCGCGGCTTGCCGCTGGACACGGCCCGGGCCGAACTGCGCGCCCGCCAGCAGGCCGAGCCCGAAGTCGCCGAGCATCTGCAGACGCTGCTGGATTTCCTCGACGTCGCGTCGCGCGGCATCATCCGTCCATGAACATGCGGATCGGCATGGTGGCCGGCGAGCCCTCGGGCGATCTGCTGGCCGGCCGCATCATTGCCGGTCTGCAGCAGCGCGCCCCGGGCGTGCTGTGCGAGGGCATCGGCGGCCCGCAGATGCAGGCCCGCGATTTCGATACCTGGCATCCGATGCATGCGCTGACGGTGTTCGGCTACGTCGACGCGCTCAAGCGTCTGCCCAGTCTGCTGCGCACCTATCGCGACGTGTCGCGTCGCTGGCTGGCCGAGCCGCCGTCGGTGTTCGTCGGCATCGACGCGCCCGATTTCAACCTGCGTTTGGAACACCAACTGCGCCAGGCCGGCACGCCGACCGTCCATTTCGTCGGCCCCTCGATCTGGGCCTGGCGCTACGATCGCATCCACAAGATCCGCGAATCGGTGTCGCACATGCTGGTGCTGTTCCCGTTCGAGGAAGAGATCTACCGCAAGGAAGGCATTCCGGTCACCTATGTCGGCCATCCGCTGGCCGGCGCGGTGCCGATGCAGCCGGACCGCGCGGCGGCGCGCGCGCGGCTGGGCATCGACCAGGACGCGCGCGTGCTGGCGATCCTGCCGGGTAGCCGTTCGTCCGAGATTCGCCTGCTGGCGCCGCGCTTCCTGCAGGCCGCGCAGATGCTGCAGAAGCGCGATCCGGCGCTGCAATGCGTGGTGCCGATGGTCAACGACCAGCGCCGCGCCGAATTCCAGGCGATCCTGGCCAAGTATCCCGTGCCGGGGTTGCGCTGCGTCACCGCGCAGGATCTGCACGGCGCGGATGGCGATCGCCAGGCGCCAGTGGCATGGTCGGTGATGGAAGCCAGCACCGCGGTGCTGGTGGCCAGCGGCACCGCCACCCTGGAAACCGCGCTGTACAAGCGGCCCATGGTGATTTCCTACGTGCTGTCGCCGCTCATGCGTCGCATCATGGCCTGGAAGTCCGGCCAGGAACGGCCCTATCTGCCGTGGGTGGGGCTGCCCAACGTGCTGCTGCGCGACTTCGCGGTGCCCGAGCTGTTGCAGGACGACGCCACGCCCGAGAAGCTGGCCGAGGCCACCTGGGCGGCGTTGACCGACGAGGCCTTGGCGGCGCGTATCGAGGCCCGCTTCACGGCGCTGCACCAGGAGCTGCTGCGCGACACGCCGGCGCTCGCGGCCCAGGCGATCCTGGAGGTGGCCGGTGGAGCAGCCTGACCTGTTTGCCGCGCCGGCGCAGCCGGCCCTGGTGACGGCCGGCGTCGATGAAGCCGGCCGCGGTCCGCTGGCGGGCGCGGTATACGCGGCCGCCGTGATCCTGGATCCGGCGCGGCCCATCGACGGCCTGGCCGACTCCAAGGTGCTGAAGGCCGCCACGCGCGAGGCGCTTGCCCTCGAGATCCAGGCGCATGCGCTGGCCTGGTGCGTGGCCAGCGCCAGCGTGGCCGAAATCGACAGCCTGAACATCCTGCGCGCCACCCTGCTGGCGATGCGCCGCGCCGTCGAGGGCCTGTCGACGGCGCCTCAGTTGGCGCTGGTGGATGGCAACCAGGCCCCCAAGCTGGGTTGCACGGTGCAGACGGTGATCAAGGGCGATGCCCTGGTGCCGGCGATCTCCGCCGCGTCGATCCTGGCCAAGACCGCGCGCGACGCGGATCTGCTGCGCCTGCATGCGCTGTACCCGCAGTATGCGTTCGACCAGCACAAGGGCTATGGCACCGCCTTGCACTTGCAGATGCTGCGCGAGCACGGTCCCTGTGTCGAGCACCGCCGCAGTTTCGCGCCCATCAAGGCCTTCGGCCTGGTCTCATGAAACACATCAGTTCCCGCGACAATCCCGCGGTCAAGGCGCTGGTCAAGCTCGCCGGCACCGCGGGCAAGCGCGGCGCGCCCGTGCTGCTGGACGGCGTGCACCTGTGCCAGGCGTGGTTGCAGCACCATGGCGCGCCGGATCAGGCCATCTTCGACGTCGACCGCCTGTCGCAGCCCGATATCGCGGCGCTGGCGGCCGCCGTGCCGGAGGCCCGCTGCCTGGCGCTGGACGCGCGCCTGATGCAGGCGCTGGCCAGCGTGGAAAGCGGGCAGGGCGTGGCCTTCGTGGTGACGCCGCCGTTGCCGTCCCTGCCCGAGGCGGTGGACGAGAATTGCGTGCTGTTCGATCGCATCCAGGACCCGGGCAATGTCGGCACCTTGCTGCGCACCTGTGCCGCGGCCGGGGTCAAGCGCGTGTTCCTGGCCACAGGCACGGCCGCCGCGTGGTCGCCCAAGGTGTTGCGCAGCGGCCAGGGCGCGCATTTCGCGCTGGCGATCCACGAGCACGTGGACCTGCAGGCGCTGCTGCCCCGGTTGCGCGTGCCGCTGGTGGCGACCGCGCTGGAAGGCGCCCAGGATCTGTACGCCGGGCGTCTGCCCGAGCGTTGCGCCTGGGTCTTCGGCCATGAGGGCCAGGGCGTCGCGGCCGAGTTGCTGGCGGCGGCGCGGCTCAGGCTGCGCATTCCCCACGACATGGCCGCGGTCGAGTCGCTCAATGTGGGCGCCGCCGCCGCCATCTGCCTGTTCGAGCAGCGCCGCCAGGCGCTGGCGGACGCGGCGCGCTGATTCTGCATTGGTGCGTGTCTGACCCGCCAGGCGGCCGCCGGGCCGGCATATACTCGACGCTTTGCCGCTCCCTAGGTGTTCCATGGCGTCATTGCCGGTCGCTCACTCCCTGCCAGGCCGCGCCCGCTGCCAGTCATTGCTTGCCGCCTGCCTGTGCGCGCTGGCGCTGGGCGGATGCGCCTCGGGCGCACCGCAACGGGTCAGTCTGGTGCCGGTCGACATGACCGAATCGGCCGGCCGGCTGCAATTGTCGCGTGAGGTGGTGGCGAAGCTGCCCAACGACGCCGCCGTGACGCTGCCTTCCGGCTCGCAATGGCGGCGGGCCGGCGCCATCGTGCAAGGCGACGTGTTCCGGCCGCTGGGCGGTCCGTTCGCGATTGCCTTGCCGCGCCGCACGGACGCCTATCTGGTGGCCTCGTCCGGCAAGCTGGTGGGGTTCTACCTGCCGGCCGACAGCAGTTACATCGAGCTGTCCCGCCCCGTCGTCCTGCCTGGAGCGGTGCGGCAGTGACGGCCCGCGCGGCCGGCGATCGCCGGTTGCGCGACGGAGGGGGGCCGGCGCCCATAGCCGGACCCTGTCATTTTCAGCCGCGATCCAGGCCGACTTCCTGCAGCACCGTGGTCGAGATCTCCTCGATCGACTTGGTGGTGGTGGACAGCCAGGAGATACCCTCGCGGCGCATCATGCGCTCGGCCTCGGCCACTTCATAGCGGCACTGCTCCAGTTGCGCGTAGCGGCTGTTGGGACGGCGTTCGTTGCGCACCTCGGCCAAGCGCTCGGGCTGGATCGACAGGCCGAACAGCTTGGCGCGGTGCGGCGCGATGGTCGAGGGCAGGGTGCCGCGCTCGAAATCGTCCGGCGTCAGGGGGAAGTTGGCGGCCTTGATGGCGTACTGCATGGCCAGGTACAGGCTGGTCGGAGTCTTGCCGCAGCGCGACACGCCCACCAGGATGACGTCGGCCTGGTCGAGCTGGTTGACGAACTGGCCGTCGTCGTGCGCCAGGCTGAAGTTGATGGCGTCGATCCGGTTGCGGTACTTTTCCGAATTGGCCTGCATGTGCGAGCGGCCGATGGAATGGCTGGATTTGAGCCCCAGCGCCTGCTCGATGTGGCTGACGAAGGTGCCGAACAGGTCGAGGAAAATGCCGTTCGCCTGGCGAACACGGGCGAGGATGTCGGGATTGACCAGGGTGCTGAAGACGATCGGCGGCACCCCGGCTTCCTGGGCGCTGCGGTCGATGCGCATGGCCACTTCGGCGGCTTTTTCCAGCGTGTCGACAAACGGCAGCCGCACCGGCTTGAAATCGACTTGTTCGAACTGGGAAAGCACCGACTGGCTGAAGGTTTCCGCGGTGATACCGGTACTGTCGGAAACGATGTATACCGTGCGTACGATCGGGGTAGATGTCATATGTAAAAATTCCAACCAGGCGGATGGCCGGATGTGCTCCTCCGAGTACAATCAGGCCCCTATAAGTCACCCCAAGGGCGGTCCAAGGCCAGTTTGGTCAGCGCAGGCGGATCGGCGAAATCCGGGCGGTAAGCCGGCGTCGAATCTGCATTGACCAAACTCGCTTTCATTCCATTGTAAAAGGTGACTTCAATGTCGTACGTTGTTTTGTTCGAGCAGCTCCGCATGACGGACGTGGACTCGGTAGGAGGCAAGAACGCATCATTAGGCGAAATGATCAGCCAGTTGTCTGGCGCGGGTGTCCGCGTGCCGGGCGGCTTTGCCACGACCGCTGACGCCTTCCGCGACTTTCTCAAGGCCTCGGGCCTGGACAAGCGCATCGCCGAACGCCTGACCACGCTGAACCCCGAAGACGTGCGCGAGCTGGCCAACGCCGGCGCGCAGATCCGTCAATGGATCGTCGAAGCGCCGTTCTCGGCCGAATTCGAAGCGCAGATCCGCGAGGCCTTCGCCAAGCTCGACGCCGATGGCAAGGGCTCGTTCGCCGTGCGCTCGTCCGCCACCGCCGAAGACCTGCCCGACGCCTCGTTCGCCGGCCAGCAGGAAACCTTCCTGAACGTGGTCGGCATCGACGACGTGCTGGACAAGATCCGCCACGTGTTCGCCTCGCTCTACAACGACCGCGCCATCTCCTACCGCGTGCACAAGGGCTATGCCCACGCCGATGTGGCCCTGTCGGCCGGCATCCAGCGCATGGTGCGTTCGGACAAGGGCAGCGCCGGCGTGATGTTCACCATCGACACCGAATCGGGCTTCCAGGACGTGGTGTTCATCACCTCGTCGTACGGCCTGGGCGAAACCGTGGTGCAGGGCGCCGTCAACCCCGACGAGTTCTACGTCTTCAAGCCCACGCTGGCCCAGGGCCATTTCCCCATCGTCGGCCGCCGCATCGGTTCCAAGCTGATCAAGATGGAGTTCGACCCCGAGCGTCCGGAAGGCCGCGCCGTGCGCACGGTCGACGTGCCGGTGTCCGAGCGCAACCGCTACTCGCTGACCGACGACGAGGTCATCGAGCTGGCCCGCTACGCCGTCATCATCGAGAAGCACTATGGCCGCCCGATGGACATCGAGTGGGGCCGCGACGGCGTCGACGGCAAGATCTACATCCTGCAGGCGCGTCCGGAAACGGTGAAGTCGCAGCAGGGCGCCAACGACGTGCAGCAGCGCTACCGCCTGAAGGCCACCGGCCAGGTCCTGATCACCGGCCGCGCCATTGGCCAGAAGATCGGCTCGGGCCCGGTGCGCGTGGTCGGCGACATCTCCGACATGGACAAGGTGCAGCCCGGCGACGTGCTGGTCACCGACATGACCGACCCCAACTGGGAACCCGTCATGAAGCGCGCCTCGGCGATCGTGACCAACCGTGGCGGCCGTACCTGCCACGCGGCCATCATCGCGCGCGAACTCGGCATTCCGGCCGTGGTGGGTTGCGGCAACGCTACCGACGTGCTGAAGGAAGGCCAGGCCGTGACCGTGTCGTGCGCCGAGGGCGACGAAGGCCGCATCTATGACGGCCTGATCGAGACCGAAGTCGAGGAAGTGCGCCGCGGCGAGATGCCGGCCATCGATCTCAAGATCATGATGAACGTGGGCAACCCCCAGTTGGCGTTCGACTTCGCCCAGATCCCCAACGGCGGCGTCGGCCTGGCGCGCCTGGAATTCATCATCAACAACAACATCGGCATTCACCCGAAGGCGGTGCTGGACTACCCGAACGTCGACGGCGAGCTGAAGAAGGCCGTGGAATCGGCCGCCCGCGGCCATGCCAGCCCGCGCGCCTTCTTCGTCGAGAAGATGGCCGAAGGCGTGGCCACCATCGCGGCGGCCTTCTACCCGAAGCCCGTGATCGTGCGCATGTCGGACTTCAAGTCCAACGAGTACCGCAAGCTGGTCGGCGGTTCGCGCTACGAGCCCGAGGAAGAGAACCCGATGCTGGGCTTCCGCGGCGCCTCGCGCTACATCGCCGACGACTTCGCCGAGTGCTTCCGCATGGAATGCGAAGCGCTCAAGAAGGTGCGCGATGACATGGGCCTCACCAACGTCGAGATCATGGTGCCGTTCGTGCGCACCCTGGGCCAGGCGGAAAAGGTGGTCAACCTGCTCGCCAAGCACGGCCTGGCGCGCGGCGAGAACGGCCTGAAGCTGATCATGATGTGCGAAGTGCCGTCCAACGCCATCCTGGCCGACGAGTTCCTGCAGTACTTCGACGGCTTCTCGATCGGTTCGAACGACATGACCCAGTTGACCCTGGGCCTGGACCGCGACTCCGGCATGGAACTGCTGGCGGCCGATTTCGACGAACGCGACGACGCCGTCAAGTTCATGCTGCGCCGCGCGATCAAGGCTTGCCTGGCCGCCAACAAGTACGTCGGCATCTGCGGCCAGGGCCCCAGCGATCACCCGGACTTCGCGCAGTGGCTCAAGGACGAAGGCATCCTGTCGATGTCGCTGAACCCGGACACGGTGGTCGACACCTGGCAGCGCCTGGCGAAGTAATCGCCGGTCCGCATGCAAAAAGGCCCGCGCCAGGGATGGCGCGGGTTTTTTTTTGCCATCCGGCCGTCCCAAGGTGAAAACGTCGCTTCGGGTACGGCGGCGCGTGCGAGGCTTGCGCCTGGCGCGCGCGGCGTTGGAAGAGGAGGGCGCCGCGGCCGACCGCGCCGCGTGGGGGCGCGCCCTGGACTCAGGCCGCCTTGGCCTCGCGCTCGATCAGTTCGCGCTTGCGTTCGATGCCCCAGCGGTAGCCGGCCAGCGAGCCGTCGGTGCGCACCACGCGGTGGCAGGGAATCGCCAGCGCGATGTTGTTGGTGGCGCAGGCGCGCGCCACCGCGCGCACCGAGCGCGGCGAGCCGATGCGTTCGGCGATGTCGGTGTAGGTGGCGGTGGTGCCGACGGGGATCTCGCGCAGCGCTTCCCAGACGCGGCGCTGGAACGCGGTGCCGCGCACGTCCAGCGGCAGGTGCAGGCCCACCGCGGGGTTCTCGACGAAACCGACCACCGCCGCTATCCATTGCTCGAATTCGCGGTCGGCGCCGATCAGCCGGGCGGCCTTGAAGCGGTCCTGCAGGTTGCGCACCAGTTGTTCGGGGTCTTCGTGCAGCGCGATTTCGCAGATGCCGGTGTCGCTGGCCGCCACCAGCAGGGCGCCCAGCGCGCACTGGCCCACGGCGAAGCGGATTTCGACGCCTTCGCCGTCCTTGCGGAAGGCGGTGGGCGTCATGCCGAGGATGGCAGGCGCCGCCTCGTAGAAGCGGCCGCTGGAGTTGAAGCCGGCGCCGTACATGGCGTCGGTGACGCTGGCGCTCTGGCGCAGTTGCTGGCGGGCGCGGTCGGCGCGCAGCGCGTTGGCGTAGGCCTTGGGCGTGATGCCGGTGGCCGCCTTGAAGATGCGGTGGAAATGGAAGCGGCTCATGCCGGCCTGTTCGGCCAGCGTGTTCAGGTCCGGCGGCTGCTCGGCCTCCAGCGCCCGGCAGGCGCGTTCGACGGCGGCGGCGTGCTGTTTGCTCAAGGGGGCGGCGTGGGTCATGTCGGGCTCCGGGGGCGCGCCGGTTTGCGCGCTTTCGACCATGTTCTCAAAGGCCTGCCCGCGCCGCACTCCGGTTGTTGCCGGGGGCGGCCTGCTCCCCTGGCCGGGGCCTCAGGCGGGCGCGTAGGCGTCCAGGAAGCGGCGCACCAGTTCGCCCGACACCGGGGTGGCGCGCACGTTGGCGGACAGGCCGGGCACATCGAGGTTTTCGGCGGCGTAGCGGCGGCCGAAGCGTTCGAGATGGGCGCGCACGAAATCGGGGCCGAATTCGGGGTGGAACTGGGTCGAGAAGACGTTGCGGCCGATGCGGATCATCTGGTGCGGGTCCAGGTCGGAACGCGCCAGCACGGCGGCGCCGGGCGGCAACTGCAGCACGGTCTGCGCATGCAGCATCTGGGCCGGGAAGGTGGGCGGCAGGCCGGCCAGCAGTTTGTCGCCAGCGGCGGCGGGCAGCAGTTCGACCGTCTGGGTGCCGACTTCGCGGCCGGCGGGGTTGTAGCCCACCTTGCCGCCCAGGGCGTGCGCCAGGAGCTGGTGGCCGTAGCAGATGCCGAACATCGGCAGGCCGACCGCGGCGGCTTCGCGCAGCCAGGCGGCGGTGTCTTCGCTCCAGGGTTCCAGGTCGGTGACCATGGCCGGCGACCCGGTGATCAGGGCGGCGCGGTACTGGTCCGGCGCGCGCGGCCGTTCGCCGGCGTGGACGGCGACCACTTCGAGGGCGTCGGGCGCCAGGCCGGAGGCCCGCGCCAACTGTTCGGCATAGCCGCCGAACTGGCTCTTGAGCGTATCGTCCGGGTCGCCCGTGTGCAGGATGAGGACGGGACGGGCGGGGGAGATTGCAGCGGTCATTGGGGGTGTATGCGTGGTAAATGCCAGCGGCCGGGGACGGCAGCCAGCGCACATCATAATCCAGGCGATTGTCCGAGGTGGGCGGGGGCGTCACCGCGGCGTCATGGAAAT
This sequence comes from Achromobacter sp. SIMBA_011, assembly GCF_046535435.1. NCBI lineage: Bacteria > Pseudomonadati > Pseudomonadota > Betaproteobacteria > Burkholderiales > Alcaligenaceae > Achromobacter > Achromobacter sp. SIMBA_011. The sequence continues at coordinate 291,167 of NZ_JAWRWN010000003.1, read as the reverse complement.
ACGTACAATCCGCTGACCGACTCATCCTTTCAGGCAAACGTAACTATGTGGATTTGGTTAGGGCTGGCCGCGCTGGCGCTCATCGGCGAACTGGCGACAGGAACCTTCTACCTGCTATTGGTGGCGCTGGGATTGGCCGCGGGCGGCGTCGCCGCCTGGCTGCTGGCGGGCCTGGAATGGCAACTGGTGGCGTGTGGCGTCGTGCTGCTGCTGGGCCTGCTGGTGCTGCGCAAGACGCGCGTCCTGAAAAAGCGCGAGGTCGACGCCTCGCGCAACGCCGACGTCAACCTGGACATCGGCCAGACCGTCAAGGTGGAAGCCTGGAGCCAGGACGGCACCGCGCGCGTCTGGTACCGCGGCGCGCACTGGCAGGCGGAACTGGCCGAGGGACAGCCGGCCCACGGCGGCGAACACATCATCACCGAAATGCGCGGCACGCGCCTGGTCCTGACTCCGAAGGGGGACGCGACCGGCGCCACGCGCTAGGGCGTGGCGGCGTGGAAGGCTCCGTGCTTTTGCGCGCCGGCCCGTTCCAAGGCAGGACCCGGACCCGCGCAGACGGGCCGGCCGCAGCAGGCGCCCTGGCTATCGCGGGCAGGCGCGTCACCGCATTCACCCCAGAAGAGGCACTACACCATGATGGACACTTCCACTATCGTCCTGCTCGTTATCGTCGCACTGGCGATCCTGATCGTCATCAAGGCGATCGCCATCGTCCCCCAGCAGCACGCCTGGGTGGTCGAGCGTCTGGGCAAGTTCGACCGCGTACTGTCGCCGGGCGCCGGCTTCGTGATCCCGTTCATCGAGCGCGTGTCGTACAAGCATTCGCTCAAGGAAATCCCGCTGGACGTGCCGAGCCAGGTCTGCATCACGCGCGACAACACCCAACTGCAGGTGGACGGCGTGCTTTACTTCCAGGTGACCGACCCGATGCGCGCGTCGTACGGTTCGTCCAATTACATCTCGGCCATCACGCAACTGGCGCAGACCACGCTGCGCTCGGTGATCGGCAAGATGGAACTGGACCGCACCTTCGAGGAACGCGACGCCATCAACAGCACCATCGTGTCGTCGCTGGACGAGGCGGCGCTGAACTGGGGCGTGAAGGTGCTGCGCTATGAGATCAAGGACCTGACCCCGCCCAACGAGATCCTGCGCTCGATGCAGGCGCAGATCACTGCCGAGCGCGAGAAGCGCGCGCTGATCGCGGCCTCGGAAGGCCGCCGCCAGGAACAGATCAACATCGCCACGGGCGAACGCGAAGCGGCCATCGCCCGTTCGGAAGGCGAGAAGCAGGCCCAGATCAACCAGGCGCAGGGCGAGGCCGCGGCGGTGCTGGCGATCGCCGAAGCCACCGCCAAGGCCATCACGCAGGTGGCCGACGCCGTGCGCCAGCCCGGCGGCATGGAAGCGGTCAACCTGAAGGTGGCCGAGCGCTACGTCGAGGCCTTCGGCAACGTGGCCAAGGAAGGCAACACGCTGATCCTGCCGGCCAACCTGTCGGACGTGGGCGGCATGATTGCCTCGGCCATGACCATCGTCAAGTCCACCCGCAATAGCTGAACCGCGCGCCGCGAGGCGCTTCGCCCATGATCGCTCCCGTCCATTTGCTGTCGATCGCAGTACTGACGGGAGTGCTATCGCTGTGTGTCCTGGGGTCCCTGGCGCGCAGCGGCATGGCCGGGATCCGCGAAACCATACGCGCCAACCTGCTCACGCTGTTGGCGTTTTTTCTGTTCGGGCTGCAGGCCACCGAGGCGCCGCGCTGGCTGTCGATCGTGCTGCCCAATGTGCTGATCGGCCTGGCGCTGTGCGCCTACTACACCGGGATCCGGCGCCTGCTGGGGCAGCGGGTGCCGCGCCACCTGATGGGGCTGGCCTGCGGCGCGGCCTGGTTGGTGCTGGCGGGATATACCTACCTGGACAACCAGGTGGCGCCCCGCATCGTGGCCATGTCGACGCTGCAGATGGGCTTCATGTTCGCGGTGGCGGCGGCGGTGTGGCGGGGACTGCCCGCCAACCGTTCGCGCTACAGCTATTACTTCGTCTGGTCGGTGGCGATGATATCCGGCCTGACCTGCGCGCTGCGGTCGGTGCTGTTCGCGTCCGGCGTGGCCCGGGCCGATTTCCTGCTGCAGCCAACCAACTGGAACATTGTGTTCATGACGCTGGGCGTGCTGGCGATGCCCTGCCTGACGCTGGGCACCATCATGATCATCCACGACCGCATGCTGGCCGATCGCGAGCATGAGGCCAGCACCGATTTCCTGACAGGGTTGATGTCGCGCAAGGCATGGTGGCTGCAGGCGGAGCGCTTTTGCGCCCAGGCGCTGCGCACGCGGCGGCCATTGTCCCTGATGCTGCTGGATATCGACCACTTCAAGCGGATCAACGATACGCACGGCCATGCCGCCGGCGACGCGGTGCTGCGCCATTTCGGCCTGCTGGCCACGGCCACGTTGCGAACCGGCGATCATGTCGGCCGGGTGGGGGGCGAGGAATTCAGCGTGCTGTTCGCCGATTTGCGCAGCGACGCCGTGATGGACGTGGCGCAGCGCTTGCTCGACTCGGTGCAGCGCACGCCCTGCGCCCATGGCGGCAGCGTGATTGCCTATACGTTCAGCGCCGGGGTGGCGGAGTGGGTGCCGGGCGAGAACCTGCAGGCCTTTTTTGAGCGCGCCGACCGCATGCTGTACGCGGCCAAGCAGGGCGGCCGCAACCGGGTGCTGGGGCCGGGCATGCAGCCGGCCGAGCGCGTGCCGCTGCCGGCGGCCGCGTGATTCAACTGTCTTTGCGCGACGCCCGCGTGTCGTGCTTCATGATGCGCTCCTTCTCGCGCTGCCAGTCCTTCTCGCGTGCGGTGTCGCGCTTGTCAAAGAGCTTCTTGCCGCGGCCCAGCGCGAAGTCGAGCTTGATGCGGCCGTTCTTGTAGTGCAGGTTGAGCGGCACCAGCGTGTAGCCGCGCTGCTCGACCTTGCCGATCAGCTTGCTGATTTCCTCGGCCTTGAGCAGCAGCTTGCGGGTGCGCATGGCGTCCGGGTGGATGTGCGTGGACGCGGTGGGCAGGGGGCTGACGTGCATGCCCAGAAGGAACAGTTCGCCATCGCGCACGATGACGTAGCTTTCCTTGAGCTGCACGCGGCCATCGCGGATCGCCTTGACTTCCCAGCCCTGGAGAACCAGGCCGGCTTCGTAGCGGTCTTCGATGAAATAGTCGTGCGTGGCCTTGCGGTTATCGATAATGCTCATCTTGTGGGGCCCAATATGCCCGTTTGTTCTTCGTTTGTGCTCGTTTGCGCCCCGGCGGCGCAGTGCCGGTAAAATCCTATCATTCTAGCCATTTGCGATAGTCGATGCACAAAGTACAGCGATCCGTCCTGGTGCCCTACAGCGCCGCCCAGATGTTCGACCTGGTCGCCGACGTGGAAAAGTACCCCGAGTTCATGCCGTGGTGTGGCGGCGCCGAGGTGCAGACGCGCGACGAGCACGGCATGCAGGCGTCCATCCTGATCAGTTTCGCGGGTATGAAGCAGCGCTTCACCACGCGCAACCGGCACGTCTACCCCGACCGCATCGACCTGGAACTGGTCGATGGCCCTTTTTCCAGCCTGGTGGGGCACTGGGAGTTCCAGCCGTTGGCCGAGGATGCCTGCAAGGTGCTGTTCACCATGGAATACGCCTTTTCCAACCGGGCGCTGGAGATGGTGGTGGGGCCGGTGTTCAACCGCATCGCCACCAGCTTCATCGATTCCTTCACCAAGCGCGCGCAGGCCAAGTATGGGGAATGAGCCGTCTGCCGACGGGCAGATCGCCGTGTCGGTCTGCTATGCCCTGTCGGCCCAGGTCTGGCTGCGCGAGGTGCGGCTGCCGGCCGGCGCGACCGTGGCGGACGCCCTGCGCGCCAGCGGCTTCGCCCTGGCCTTCCCGGTGGTCCAGCCCTGGGAGCGGGGCGTGGGCGTGTTCGGCCGCGCGGTCGAGGCCGCCACGCCGCTGGCGGACGGCGACCGGGTGGAGATCTACCGCGGGCTGAGCTTCGATCCCAAGGAATCGCGCCGCCGCCGCGCCGAGCACCGGCGCGCCAGGACCGCTCGCAACGGCCGCGTGCGTCCGGCCGGATTGCTGTAGCAGTCGGCCCCGGGGCGCGCGCCGCCGGAGCCCGGCGGGCTGCCGCCACATTGTCATCATCAGGACAAATCACGCCGGCCCTTCCGGCGTAACATTGACGGCGCCGCACCCTTACGTTTACGTCAACGTCATGTCAAAATGATCCGGCTGACGTTCACGAGACGGCAGCAACGCCAACAGACAATACCGATGACATCAGGAGACAGGCTGTGGACTTGGAACTGACCGACGAGCAGCGCGCGTTCGCGCAGGCCGCGCGCGACTATGCCGAGGGCGAACTGGCGCCCCATGCGGCGCAGTGGGATGCCGAGGGCATCTTCCCCAAGGAGGCGTTCGCGCGCGCCGGCGAGATGGGCTTCTGCGCCATCTATGCCAGCGAGGACATCGGCGGCCTGGGGCTGCCGCGCCTGGACGCCACCCTGGTGTTCGAGGAAATGGCCGCCGTCGATCCGTCGACCACCGCGTTCCTGACGATCCACAACATGGCCACCTGGATGGTCGGCAAGTGGGGCCAGCCGGCCCTGCGCGAGGCCTGGGGGCCGCTGCTGGCCAGCGGCCAGAAGCTGGCCTCGTACTGCCTGACCGAACCGGGCGCCGGCTCCGACGCCGCGTCGCTGTCGACCCGGGCGCAGCGCCAGGGCGACCACTACCTGCTCAATGGCGCCAAGGCCTTCATTTCGGGCGGCGGCGATACCGACCTGCTGGTGGTGATGGCGCGCAGCGACGGCGAGGGCGCGGGCGGCATCAGCGCCTTTGCCGTGCCCGCCGACAGCGAGGGCATCAGCTACGGCCGCAAGGAAGAGAAGATGGGCTGGAACAGCCAGTCCACCCGTCCGATTGTGTTCGAGAACGTGCGTGTGCCCGCCGGCAACCTGCTGGGCGAGGAGGGCGAGGGCTTCAAGATCGCCATGAAGGGCCTGGACGGCGGCCGCATCAATATCGGCACCTGCTCGGTGGGCGCGGCCCAGGGCGCGCTGGACGCGGCCCGCCGCTACATGGACGAGCGGCGCCAGTTCAACCGCCGCCTGGCGGAATTCCAGGCGCTGCAATTCAAGCTGGCGGACATGGCCACCCACCTGGTGGCGGCGCGCCAGATGGTGCGGCTGGCGGCCTGCAAGCTGGACGCCGGCGCGCCCGACGCGGCCACCTACTGCGCGATGGCCAAGCGCTTTGCCACCGACATGGGCTTCCAGATCTGCCTGGACGCCCAGCAGATCCACGGCGGCTATGGCTACCTGCGGGACTATCCCTTGGAGCGTCTGGTGCGCGATACTCGCGTACATCAGATTCTGGAGGGGACAAACGAGATCATGCGCGTGATCATCGCCCGCCAATTGTTGGAAAAAGGAGCCGACATAAGATGAATGCACCGGTGCTGTTCGAAGAAAGGGCCGCCGCCAATGGAATGCGCTTCGGGATCGCGACGCTGAATTCGCCGCAGACCCTGAACGGGCTGTCGCTGGAGATGGTCGACCTGCTGGCAGAGCGCCTGGACGCCTGGGCGCGCGATCCGGCGGTGGCGCTGGTGGTGCTTCAGGGCGCGGGCGAGAAGGCCTTCTGCGCCGGCGGCGACCTGCATGGCCTGTACCGCAGCATGACCGAGAACGCCGGCAAGGGCGCGTGGGGCAATGCCTACGCGCGCCGTTTTTTCGAGCATGAATACCGCCTGGACTACCGCATCCACAGCTACCCCAAGCCGGTGCTGTGCTGGGGCCACGGCATCGTCATGGGCGGCGGCATCGGCCTGATGATGGGCGCCAGCCACCGCGTGGTCAGCGAGACCTCGCGCCTGGCGATGCCGGAAATCTCCATCGGCCTGTTTCCCGATGTCGGCGGTAGCTGGCTGCTGAACCGCATGCCGGGCCGCATCGGGGTGTTCCTGGCGCTGACCGGCGCGCAGATCAATACCGCCGACGCGTTTTTCGCCGGCCTGGCGGACTTCCGCCTGAACCACGAAGACTGGCCCAAGCTGCTGGCTTCGCTGGAGGAACAGCCCTGGGCCGGCCAGGCCGCAGGCGGCGCGGAGGATGCGATCCCGCCGCGCTCGATCAACGACGGCCTGTTGCGCCGGGCGCTGACGGCGCTCGAACCGCAGACGCCGCTGGAGGGCGGTCACCTGCGCCAGCACTCGTTCATGATCAACAGCCTGTGCAGCGGCAACCGCCTGGACGAGATCTACGAGGAACTGGCCGGACTGAAGGACCATGCCGACCCGTGGCTGGCGCGCGCCGCCGCCACCATGCTGGCCGGGTCGCCCGGCTCACTGCGGCTGTCGTTCGCGCTGCAGCAGCGCATGCGGCTGCGGTCGCTGGACGATGTGTTCCGCGCGGAGTACATCGCCGCGCTCCATTGCACCGCGCATGGCGATTTCGCCGAGGGCATCCGCGCGCTGCTGATCGACAAGGACAAGACGCCGCGCTGGAACCCCGCGGTGCTGGACATGGCCACCGAGGCCTGGGTGCAGAAGTTCTTCGACGAGCCCTGGCCCGAGGGCCAGCCGCATCCGCTGGACGACCTGGGCAAGGAAGGCCGCTGACGTCCGCCGCGGAGCGGGCCGGCATCGCGTCGCAACACTGATTTCATACCTACAGCAATAGCAACAGGAGACAGGACATCATGAGCAGTATCGCGTTTATCGGTTTGGGCAACATGGGCGCGCCCATGGCATTGAATCTGGTCAAGGCCGGCCACAGCCTGACGGTGTTCGACCTGGTGCCGGCGGCGGTCAAGGTGCTGACCGATGCGGGCGCCAAGGCTGCGGCCTCGGCCGCCGAGGCGGTCAAGGGGGTCGAGGTGGTGATCTCGATGCTGCCGGCCAGCAAACACGTCGAAGGCCTGTACCTGGACCAGGACCTGCTGGGCAAGATTGCGTCCAGCGCGCTTGTGATCGAGTGCAGCACCATCGCGCCGGACTCGGCCCGCAAGGTGGCGCAGGCCGCCGAGGTGCGCGGCATCGCCATGATCGACGCGCCGGTCTCGGGCGGCACCGGCGGCGCGGCCGCGGGCACGCTGACCTTCATCGTCGGCGGCCAGCCCGCCGCGCTGGAGCGCGCCCGTCCGGTGCTGGAGAAGATGGGCAAGAACATCTTCCACGCCGGGCCCGCGGGCGCCGGCCAGGTCGCCAAGATCTGCAACAACATGCTGCTCGGCATCCTCATGGCCGGCACCTCCGAGGCGCTGGCGCTGGGCGTGGCCAACGGCCTCGATCCCAAGGTGCTGTCGGACATCATCGCCAAGAGCTCTGGCCGCAACTGGGCCACCGAGCTGTACAACCCGTGGCCCGGCGTGATGGAACACGCCCCGGCCTCCAAGGGCTATGCCGGCGGCTTCGGCGTCGACCTGATGCTCAAGGACCTGGGCCTGGCGGCCGAGGCGGCGCTGTCGGCGCGCGCCTCGATCCCGCTGGGGGAACTGGCGCGCAACCTGTATTCGCTGCACAGCGCGGGCGGCTCGGGCCGGCTGGACTTCTCCAGCATCGTCAACCTGGTCAAGCGCGACCAGGACTGACATGGCCGCGCCCGCCACTTGCGCCGATCCGGCCGGGCGGGTCCAGGCGAGCTTCGAGCGGCAGAGCATCATGCGGCTGCTCGGCGCGAGCCTGGACGTGGTCGAGCCGGGCAGGGTGGACATCGTGCTGCCGTACCGCGCCGATCTGTGCCAGCAGAACGGTTTCCTGCACGCCGGCATCTCCACCACCATCGCCGATTCGGCCGGCGGCTATGCCGCCTTCAGCCTGTTCCACCCGGGCGAGGACGTGTTGACCTCGGAGTTCAAGATGAACTTCCTGGCGCCCGCCAAGGGCGAGCGCTACGTGGCCAGCGGCCGCGTGGTCAAGCCGGGCAAGCGCCTGTCGATCTGCCAGGTCGAAGTGCATGCCTACGAGGGCGAACAGGCCACGCTTTGCGTGATAGGCTTGCTCACCGCGGTGCGCGTGACGCCGCGTTGAGCCGCTGGCGGCGGCCGTCCGCCGCCAGCCTTGTCGCGCCTTGAACGGGTCCACGGCAATGCCTTCCAAAGAACATCACCGGATTTTCCGCAGCAACTGGCTGCGCGCCGCGGTGCTCGGCGCCAACGACGGCATCGTCTCCACCGCGAGCCTCATCACCGGCGTCGCGGCCGCCCAGGCCTCGCACGAGGCGGTGCTGACCTCGGGCCTGGCCGGCCTGGTGGCCGGGGCGCTGTCGATGGCGGCGGGTGAATACGTCTCGGTGCGGTCGCAATCCGATATCGAGGCCGCCGACCTGCGCATGGAGCAGCGTTCGCTCAGGCGCAACTCGGGCGAAGAGCTCGAGGAACTGGTCGAGATCTACGTCGGCCGCGGGCTGTCGCGGGACCTGGCCGAGCAGGTCGCGCGGCAACTGACGCGCCACGACGCGCTTGACGCGCATGCGCGCGACGAACTCGGCATCTCGATCCACAATCGCGCCCGGCCGGTGCAGGCGGCGGTGGCCTCGGCCGCCTCGTTCGCCGGCGGCGCCGCGTTGCCGCTTGCGGTGGCCGCGGTGGTGCCGTTGCCGCAGCTTATCGGCTGGGTGATCGGCGCGTCCGTGGCCTGTCTGGCCTGTCTGGGGGCCCTGGCGGCTGGCGCCGGGGGCGCGCCCAAGGGGCCGGCGGCGGTGCGGGTGACGATATTGGGCGCGCTGGCGATGGCGGTGACGGCTGGCGTCGGCGCCTTGTTCGGCACCGTGGTCTAGGGGTTTCCCGCTCATGCAATACGTCCTGGTCAGCGCCTGTCTGTTGGGCCACCCCGTGCGCTACGACGGCCGCTCGGCGCCGCGAGGCCACGCGATCCTGGCGCGCTGGCTCGATGAAGGCCGGGTCGTGCCAGTCTGTCCGGAGGTGGCGGGTGGCATGCCGATTCCGCGCCCGCCCGCCGAGATCGAGCCGGGCGCCAATGCCGCTGACGTGCTGGGCGGCCGCGCCCGCGTGATGGCGGTGTCGGGCGAGGATGCCACCGTGCCGTTCCTGCGCGGCGCGCACCTGGCGCTGGCCGCTGCGCGCGAGCGCGGCATCCGCATTGCGGTGCTCAAGGAGGGCAGTCCGTCCTGCGGCAGCGGGTATGTCTACGACGGCAGCTTTTCGGGGCAGCGGCGGCCGGGCGTGGGCGTGACCGCGCAATTGCTGGCCGATGCCGGGGTGCGCGTGTTCAGCGAAGGGCAATGGGCGGACGCCGCTGCCTGCCTGGCGCGCCTGGAGGCGGGGCATGGGCTTTAACGTCGGCGACTGGCTGGTCCTGGTAGCCGTGGCGGCCGGCGTACTGTCGGCCTGGCGGCTGATCGCGGGCACCGGCCGCGGGCGCCTGCTGGCGCGGGCCGGGGCGGTGGTGTCGTTGGCGCTGTCGGCGTTCTTCTTCTGGCTCTGGTACGCGCAGTACCTGAAGTGGGATTTCAACGAGCTGGGCCGCTACTACGATCCGGTCGATGGGGTTGTCTACACCGACAGCGGCTTCGTCTGGGTGCTGCCGGCCGCGCTGGCCCTGTTGGCCGGGGCGTTTTTCGCCTGGCGCGGATGGGGCGGCGGGCGCGGTTGAGGGGCGCCATGCACGCGGGCGTCAACGGCCGTGAAAACAACAGGGAGGAGGCCCTGGCGGGGCTCCTCCCTGGCTGACGCGCCGTGGGCGCGATGGTCGTCAGTTGGCCCGGTAACCGCGGCTGTTCATGCAGGAATCCAGCGCGCGGTTGTAGGTGTCCACCATGACCTGGGTGGTCCATTGCGAAATGGTTGCCGGGTCGTAGCCGCTCTGGTTCATGGCCCAGCGCTGGCAGTCGGCCGAGGCGCTGGCCTGCGCCCGGTTGACCGGAGGGGCCGGTTCGTACTGCACCGGAGCGTATTGTGCCGGGGCCTGGTAGACGGGCGGCGCTTCATAGACAGGCGGCGCCTCGTACACGGGCGCCGTGTACACCGGGGGCGGGTAGTAGGCCACGCCCGGGGCGTAGACGCCGGTCTGTACGTAGCTCGGTCCGGAGTTATTGGCCGCCAGGATCAGCCCGGTGGCCGCGAGCGCAAACGCGCCACCAATCCACCAGCCGTTGCCGCCGCCACCGCCGTGGTGATGGTGATAGCCGCCACGATACCCGCCCGCCAGCGCGGGGGAACTTGCCAAGGCCAATGCCAGCGCGACGCCGACCATACGACCTGTAAACCGCTTCATGATCTTGCTCCTGAGCCGTCGGACGTCCACGTGCTGCGGCGGCCGACGATACCGTACTGTAACGCCGAGGCGACGCAATAGTTGTGTCAAGAATTACGAAGATTTCAAGTGATTTCAGGGGCTTGTGCGGGTCTCGCGCATGAACGGCGAACCATTGGGGTTGTCGCAGGTTTGCGACACACCGGCCTTGAGCCGGACGACCGCCTTGGCGTCGAAGGCCTCGGCATTGCGGTCGTGGGTGGCGTAAGTCTCGTAGCCGGCCTTTTCGACGCACCAGTTCCAGAAGAACTGTTCCGAGCCATGGATCGCCAGCACCTCCACCCGCCATTCATGGCGCGCATCGAAGTCCGCTCGGCCGTCGGCGCCGGTGCGCTGTTCGACTCGGTATCGGTCGTAGCCATAGGGGTAGGCGCCGGCGATCAGCACCACGCGGGCGCCGGCCAGTGGTTGCCCGGCTTCGTCCTGCACAGCGATGGCCGCACGCGGCTGCAGGGTCTTGTAAGTGGGGTAAGGTACACAGCCCGCCAGGGCCGGCAGGAGCACGGCGGCGCAGAAAGCGTGCAGCGGGCGCGATAGTCGGCGCATCAGGATCCTATGTATGCAGGAATGTATGGCAAAAAAGCCGGAATGAGAGTATTTTCACGCGATGACGACGGCAATACCCCCATCTGTACCGCAAGAAAAGCGTTTGACGAAAGGTGAGCGCACCCGGTTGCAACTGCTGGAAGTGGCGGCGGCGGAGTTCGCCGAGCGCGGTTTCCAGCACACCCGGATCAGCGATATTGTTGCCCGCGCGGGGGTGACGCAACCCGTTTTTTACCAGTATTTCGCCAGCAAGCAGGCGGCGTACGATGAGCTCGTGGGCATGTTCGCGCAGCGGTTGCGGCAGGAGGTCTGCCAGGCGCGGCTGTCCGACGACCAGGACCTGCCGGTCGAGGTGCGGGTGCGCCGCGGCGTCAGCAATTGGCTGGCGATCCTGCAAGAGGATCCCAACCTGACGCGCATCGGTTTTTTCCAGGTCGATGCGGCCGAGGCGCTCAAGGACGAGCTGGTCGAGATGATTTCCGAGAACGTGCGCATCGACCAGCGCGCGGGCGTGTTCCGCAAGGACATTCCGCCGGAATGGCTGTCGCACGCGTTCATGGGGGTGATCGAGCGCTTCACGCGCCGCGAGCCCAATGCCGAAGAGCGCGAGGCGCTGGCCGATTTCATCACGGATATGTTCCTGGAAGGCGTGCGCCAGCGCTAGCCGGCGTATCCCGGCCGAGCGGCCGCTGCCGGCGGCCTGCCGGGAACATCTTTCGTTCCGCCTATTCGACGCGGGCGCCGGAGGCGGCTACCAGGCCGCCTGTGGCCTCCCAGTCCGCTTTCAGCAACTGCTGGAATTGCGCGGGCGATTTGGCTTCGGCTTCGACGCCCAGCGCCGCCAGGCGCGCCTGTACTTTGGGATCGGACAGCGCCTGGTTGACGGCGGCGTTGATGCGGTCGCGTTCGGCCGGGGCGATGCCCGCCGGCGCCAGCAATCCGAGCCACGAATCGAAGGCAAACCCGGGCAGGCCGCTCTCGGCCACGGTCGGCAGGTCGGGGGCGAAGCGCGAGCGCTGCTTGCCGGTGTAAGCCAGGAAGGTCACGCGCGGATCGTTGCGGTAGCCGGTGACGCCGATGGTGGCGGCGGTGACGGCCTGCACCCGGCCGGCCAGCAGCTCGGTCACGGCGTCGCCGGTGGACTTCATCGGGATGTGCTGCATCCGCGCGCCGGCGGCGGCCAGCAGCGAGGCCATGCCCAGGTGCGAGGCGCTGCCGTTGCCGGCCGAGGCGTAGTCGTAGGCGTCGGGCTTGGCCTTGACGGCCTGGATGAATTCGGCGGTGTTGGCCACCTTCAGCGTCGAGGACGCCAGCAGGATGTAGCCGGTGTTGCCCAGGTAGGCGACGCCGGTGAAATCCTTGTAGGGGTCGTAGCTCAGGTTCTTGTACAGGTAGCCGGCGATGTGGTGGCTGGCGGCGGCCAGCACCAGCGTGTTGCCGTCGGGAGCCGCGCGCGCCACTTGCGCGGTGCCGACGGTGCCACCGGCGCCGGCGCGGTTCTCGACCACGATGGACGCATCCAGGGCGCGGCCGAGTTCGTCGCTGATGGCGCGGGCGATGGTGTCCTGCACCGCGCCGGTGCCGTACGGCACGACGATGCGCACGACGCGCGATTCGGCGTGCGCGGCGCCGCTGCAGGCGGCCAGCGCCAGCAAGGCGGCGCCGAGACGGACACGGGCGCCGCGCAGGGCCGGCAAGGTCGCGCGGGCGGCGCGCTCGGCGATAGAGATGAAGCGATCAGGCATGAGGCGGAAAATGTCATCGAGGGATGCGGGGCGTTGGACTCTACCGTTCGCGGCGGCGCGCGCCAACGATTGATTCCCGAGTTGCTTATTGCCCGTGGCCATAACGCGCGGACGGGCGCTGCGGCGCGGCCGGGTGGATATACTCGCTAGCGCCATCAGCCAACACCCGACGACGACACAAGGGAAAACAATGAACGCGCTCATGCAGCAGGCGATCCAGTTCGCCAACGACCACGAAACCGCCTGGGACCGCAGCGTCAACGGGGTCTTCGGCGTGCACCAGAACGATCCGCCGCCCTGGAACCGCCTGCTGGGCCCGCTGCACGACCGGGGCCCGGTGTCGGGCGTGGTGCTGCGCGAGGGCCGCGAGATCGCCGCGTGGGGCGATCCCGACCGCGCCGACCTGACCTTCAGCGTGGCCAAGCTGTACCTGGCGATCCTGGCCGGGTTGGCGCACGACCGCGGCCTGCTGCCGGACGTCGACGAGCCGGTGGGCAAGCGCGTGCCCGGCATCGGCTTCGATCATGGACGCAACGCCGACATCACCTGGCGCCATCTGCTGCAGCAGACCAGCGAATGGGAAGGCGAGCGCTTCGGCGTCTCCGACCAGGCCGACCGCTATCGCGCCGTCACCTTCGGCGTGCCGCCCGACGGCAAAAAGGGCGAGGCCCGTCCCTTGCAGGCGCCGGGCACGTACTGGGAATACAACGACGTGCGCATCAACCAACTGTCGTATGCGCTGCTGCACTTGTTCCGCAGGCCCTTGCCCGAGGTGTTCCGCGAGGCCGTCACGCGGCCGCTGGGCGCCAGCGAGAACTGGCAGTGGGTCGGCTACGACAACGCCTGGGTCGAGATCGACGGCCAGCGCATGCCGTCGGTGCCGGGCGGCTCGCACTGGGGCGGCGGCATGTCGATCAGCGCCCGCGACCAGGCGCTGATCGGCCAGATGCTGCTGAACCAGGGCCGCGCGGCCGACGGCCGCCAGGTGCTGTCGCCGGAATGGATCGACGCCATGCGCCAGCCCTGCGCGATCGCGCCGTACTATGGCTACCTCATCTGGCTGAACCACGAGGGCCGCGTGTTTCCGAGCGTGCCAGCGTCCAGTTTCTTCGGCGTGGGCGCGGGCAGTTCGTTCACCTGGGTCGAGCCCGAACGCAAACTGGTGGCGATCGTGCGCTGGCTCGATTCGGCGCACGCGGACGCGCTGTTCGGCAGGATCCTGGCGGCGGTGGACGCCCAGCCGGCCTGACACGCCGCCGGCGCGTCGCCGGTGGAGTCCCTGCCCGGGGCAGGGATTTTCAGCGGCATGCCGGCCGGCTTCTGGCAACATGACCCTTTGCCCCGCCGCGCCCCGGGCGCGCCGCACCGCTTCCTGTTTCGCTTCCCCCGCGCACCCCGCGCGCCGACCAAGGATTTCGCCATGAACTACCGCCGTCTCGGATCAAGCAACCTTCGCGTATCGCCCCTGTGCCTGGGCACCATGATGTTCGGCGAGCAGACGCCCGATGACGAGGCCGCGCGCATCGTCGCTTCCGCGCGCGACCACGGCCTGAATTTCATCGACACCGCCGACGTCTACAACGACGGCCGTTCCGAGCAAGTGGTGGGCAAGCTGCTGCAAGGGCAGCGCCACGACTGGGTGCTGGCCAGCAAGATCGGCAACGTGGTGGGCAAGGGCCCGAACCAGTCGCACTATTCGCGCCAGTGGCTGATCCGCGGCGTGGAGCAGAGCCTGGCGCGGCTGGGCACGGATTTCCTGGACATCCTGTACCTGCACCGCGACTACCACGAGGAAAACCTGGAAGAAGCGCTGTGGGCGCTGGGCGACCTGATCCGCGCCGGCAAGCTGCGCAGCTTCGGGCTGTCGAACTTCCGCGGCTGGCGCATCGCCGAAACCCTGCGCCTGTGCGAAAAACTGGGCGTGCCGCAGCCGGTGGTGTGCCAGCCGTACTACAACATGCTCAATCGCGGCCCCGAGGTCGAGATCCTGCCGGCCTGCCAGCACTACGGCCTGGGCGTGGTGCCGTACAGCCCGATCGCGCGCGGCGTGCTCACCGGCAAGTACCTGCCGGGCCAGGCGCCGGCCGCCGACACCCGCGCCGGGCGCGGCGACCGCCGCATCCTGGCCACCGAGTTCCGGGAAGAGTCGTTGCGGATCGCGCAGCGGCTGGTCGAGCACAGCGCTACCCGCGGCGTGCAGCCGGGCCATTTCGCCACCGCCTGGGTGCTGGCCAATCCGATCGTCACCGGCGTCATCGCCGGCCCGCGCACGCTGGCGCAAATGGACGATTACTACGCCGCGCTGGACGTCACCATCACGCCCGAGGACGAGGCGCTGGTGGATAGCTGGGTCACGCCGGGCCACGCCTCGACCCACGGCTACAACGATCCCAACTATCCGTTCCACGGCCGTCCGGTCACAGTGGCCTGACGGCGGGCAGGGGCGGCGCGTGGCGCCGCCCGCGCGCCGGTTAGGCCTTGCGCAGGGTCGCGCTGGCCGGCGGGGCCAGCCCGTCCTGCGCCGCGGTGCGCCCGCCGCGCCCGATCAGCCAGGCGCACAACGCCGACACCACGCCCGAGAACAGCACGTACAGGCAGATCAGCCACGGCTGGCCATTGCCGGTCTTGAGCAGCGCGGTGGCGATGATCGGCGTGATGCCCGAGGCGAAGATGCCCGAGAACTGGTAGACGAACGAGATGCCGGTGTAGCGCACCTTGGCGTCGAACAGCTCGCAGAACAGCGCGGCCTCCGGCCCGTAGACGGCGGCGTAGAAGATGCCGAACGGAATGATGATGGCCAGCCACACCAGCATCACGCTGCCCTGGCTGTTGAGCATCAGCCAGAAGCCGGGGAAGGCGGCCACCGCCGTGACCAGCGAGCCCCAGAAATACACCCGCGTGCGCCCGATGCGGTCGGACAGCCGGCCGAAGTAGGGGATGGTGAAGCACATCACCAGCGCCGCCGCCATCACCCCGGTCAGCGCTTCCGTGCGCGTGATCTGCAATGTCTGGGTCAGGTACGAGATCGAGAACACGCCGAAAACGTTGAAGAACACGCCGTCGATGTAGCGCGCGCCCATGCCCTTGGCGACGTTGCCGGGATAGCGGCGGATCATGTCCATGAACGGAATGCGGCTTTCGGCGTTGTCGCGCTTGACCGCGGTGAACTCGGGCGTTTCCTTGATGTTCAGGCGGATGTACATGCCGACCCCGACCATCGCGGCCGACGCCAGGAATGCCAGGCGCCAGCCCCAGGCCATGAACTGCGCGTCGGTCAGCAACGTCGACAGCAGCGCCACCGTGCCGGACGCCAGGCACAGGCCGATCGCCAGGCCGATCTGCGGCAGCGACGCATAGAAGCCCTTCTTGTCGGGCGGGGCGTATTCGTAGGCCATCAGCACCGCGCCGCCCCATTCGCCGCCCAGCCCGATGCCCTGGAACACGCGCAACAGCAGCAGCAGGATCGGCGCCCAGAGGCCGATGCTGTCATAGGTGGGCACCAGGCCGATCAGGAAGGTCGACACGCCCATGATCATCAGCGTCACCACCAGCATGCTCTTTCGGCCGATGCGGTCGCCGAAATGCCCGAACACCAGCCCGCCCAGCGGCCGGGTGATGAAGCCCACCGCAAAGGTGGTGTAGGCCAGCATGGTCGAGATGAGCGGGTCGCCGGTGGGGAAGTACAGCTTGTTGAACACGATGCCGGCGACTACGCCGTACAGGAAGAAGTCGTACCACTCGATGGTGGCGCCGATCAGCGACGCGGCGACGACTTTTCTCACCGCGGTTTCGTTCTGCTTGGCCATGCCTGTCTCCTTTGGGGAAGCGGGCGGCGCTCTGCGGCGCCGCTCCGCGGGTTGCGGTCAGCTCATGTCATGCCGCCTGTTGCAATGCCGGTTGCGCCTGCGCGCGCGGCCGCGCCGCGTGCAGGTCCTGCAGGATGAAGTCGGCCGCGCGCTCGGCCAGCATCACCACCGGCACGTTGGTGTTGCCCGAGACCAGCGTCGGCATGATGGAGCAATCCACCACCCGCAGCCCGCTCACGCCGTGCACCCGCAGGCGCTCGTCGACCACGGCCATGGGGTCCTCGCGCGGCCCCATTTTTGCGGTGCCCGACGGGTGGAAGATGGTGGCGCCGTACTCGCGGCAGAAGTGCAGGATCTCGTCGTCGCTCCGCACCTCGGGCCCGGGCCGGAATTCGCGCTTCATCAGGCCGGCCAGCGGTTCGGTGGCGGCCAGCCGGCGCGCGTACTTGACCGCCGCCACCGTCATGCGCCGGTCCAGCTCGGTGGACAGGTAGTTGGGCTGCATGGCGGGCGCCTCGAACGGATCGGCACTGCGCAGCCGCACCGTGCCGCGCGAGGACGGCCGCAATTGGCACACCGAATAGGTGCAGCCTGAGAACGGATGCACCTTGCCGCCGGCCATGTCGGCCGACAGCGTGGCGAAATGGAACTGGGTGTCGGGCGTGGCGCTGGCCGGATCGACGCGGCAGAACAGGCCGCCCTGGTTGATGCCCACCGCCAGCGGCCCGCCGCGGAACAGCAGCCATTGCAGCCCCATCGCGGCGCGGCCGTGCAGCGTGCGCAGTTGGTCGTTGGTGGTGATGGGGCGGCGCGTCTCGTAGATGAGGCGGATCTGCAGGTGGTCCTGCAGGTTCTCGCCCACGCCGGGCAGGTCGCGCACCACGCCGATGCCGAAGCGGCGCAGCAACGCGGCCGGCCCTACGCCCGACAGTTGCAGCAGTTGCGGCGATTGCAGCGCGCCGGCGCACAGGATCACCTCGCGGCGGGCGCGCAGCGTGCGCACCTGGCCGTCCTGGCGGTAGCGCACGCCGCAGGCGCGGCTGCCCTCGAACAGCACCGCCATCGTGTGCGCGCCGGTCTCGACACGCAGGTTGGCGCGGCCGCGCGCCGGGCGCAGATAGGCCACCGCGGTGGAGCAACGGCGGCCATTGCGGGTGGTGAGCTGGTAGTAGCCCACTCCTTCCTGGTCGCCGTTGTTGAAGTCGGTCACGTGTGGCAGGCCGAGCGCGCGCGCCGCGCCGATCAGGCCTTCGACCAGCGGGTGCGGCGTCTTGATGGAGGTGGCGTTCAGGGGGCCTTCGGTGCCGCGCGTGGCGCCCGGGCCGAGGTCGTTGTTCTCGAGCTTGCGGAAGTAGGGTAGGCATTCCTCCCAGCTCCAGGCCGGGTTGCCGGCGGCGACCCAGGCATCGTAGTCCTGGCGCTGGCCGCGGATGTAGATCAGGCCGTTGATGGCGCTGGAACCGCCCAGCGTGCGGCCGCGCGGCCAGTAGATGCGGCGGTCCAGCATGTTGGGGTCGGGCTCGGTGTAGTAGCCCCAGTTCAGCACCTTGTGAAACATGGTCTTGCCGTAGCCGATGGGGATGTGGATCCACGGCGAGCGGTCCGGCGGTCCCGCCTCCAGCAGGCACACGCTGTGCTGGCCATTGGCGCTCAAGCGGTTCGCCAGCACGCAGCCGGCGGAACCGGCCCCCACCACGATGTAGTCCACGGCATCGGACATGTCTGTTTCCTCCTTGGCCTGGCCGTGCCGTGACGCGGGGAGTCCCTCGTCCGGACGGCGCGTTTACCCTGCTTGCCGCATCGCCGCGCACTTATATACTGGCCTGATGCGAGGGGGGCGCGGCGACGCGCAAAGGTTCCGTATCTGTGGCGATTCTAGGAAGCCGCCACGGGAAAGAAAGCGCGGCAAGCGCGGGAACGGCGAAATGGCACAGAACATGGATCTTCGGTTTCAAAATCGCAGTGCAGCATCGGCGCGGAGGCACGACGCCGACGAGCCGCAGGATGCCTCGCGTTCGCTGCGCGCGCTGCTGGTGCTGGACTACCTGGCCCGCGCCCAGCATCCGCCCACGCTGGCGCAACTGGCGCAGCGCCTGGACATGCCCAAGTCCACCTTGATGCGTTTGCTGGCGGCCATGCAGCGCGCCGGTTTTGTCGCCGCCACGCCCACTGAAAACGGCTTCGTGCCGGGGCCGCAGGCCACCGCGCTGGCGCTGGCGACGCTGCACGCCTCGGCCTTCACGCGCGCCTGCCGCGCGGTGCTGGCGCAACTGGTCGGCAAGCTGGGTGAAACCTGCAATCTCACCGCGCCCGACGGCGACCAGGTGATCTACATGGAGCGGGTCGAGACCACCGAACCGCTGCGCCTGTTCTTCGCGGTCGGCAGCCACGTGCCGATGCATTGCACCGCCAGCGGCAAGCTGTTCCTGGCGTCGATGAACCGGCTCGAACGCGGCCGGGTGCTGGCGCGCCTGCCGCTGACGCGCAACACGCCGCGCACGCTGACCGATCCGGCGCGGCTGGAAGACGAACTGGAACGGTTGGCCGCGCGCGGCATCGGCATCGACAACGAGGAGTTCGTGCGCGGCATGAGCGCGGTGGCGGTGCCGGTGCGCGACGCGCAGGACCGCGTGGTGGCGGCGGTGGCGTGCCATGCGCCCACCGCGCGGCTGATGCTCGACGACCTGCTGCGCGCGGTGCCGGTCTTGCAGGGCGCGGCGCAGTCCATGAGCGCGGTGCTGGCGGGGCACCGGCCGGGCGGTTGAGGGCGCCGCGCCGCGAACCCCTAGCCCGGCAGCGCGGCCGCCCGCCGCCAAGCCAGCGCCAGCACCGCCGCCGCGCCTGTCGTCAGCGCCGCCAGCATCGCGACCGGTCCGGCCATGTCGAGCAGGATCCCGGCCGCCAGCGGCGCGGCGATGCGCGTCAGTGCGAACACGCTGGACTGGATGCCGTAGTCCAGCGCCTGCAGGCCCGGCCTGGCATGCGACATCATCAGGCCGAACGCCAGGGCGGCGGTGGCGCCCATGGCCGCGGCCACCATCATGGCGCAGGCCGCCAGCACGGCCGGTGCCGCGTTCAGGCCGATTGCCAGCGTCAACGCCAGCAACGCGGCGGCCCCGGCGCCGGCATGCAGCCGCACCGCGCGGCCCGCGCGCAGGCGCTTGAGCAGCCGCGCGCCCGCGATGCTGGCCACGGCGCCCACCGCGCCGCCCGCGACGCCGACCAGCCACGCCACGCGTTGCGGCGCCAGCCCCTGGTCCAGCAGCAGCGGCTTCAGATAGAACCAGCCGGCGCCGATGAAGGGGAACAGCAGGGCCAGCAGCGGCAGCCAGCGGCGGCTGGCGGGCAGGCGCAGGTAAGCGATGGCGTGGCGCGTGGTCGAGGTGGTGTCGGCGGCTTGCGGAGGCGAGCGGGGTTGCCCCTTTGTGTCATCCAGTGTCGCCGCGTCGTTCGTGTTGAGGTGTTCGTCGCGCGAGGCAATCGCGCCGTCGTCGGCTCGCCCGGCATCCATGCTCTCCCGCAGCAGCAGGGTCAGCGCCGCGCCCAGCGCCAGCGCGCCCGCCATGATCAGGAACGGCGCCTGCCAGCCCCAGCGCGCCTGCGCCAGCAGCATCAGGCCGCCGCCGGCGATGGCGCCCAGGCACAGCGCCATCGAGCGGATGCCGCCCGCCGAGGCGCGGCCGGCCGCAGGCAGCACGCGGATCGCCAGCGCGTTGACGGGCACGTCGGCCCAGGTGCCGGCGAGCGCGGCGGCGGCCGCCAGCGCGAACAGCGTGACGCCGTCATTCAGCAGGTCGCGCCAGCCCAGCGCCAGCAGCACGGCGGCGTAGGCCAGCAGCAGCGCCACCGTCCAGCGCCGGTAGCCGCACTGGCCCGCGCCGCGCCGGTCCAGCGGCATCGCCAGCAGGAACTTGAACACCGTCGGCAGGCTGGCCAGTTGGAACAGGCCTAGGGCGGTGCCGGACCAGCCGTGCTGGCGCAGCACCAGCGGCAGGCCCAGCCACAGATAGACGCCCGGCGCGGTCAGCGCCAGGTTGAGCCAGCCGAACAGGGCCTGGGCCAGGCCGTGGCGCAGGCGCGGCGTCATGGCGCGGTCCGGCGCGCCGACAGCACATGCAGCGGCGCCAGCGGAAAGCGGTCGGAATCGAAGCCGCGCACGTCGGCGAAGCCGGCGGCGCGCAGCGCTTGCGCCAACTGGCCCTGGCGCGTCACGCGCCGCCCCAGCAGCAGCATCGGCAGGTAATAGCGCAACACGCGCGCGGCGGCGTCGGCGTCGTCCGGGACCTCGGCATGCGCCATCACCAGCAGCCCGCCCGGTGCTAGGGCGTCGTGCATCTTGCGGATCGTGGCGGCGGCGTCGGGCACGAAATGCAGCACCGACGAGCACCAGATCAGGTCGTAGCCGGCGCCGATATCGGCCGTGGCCAGGTCGCCGCCCACCGCCACCATGCGCGCCGCCAGCCCGGCGGCGGCGATGTTCTCGCGCGCCACGGCGGCGGTCTCGGGCCAGTCGAACACCACGCCGCTGGCCTGCGGGCGGTCCTGCACCAGCGCGATGCCGATGAGGCCCGGACCGCCGCCCAGGTCGAGGATGCGGCGCGCCGCGTCGGCGCCGGGCACGCAGGCGACCGCCTCGCGCGCCGCCGCCACGGCCAGGGCGCGTTGCTCCTGGCCGATCTGCACGCGCGCCGCGTTGGCCCAGGCGCCGGCCTCGGACGGGGCGGCGGGTGTTGCGGCGGGATCCTGGCGCAACCGTTGCATCAACTGCTCGCCGGACTGCGCCAGCGCGCGGCGCCGGTAGCGCCAGGCGTCGCCGCAGTAGTGGGGCCGTCCCGCCACGAAGTGGTCGCGCGCGGTGACCCCGCAGCGGTAGAGCGGCGGCTCGCCGGCGATGCGGTGCAGCAGGCGCAGGCTCCACAGCAGGTCCAGCAGGTGCTCGGCGGCGGCGGGGCGCAGCGCCAGCGCCTGCGCGACGTGCGCGGCGCTGGCCGGCGCGACCAGGTGCGCGAACAGGTCCAGTTCCAGGGCGGCGTCGAGCGCGGCGGTTTCGACCGGCGCGGCGGCCAGGTCCCAATAGCGTTGCAGGGGCAGGGGGGAAGTCGGCATGGCGGGTTCCTTGTGTTGACGATCAAAGGCGCCAGGTCAGGCGCAGGCCAACTTCGCGCGGCGGGCTGTAGACGGTGACGATGCCGTTCTGGTAGCCCACCGCGTCGTAGCGGCGGTTGGCGAGGTTGTTGACGTAGGCGGCGATTTCCACCTGTCGAACGGTGACGCCGGCGGCCAGGTTGACCAGCGCGTAGCCGTTGCGGCGGTAGCGGTTGGCGGCGTCCAGGTAGACCGGGCCGGTGCCGCTGAGCGAGGCCTGCGCGTACCAGCCGGCGGGGGCGTCGTAGCGCGCGGTCAGGTGGCCGTTCAGGCGCGGCGCGAACGGGTTCTGGTTGCCGCTGTAGTCGTTGGCGCCGTCGCGGAAGTGGCTGAAGCGGGTGCGGTTCAGGCCCAATCCGGTCTGCAACGACCAGCCCCGGCCCAGCAGGTATTCGAGCTCGAATTCCGCCCCGATCGAACGCGCCGACGCGGCGTTGGTGACGTACACCAGGCCCGGCAGCGGCATCTGCTGCACCTGCATGTTGTCGACCGTCATCACGTAGAAGGCGGCGGCGTAGCGCAGGCGGTTGCTGGGCAGCCAGCCCTTGGCGCCGATCTCGTACGCGCGCAGCGTTTCCGGCTGGTAGGCGGCGTAGTCCGCCGCTGGCGAAAACACGTTGTAGCCGCCGGCGCGAAAGCCATCCGCGACCGAGGCATAGACCTGCTGGCGCGGCGCGAAGGCGTATTGCAGCGCCAGCTTGGGCGTGACGCGGGTCCAGTCGGCGCGGCGCGCGCTGTCGCCTTGCGGCGTGAAGCGCACGGCGTCGCGCTCGACGCGGGCGCCGGCCTCCAGGGTCCAGCGCTCGGCCAGCGGCACGCTCCAGTGGGTGAAGGCGGCGCCGGACTGGCCGCGCAGCCGCACCACGCTTTCGGTCAGGCCGCGCGGCATCTTCTGGGTGTTGCGCAGGTTATGGTCGTCGCCGTCGGCGTACAGCCCCGCGAGCCAGTGGGCGCGGCCGAGCGCGCCCTCCAGCCGCAGCTCCTGCGACAGATTGCGGAAATGGTGGTCGCGGGCGATGTGCAGCAGGTCGGCGGGCTGGAAATCGGTGTCCTGCTGCACGCGGTCGCGCAGATCGTTCCAGGCCGTCACCGACGTCAGGCGCAGGCCGTCGTCCAGGTCGTGGCGCAGCGACAGCGACGCGCTGCGGCCGATGGACCGGTTCCAGCTCGGCGTGCCGGACGCCACGGTGGCGCGCGAGGCCGTGGGCGAGCCCCACAGCGCGGCGCCGTCGCGGTAGTTGATCTGCGCATAGCGCAAGGTGGCGTCGGTGCGCGCCGACGGCGTCCAGCGCAGCGCCAGCTTGCCGTTGCGCAGTTCGCGGTCGTCCTCGCGCCGGCCCGTGTAGGTGTTGTCGATGAAGCCGTTCTGGCCGCGCCAGGCGCCGGCCACGCTGGCGTAGAGCGTGTCGTCGATGATCGGCCCGCTCAGGTCGAAGCGCAGCATGCGCAGGTCGCGGCTGCCTACGGTGGTCGAGACGCTGCCGCGCAGGCTGTCGCCCGGCTGGCGGGTATGGACGTTGATGACGCCGGCTTCCGCGTTGCGGCCATAGAGCGCCGATTGCGGGCCGCGCAGCACTTCGACGCGGTCGATGTCCAGCAACTGGTCGTCGAAGCCCTGCGCCATCAGCGTGGGCACGCCGTCCACCACCAGCAGGGTCGAGGTCGAGAACGAAAAGAAATTGGCCGACAGGCCGCGCATCACGGCCGCATTGACGCCGGCCTGGCCGAACGGCTGGAACGTCAGCCCGGGCGTGATGCGCTGCAGGCCCTCCAGGTCGACGACGCCCTGGCTGTCGAGCATGTCACCGTCGAACACCGACAGGCTGCCGGGCAGCGATTCGAGGGCGCGTTCCTGCTTGTCGGCGGTGACGGTGATGGCGGGCAGTTGCGCGGCGGCGGCAACCGGCGTTGACGCGGCGGAAGGCGCGGAAGAATGCGGGGAGGCGGGCGCCGCCGAAGGCACGGCGGGCTGCGCCAGCGCGGCGGGCGTGGCGCAAAGCCACAGCACAACCCAGGCGGCGCGAGGGTGGGGAAGAGGGCGATTCATCGGGATTCCTGTGCAAGCAGTCACGGCGGCCGAACGCGCGGCGCCGTCCCGAAGATGGTATTTCTTTATGCGAACGCCTATCATTAGCATTCATATGCGAACCGGATGGATTCGTATGCATGCCGGCGCAGCCGCGCCTGAGCCGATTTCAGGCACCCGTCCCGGCGCCATCCCGGTTCCGTCCCGCCACCCGTCACCTCCCGTCGAAACCATGTCCCTGCGCATCTCCGCCACGCTCGCCCAACCCGGTCCGGCCGTCCGTCCCGGCTGGTCGCGGCTGGCGCTGCCGGCGGATCTGGGCGAGTGCGTGGCCGACCGCCTGGACCTGGGCGAGGGCCTGGCCCTGGTGCATTCGCAATACACCCCCGTGCGCGACCTGATCGAGGAGAATGCTGCCGAGCACGGCGGGCGCACGCTGGTCATCACGCTGGCGCTGCGCGGCGCGTCGGCCTATCGCGGCGCGGACGGCGCCGAGCTGGATTTCCGCGGCGGCCAGACCACGGTGACGGCGTTTCGCCGTCACCTGGGCGAGCGCCGCTACCTGGGCGGCAGCACCGTCTCGCAACTGCGCCTGCTGGTGGGCGAGGCGGCGCTGTGCCGCTACGCCGGCCATGCCCAGGCCGAGGCGCTGTTCGGCGCTGGCGGTCTGCGGCGGCTGGCGCAGGGCCGCACCAGCGCCGACCTGGCCGCCGTCGCGGCCGAGCTGGCGCGGGCCAGCGACCCGCTGGACATCCACATCAAGGCATTGACCCTGTTGTCACGCCAGTTGCGCGCGCTGGCGCCGGCGCCAGCGGCGGGCCGGTTCAGCCAGGCCGACATTGCCCGGCTGGAGCGGGCCCATGCGCTGATGCGCGAACAGATGGATCGCGAACTGACGGTGCAATACCTGTGCCTGGCGACCGGGTTGAATGAATTCAAGCTCAAGCAGGGCTTTCGCGCGTTGTACGGCAACAGCCCGATGCGGCTGCTGACCGAGATGCGCATGCGCCGCGCCTGGGAGTTGCTGGAGACCGGCTGCCAGGTGGCGCAGGCGGCTTACCGGGTCGGCTACCGCCACCCGGCCAATTTCAGCGCTGCGTTTACCCGTTTCCATGGCCGCGCGCCGAAGTCGGTGTTCGGCAAGCGGCGTTGATGCGGCGCGCAACGATGCCGTTGGCCCCTGGCCGCTCTAGTGCGCCACTCGCATCCGCCGCCGCGACACGCTTTCCCACCCGGCCACCAGCATCATGATCAGCGTCGTCAGGCCGCCCACCATCAGGTTGTCGGTGACGAACGCGATCGGCGCCAGGATGGCCAGCAGCGCGAGGCCCACCACATGTGACAGCGGGAAGCGGCCATACACCACTGTCTTGTAGATGCCGTTGCCCAGCAGGTACAACGCCGGGCCGCCGAGCAGCGCGGCGGCCGCCGCCGTGACGATGCGGCCGTCCGGGTGCAGGATGACCAGTTCGTTGGCCACTGCCGAGACGATCACGCCCGCGATCAGGATCACGTGCACGTAATGGAAGTAGGCCCCGACCCGGCCCGGATCGGCGTGGTGCGCGATGGCCTCGCTGCCGTCCTTGCTGCTGGTGTCGAAATACACCCACCACATCGCCGCCGTGCCCAGGAACGCGGCCAGCAGCGCGATCAGGGTAGGGATGTCCCAGTGCGGATGCTCGCCCAGCGTCGCGCCGGTGATCAGCAGCGTCTCGCCCAGGGCCACGATCACGAACAACTGGCAGCGCTCGGCCAGGTGGCCGCCCTCGATGGTCCATTCGCGGGTGGTGGAACGGCCCAGGCCCGGCAGCCAGAAGCCGGCCATGGGCGAAAAATACTCGCAGGCCACCGCCACGATCCACAACGCCAGCCGCGTGTCGCCCGAGGCCAATCCGCCGGCGATCCAGAACACCGCCGAAATGCACAGCCAGCCCAGCATGCGGCGGAAATTCGGCGCCAGCGGATGCGACGGCCCCAGGTGCAGCACCACGAACAGCGTGCGGCCCACCTGGATCAGCACGTAGCAGATCGCGAAGATCAGCCCCTTTTCGCCGAAGGCGCCGGGCAGCACGGCGGCGGCCACCAGCCCTAGCAGCATCACGCCGAACAGCATCAGCCGCATCGGTAGCGCGTCGGGATCGAACCAGTTGGTGACCCAGCAGGTGTATTGCCAGCCCAGCCACACCGCGAACCACAGCACCAGCGTGTGCACCGCGCCCATCAGGGTCAGGTCGTGCAGCAGGCTGTGGGATAGTTGAGTGACCGCGAAGACGTAGACCAGGTCGAAGAACAGCTCGACGAAGGTGACACGGGCCTCATGGCCGTCGCGGTGACGCAGCAGATGGGCGCTGGCGAGAAATGGCATGGCGGCGCTTCTTGTCCGGTGGAGGGGGCGTCGCCAGATTACTCCCGGCCTTGCCGTCCAATCGTAAAGAATTCAAAAGACGTGGCGCGCCCGCGACGCCTCAGTGGCCGGCCGGCGCGTCGCCGTGTCCGCCCAGCTCGCGGTTGCGCGAGCGCACCAGCGCGGCGGCCAGCGCCGCCGCCACGGCCGCGATCACCGCGCCCGCCAGGAAGGTCACGCGGTAGCCGCCCGCCAGCGCCGCCACCGGGGCCGCGCCGGCGCCGGCCAGCGCCGCCGTGCGCGCCGCGGCCAGGCTGGCCAGCACCGCCAGCCCCAGCGCGCCGCCCATCATGAAGGCGGTGTTGACCACGCCGGACGCCAGGCCCGACTGGCTCGGCTCGACGTCGCTCATGGCGGCCAGCAGCATCGGGTTGAAGGCGATGCCCGCGCCCAGGCCCAGCAGCAGCATGCCGGGCAGCACGTCCGCCGCGAAGTGGCCGTCGACCGGGGCGCGCGCGAACAGCGCCAGCCCCAGCGCCGCCAACAGCAGCCCGGTGGCCAGCGGCCCGCGGATGCCAAAACGCATCACCAGCTTGGCCGACAGCCCCAGCGAGAACGCCGCCATGATCAGGTTGGCGGGCAGGAACGCCAGCCCCACCTGCATGGCGTCATAGCCCAGCACCAACTGCATGTACAGGGCCGAGACGAAGAACCACGCGAACATGCCCGCGGCCCACAGCACGCCGACCACGTTGGCGGTGGCCACGTTGCGCAGGCGGAACAGCGCCAGCGGCATCAGCGGTTCGGCCACGCGCGCCTCGATCGCCAGGAACAGCGCCATCAGCAGCGCGGCCGCGCCCAGCAGGCCGAGCGACTGCGCCGAGGTCCAGCCGGCCTCGTTGCCGTTGACCACGGCGTACACCGCCAGCATCAGCGACGCGGTGACCGTCAGCGCGCCGGCCACGTCCAGCTTGCCGCCACCGGCCGCGCCGCGCGCCGCCGGCAGCAGCCGCAGGCACAGCGCGTAGACGGCCACGCCGATCGGAATGTTGACCAGGAAGATCCAGTGCCACGACAGCTTGCTGGTCAGCAGCCCGCCCAGCAGCACGCCCAGGCTGCCGCCGCCCGCACAGACGAAGCCGTACACGCCCATGGCGCGGGCGCGTTCGCCGGCCTCGGTGAACAGGTTCATGATGAGCGACAGCGACACCGCCGACACCACCGCGCCGCCCAGCCCCTGGGCCGCGCGCGCGGCGATCAGCAGCCCCTGGCCCCGCGCCAGCCCACAGGCCAGCGAGGCCACCGTGAACAGCACCAGGCCCGCCAGGAACATGCGCCGGTGGCCGAGCAGATCGCCCAGCCGCCCGCCCAGCAGCAGGAAGCCGCCGAAGGTCAGCATGTAGGCGTTCACCACCCACACCAGCGAGGTTTCGGTGAAATGCAGGTCTTCGCGGATCGAGGGCAGGGCGACGTTGACGATGGTGGTGTCCAGCACGATCATCAAGACGCCCAGGCATAGCACGATCAGTGCCCACCAGCGTTGCCTGCCCTGTATGCCATGCGTCATGGATGTCTCGCTCCATCCGCTTGTGGCGGATTCGGTTGTCAGTGGGGTTGTCAGTGGCTGAGCCGCCCGCCGCTGATCATCCACCGCGTGTCGTAGCGGTCGATCAGCGCGCCATAGGCTTCGGCCCAGAAGGTTTTCTGGAGCGGCATGGTAACGCTGCCGCCCTCTGCCAACAGATCGAACACGCGTTGCGCGTCCGAGACCGTGGGGTAGGCCAGTGACAGCGCCATGCCCTGCTTGCCGGGGTAGGGATGGCCGGCGGTGGCGTCGCTGGCCATCAGCACCTGTTCGTCCAGCGCCAGGCGGGCGTACATGATGCGTTCGGATTCTTCGGTCGACAGCGCCGGCATGGCGGCATCGGCGGGCGCATCCGCGTAGCGCACCATGGCCTCGACGCGGCCGCCCAGCACGCGCTCGTAGAAACGCATGGCCTCGGCGCAGTTGCCGTCGAAACTGAGGTAGGCGGAAAGTTGGGGCATGGCGGGTTCCTCCTTGATGGCCGACCCTGATTCTCGCACCCATGGCGCCGTCCGGGAAACCTCTTATTGCCGCCGGTCCGCGCGCATCCCTATGATTCGCCACAGGATCAGGACTGATCCGCACGCGCCGGCACGGCTTGGCGCGGCAGTGCCCCGCAGCAATGATTGCTGCCCGAACCTTCGTCTGGCTATAGAAGCCCCCGACTCACACGCGATGCGTGGTCGGGGGCTTTTTTGTTTTCCGAAACGTTGCAGGGAGATCGCATGCAAGTATCACCGCCGCCGGACGCCGCCGCGTCCGCGATCCACGTGGCCAGTGTGCAGACGGCCCCCGTCATGGGCGAGGTTGCCGCCAACGTGGCCCGTTCCATCGAACTGGTCGAGCAGGCCGCCGCGCAGGGCGCGCGGCTGGTGGTGCTGCCCGAACTGGCCAACACCGGCTACGTGTTCGCCAGCCGCCAGGAGGCCCACGCCCTGGCCGAAAGCGTGCCCGACGGCCCCAGCTCGCAGGCCTGGATCGCGCTGGCGCAACGCCTGGGCATCTACCTGGTGGCCGGCATCGCCGAGCGCAGCGGCGGCAGGCTGTACAACGCCGCCATCATCGCCGGCCCCGACGGCTACCTGGGCACCTACCGCAAGCTGCACCTGTGGGGCGACGAGAACCTGTTCTTCGAGCCGGGCGACCTGGGCCTGCCGGTGTTCCATACCGAATTCGGCCGGCTGGGCGTGGCGATCTGCTACGACGGCTGGTTCCCCGAGGTCTACCGCCTGCTGGCGCTGCGCGGCGCCGACATCGTCGCGGTGCCGACCAACTGGGTGCCGATGCCCGGGCAGACGCCCGACGGCCCGGCCATGGCGCACGCGCTGGCGGCGGCCGGCGCCCACAGCAACGGCCTGACGCTGGTGTGCGCCGACCGGGTCGGCGTCGAGCGCGGCCAGCCCTTCGTCGGCCGCAGCCTGATCGTCGGCTCGCAGGGCTGGACCGTGGCCGGCCCCGCCAGCCACGACCGCGAAGAGGTGCTGGTGGCGCCGGTGGACCTGGCCGCCTCGCGCCGCGCGCGGCAATTGAACGACTTCAACCACGTGCTGCGCGATCGGCGCCGCGACCTTTACGACGAACTGCTGGGCGCCGCCGAGGCGCCGCGGCAGCGTTGACTACAACGGCGGACAGCCGGCCCCCAAGGAGAAATCCCCATGAAAAAACCCACTTGCAGCTTCCTCATCCGACTTTCCTTCATCGCCGCGCTGACCGGCGCGGCGGGCGCGCACGCCGCCGACCCTTTGCGCATCGGCGTGCCGGTCGGCCTGTCCGGCGCCAACAGCGTGGTCGCGCCCGGCGTGGTGCAGGCCTCGCAACTGGCCGCCGATGAAATCAACGCCGCCGGCGGCATCCTCGGCCGCCAGGTGGTGCTGGAGATCGCCGACGACGCCTCGGGCGCGGTCGGCGCGCAGAAGGCCTACGACACGCTGGTGTTCCAGAAGAAGGTGGACGCCATCATCGCCATGGAAACCAGCGCGGCGCGCAACGCCGCGCTGCCCATCGTCTCGCGCGGCAAGGTGCCGTACATCTACACCTCGTTCTACGAAGGCCGCTCGTGCAACCGCTGGATGCACGTCAACGGCTGGGTGCCCGAGCAGCAGGTGGCGCCGGTGGTGGACCACTTCATGAAGGAACGCGGCGCCAAGACCTTCTTCCTGGTCGGCAGCGACTACGCCTTCGGCCGCGGCATGCTCAAGTTCACCCGCGAATACATCGAGAAGCAGGGCGGGCGCGTGGTGGGCGAGGAATACCTGCCCATCGACGGCTCCGACTGGACGCCGGTGGTCTCGAAGATCCGCTCGGCCAACCCGGACGCGCTGATCAGCTCCACCGCCGGCGGCGGACCCAACGTCAGCCTGGCCAAGCAGGTCAAGGCGGCCGGCCTGAACATGCCCTACGGCAACCTGGCGATCGACGAAGCCACCGCCAAGACCATGGGCGACACGGCGGTCGGCATGTACCTGTCGGCCTCGTACCTGACCAGCATCGATACGCCGCAGAACCGCAAGTTCCTCGACGGCCTGAAGGCCAAGTTCGGCGCCGACGCCAAGACCGCCAACGAGTTCTCGGGCCCGCAGTACGAAGCCTTCTTCCTGTACAAGGCGGCGGTCGAGAAGGCCGGCAGCCTCGATCCGCAGAAGGTGGTGCAGGCGCTGAGCGAAGTGTCGTTCGACGGCCCGCGCGGCCCGGTCAAGATGGACCGCCAGCGCCACGCCGCCCTGACCATGCGGCTGGGCCAGGTGCAGCCGGACGGCTCCATCAAGATCCTGCAGACCTTCGACCAGGTCGATCCGGGCGCGCAATGCCCCGACCTGAAGTAACGCGGTAAGCCACCCCTGCGCGCCGCCGGTTCGCTGGCGGCGCAGGAGAACACAATGGGTTTGATGCTGGACATCCTGAGCACGGCCGCCATGCTGTTCATCGTGACGGCCGGGCTGATGATCATTTTCGGCGTGATGAAGATCGTCAATTTCGCCCACGGCGCCATCATCACACTGGGCAGCTACGCCGCCCTGGTGGTGACGCGGCTGGGGCTGGACCCGTGGCTGGCGCTGCCGTGCGCGCTGGCGGCGGGGGGGCTGGTGGGCATGCTGGTCGAGCGCCTGATCGTGCAGCCGCTGTACAAGCGGCCGCTGGACGCTATCCTGGCGACCTGGGGCCTGGGCATCGTGATCGGCCAACTCATCACCATGGCCTTCGGCCGCGAGGTGCAGTTCGCCGATGCGCCGATCCAGGGCGCGGTGCCGTTCCTGGGCACCGAATACTCGGCCTATCGGCTGTTCCTGGTGCCGGGCGCGCTGCTGCTGTACGTGGCGCTGACGCTGCTGCTGAACGGCACGCGCTTTGGCGTGCGGACCCGCGCCGTCATCATGAACGAGGACCTGGCGCGCGGCCTGGGCATCAACGCCGAACGCATCCGCTTCACGACCTTCGCGCTCGGCGCGGGGCTGGGGGCGCTGGCCGGCGCGCTCATCACGCCGCTGTCCAGCGTCGATCCGAACATGGGGCTGCCGTGGCTGGTCAGCGCCTTCATGCTGGTGATGGTGTCGGGCAACTCGATCACCGCGCTGCTCCTGACCTGCCTGGTCTATGGCGCCTGCCAGGTGCTGGTGGGCGTGTTCATCAGCCCGATCCTGGGCGGCGTCACCATCGCGGTGCTTGCGGCCCTGACCCTGCGCCTGCGTCCCAAAGGATTCGCCCATGACTGATTCGTCCCTTGCGCAACCGGCGCTGGCGACCCGCGCCGACCCGCGCCGCGCCGCCCGCGGGCGCGACCTGCTGTGGCTGGCCATCGCCTGCCTGGCGCTGACCGTGGCCGGCCCCTGGCTGTTCGACACCTACCTGCTGAACGTGCTCATCAAGGCGCTGTTCTTCGCCGTGGCGGCGGTCACGGTCGATATCCTGTGGGGCTACACCGGCTACCTGACCTTCGGACAGTCGGCCTTCTTCGGGGTCGGCGCCTATGCCGCCGGACTGGCCTTCACGCACTACGGCTTCTCGCCGGGCATCGCGCTCGCGGCCGCGCTGGTGGCGGTGGGCGCGGCGATGCTGCTGGCGCTGGCCACCGGCTGGCTGTCGTTCTATCGCGGCGCCTCGCCGTTCTTCGCCACCGTGATCTCGCTGGTATTGCCCATCGTGCTGACCCAGGTGGCGCTGTCGGGCGGCACCTACACCGGTTCGTCGTCCGGCCTGACCGGCTACGACACCTTCGACCTGTCGCTGGAGGCCTGGTACGTCATCGCCGCCGGCGGCCTGTCGATCGTGGCGCTGCTGGCCTGGGTCGCGGTGCGCAGCGACGGCGGCCGCATCCTGGCCGCGCTGCGCGACAACGAGGGCCGCTGCAGCTACCTGGGCCTGAACACCGCGCACTGGCGCATCGCGCTGCTGGTGGTGTGCGGCGCGGTCGCCAGCCTGGCGGGCTTCGGCTACGGCGCCTTCAGCGGCGTGGTGGCGCCGGAACTGACCGGCTTCGTGTTCGGCACCGAACTCATCATCTGGGTGGCGCTGGGCGGACGCGGCACGGTCTGGGGGCCGGTCCTGGGCGCCGTGCTGATCAACGTGGCCGGCTCGTACCTCAGCGGCAACATGCCGTTCCTGTACCAATTGGTGCTGGGCGTGACCTTCATCCTGGTGATCCTGCTGCTGCCGCGCGGGCTGCTGCCGTTACTGCTGGCGCCGTGGCGCCGCCGGCGGCCGGCGCCGGTGCCGGAATTGGTGGCGCGCGCGCCGGCCCAGGCCGCCGCCGAAAGCGGCCTGGGCCTGGCCGGCGTGGCCAAGCGCTTCGGCAGCCTCAAGGTGCTGGAAGGCATCGACCTGCGGGCGCGCGGCGGCGAACTGCTGGGCCTGATCGGTCCCAACGGCGCCGGCAAGACCACGCTGATGCGCTGCATCGCCGACGGCGCCGAGCGCAGCGAGGGCACGGTCGAACTCTGCGGCCACGCCGTCAGGCGCGACGGGCCGGAGCAGTGCGTGCGCTACGGCCTGGGCCGCAAGTTCCAGAACGCCAACATCTTCGACACGCTGACCGTGGCCGAAAGCCTGCGCATCGCCACCACGCTGCGCGAGCGCCCGTCATGGCGACGCCGCGCGCCCGTCTTGGCGCTGCCGGCCTACGCGCTGGAGGTGCTGCGCATGACCGGCCTGGACCAGCAACTCGACCGCGTGGCGCGCGACCTGTCGCATGGCCAGCAGCAGGCGCTGGAACTGGCCATGGTGCTGGCGCTGGAGCCGCGCGTGGTGCTGCTGGACGAACCCACTGCGGGTCTCAGCAAGGACGAACGCGCCCGCATCGGCCAGGTGCTGTCGGCCCTGGCCCATACCCACGGCCTGTGCTGCCTGCTGGTCGAGCACGACCTGGACTTCGTGGCCGAGGTGGCCACCCGCATCATCGTGCTGCACCAGGGCCGCATCGTCATGGACGGCAGCTTCCGCGAAGTAGCCGAATCCGAACTGGTGCGCACCATCTACGCCGGCAATGCGCCGGCCGCGAACAAGACCGCGCAAGCCACCCGGCAAGCTAGTCGGCAAGCCACTGAGCCACCCGCGCAGCAAGGCGCCCAATCCGCAACCCCGTCCATCCCGCCCGAAGGAGCCCAACCATGAACGCCGCCCCGGCCTTGCGCCTGGAAAACGTCGCCAGCGGCTACAAAGGCGCCGTAGTGCTGAACGACATCTCGCTGTCGGTGGCCGGCGGCGCCTGCGTGGCGCTGCTGGGCAAGAACGGCATGGGCAAGAGCACGCTGCTCAAGACGGTCATGGGCTACCTGCCCAAGCTGCGCGGCACCGTCAGCCTGGGCGGCGTCGACGCCACCCGCCTGCGGCCGCACGAAGTCGCGCGCCGCGGCGTGGCCTACGCGGCGCAGGACCAGCCGCTGTTCCCCGACCTGAACATCCGCGACAACCTGCGCCTGGGCCTGCCCAACGACCGCCTGTTCGACGAACGCTTCGGCGAGATCGCCGACCTGTTCCCGGTCTTCGCCAGCCGCCTGCGCCAGCATGCGGGCACCCTGTCGGGCGGCGAGCAGAAGATGCTGCTGGTGGCGCGCGGCCTGATGCAGCGGCCGGCCCTGTTGCTGCTGGACGAGATCACCGAAGGCCTGCAGCCCTCGGTGATCGAGCGGCTGGGCCGGGCGCTCAACTGGGAACGCGAGCGGCGCGGCACCTCCATGTTCATCGTCGAACAGAACGTGGCCTTCGCGCTGGACGTGGCCGACCGCTACCTGGTGCTCAAGCAGGGCGCCATCGTCGACCAGGGCGAGGCTGGCGCGCCCGGGGCCGCCGGCCATATCATGGACCACTTGAAGGTATGAACCGTCCCGGCGCCCGCGGCGCGCCGGCCACGATCTTGCAGAAGGAAGCCCCTATGACCTCCCGCACTGACAGGGACGCCGCCACGCCGGGATGGCGCATCGGCGTGCTGTATTCGCGCAGCGGCGTGACCGGCACCACCGAATCGCAGCACTTCTTCGGCACCGTGCTGGCGGTCGAGGAAATCAACGCGCTCGGCGGCGTGCTGGGCCGGCCGCTGGAACCGGTGGTCTACGACCCGCGCAGCGACGCCGAGGAATACCGCCGCCTGGCCGCGCGGCTGCTGCTGGACGACGAGGTCAACGTGATCTTCGGCGGCTGCACTTCGCACTGCCGCAAGGCCATGCTGCCGGTGGTCGAGCGCAACAACGCGCTGCTCTGGTATGCCTCGGTCTACGAAGGCTTCGAGTATTCGCCCAACATCATCTACACCGGCGCCGCGCCCAACCAGGGCAGCATGCAACTGGCCGCCTACCTGATCCAGCACTGCGGCAAGCGCATCTTCCTGGTCGGCGCCGACTACATCTACCCGCGCGAAACCAACCGCATCATGCGCGACACCGTCGAGGAGCATGGCGGCGAGATCCTCGACGAAACCTACCTGCCGCTGGGCTGCGACGAAGGCGAGATCATCGACGTGGTGCGCGACATCCGCCGCATCAGGCCGGATGTGGTGTTCTCCACCCTGATCGGCGACGACGCCCAGCGCTTCTACCGCCGCTACCACGCCGCCTGCGAGGCCGACCCGGGCGCGCCGCACATCCCCATCGCCAGCCTCACCATGGCCGAATCCGAGGTGGCCGAGATCGGCCCGGCCCTGTGCGCCGGCCACATCACCGCCGCCACCTACTTCAATACCGTCGATTCGTCCGCCAACGCCCATTTCCTGGAGCGCTGGCGCGCCCGCTTCGGCGACCGCCCGGCCAGCGTCTACGCCGAGGCCTGCTACAGCCAGATGCACCTGTTCGCGCGCGCCCTGCAGCGCGCCGGCAGCCTGGACACGCGCAAGCTGGCGCAGGCGGTGCACCAGGTGGGTTTCGACGCGCCCGGCGGCCGCCTGACCATCCTGGCCGAAAACAACCACAGCGTGCTGACCCCGCGCATCGGCGTGTGCCGCGCCGACGGCCGTTTCGACATCGTCTGGGCCAGCGGCGAACCGGTCAAGCCGGACCCCTACCTGACGGCCTTCGGTCTCGATGAGTTCTGGTTGGCGTGATCATGGACCATAGCCTCCGCCGCCTTTACGAAGACCTGCGCAGCGTGGCCGTCGCCGTGGCCTATCCGCCCGGCGAAGACCGCGACCTGCTGGTCGAACAGCTCAAGCGCATCGGCTGCCGCATCCACCTGGTCTGGCCGTTCCCCGACAAACCGCCGGCGGGCGCCGACGTGGTGTTCTTCCAGGTCTCGCAATGCGGCCAGAACTCGTTCGCGTGGTCCGCCAGCGAGGTCGACGCCACCCTGATCGCGCTATCCGAATACGAAACCCCCACCACCTTGAAGCAACTGCTCAAGACCAACGCCCACGGCGTGCTGACGCGGCCGTTCCGCTCGGCCGGCATCCTCAGCACCCTGGTGCTGGCGCGCTCGGCCAAGCAGTTCCAGACGCGCCAGCAGAACAAGATCGACAAGCTGGAAAGCACCATCAAGGCGCGCCGCGTGATCGAAAAGGCGATCCGCGTGCTGATGGACCACCAGCGCCTGGACGAGCGCGCCGCCTACGAACACATGCGGACCCGCGCCACCGGCCTGCGGGTCAGCGTGGCCGAGGTCGCCGCCATGATCGTCGAGGCCAGCGAAGCCATGGAAAAACTGGGCCTGGGCGGCGCGCGCCCCGACCCGCAGAACAACAGCAGCAACGGAGGCAAGGCATGAAAGTCATGATCGCCCGCATGAACCACGAGACCAACACCTTTTCGCCGGTGCCCACGCCGCTGTCCGCCTTCGGCAACGACGGCCCCACCTACGACCGCGCCGCCTACGAAGAGAACCACGGCAAGCGCACCGCCATGTCCGCCTTCATCGATCTGGCCGAGGCGCGTGGCGCCACGCTGGTCACGCCGGTGTCGGCCACCGCCTATCCCAGCGGCCGCGTCGACGGCCAGGCCTATCGTGAACTGTGCGACCGCATCGTCGCCGCCGCCGCCGGCTGCGATGCGCTGCTGCTGGACCTGCACGGCGCCATGGCCGTCGAAACCACCGACGACGGCGAAGGCGACCTGCTCGAACGCCTGCGCCAGCAAGCCCCCGGCGTGCCGATCGCCGTCGCCCTGGACCTGCACGGCAACGTCACCCAGAAGATGATCGACAACGCCGACGTCATCGTCAGCTTCAAGACCTACCCGCACGTCGACATGTACGAAACCGGCGAGCACGCCGGCCGCCTCCTGTTCGACTGGCTCGCGGGTGGCCCGCGCCCGCGCCTGGCCTGGCGCCGCCTGCCGCTCATGAGCCACACCCTGCGCAGCAACACCGCCGAAGGCGCCATGCGCCGCGCCGTGCAGGCCGCGCGCGGCGCCGAGGCCGGCGGCATGCTGGCCGTGTCGGTGCTGGCCGGCTTCGCCCTGGCCGACATCCCCGACCCGTGCCTGAGCGTGGTGGTGGTCGCCGCCGGCGACGCCGAGGCCGCCGAGCGCGTCGCCGCGGGCCTGGCCGCCGCCATCTGGGACGACCGCGACGGCTTCGTCTACGAAGCCGAACCCCTGGCCGCCTCGCTCGAACGCGCCGCCGCCCTGGCGCGCGGCGCCGACCGTCCCGTGCTGCTGCTGGACCACGGCGACAACTGCATGTCCGGCGGCACCTGCGACACGATGGACGTGCTGGTCGCCGCCGTCGACGCCGGCCTGACGGGCATCGTCGCCGGCCTGTACTGCGACCCCGAAGCGGTCGCCGCCATGATCGCGGCCGGGCATGGCGCCCGGGTCGAACTGCCGGTCGGCAACAAGCTGCCCATCCCCGCCATCGGCCGGCCCGCCGCGCCGGTGACGCTGACCGGCGTGGTGCGCGCCATCACCGACGGCAGCTACGTCATCACCGGCCCCACCTACACCGGCCAGACCGCCTGCATGGGCCGCAGCGCCGTGCTGGACATCGGCGCCGCGCAACTGGTCATCACCGAACGCACCCACGAACCCTGGGACCTGGGCGTTTTCGAGAGCCTGGGCATCGACCCGCGCGCCGCCCGCTTCATCCTGGTCAAGTCGCGCATGTACTGCCGCCCGGTGTTCGTGCCCATCTCGTGCGCGCTGATCGAATGCGACAGCCCCGGCGTCACCAGCTCGGACTTCTCGCTATTCCCGTACCAGCGGCGCAACCGGCCGCGCTATCCGCTCGATCCGTTCAAGCCGGCGCAGATGTCGGCGTAGGGTGGGGCGGATGTCGCCCCGCGCCTTGAACCGCGCCGGGCTTTCCAGTTCAATGGGACATTGCGCGGGCGGCACGCCGCCGCCCGGCCCCTTACCCGTTGGAGTGGCATATGGCTACGGTGCATCTGCTGTCGGATGAAGAAGCGCGCAGGATCCCCGAGGCGTGGGCGGTGTTCGAAGACATCCGCGCCACCCGCAAGTCGGATTTCGTCAACAATTTCTGGCGCGCCCTGGCCAACGATCCGCCCCAGCTCAAGCGGGTCTGGGAGCAGCTCAAGCAGGTCATGATGGCCGACGGGGAAATCCCGCCCCTGGTGCGCGAGATGATCTACATCGCGGTATCGACGGCCAACGGCTGCAGCTACTGTATCCATTCCCACACCGCCGCCGCCCGCGCCAAGGGCATGACCGACGGCCAGCACGCCGAACTGCTCGCCGTCATCGGCATGGCCGCCCAGACCAACGCGCTGGTCACCGCCATGCAGGTGCCCGTCGACGACGCCTTCACCGTGAAGTAGGGCGCCGCCATGGCGACCGTTCCGCTGTTCCCGCTGTCCAACGCGCTGTTCCCCGCCGGCGTGCTGCACCTGCGCATCTTCGAAGTGCGCTACCTGGACATGATCCGCCGCTGCATCGCCGACGGCACCGAGTTCGGCGTGGTCGCGCTGCTGTCCGGCAACGAGGTCCGCTCGCCCGAAGGCCAGGAGGTCCTGGCCGACACCGGCACCCTGGCCCGCGTCGACGCCTGGGACGCGCCCATGCCCGCCTTGCTGCAACTGCGCTGCGTAGGGACGAGCCGCTTCCGCCTGGTCTCCAGCCAACTGGCAAAATACGGTCTTTGGATGGGCGAAATCGAACCCATCCCCGACGACCCGCCGCTGCCCGTGCCGGCGCCGCTGCAACCCTGCGCCGACGCCCTGGGCAGGCTGGTGGCCCAATGGCAGCAGGAAGGCGTGCCCGCCGACCGCATGCCGGTGGCGCCGCCGTACCGGCTGGATGAATGCGCCTGGGTGGCAGACCGCTGGTGCGAACTGCTGCCGCTGCCGGCGGCCGACAAGACCCGGCTGCTGGCGCTGACGGACCCCCGCGTTCGCCTGGAGGCCGTGCGCATCGCGCTGGAAGGGCCGCAGGCCTAGCCAGCTCGGGCGGCGCTTGAATGTTTTTTGGACACCATGGATATCAGGATTGACGAAGGCCTGCGCGCCTATATTGACCCCTTGACCGACGACGAGCGCGAGGCGCTCGAACGCAGCCTGCTGGCCGAAGGCTGCCGCGACGCATTGGTGCTGTGGGGCGACCTGCTGATCGACGGCCACAACCGCTACGCGCTGTGCATGAAGCACGGCATTCCGTTCGAAACGCGCCAGAACACCTCGTTCAAGTCGATGGACGACGTGCACCTGTGGATGATCGAGAACCACCTCGGCCGGCGCAGCGTGTCGGATTTCCAGCGCGGGGTGCTGGCGCTGCGCAAGAAAGAGATCCTGCAATCCCGCAGCGTGCCGCCGTGGGAAGACGACGGCAGCACGCCGCCGCCTGAACCGCCGCCCATCCCGCCGGCCGCCGCGCTGAGCCGTCAGGCGCTGGCGCGCGAGGCGCGCATCAGCAGCAACACGCTGGGGCAGATCGAGAAGATCCAGAAAGCCGCCGCGCCGGAACTGGTGCGGGCGGTGAAGGATGGGGCGATCTCCATCAACGCCGCGGCGGCCGTGGCGACGTTGCCGCCCGAGCGGCAGGCCGCGGCGGTGGCGGGCGGCAGAAAGGAATTGCAGCAGGCGGCGCGCGAAGTGCGCCAGGCCAAGGCGCCGCCACCGAAAGAGGCGGTGCCGGATATTCCGATCGAGAATATCGCGGATTTGCCGGCGGAGGTGGCGCGGCTACGGGAGTTGCTGGCGCGGCTGACGGACGAGCGGGATCAGTTGAAGAAGAAGGTGATGCATCTGACGGTGGCGCTGGCCGAGGCCAGGAATGCGTCGGCGGGGGCAGGGGACGATTGACGGGCGCATATTAATTATTCGCGGCTAGAACTTATCAAACACGACGACCATCCTATGCCCCAGGACTTTTCCCAGTTCCAGGGCAAGTGCGTCCCCTACGCCAGGACCATCGAACCCAAACGCGAGGTTTCCCAATCCCCATGCGAGCGGCAAGAATCGCCATTGATTGATACTGTCCGAGTGTCGACAGCTTGGGCACTCGAGCGCGCCAAGTTCGCCCGAATACCAGGCGGAAATCATTTTTCTCCAAGGGAGAGAAGCTGCGTCATGCTCTACCGCGCAGCATGGGCAGCGCAGCCCCTCGACGCTTTGCGGTCCGGCGTTGTAGACACGGCGCCCCACGATTGCCCCTATCCCGTTATTGCTGTGCTCGTTTACCCAATCGGTCCATCGAGCGATGCCCGGGCCAGGCGCGTGACTGACAGGTGAAAAGGCGACCTCGGCAATAGTGGAACGAACAGCAATGCCCATTGCTTCCATCCAACGCATGCCGCTGTCGGCGAAGGCGGGTGCGTCTTCAAGGGTGACATCGAGATCGACGATGTAGATCGGGGAGTCGCTCATTGGTTGCAATCTTGTCGAGAATTGGCCTGACAGCCCTTATTTGGTAAAAGCAAAGTTGATCAGAACCTGAGGAATCGTTGGCTGCCATGTCCGAACCCTATTCCGCCTTTCTCAACCTCCAGATGCCCCGCGAGAATCTTGCCAGATGGCTCGCGGCCCCGGCGCCTGCGGCATCAAGATGGTCGGACTGGCGTTCCATCGGCGGCCAGTGGTATCTCTCCGAAGGCAAGGATCTGGCTGCCTCCAGCAATCAGGATCTGGGCAGGCTCATTGCGGAATGCGACGCCATGCTGGCTCGCCATCCGGACAACCGCGCGGCGCTGGCGGCCATCCTGGCATCCGCGGAGGCCGAGAACATCAAAGTGGCGGCCTACGATCGTAAAGGAACGCGCTTCGTTGCAGGCTCGCTGACCTATTCCGAAAACCTCTACGACCTCATCGTCTTTTTTTCGATAGCGCGCGGAGCGGCCGATTTTCTCGAGGCGGATGGCCGTGGCCTTGCGGTGGTTCACGACTATCTCTGGGGCGAGGAAGACGAACGAAAAACGGTGGCGGCGCTGGAACTCGCCGCAAACGGCGGCTCCGTATTCCTGGCGTCCGAAGCACTCGGCCAAGCCGCAGGCGCATTCGAGGCCATGGTGGACGCGATGCTGGAAGGCCAAGAGGACCCGGCGTTCCACCCGCGCAATCAACTCGACCATCTCTGAGACCGGACCTGCGTCCAGCAGGGACAACGCGTACACACGACAGGGCCGCCAGGCGGGCCAAAGAGGCAGAATTTCCAATGCGATTGCTACCACTGGTTATCATGCTGTCCGCTTGCGCGGTCTGCCAGGCGCAGGGAACCAGGACCTGGCACTTTACTGGCGCCGAGCTGGCCGCGGCCCTTGAAGGCCGGATGCCCTCGGAGTTCCGCGATGCATCGCTTCGCCGCCAATTTGCTTCCTCCTATGCGCAGGCCTACGTCGTCGGCATCGCCGACCAGACACAAGGCACGGTCTGGTGCGCCCCTACCGGCGTCCTTCCTCACGAATTGAAAGACAGGGTGTACAGCTACTTGTCCAAGCTGCCGGCGAGCCGTCTCGCGGAAAATGCCGGCCCGCTGGTGAGCGAGGCGCTCCAGCAGTCTTTCGCTTGCCGGTAGGGTTCATTTCCGCGAATACGCCTTCCGGCGACACTTAGCGGGGAAGGGCCGCGGGCCTTCTGCCGCCCGCACGGGCGTAGGAAAAAGCAAAAAGGCGTGCGGCCGCCCCGAATACCGAAGCGGCTGGCAGCCACAGAAAATTCCGCCCCGCCATGCGAAATCGCAAGCTTCCATTACAAAATCATTGCTATATGTGACATGAAATCTAAACTAGGGGTTTTCCCTTTGTCGTAATACAAATTCATGCGCTCGCGTCTCACTCTTGGCAACCTTTCCATTGGCACCCGGCTGACGCTGGGCTTCGGCACCGTACTTGTCCTGCTACTGGCGCTCACTGGCCTGTCGCAATACGAGCTGTCCCACATCGGCGGCATCAACCGGGCGATCACAGAACAGACTTGGGCCGAGGCAAGCGCCATCAACAGGATTGACGTGACGACGCGGGCCAATGCGCGCGCGAACCTCGAGTTGATCGTCAATACCGATCCCCGCGCCGCTGAAACGCTGTTTGCCCGCATCGACACCAATCGGAAGGTGATTGACCAGGCGCTGGAGACCCTGCGGCCGTTGTTCAGCACCGAAGACGAACGTCAGCGACTGCGGCTATTGGAAGACGTGCGCGGCCGCTACGTGAAGTCATTCCAGGGCGTGGGCGCGCTCCTCAAGCGTGGCGAGCGCGACGCCGCCCGCCAGCGCTTGCTGGAAGAGACCCTTCCGCTTCTGGACAGCCTGCAAGACCACATCATCGAGATTTCGCGGATTCAAGCGGCCGAGATGGCGGACGCCAGCGCCGACAGCCGGGAGGTCATCGACAACGCGGGCATGTTGAACCTGGTCCTGTCGGGCCTGGCCGTCGTG
Organism: Achromobacter sp. SIMBA_011; assembly: GCF_046535435.1. Classification (NCBI taxonomy): domain Bacteria; kingdom Pseudomonadati; phylum Pseudomonadota; class Betaproteobacteria; order Burkholderiales; family Alcaligenaceae; genus Achromobacter; species Achromobacter sp. SIMBA_011. The sequence goes on along the minus strand of NZ_JAWRWN010000003.1, from coordinate 249,421 downwards.
CTGGGCGGCCTGTTCGCGTGGCGGGTGTCCAAGTCGATCACGGCGCCGCTTGCCCAGGCCGTGTCGGTGGCGGAGACCGTGGCGCGTGGCGATCTGGGGCAACCCATCCACGCCGTCACCCGCGATGAAACCGGTCGGTTGCTGCGTGCGCTGCACGATATGCAGGACAAGCTGGCCGGCGCGGTTCGCACCATTCGCGCCGGGTCCGAAACCATCTCCAGCGCCGCGGGGCAGATCGCGGCCGGCAACGCGGACTTGTCCAGCCGGACCGAAGAACAGGCCGCGTCGCTGGAAGAAACCGCCGCATCGATGGAAGAACTGGCGTCGACCGTCAAGCAGAATGCCGACAACGCGCGCCAGGCCAATCAACTGGCGGCAAGCGCCTCCGAAGTCGCCCAGCGCGGCGGCGCCGTCGTGTCGGCGGTGGTGAGCACGATGGGCGATATTTCCGCCAGCTCGCGCAAGATTTCCGAGATTGTCTCGGTCATCGACGGGATCGCATTCCAGACCAACATCCTGGCGCTGAACGCCGCCGTTGAAGCGGCCCGGGCGGGCGAGCAGGGCAAGGGCTTCGCGGTGGTCGCGGGCGAGGTGCGGTCGTTGGCGCAACGCAGCGCGCAGGCCGCGCGCGAGGTCAAGACGCTGATCGAAGCGTCCGTCAGCAAGGTGGCCGAGGGCGCGGGCCACGCGGAAAACGCGGGCACCACGATGCAGGAGGTGGTCGCCTCGGTCAAGCGCGTGACGGACATCATGGGCGAGATCGCCGCGGCATCGCAGGAACAGGCCACCGGCATCGAGCAGGTCAACCGCGCGGTGTCGCAGATGGACGAAGTGACCCAGCAGAACGCCGCGCTGGTCGAAGAAGCCGCGGCCGCGGCGGGCTCGATGCAGGACCAGGCGCATGCATTGGTGGGGGCGGTGGGTGTGTTCCGCTTGCGCGAGGATGCCGCGCGGCGCGAGGACATCGGCGCCCGGCCGCGCGAGCGCGGCGCGCTGATGTTGACCTGATCGCCCGACGAAGGCCCTGGACTTTGCGCCCAAAGCCGTTGGGCGCGTCCGAAGGGCCGCACGGCGACCGTGGTTGGCCTGCGGTATAGTCGGCGTCGCTCGGCTTTTCGGCCCCGTCTCGACCCGCCAAACGATTCGAAAATCCCCGGCCTGTCCACATGCGCTCCCCACTTGCCCCACGCGGCGCCGTCCTTCTGCTGATCGATCTGCAGTGCGCGATCGACCATCCCAGTTGGGGCGAGCGCAACAATCCCGATGCCGAGCGCCAGGTCGGTCGGCTCCTCGCCCATTGGCGCGCCCAGGGGTGGCCGGTCTGGCACGTCCGGCATGACTCCACGGATCCCGCGTCTCACTATCGGCCGGGCCAGCCAGGGCATGCCTTCAAGCCGGAAACAGCGCCCATCGCGGGGGAAGCGATCATTCCCAAGCAGACGAACAGCGCGTTTATCGGCACCGACCTGGAAAAGCGGCTGCGCGCCCATGGCCACGACACGTTGGTCGTGGCGGGCGTCATCACGAACAATTCCGTCGAGGCGACGGTGCGCATGGCTGGCAACCTTGGCTTGCAGGCGTGGCTCGTGGCCGACGGCTGTTTCACCTTCGCCCGGACCGACTGGAATGGGGCGGCGCGAAGCGCCGAGGATGTCCACGCCATGTCGCTCGCCAACCTGGACGGCGAGTACTGCACCGTCGTCACCGCGGATGCGCTGTTACGCGCTCTGCGCTGAACGCAGTTGCCGCCCTGGGCAGCGCACCATGTCTGGTTCGAGTCGCCGCTTTTCGCCGCGCGGCCCAAATGTATGGATTTTTAAGCCATGTTTGGCTCATAAAAAACATACATAGCGAATCATTCAAGAGTTTGTATGGATTCGGCGGTAGAATTTGACGCTTGAGGGAGCAGGGCGCTCACCGCGCTGAATCGGGCTGATACGTTTCGTGGTTCTCGCGTCCGTCGCCCGTTTGGCTTTGCCCGGCCCACGCGCAGTAAATGCAGCTGCCGCAGCAGCGTTTTGAGGAAATGATGAATTTTTGGGTCCCTGTAATCTTCGGTACGTTCAAGATCCTCGTGTTGGGCACGGGCATGTTTCTCGCCATCAAGTCGCACCACGAAGGCGCCAAAAAGGACAAGGAAAAGATGAAGAAAGAGAAAGAGAAGGAGATGAGCGCAACGTAGGGCAGGCTTCGTTGCGACCGGGGGCGGCGCCCGGTTTCTCCACGTTCATCATCCGTTCAGGGTTCGGTGCTTATGCTCCAGCCCGCATGCCGCAAGGCTAGATTGCAAGAACGGGAGCATGAACCATGACCGCCTTTCCGCCTCCGCTGGAAGACCCGGAGGACGATGAACACAGCCCGGCCGAACGCGCCGCCGCCGCCGCCCGCAGCACCTGGGTGAGCGTGGGCGTGAACGTGGTGCTCGCCACCGCGCAGATCATCATCGGCATTTTCTCGAAGTCCCAAGGCCTGATCGCGGACGGTATTCATTCCTCTTCCGATCTGATCGCCGACTTCATCGTGCTGCTGGCCAACCGGCATGGCCAGAAAGCAGCCGACGCGGACCACCACTATGGCCATTATCGCTACGAGACCGCGGCGTCCCTGGCGCTGGGCGTCTTGTTGCTGCTGGTCGGTTGCGGCATGCTGTGGTCCGCCGTGACCAAGCTGGAGCAGCCCGACGCGATCCCGCAGGTCCACCTCGTCGCGCTGTGGGTGGCCTGTGCCGCCCTGGTCATCAAAGAGACCCTGTTCCGCTACATGCTTGCCGTGGCCAAGCGCGTGAAGTCCAGCATGCTGGTGGCCAACGCCTGGCATGCGCGCTCCGACGCGGCCTCGTCGCTGGTGGTGGGCCTGGGCATCATCGGCAACCTGCTGGGCTACCCGATACTGGACCCCATCGCCGCGGCCATCGTGGGCTTCATGGTGGCCCGAATGGGCTGGAGCTTCGGCTGGGACGCCTTGCACGACCTGCTGGACCGCGCCATCGACGAAGGCGAAGCCGCCGCGATCCAGCGCACCTTGCTGGACACCCCGGGTATTCAAGGCGTGCATGATCTACGCACCCGAAAAATGGGGGATATGATCGTCGTTGACGCTCACCTGGAAATCGACGCCGGGCTGACTGTCGACGAAGGCCACAAGATCGCCGTGCAAGCGCGCCAGCGCGTCATGCAGCGGCATCGTGTATTGAACGTGATGACCCATGTTGATCCCTGGAGACCTCCCGACGCGCCCACGCAGGGCGCCGAGGGCAGGGCGATTATCGAACCAGGCTGTCCGTAGGCGTTTTGACGACAAGGAAGAAACATGAAAATCAAGAACTCCGATACTCAGTACGCAGGCCTCGTGATCACCATGCACTGGCTCATGCTCGTGGTCCTGGCATTGGTCTACGCCTGTATGGAATTGCGCGGGCTGGCCACCAAAGGCACCGATCTGTACAACAACGTCAAGGCCCTGCATTTCTCGCTGGGGCTGTGCGTGATCGGGTTGGTGGTTTTGCGGGTGGTTATCCGGGTGGCTTCGGGCCCGGCGCCTGGCGTGCGGCCGCCGATGCCGAGGTGGCAGGATGTGCTTTCACGGGTGATGCATTACGCGTTGTATGCGTTCATGATCGTCACGCCGATTTTGGGGTGGTTGACGCTCAGCGCGGGCGGGAAGGTGATTCCGTTGTTTGGGGTGGAGGTTCCGGCGCTGGTCAGCCCGGACAAAGCCCTGGCCGATCAGGTCAAGGAATTGCATGAAACCTTGGCCACGGTGGGCTACTTCCTGGTGGGGCTGCATGCCGCCGCGGCGCTGTTGCATCACTATGTGTTTCGGGACAACACGCTGGTGCGGATGTTGCCGGGGAGGCGCTGAGCTCTCTTGGGGCGGGAGCGCGGGGCGGGCGTGATCCAGGGCAGAAGCGCCTCACCCGCGAGGCAGGGCTCAGGCTGAAAATCGCTTGAGAACCAATGACGCATTGACGCCACCGAAACCAAATCCGTTGAGCATGGCATGCTCCATGGCATGAGCGCGCGCACTTCCAGCGATCAGGTCCAGGCCGTCTGCCAACGGATCTGGATGTTCCAGGTTGAGCACGTGTGGCGCAATCTGGTCACGCAAGGCCAATATAGTGAAAATCGCGGCGGCCGCGCCAGCGGCTCCCAGCATGTGGCCCATGGCGGATTTCGTGGCCGTAATGGAGGGGCCAGAGCCTGCTCCAAACACTTGGCGAATGGCCGCCAGCTCTCCTCGGTCACCGACAAGCGTGGATGTCGCATGAGCATTCAGATGTTGAATGTCATGGGGTTGCAACCGCGCCTGCCGCAACGCCGCGCGCATCGATCGGGCGGCGCCGGAACCATCTTCCGGCCCGGAAGTGACGTGATAGGCATCGGCGGAAGTGCCGTAGCCTACGACTTCCGCCAGCGGCTTGGCACCGCGAGCCAACGCATGATCCAGCCCCTCCAGCACCAATAGCCCCGCGCCTTCGGCCATGACAAAGCCGTCCCGGGCCAGGTCAAACGGGCGGGAAGCCTTCGCGGGCTCGCTGTCGCAGTGGGTCTTCACCGCCTTAGCCGCCGCAAAGCTGCCTAGCGCCACTTTGTCGATGGTGGCTTCGCTACCGCCGCAGAGCGCCATGTCGGCTTCGTCATTCCGAATCAGGCGCGCCGCATCGCCAATGGCCTGGATGCTGGCGGCACAGGCTGTCACTGGCGCTCCCAACGGACCCTTTAGCTGGTGCCTGATCGACACTTGTCCCGCCGCCAGATTGGCCAGGAAAGCCGGCACGGTGAAAGGCGACAAGCGCTGCGGCCCCTTGCCATCCGTGGTTCGCACAGCTTCGACAATGGTGCTGAAACCGCCCACGCCAGAGCCGATGATGGTTGCCGCGCGCTCCTGCTGCTCGGCGGTTGGATGGCGCCACTGTGCGTGTGCCAGGGCCTGATCCGCCGCGCCCAATGCGAATGCGATGAAGCGGTCCATGCGGCGTAGCTCTTTTGCCGGGATGACGGCTTCGGCGCGCCATCCGGCTCGCGGATCCTCCTCCTGGCTTGGCACCCGGCCAGCGATGGAAACGCCGGTGCCTTCGCCAACCGCCGCATCCAAGGCGCGTATTCCGGACTGGCCCGCCAGCAAGCGTTGCCAGGCCAGCTCCACATTGCATCCGAGAGGGGACACCAAGCCCAGACCGGTGATGACTACCCGACGTTCCATACCGCACCTTCCGCAATTGAACCCAGCCCTTGCGACGGGCTGAGAGTAATATTATTGATGATGATCGTAATCATAAATCAATTTTGATGAGGGGTATCATCTAACCTATGAAAGTCAGCAAAGCACAGGCCGCCAAGAACCGCGAAGGAATCGTGGACGCCGCCGCGCGCCTCTATCGAGAAAAGGGCCTGGATGGCGTGGGCCTGGCCGAGATCACCCGCGAGGCGGGGTTGACCCATGGCGGGCTTTACCGGCACTTCGAGTCCCGGGATGCCCTCGCTCGCGAGGCATGCACGCGCGCGTTTGAGTGGACGATTACGCCGCAAGAGGGATCGGAGTCCCCGGAGGCGGATGGCGCATCTGCGGGCGGACTCCGCGCACTGGTGTATGGGTATCTTTCCCCGTTCCACCGCGATCACCCCGGAGAGGGTTGCCCTGTTGCCGCACTGGTGGCAGACGTTGCCAGGGCAGGGCCGGAAATGTCAGAGGTTTTTGCGCAGGGGGTGGAACGCAACTTTCAACGCTTCATGGGCGAGCTTCAGGGGGATGACCCGGCCAGACGCGCGCAGGCCATCGTGACCCTTAGCAGCATGGTTGGTGCGTTGATCCTCGCCCGCGCCACGGCGGCGGGCAACCCGACGCTTTCCGAAGAAATTTTGGCAACTGTGCGGAGGCAGTTGGGCGGATAGTTTTATTCTGGCGGTTGCTCTGACTCAGCTCGCCCGAGCTAGCGCTATTCGAACCAGTTCACAATCTCCAAAGCATTAATAATGTGTATCCATGCTTGGCCACCGAGACATGATCCAAACTTCACCGATCCCCTTTTCCGCGCGGACTAATCAATCGCATCGGCAAGTCGATGCTGACTTTCCAGACACAGCTAGGGCAGGCCTACTTCATCTATTAGCCGACCTTGTCGAAAGAAGGTATGTGGCTGACTGGGTCGTAATAGCTCGCGAGCTTCACCGGACCGGTCGATTTGAGCTTGTGTCGTATGACACTTCCTCGGTGTCAAGTCTTAAGCAGGCGCAGGCTAACGCCACTTCAGCGCTGCAGAAGCTAGAATGGCCAAAGATCTACGACTTCTGTGAGCGTCTGTATTCTCGACTTCCAAATCAGGTTGGATGGGAGGACGGCTACGGCAATTACACTGAGGAGATCTCACGTGCTGATTCGCAAGCCTACATAGCTGCTGAACTACAGCGACTCTTTCTTGAAGAATCGCTCGCTTACGAGTTTACCGATGGCGCAGTTCGGCGAAGAGGGCGGAAGCACACTGTAGAGCTATCGTCAAAAGCTCACGTAGTACTGGGTGCAGTGGAATTGATCAGTGCGCGTCAGCATTTCGAGAAGGCGCGGCAGTTCTTCCAGCACCCTACCAAGCCAGATTTCGAGAATGCGGTCAAGGAAGCAGTATGTGCGGTTGAGGCAACCGGCAAGGTGCTTTTTCCAATGGCAAAGGCGTCGACACTGGGAGATTTGATCAAATGGTTCGGAACGACGGACGTTGTGTCGGTTCCGAAGGCACTCATACAAACACTCACGGGCATTTACGCCTTCCGAAGTGGGGCTGAAGGAGTGGCTCATGGGGCCACCACGGGAGGGAAGGTCTCTGCTGACATCACTGAGTACGTTCTAGCTGTGTGCGCGTCACAAATAATTTTCTTGGTGGATCTCGCAAATAGCCTTGAGGGAGATGTGCCGTTTTAGGTCTGCAACGCCATCCACTAGACCGCGAGAGCCTCAACAAACCGCCTGGCGCCTCTAAAACACGTTCCCGGGCCGGAAGCGCCCAGTCACCCGCGTTGGCTCGCGGCCAAGAAGAGACACGCACCTTGAATTGGGGCAAGCGCACAAAGAATAGCCGCTTTTATGGCCGGGAATGTCTGCCCCAGGTCGGAAGTGGGCGTCAGGCCTGATCTGCTGTCGGCCAAAGACCAGGCAGTCCGCCGAAGTGGATGTCTTTTCAGTTTGAGCACAGATTGCGTTGCCAGTACCTGCGCCAATTCTTCGCAACTTGGTCGAGTAGCGCGTCAGACTCGGATGTGTCGTCCGCGTAAGCCTGCGTCAGCAGGGTTAGGGATGAGCGTCCATGACCTCAAAGAACGTAGCTTGAGCGGCGTTGATTGAGCGGATGTATCTCAACATCCCTTCTTTTTGATGGTCGGATGTCGCCTGGAGATAGGCATCAACAAATAACCCCATTCTTTCTGAAGAAATGGTGAGGTTCCCTTGGGATAGGTGTATGTTGAACGACAATATCTGTTCACCGGGCGGCTGTGTCTTGCTCGTACTGACTTTCCAGCCAGACCTATCTGCAGCCGCTTTGATACTTTCAAATTCCTGTTGAAGACGATATGGGTCGCTACCGGAGAGAATGATGTCATCGACGTAGACGCTTACGGTAATGTCTGGTTTGGAGGCCAATTCATGCAGTACTCGTCCTAGCGCGCTTTGGTCAAGGCACACGGAGGCAATAATCGGGGACTGGACGAAGCCGAAAGGTAAGATGTACTGGGAATCTACATCGCCAACTAATCGGATCACTGAATCGCGGGCGAACTCGCGTGCGACCTCATACCCAAAGTACTGCTTCAGCGCTCGGGTCACTCTGCTGAGATTAATGCTTGTGAAGAAGCTCTCTATGTCTACACAGCAAAAATGGGTGTTGGCCAAATGTTGTTTAATGGCTCGAACGTGGCCGCCGTGGTGACAATGGTAGAAGTATGCAGGAGCTTGCCACTTTTCTTTGATTTTCGAGGTGATACGTTCGCCTCGCTCTCGTGACTCTGCGGACGGCACAAACACCCATTTGCCAGGAGCAAGCTCAAACCGCTCCTCCCACAACTCATGAAAGGCCATGTCTTCTATGCCATGATGGTGGGTAGTTAAACGCCGTGCTGCAAAGCTGCCAGATCTCGTTTACCAGCCTTGCGGCCAGAATCGAGACATGCAGGACTCTGCAGACTAGGCGATAAGTTTTGTCTTTTGACATAGTTATCGTCCTCCATCTCAAGCCCGGCAAACCTAGCGCAAAGCGCACGACTTTAACCAATTCAATACCATGAGAGGACCCCATGGCGATAAGTCATATCACGGAGTGACAATGAGATTATGGGGATGATAGGCGCACAAATGTAAGCCTAATGCCGGGCGGATGAAGATTAGCATATGTTTCGGTCGCGCGTGCGCGCTGATGGTTCTGGTTCGCCATGAAGATCGACTGCGTCATCCTAGACGGCTGCGCTGCTTTGGGTTCGCCTCTCGCTCATCCTTGACGGGCCGTGGCCGCATTGCGTGTCGCTGACGTCTCGCGCGTGCCGGCGGTACTTGCCAGCCCCAGACTGTTGAGAGAGCGGGTCGGGATATCACGCTTCGACCCTACAAACCACTTTTTATCAACAAGTGGCGCTATGGCCACGAAACTACGGATAGGCCCCGTACGGAAGCACTTTCGCCAGCATTCGGCTAACGTCACGTACACGTGCTGCGGGGCTGATCGGCGACCAACGAACTTTCATTATCGGTGCCTCCGAATTACGCACATGGTTTCCACTCGCTTGTCAAATTCTCTCCAGAACGCCTAGCAGCCCCTCTACGACGTCTGAACCAAAAATATCGTCATCGTCACGATAGTGGCTAGGCCACAAAAGCATGGCCCGCACCCACTCCGGGTCGAAATTTTTGATGAAATGTTGAATGGCGGAAGCTGCGGTCGGCATTTTTTTTGGCGGGTAGGGATGCAGCGGCCAGCGAAGCACCAACGCCCATCGACCATCTTGCTCTTTGTATTTCCAATAAATTCGCCTAGCGTTTCTCCACCCTCATGAGGCGAAGTCAGACGCAGATATAGCCGACGCTCGCCACTGAGCCGGACGACGTCACGAAGCCTCCGCGCTTTAGGTATTTCCCCATTATTTCCGAGCCGAGGATCATTAAACATTGACCGTAGCAAAGTGTTCTTTCCGAAATTCTGAGGCGCTACCACAAACAACGCCCGCTCTAGGTATGTTGACATCAAATTCCTATTTGTGACCTGGCGCAGCGCAATGACCGTATCCTCTGAGTTTCGAATGTGCTACTGGTTCAAGAACCGGATCGCGTTTCGGCAGTCCTCCAGGGAGCCAGATACTCCATGTTCCGCGGCAACTCGCCGAAGTAGATCGTCCATTTCGAGGGACAACGAGAGCAACCCTCGCCACTTCGCAGGCGTGTCGATTATGCGCCTGGAGCCATCTGGCACCATCAGAGTTTCTGCGTATTCGTTGTTTCGAGCCAAGACGTCAAGATGGCGTTGGGCCTCCGCCAATATCATAAGCTCGAAGTATTGGCCAAAAGCCAGATTGCCAACATCGGCGTGATACATCATCGAGGCGATGTCGAAGCTAGGGAGCGAGATCGCATTCCCCTCCGACTCAGCGTCGGCCTTTACACTTTTACATAGGCGAATCGCCTTCCGCAGACCTCCGCCGACGTTGTTGCATTTATCGATGATCCTTCTGATATGCAAAAACGGAAAGTTAGTCAGTGAGATCCCTGCCTTCTTGTCGAGAATTTGAATGCCTCGATCTGATTCCGTTCTATTGGCTTGGTAGTCATTAGTGTCATACCAGTGGGCTGGTACAACGTCTACCATCCGAGGTAGGGAGCCTCCATGGATCTTGACAGCTTTCGCACCCGTTGTATCGACGATTGCTTGGGGAAACGCGAGAGGCAGCTCGATCTCTATCTGCTTGCGAAGCGTTTGAAGCACTGAGAGGGAATTTTTGGATGTATTCAAGTAATAGCCGGCCTGGCTTTGCACTCCAGATGTGCTGTAGACCAAGAAACCTGTGTCAATTGTCAACAGATCAACGTCACTTACTCTACGGATATGAACGTCCAGCGGTACTGAACCCTGAAGGCGGAACTCCGCGTCTATTCCCGCTTTGCCAAGTCTGGAACGAAGCTGATTTCCGATTCGTTCCGCGGTTTCTACACTCACTCGTGTGTAAGTGGCGCTAACGGGCTGCATGGCACCCAACGCATACAGAGTGTGCTTGCTGTCGATGCTTGCGCGCTTCTCCCACGATTCTTGGATAGTTTGCGTGCCAGTGCCTAACGCCTTACTCAAAATTTCATTCTGGACTGCGCTGTCCATGGTCAAACGATCAGATCCATCGCGTCGAGCGCGCAGTTGCGCGAGGCGTTTGTCGATATCGGTCGCCATCAGATCCTCTTGGTCCATTTCATAACGCCGAAGGTCATACGACCTCGCCCCGTAAAATACTCGCCCTCGGCAGACCGTAAGTTTTTTGCAATCGTCATAACGGAGCACCCTGTGTGAGTCTTCAGTTCAACGGCCTTCGGCCGTGGATCGTTTCGGTAGTGATAGAGCAGGACGAATCCATCGACGGTGTCGTGTGCTAGCGCGGCAGAGATGCTGCTCGATCCGGACGTTTGAGTCGCCAGCCGAATTCTCAACTTGTCCCACGACTGAACAATGACTACTTCGGCCGACCACTCGAACTTCGTCGATCCGTCAGCGGCGATCGTTTTACCCTGGCAATCCCAGGTGCCCGAAATGTCGGGCACTTTAAGCAGTAGGCCAACACCGGGCCACTTCCAGGCCCATTTGTTTAGGACCCAATACAGAACGCCAAAGACCGCGCCGGCGCCTACCAGGGAGAGCAGTGTCGGGGGAACGTTGGCGTTCCAGCCAAGTTGCTTTGCCAAGTCAACTGTGTACAGAACGGCAAACACAAGTGTTCCCGAGATGGCACTGGCAGCGAGACTCAGAAGCCGCCCAACGCTTGACCGATTTGCTCCACCCATTACTGAGTATTCATGCTCTTGTGGTGCGACCATGCTGTACCTTTTTATGATGCAGACGCCAACAAACGGCTCGATGCAATCTCAGTCAGTTACTTCTTTCAATATATTTTATCTATTCCGAATATCTGAAGGCAATTTGGGGGCGGGATGAATCCTGCGGGGCTTGGAACTGAAGGTGTGGGGGCGACCGGTATGGGTCGAAAGTGACCATTGACGCTACTACCAATGGCGAAATTGCCCCTCTTGCGTCCAACATGCCACCATGTCGCCATACACTCATGACCATCACCTCTCCCGGTGCCGGTTTGGAAGCCGGAAAGCTATAGGCGTAGACAGCCGCAACGGTTCGCGGCTTAACTCCTATAGGAGGCAGTCCCTCATGCTGCACCCCCTCACTCAAAACCCCTGGCAAATCGACACCGACCGCGAATCCGGCCCCGTCTCCCTTTCCCACCTCCACCAACTAGACCGCACCCGCTACGCCATCCAGACCATCGCCCGCATGGTCGGCAACAGCGCGTCCGAACCCGACGCCACCGGCTCCCCACCTTTGGACCCCTGGGCAGTCACCGCCCTGATGGGCGGCGTCGAAAGCCTCTGCGAGCACCTAGGCACCCTGACCGAAGCCATGCTCGACCAGGCCCTGCAACCCGACGACGACAGGAAAGCCCCCAGCCCCACCCACAACGCTCCCCCCGCGATCCAATAACATCCACGAAAATAATTCCTACATAACCGGGAATTTATATCGTTTTGAGGATCGCCCCGCGAGGCCTTGTAATGAGTGTTCGCTTATTGCCGTTCACGCCTTCAAGAAAATTCCTCGCTATGAATCCCATCGGATACCGCATTCTTCCCCGGCCCGCGCCGGCCGTCGCCGCTGACGTGCTGGCCGGTTTTGCCGCCATTGGTTCGGCCCAGATCAGCGATTGCATGAACCGCCTGTACGGCGTCAGCGGGCTGCGTCCGCTGCACGCCGGCAACCAGCGCACGGTTGGCCTGGCGCTGACCGTGAAGACGCGGCCGGGCGATAACCTGATGATCCACAAGGCGATTTCGCTGGGTGGCGCGGGTGACGTGATCGTGGTCGATGGCGCTGGCGATACCAGCAATGCGCTGGTCGGCGAGTTGATGATGATGGACGCGCAGGGGCGCGGCATCGCCGGGTTCGTGATCGACGGCGCGGTGCGTGACCTGGATGTGTTCGCGCAGGGGCAGTTCGGCTGCTTTGCGCGCGCGGTGTCGCACAAGGGGCCGTACAAGGATGGTCCGGGCGAGATCAATGTGCCGGTGTCGGTGGGCGGCCAGGTGGTCAACCCGGGTGATGTGGTGGTCGGCGATGCCGACGGCGTGGTGGTGATTCCCGCCGAGCATGCCGCGGCGGTGCTGGCGCTGGCGACCAAGAAGGAAGCCGACGAGGCGGTGGCCAAGGAGAAGCTGCGCGCCGGCACCTACACCAAGCCCTGGCTGGAGAAGACGCTGGCCGAGAAGACGGGAGCCACGAAGTGAACCAAACCCCGACGCAAACCCAGGCTCAGACTCAGCCCCCGCAAGCCGCCAGCATCGTCGCCGACCGCATCAAGCGCATCAAGCTGTCGCCCAGCGTGGCGGCGCGCGCCATCATCGCCGAGCTGCGCGAGCAGGGCCGGCGCATCATCGACCTGACGATCGGCGAGCCGGATTTCTCGACGCCGGAGCATATTCGCCAGGCGGCCACGGCCGCGATGAACCGGGGTGAGACCAAGTATCCGCCGGCCCAGGGCACGGTGGCGCTGCGCAAGGCGGCGCGGACGCATCTGCTGGAAGCGACCGGCGTCGATTACCCGGCGGCGCGCATCATTGTCAGCACGGGCGCCAAGCAGGTGATTTTCAACGGGCTGGCGGCGACGCTGAACGAGGGCGACGAGGTGCTGATTCCGGCGCCGTTCTGGGTGTCGTATCCGGACATGGTGCTGGTCAACGGCGGGGTGCCGGTGACGGTGCCGACCTCGCCGGCCACGGATTACAAGCTGACGCCCGAGGCGCTGGAGCGCGCCATCACGCCGCGCACCAAGTGGCTGATGATGAACGCGCCCAGCAATCCGACGGGCTCGGTCTACACTGCCGACGAGCTGCGCGGGCTGACCGCGGTGCTCGAGCGTCATCCGCATGTCTGGCTGATGACGGACGATATTTATGCGCGGCTGAACTTCACTGACGCGCCGACGGTGCATCCGTTGCAGGTGGCGCCGGCGCTGGCGGCGCGCACGCTGGTGGTCAATGGCGTGTCCAAGGCCTATGCGATGACGGGCTGGCGTATCGGTTACGGCGCCGGGCCGGACGAGCTGATCAAGGCGATGGCGATTCTGCAGTCGCAGAGCACGTCGGGCGCGTCGTCGGTGAGCCAGGCGGCGGCGCTGGAGGCGCTGTCGGGGCCGCAGGACTGCGTGACGGAGTTCGCCCGCGTTTTCCGCGAGCGCCGCGATCTGGCGGTGGCGGAGCTGTCCGGCACGCCGGGGCTGGCGATCGTGATGCCGCAGGGCGCGTTCTACGTGTTTCCGGATTGCTCGGGGCTGCTGGGCAAGCGCACGCCGGCAGGCGTCGAGATCCGCAGCGATACCGACCTGACGCATTACCTGCTGCGCGAGGCTGGCGTGGCGGTGATCGACGGTCATGCCTATGGCGCGCCGGGCACGTTCCGGCTGTCGTTCGCGGCGTCGCTGGACGATATCCGGCAGGGCTGCGCGGGCATCCGCGAGGCCTGCGCCAAGCTCGTCTAGTTGTTCCCGGGCCCGCCAACGAGCGGGCCGGTTCCGTTTTTCTGTTCAAACCACAACACAAGGGGAATCACCATGAAACGCCATTCACTTATCGCCGCCTGCCTGGGCCTGGCCGCGTTGTCGCTGGGCGCTGGCGCCCGCGCCGACCAGGTCGCGGACATCAAGGCCCGCGGCGAATTGATCTGCGGCACGCTGGGCACGTCGCAGCCGTTCAGCTTCCAGGACGCGACGACGCGCCAGTTGGTGGGCTATGACGTGGACGTGTGCAAGCTGGTGGCCGACAAGCTGGGCGTGAAGATCAGCTACAAGCTGCTGTCGGTGGCGGCGCGCGTGCCGGAGCTGAACGAGGGTCGCGTCGACATCCTGGCGGCGAACCTGGGCTATTCGCCGGACCGCGCCCAGCAGATCGCTTTCAGCCACGCGTACTACGTCAGCCCGCAGAAGCTGCTGGTGCGCAAGGATTCGGGGCTGGACACGATCGAGTCGCTGAACGGCCGCCGCGTTGGCGCGACCAAGGGTTCCAGTTCGGAGCGCGAGATCAAGCGCATTCTCGATAAGTCGCAGGTGATCGGCTACGGCGACAGCTCGGCCACGTATCTGGCCCTGCAGCAGAAGAAGGTGGACGCGCAGTTCGCGTCCGAGCTGGTGCTGGTGCGCCTGGTGCTGCAGAGCCCGCCGACGGCGCCGGTCAGCGTGATCGCCAAGTCGGTGTTCGACGAGCCGTGGGGCCTGGGCGTGCGCAAGTCGGAGCCGGGCATGCTGGCGGTGGTGAACCAGGCGCTGGACGAGGCGGAAAGCTCGGGCGTGGCCGCGCAGTTGTTCGACAAGTGGTTTGGCGCGCAGACGCCGTACAAGCTCGAGCGCGGTTTCAAGATCGGCCCCATCGCGGGCTGAACGCCGGTACCGCGCAATGAGCCTACTTGACGCTTCGCAATACCAGTTGCTGGCCAGCGGCATGGTGGTGACGCTGCAGTTGTTCCTGGTGTCCTGGGTGATGGCGTTCACGATCGCGGTGACGCTGGTCGTGGTGCGCGCCACCAACCTGGCGCCGTGCCGCTGGCTGGTCGACGCCTATGTGGAATACCACCGCAACGTGCCGCTGCTGGTGCAGGTGCTGTTCTGGTACTTCGGCATGCCCGAGCTGCTGCCGGAGGGTTTCCGGATGTGGCTGTACCAGCACAACGCCGAGATGTCGCTGGCGGCGATCGCGCTGGCGCTGGGGTCGGCCGCCTATATCGCCGAGGACATCCGCAGCGGGCTGCGCGCCATTCCCAGCACGCAGTTCGAGGCGGCCCGGGCGCTGGGCGCCAGCTACCTGCAATGCATGCGCTTCGTGATCGTGCCGCAGGCGGTGCGGATTTCCATTCCGCCGCTGGTGGGCCGCGCCTTGCTGCTGTTCAAGAACACCAGCGTGGCCATGGCCATCGGCGTGATGGAGCTGACCTACCAGGCGCGCGAGATCGAGAACGAGACCTACCGCACCTTCGCCACGTTTGGCGCGGCGACCCTCATGTATCTGCTGGGATCCTTCCTCATCATGCTGATCGGCTCGCGCATCTATGCGCGCTACCGCCTGAACCGGGGAGGCCACGGTGCTTGATCTCCTGTCGCAATACTGGCCGACGCTGCTGGTCGGCCAATACCCCAATGGGCCGCTCGGCGGCCTGGCGCTGACGCTGATCCTGGCGTTGTGCGGCCTGGCGCTGTCGCTGCCGCTGGCGCTGGCCATCGCGCTGGCGCGGGTCAGTCCGTTTGGCTGGCTGCGCGTGGCCAGCAAGACGCTGGTCAACGTGGTGCGCGGCATGCCGCTGCTGATGCTGATCTTCTGGGCGTACTTCGTCATTCCGAAGCTGACGGGGCAGGTGATCAGCGGCTTCTGGACGCTGATCGCGGCGCTGGTGGTGTACGAGAGCGCCTATCTGTCGGAGGTGATCCGCTCGGGCATCGAGGCGGTGCCGCGCGGCCAGATCGAGGCCTCGCGCTCGCTGGGCGTGGGCTACTGGACGACGATGCGCCGGGTGGTGCTGCCGCAGGCGCTGTTCAACGTGCTGCCCAGCATGACCAGCCAGTTCGTCTCGACCATCAAGGAGACCTCGCTGGGGTATGTGATCAGCGTGAACGAACTGACGTTCGCCGCCAACCAGGTCAACAACCTGGTGCTGACCAAGCCGCTGCAGGTGTTCGGCGTCCTGGCCATCATCTATTTCCTGGTGTGCTTCAGCCTGAGCCGCGGCCTGTCCTGGCTGGACCTGCGCATCCGCCGCCAGCGCGCCATGGCCTAGGGCCAGGCGCTTATCGGAATTCATCATGATCAAGCTTGAGAAAGTCAACAAATGGTACGGCGTGCATCACGTCCTGAAGGACGTGGACCTGTCGGTCGCGCGCGGCGAGGTGCTGGTGGTGTGCGGGCCGTCGGGCTCGGGCAAGTCCACCATGATCCGCACCATCAACCGCCTGGAACCCATCGAGAAGGGCCGCATCCTGATCGACGACGCCGACATCTACGGCAAGGGCGTCAACCTGAACGCGCTGCGCCAGAAGATCGGTTTCGTGTTCCAGCAGTTCAACCTGTTTCCGCACATGAGCGTGCTGGACAACGTGGTGTTCGCGCCGGTCAACATCCGCAAGCAGCCGCGCAAGCAGGCCACCGAGCTGGCGCGCCAGCTATTGGCGCGGGTGGGGCTGGAGCACAAGATCGACGCCTATCCCGGTTCGCTGTCGGGCGGCCAGCAGCAGCGCGTGGCGATCGCCCGCGCGCTGGCGCTGCAACCGCCGGTGATGCTGTTCGACGAGCCCACCAGCGCGCTCGACCCGGAGATGGTGGGCGAGGTGCTGCAGGTGATGAAGGGCCTGGCCAAGGACGGCATGACCATGGTCTGCGTGACGCACGAGATGGGTTTCGCGCGGGACGTATGCGACCGGGTGGTGTTCATGGATGCGGGCGAGATCCTGGAGGTGGATACGCCGGAGCGCTTCTTCAGCGCGCCGCGGCATCCGCGGGCGCAGCGGTTTCTGGCGGATATCCTGCATCCGCGGGGGTAGTGCGGGCGCGGAGCTTGCCGTCGGCGTTCCTTGTGGACCGGACGGCGCGCAGCCGCGCGCCTGTCGACGATAATGTGAGGGTTCTTCATGCATTTCACGTCCACCGCCGCGATGTACACCCTCAAACAGTTGGAGGCGTTCTACTGGAGCTCGGAACTGGGCAGCTTCAGCGCGTCCTCGCGCAAGCTGCACACCACCCAGTCGGCGGTCGCCAAGCGGGTAGGGGAACTCGAAGCCTTCGCCGGTGCGCCGCTGTTCGAGCGCCGCGCCAAGAAGCTGGTGCTGACGGCCCAGGGCCGCAAGCTGTTCGAGCTGGCGCGCGAGATGCTGGACCTGAACAGCCGCATCGTGCAGAACATGGCCGACCCGGCCAGTTTCGAGGGCGTGGTGCGGCTGGGCGTGACCGAGCTGGTCGGCATGACCTGGCTGGCGCGGCTGGTCAACCAGATCAGCCTGCGCTATCCCAAGGTGCAGTTGATGCCCGAGATCGATGGCGGCATCACGCTGTATGAGCGGCTGGAGCAGGATCAGTTGGACCTGGCCATCATGCCGGGACCGTTCTGGAGCTATCAATACGACTGCGTCCACCTGGGCGCGGTGACCAACGTCTGGATGGCCAGCCCGTCGCTGGACATCGATTTCTCGGCAAGGCTGGCGCCGCAGGACCTGGCGCCGTACCCGGTGATCTCACAGCCGACCAATTCGGCGCTGTCGCATCTATACGATGCCTGGTTCGCCGAGCAGGGCCTGTCGGTCAAGCGGGTGCTGACCTGCAACAGCCTGGGCATGATGGCGCAGCTGACCATGCTGGGATTGGGCATCAGCTATCTGCCGGGAGCGTATTTCGCGCCGCTGGTCGAGCGCGGGGCGCTGTGCCAGTTGGATGTCCAGCCGGATCTGCCGACGATCAATTACTACGCGGTGCACAAGAAGAGCATCGTCAATCCGGTGGTGTCGCGGGTGATCGATATTGCGCGGGAAGAATGCGCGTTCGAGGTGGCGGGGGCGTTCCTGCCGCATGTGCCGCCGGCGGTGGGGGCGGGGAAATAATGGTCTGTGAAAACACCAGGTTTTGGATGGGATAGTGGCACTCTCCCTATTGCGGCGTGGATGTTTTCCGCTCCCGGGGGAAGCGCCTGGATTATTCCTGGAATCGAGTGCAAAGGCGACTGAATCAGTATGCGGGCTGCCGGTCTGTTTTAAAAAGTCGTCGCCGTCACATGTTTTTAGAGGATTAACAGGGCGCACTAACATTAATGGGGCCTTAGCGGCATTTTCGCCACGTCTTGCTTACGCCGCGAAGCGATAGTCTATTTTTTGCGACTAAAAACCCGGGTGTGTGCTAGGATTTTTTCCCAAATCAGAGATATTGCCAGTTTCATCAAGTCTTGCCGTGTGAGTTTTGTCTCGCAACTTCGGGAGAATGGTCATGAAACGCTGGTTAGTATCAGGATCATCGGGTCCGCGGCGCTCGGCGCTGCGTTGGTTATACCCCCTGGCAACGACGGGGTCATTATTACCCGCGGCAACCTACGTTTGTGCCCAGACAGTCGGACCGGGAACGATAGGAACGCCCGTCAACGTGGGCAGCGGCACCACCACCGTGGTGGGCGGCACCACGATCACCACCGCAGGGACGACGTCGTCCGTGACGGGCGGGACGTTGATTGTCGATCCCGCGGCCGGGTCGAGCCCCGGGCCGGTGTCATTTTCCGCAAGCAACTTCAATGCATTCGCCATCTACGCCACGGGCGGTACGATCAGCTTTCGAAGCGGCGCAACGCCCGGCGTCACCACCTCCCTCACGACCACGGGCAATGCGTCGGCCGCGCTGTGGACACGAAATACCGGGGTATCGGCGGTCTCCACCGGCGGCCTGAATATCCATACCACTGGCGGCTACGGCATTGTTGGCGGTCTGCCCGTCGGTTCCTACGGCGCGGTCGCCAGCCACAACAGCAGTATTTCCCTGACGGGGGCCAATATCCTCACCGAAGGCCTGGGCGCGTCGGGCGCTTATGCCTTCGGCAGTCGAGTGACGCTCAATAACGTCGCCATCCAGACACGTGGCAATGCTTATCGGGATGGCACCGGCACCTATGGCGCCTATGGGGCGCTTGCCAACGCATTGAATGGCGTGCGCGGCAGTTTATTGATCACGGGCGGTACGATCTCCACCGCCGGCGACGTGGCCTATGGCGTCGGTTCCATCGGCTCGGATGCCACCGTCAATGGCACCACCATCACCACGACGGGAGCCAGCGGCAGCGGCCTGTTCGCGAACGCCGCCGCGATCAACGCATCCAATGTCACGGTGACCGCGTCCGGCGCGTCGGCCTACGGCGTCTATGCGGTCATGGGGTCGACCATCACGCTGCAAAATGCACGAGTGACCACGCAGGGCGTCTCGGGATACAACCTGCTCAGTTATGGCGCGAATTCCCGCGTGATCGGCACCAACGTTACGGCCATATCCACGCAAGATAATGCTCCCGGCGCGACGGCATGGGGGACGACGGCCACTGACAACGTGGCACTGAGCCTGACCGGCGGCTCCATCCAGACGCAGGGCACCAATTCCCACGGCCTTTACGCCCGCGGCGCCAGGGCGGCGATTTCGGTGGACGGCACGTCGGTCAGCACCTCCGGCCAGGGCGCCTTCGCCGCGCGGGTCATCAACGGCGCCCTGACCGCGAACAATGCCACATTGCTGGCGAGCGGCCCTACCGCGGTTGGCCTCGGGCTGAACAGCGATGCGGGAATCACGGCTACCGCGACCTTGACGGGCGGCACGCTGACCAGCGCGCAATCCGATGCCATCGCGGTCAATGGGGGCGCTGCGCAAGTCACGTTGACAGGTACGCAAGTCACGGGCGCACCCCGATGGCTGCGCGTCATCGGGGGACCGACGCTTGTCGCCAACCCGCTGGCGGCGCCCGATGCGATTACGGCTTCCGGGGTCAACTCGCCCGACCTGTCGGGCGTGAGCGTCTCGATCCTGGCCGGCGGCCTGATCGCGCCGGCAGCCGGCCCGGTGAGCGTGGCGACGATCGACGCGTCGGGCGCCACGCTCAATGGCTCCGCGCTGACCGAGGCCGGCGCGACGTCCACGGTTTCACTGAATAGCGGCTCGGTGTGGAACATGTCCGGGAATTCCAACGTCACCACCCTGAGCAACAACGCCAGCCAGATTCTCTTTACGCCGCCCTCGGCAGGCAGCTTCAAGACCCTGACCGCGGTCAACTACTCCGGCTCCGGCGGCGGCCTGATCGGCTTGAACACCTACCTTGGGGACGATAGCTCCCCCTCGGACCGGCTGGTGATAGACGGCGGCGCCGCGACGGGGGCCACGGGCTTGCGCATCGCCAATGCCGGCGGTCCGGGCGCGTTGACCACGGCCGCCGGCATCAAGGTCGTCGATGCCATCAATGGGGCCACGACCCAGTCGTCCGCATTTTCCCTGTCCGGACGCGCCGTCGCGGGTCCCTACGAATATCGGTTGTACCGGGGCTCTCCCGCGTCGCCCGCCGATCAAAGCTGGTACTTGCGGTCGGAAAAGGAACCGGAGCCGCCCGTGCCGCCGGCGCCGCCAGCACCTCCCGGACCCACTCCCGACCCCGAGCCGTTGTATCGACCCGAGGTCGCCGCCTACCTGGCCAACCAGCGCCTGGTCGGACAGATGTTCGTGCAAAGCATGCATGATCGGCTGGGAGAACCTCAGTTCATCGAATCGCAGCAGTTCCCAACGGACGAGCGCAAGCGCAAGGCGCTCTGGTTGCGCGCGGTGGGAAAGTGGGAGGGGACCCACAGCCGCGACGGCAACTTCGACGTCAGCACCGATCTGTTCCTGCTGCAGGGCGGCGGCGACCTCGCGCAATGGAAGCTCTTTTCAGAGACTGATCGTTTGCATGTGGGCGCCATGCTCGGTTACGGGACGGCCGACAGCACGGCCCGCGCCGACGGCAACCCATACAAGGCAAAAGGCCGCGTCAATGGCTACAGCGCGGGCGTCTACGGCACGTGGTTTCAGAACGACGAAACCAAACTGGGCGCCTATGTGGACACGTGGTTCCAATATGGCTGGTTCAACAACCGGGTGCAGGGAAGCGAGTTGCCCCGCGTCGACTATGACTCCCAGGCGTGGGCGGTGTCAGCGGAGGCCGGCTACGCATTCAAGCTGCGCGAAAACTGGATGCTGGAGCCGCAGGCTCAAGTGATCTATGTCGACGCCAACACCGACAGCATCACGGAGCAGAACGGCACCCGGGTGAATCGTGCCGATTCCAATGGAACCATTACCCGGCTGGGCGTGCGCACGTTCACCACGCTCGACCTGGGCAATAACCGCAAGGCCCAGCCGTTCGCGACCTTGAATTGGTGGCACAGCAGCGTCGACAGCTCCGTGTCTTTCAATCAACTGCCCGTGGGGGGGCTGTATCCCAAGGATCGATATGAATTGAAATTGGGCGTTCATGCCGACTTCACAAAGGGCTGGACGGGGTGGGTCAACGCTTCCGGCAGTTGGGGCGCGCAAGACTACCACCAGTACGTGGGGCGGATCGGCGTGAAGTACACGTGGTGATGTGCGAACCCTCCCTTCGTTGACGTAAGCTCGCCAGGAATTATTGTTATGCCCTCCAGCAGGCGCTCCTGGCATGGAGGGGATCGGGCTTACCGATGCGGCGCGCCGCAGTGGACGCGCCGCCGCCTATCCTTTCAACGCCGTCCCCATTCAATGCTCCCCGGCTCCGGACAAACCCACGACCCCTGCAACCGTTCCCGGATCTGCGCCAGATCCTGCTCCACCAGCAGAACCCCATCCCGGAACACCGGCACCAGCGCGCCGCCGGCCGCCTGCTCCGGCGTCTGCTGGTCGTGCAACACATACCCCGTCGCTGTCTCATCGACCCGCAGCAAGCCCTTGGCCGACCGCTTCACGCCGGAGTCGGTGACCGGGTCCTTCACCAGTTCCTGCGGCTCGCCATTGACCTCGGCATACGTCGCCTTCAGCGCCCAACCGAAGCTGTCGCGGGTCAGGTATTGATAGGTGTACGAGCCAATGCCAAGCACAACGTTGCCCGACGCGAATCCCTTTCTTTCCAGCCGCACCAGGATGTCGCGGCCACGCGCCAGGGTGATCGAATCTCCGTAGATCAGGCCGACGTGCGGGTCCAGCAGCTTGTAGCCGCGCTCGGTGACGACGCCGCCGAAGATGTTCCACAGGCATTGCACCGCGCCGTTGACTTCGGCCTCGCGCAGCGCCTGGCTGGCGCGGGCGTCGTCGTCCAGGCGCCAGTAGCGGCCAGTCTCGATATCCCGCACCGCTTCGAAGCCGTCGCGGCGGGCGGCGGCCAGGGCCGCGGCGTCTTCCACACTGGGTATGTCGGTGCAGAAGTAGCCCGTCAGGATCTTCACGGGATCACCCGAGTCCGGGCGGAACACGACCTTGGCGTTGCCGAAGGGATCAGGCTGGCGCGCCAGGATTTCCGACTTCAATGCGGCGGCGAAGTCGGTGACCACTTGCCAGAAATCCCAGGTGTCCGACACCACCGACACGATGCCGGCCGGATAGACCTGCGTGACCAGGCGGCGGATGGTCTCGATTTCGCCTTCCTTGCTGCCCAGGCACATGACCGAGTGTTCGGTCGCGGGCACCGAGCCGCCGACCAGTTCGCGGTCCGAGTCGGCGCCGTACAGGTCTTCCAAATAGTCGATGGCGGGGATGGTGTCGGTGCCGGTGAACGACAGCAGGTGGCCGGCGCCGCTCTTGCGGGCGTCGTACAGGCCGGCCATGCCGCGCATCGAGAAGTCGTGGCCCTGCCAGTTGACGAAGTCCATCGGGCTGCCGGTCAGGCGGGCGAAGTAGGTCAGGAGCTTGCGGTATTCGAAGGCGATGGTGGCCACGGTGGACGGCTTCCACGATTCGCAACTGAACAGCGTTTCGATGTAGGTGACCAGCCAGGCGAATTCCGGCCTGGTGTTGACGAAGGTGACGGGCGGCACGCGGATGTCGACGCGGGCGCCTTCGGGCAGGGAACGGATTTCCAGCGGCAGATAGCCCAGGTCATACAGCGCCTGCAGGTGATCGAGGGTGACCGCGCCCTTGCCCAGCGCGTTGTCGACGCGGCGCTGGTACTGGCGCACGGCGGCGCCGGCGGGCTTGCCGAAGAATTCGCGGTTGAACAGGTCGATCAGGATTTCCTTGATGAAGCCTTGCAGGCCGAACCAGACGATCTTGTTGTCGAACAGTTCGGGCAGCACCGGCGCCAGCCGGGCCGAGCGCGGGGTGAAGTTGGCCAGGATCTTGTTGGTGCCCCTGGGGTACTGGAAGGGGTGGCCGGTCTTGTAGAAGTCGGCCTGCAGCAAGGGGTTGATGCCGTTCTTGGTGGCGGGGACGGGGGCATTCATGATGGAGTCCTTCTTCGTGCTCAGTTGTTGGGGGTGACGACCACGGGCGCGCCGGCGCCTTCGCTGGCGGTCCAGTCATAGGCGGTGTAGATCCCGGCGTAGCGGGCATTCAGTTCGACGAAGCCTTTGCTGAAAAGGCCGTGGGTGACGTACAGATAGAGCGGCTGGTCGGTCTTGCCGCGCAGGGCGGCGGCCAGTTCCAGAAAGGTGCGGCCGCCGTCGCAGATGTCGTCGACCACCAGCACCGGTTGCGCGGGGATGTCGTCGGGCACGCGGGTTTCGGTGATGCGGCCGGTTTGCGGGTCGCGGACTTTTTCGGCGTAGCGCACGTCGGCCACGCCCAGCTTTTTGGCCAGGGCCTGCACGCGCTTGCGGGCGCCGGCGTCGGGCGCCATCAGGGTGACGCCGTTGGCAAAGGCGGGGTTGGCCAGCGCGTTCTTCAGGAAGGCGGCGGCGTCGATGACGCGGACGCGTTGCAGCAGGGCGGGGGTGACGTCGCTGTGCGGTTCGACCACGGTGACGGTGGCGTATTGCTGGTCGTTGATCAGCTTGCAGAACACCGCCGCGCCGAGCGCCTCGCCCGGATTGCAGACGCGGTCCTGGCGGGCGTAGGGCACGTAGGGCAGGTCCAGGTGCACGGGCGCGGCCGGGTTCAGGCGGCGCAAGGCGTCGGTCAGCAGCAGCAACTGCATGACGTCGTCGGCCGATTTCAGCAGGGCGTGGATGCGGAATTCGCTGGCCGCGTCGGCGCGGGCCTGCAAGGCAGCGGGCACGGTGACCTGGCTTTCGCCGCCGGGGAATACGAACGCGCTGGGCGTATCGGTGTGGCGTTGTCCTGCTACTACCGCGGTGAGGGTGAACATGATTTGGCCTTAGTGGCAAATTAAAACTAAGTGAGGCAAGTATAAGCCTACTTATTGTTTGTTTGCAACTAAGTGGAGTTCGGCGCGAGGTCAGCCGACGCTGCGGTCGAACAGGGCGAAGTCTTTCAGGCGGTACAGGCGGGCGGGACGCTGCGCGCCGAGCGCGTAGTCGTCGGTGGCTTCGAGCACATCCCAGGCTTCCATCTTGCGGCGGAAGTTCGATTTCTCGAGGGTGGTCTGGAGGATGGCTTCGTAGGTGCGCTGCAGCTCGGTCAGGGTGAAGCGTTCGGGCAGCAGGAAGAACGGCAGGGTGGAGTAGCTGGATTTGCCACGCAGGCGGGCCACGGCGGCGGCGACGATGTCGGCGTGGTCGAAGGCCAGCGGCGGCAGCGCGTCCACGCTGACGAAGCGGAAGCCCGCCGGGGCCGCCTCCAGTTCGGCGGCCGGCACCAGCGCCACGTAGGACACCGACAGCGACCACTTGCGCGGGTCGCGGTCGGGGCCGGAGAACACCTGCAACTGCTCCAGGTAGCGCGGCTCGAAGCCGGTCTTCTCGCGCAGCACGCGGCGGATGCTGGCTTCGGTGCTGGCGTCTTCATCCACGTGCACCACGCCGCCGGGCAAGGCCATGGCGCCCTTGAACGGCGCGCGGTCGCGCGGGTGCAGGGCGATTTCCAGGCCGGTCTCGCGCAGGGTGAGCAGGACGGCGTCGACGGTGACGAGGGGCTGTGGGTGGTCCAAGTGGGGTTCCGGGCGTGGCACTTCGGGGTAAGGTGCCACTATGCGGCGGATTGGTCAACCGCGCCCATTGAACTAGCCCGCGGCGCCGATCCCGTCCAGTTCGGCCACGGCCCGCGGCGGCAGCGCCAGGCTGGCCGCGGCGGCGTTCTGCCGCAGGTGTTCGATCGACGAGGTGCCCGGGATCAGCAGGATGTTGGGCGAGCGTTGCAGCAGCCAGGCCAGCGCGGTCTGCATCGGCGTGGCCTGGCAGTCGGCGGCCACGCGCTCCAGCGTGGCCGATTGCAGCGGCGAGAAGCCGCCCAGCGGGAAGAACGGCACGTAGGCGATGCCATCTTGCGCAAGCTGCCCGATCAGCGCGTCGTCGGCGCGGTGGGCGATGTTGTACTGGTTCTGCACGCAGACGATGTCGGCGATGCCGCGCGCCTGCGCCACTTGGCGCGCGGTGGCGTTGCTCAGGCCCAGGTGGCGTATCAGGCCCTTGCGCTGCAATTCGGCCAGGGTGGTGAAGGACTGTTCGATGTCGCCTTCGGCGGGGCCGGCCACGTCGAACATGAGGCGCAGGTTGACCACGTCCAGCACGTCCAGGCCCAGGTTGCGCAGGTTGTCGTGCACGGCCGATTCGAGTTCGGCGGGGGAATTGGCCAGCAGCCACGAGGCATCGTCGCCCCGGCGCGCGCCGACCTTGGTGACGATGACCAGGTCGTCGCGGTAGGGGTGCAGCGCTTCTCGGATCAGTTGGTTGGTGATGTGCGGGCCGTAGAAGTCGCTGGTGTCGATGTGGTTGATGCCGAGTTCGAGCGCTTCGCGCAGCACCGCCAGGGCTTGCGCCTTGTCCTTGGGCGGTCCGAATACGTGCGGGCCGGCCAGTTGCATGGCGCCGTAGCCCAGGCGGTTGACGGTCAGGTCGCCCAGCGCATAGGCGCGGGCTTGTTGAATCGAGGTCATGACGTGCTCCAGGGAGGGAATGACAGCGAGTCTAGGGCGGCGCGGGGCGTGCGACAATCCCTGGTAATCGCACAGCTTGTGCGGAATAGCGAACAATTGGGGCTTGCCGTGTCCAACCTTCAAGACATCAGCGCCTTTGTCGCGGTGGCCACGCATGGGGGCTTTCGTGGCGCGGCGCGCCAGACAGGGACCAGCGCGTCGCAGTTGAGCGAGGCGGTGCGCCGGCTGGAAGCCCGGCTGGGCCTGCGGCTGCTGAACCGCACCACGCGCAGCGTGGCGACCACGGCGGCCGGGCAGCGCCTGCTGGAGCAACTGGCGCCCGCGCTGGACGCGGTCGAGTCGGCACTGGACGTGGCCAACAGTTTCCGTGACCGGCCGGCGGGCCGGCTGCGGCTGAATGTGCCGCTGGCGGCGTCCCGGCTGGTGCTGCCGCGCATCGTGCCGCCGTTTCTGGCGCAGTATCCGGAGATCCGGCTGGAGGTCATCGTCGACGATCGTTTTGTCGAGCTGCTGCAGTCGGGCTGCGACGCGGGCATCCGCTACGAGGAAAGCATGGACCAGGACATGGTGGCCGTCCCGATCGGGCCGCGGCGCCAGCGGATGGCGGCGGCGGCCGCGCCGGGGTATCTGGCCCGGCATGGACGGCCGCAACATCCGCAAGACCTGCGCCAGCACCTGTGCCTGCGCGGCCGTTTCACCAGCGGCGCGATGCCGGCGTGGGCGTTTGAACGCGACGGCCAGTCCGTCACGGTGGAGGTGGATGGTCCGCTGATCGTCAGCCTGGGGGCGGCGGTGGACCTGGCGGTCGATGCGGCGGTGGCGGGCGCCGGAGTGGTCTATCTGTTCGAGGACTGGCTGCAGCCGTACCTGGATCGGGGCGAACTGGAGCCGGTGCTGGCGGACTGGTGGCCCAGCTTCACCGGCCCCTTGCTGTATTTTCCGGGCCGGCACTATCTGCCGGCGCCGTTGCGCGCCTTCGTGGATTTCGTCCAGGCGGCGCGCTGGTAGCGCGGTCGCGGCTGCGACTGTCACCGCGACGGCGACCGAGACCTCGACCTCGACCTCGACCGCGGCCTTGACCGCGACGACGACCTCGACCGTAACCGCGTCGGCGTCCGTGTCCGCGGACGCCGACGCCGCTTAGCGCGCCGCCGTCAATGCGCCCATGGCCTGGCGCATGAAAGCCAGCGTGGCGTCATCGGCCCAGGTGCCGGCGGTCAGTTCGGGCTCGGTCATCAGGGCGTGGCGGAATTTCGCGTGGGTCGCGGGATCGTTGCCGGCGTAGCTGCAAAACAGTTCCAGCCATTGCCGCGCGAGTTCGCGGCCGGCGGCCGAGTCGGGCGCCTGCCCGGCATCGATCGCGTCGCGCACCCGCGCCATCAGGGCCGGCCATTCGCCGGCGCGGTCGTGATAATGCGCCCGCATGAACCGGGCCTCGTCCGGCGTCAGGTGTTTTTCGTAGAGCCGCAGCTTGCTTTCGGAGAAGGCGCGCACCACGTAGTCGCGCATGGCCGGCGAGATACCGATGTGTTCCTGCATGGCCGGTTCCCGTTCGTGCATCTGGTTGAGCTTCACGAGCAGGCGCGGATCGCCGTTGGTGTCGCGCAGCAGCAGCGTCATCCAGCGCAGGGCCAGCGCCTGCGAACGCGGGTCCTCGGGCGGGGCGCCGTCGTCCATCTGCCGGCGCACGTCGGCGATCAGCGCAAGCCAGCCGGCGTCGTCGTTCGGGCCTCGGCGGTACATGGGCAGACGCGCCAGTTCTTCCTGGGAGAAATATTTGTCGTACATGTTCATCAGTTCCAGAGTGGTCAGCCAATCGGCCAGTTCCGGCTCCGTTCCCATCGCCAACTGGCCTTGCAACTGCGCGAGGCGTTCGCGCAGCCGGGTGGCGTGTTGGATCTGGCTGTCGAGCATCGCGATCTGTCTGGCGATGATCTCGTCCAGCGGCGTGCCGGGCTGGTCCAGGTAGGCGCCGATCTCGGCCAGCGGCAATCCGAAGCGACGCAATGCCTGTATCTGGTGCAGTCGGGCGATGTCGTCGCGGCCGTAGAGCCGGTAGCCGTTGTCGGCGCGCGCCGAAGGCGTCAGCAGGCCGATCGCGTGATAGTGGTGCAGCGTGCGGACGGTCAGTCCGCTGCGCTTGGCCAGTTCTCCTACTTTCAGTCGCATGGGGTTCCTTCGTGAATGGCGCAGGCCGAACTTTTGGGCATGACGTTACGTAAGGGTCAAGCGTTGGCGGATCGATTTGTGGATCGATTCGTGGGCCGGGCGTGCAGGGGGGCGGTCGCGCCGGCAAGCTTGCTGGCGCGCCGGCCCGGCCTGTGGGGCTGGCCGGTCATTCGCTTGGGGATGGTTGTCCGCGGGCGGCGCGGCTCCGGGGGAGATGTCCATGGACAACGCGGGCCGCCGCGCCGTCTGGAAGAAGCGGGCGCGGGCGAGTGTGCCCGTTGCGCCCGTCTTGCCGTGAATGCCGGGACGTCAGCCGCAGCGGATCGCCGTCATCACGTCCTTGTCGTCGACGATCAGGTTCAGGCGGGTGTCGTTGTATTCCATGGTGACCAATTGGCCCGGGCGCAGGATGCGGGCGGTGGCGGCGCCGCTGCGGGTGCGCAGGTCTTCCAGGACGGACTGGGTGGCTTTCTGGCCGATCTGCGATTGCAGCGCGGCGGCGTCGCAGGTCTTGCGGGCGCCGGCCTGGGCGGAGGGTGATCCGTACGATGCGCCGGAGGAGCTGTCGGACGCGGCGGGCGAGCTGGCGGAACTGGAGGCGGCGGATGAGGATGAGGAACGCGGGGCTCCGGTGTTGGCGCAGGCGCTCAGCGTGGCAACCAGCAGAACGGGAATCAGCTTGCGGATCATGATCACTCCTGAAATAGAAAACGTCTCCACGGCGCGGCCGGCGCGGGGCGGGCGGGCGGCGCGGAAAATCCATCATAGACCAGCCGCCCGCGCGGCGCTTGGCCGTGGCGTCCGGTCGATTCCCGGAGCGTCGCCGGCCGCCGCGCACTGCCGTCAGTGGAAATTGCGGCTGGGCGTGCTCAGGCCGCCCAGCAGCTCGGACAGGTCCACCAGCCGCTGCGCGATCAGGTGGCGCACGCCGTCCACGCTCTGCCACGAGCCATACACGCCCAGCAGGGTGGCGCCGAGCAGCTCGCGGCGCTGGCGTTCGATCAGTTCGGGGCGCACCACCACGTTGACCGGGCCGGTTTCGTCTTCCAGCGTGACGAAGATCACGCCCTTGGAGGTCTGCGGCCGCTGGCGCACGGTGACGATGCCGCAGGCGCGGGCCACGCGCTTGTCGGGGTAGCCGTTGAGCACGCTGGCCGGCTGGAAGTTGCGCGCCGCCAGTTGCGGCCGCAGCAGCTCGACGGGGTGGCGCCGCAGGGTCAGGCCGACGCTGCGATAGTCGGCCGCCACGGTCTGGTTTTCAGTCGGCGCGGTCAGTTGCGGCATCTCGGTTTCGTGGATGTCGGCGTCGCGCAGCAGGTCGCGGCTGTGGACGCTGGCGGCGGCTTCCCAACTGGCCTGGCGGCGGTGGCCGGCCAGGGTGCGCAGGGCGTCGCCGGCGGCCAGGGCGTTCAGGTCGTGGCGCGTCAGGGCGGCGCGGCGGGCCAGGTCGCCGGTGCTGGTGAAGGGGGCCTCGGCGCGGGCGGCCTCGATGCGGCGGGCGCTGTCTTGGTGCA
Source organism: Achromobacter sp. SIMBA_011 (assembly GCF_046535435.1). Lineage (NCBI taxonomy): Bacteria > Pseudomonadati > Pseudomonadota > Betaproteobacteria > Burkholderiales > Alcaligenaceae > Achromobacter > Achromobacter sp. SIMBA_011. Next base: position 219,964 of record NZ_JAWRWN010000003.1, on the reverse strand, counting down.
GGCCCTGGATCAGGCTCAGGCCGAGGCGCACGGCGGGGCGGATTTCGTCCGGCGAGGGCGCGTGAGGATGCGGCCGGCGCGGCGGCGCGTCGGCGGGCGCGGTTTCCAGCGCCGCGTCCCAGCCGCTGACGGTCACGTCCACCGGCAGCACCCGCACGCCGTGGCGGCGCGCGTCCTGCACCAGTTGCGCCGGCGCGTAAAAGCCCATGGGCTGGGAGTTGAGCAGCGCGGCCAGAAAGGCCTCGGGTTCGTGGCGCTTGAGCCAGGAACTGGCGTAGGCCAGCAGCGCGAAGCTGGCGGCGTGGCTTTCGGGAAAGCCGTATTCGCCAAAGCCCTCGATCTGGCGGAATAGCGCCTGCGCGAAGTCCAGCGTGTAGCCGTGCGCCAGCAGGCCGCCCACCAGCTTGACGCGGTATTTGTCGACGCCGCCCTTGCGCCGCCAGGCGGCCATGGAGCGCCGCAACTGGTCGGCATCGCCGGGCGAGAAACCGGCCGCGACCACCGCGATCTGCATCACCTGTTCCTGGAAGATCGGCACGCCCATGGTGCGGCTGAGCACGCCGCGCACTTTCTCGCTGGGGTAGCTTTCCTTTTCCTTGCCCTGGCGGCGGCGCAGGTACGGATGCACCATGCCGCCCTGGATCGGGCCGGGCCGCACGATCGCCACCTGCACCACCAGGTCGTAGTATTCGCGCGGCCGCAGGCGCGGCAGCATGGTCATCTGGGCGCGCGATTCGATCTGGAACACGCCGATGGTGTCGGCCTCGCAAATCATGTCGTAGGTGGGGGCGTCGCCTTCGGGAATGTCCTGCAACCGCAGCGGCTGGCCGCGGCGCTGGCCGGCCAGTTCCAGGGTGCGGCGCAGCGCCGACAGCATGCCCAGCGCCAGCACGTCGACCTTGAGCAGCTTGAGCGCGTCCAGGTCGTCCTTGTCCCACTGCACCACGCTGCGGTCGGCCATGGCGGCGTTTTCGATCGGCACCAGCCGCGACAGCTTGCCGCGCGAGATGACGAAGCCGCCGGGGTGCTGCGACAGATGGCGCGGAAAGCCCATCAGCGTCTGGGCCAGCGCGGCCCACTGCCGCGCCACCTGCGATTCCGGGTCCAGGCCGCAGGCGCCCAGCGTGCGCAGCATTTCCTGCTTGCTGTCCCACCACTGGTGGGCGCGCGCTACCGCGTCGATCACGCCCGGGTCCACGCCCAGCGCGCGGCCGGTGTCGCGCAGCACGCTGCGCGGGCGGTACGAGATCACCACGGCGGTCAGGGCGGCGCGCTGGCGGCCGTACTTGCGGTAGATGTACTGGATCACTTCCTCGCGCCGCTGGTGTTCGAAGTCGACGTCGATGTCGGGCGGCTCGTTGCGTTCCTTGCTGATGAAGCGCTCGAACAGGTTGTTGCCGCGGCGCGGATCGACCTCGGTGATGCCCAGGCAGTAGCACACCGCCGAGTTGGCGGCCGAGCCGCGCCCCTGGCACAGGATGCCGTGGTCGCGGGCGTACTGCACGATGTCGTAGACCGTGAGGAAGTAGGCCTCGTATTGCAGGTCGGCGATCAGCGCCAGTTCCTTTTCGATCTGCTCGCTGACGTAGTCCGGCGTCCCGCCCGGAAAGCGCCGCGCGGCGCCGGCCAGGGTTTCCTGGCGCAGGTAGGTGGCGGGGGTGTGGCCACGCGGGATGATCTCGTCGGGATATTCGTAGCGCAGTTCGTCCAGCGAGAAGGCGCAGCGCCGCGCCACCACCAGCGTCTGCGCCAGCGCCTCGGGCGGATAGAGGTTGGCCAGCCGCATGCGGGTGCGCAGGTGCTGCTCGGCGTTGCCCGCCAGCGCGTAGCCGCATTGCGACACGCACTGGTGGGTGCGGATGCCGGTCAGGGTGTCGTGCAGCGGCTTGCGCGAGCGCACGTGCATCTGCACCTGGCCCAGCGCCACCACCGGCAGTTCGGCGGCGCGCGCGGCGCGGTCGACGGCGGCGCGGTGCAGGTCGTCGCGCGAGCGGTACAGCAGGGTCAGGCCGACCCAGGCGCGGCGCGGGAAGGTGGCGGCCAGCCAGCGCGCCTGCTGCGCCATGCGGTCGGGGTCGTCGCCGTAGACCGGCGACAGGATCGCCAGGCATTCGGGCAGGTGGCGCAGGTGTTCGTAGCCCGGCGGCGGGGCGGTGAAGTCCTCGGGCGCCAGCCGGTATTCGCCCTTGGGGGCGCGGGTGCGGGCCAGGGTGATGAGCTCGGACAGGTTGCCGTAGCCCTCGCGGGTCTGCGCCAGCAGGGTCAGGTCCAGCGGCGCGGCCTCGGGGCCGGCGCGCAGCCGGAAGGTGGCGCCGATGATGAGCGGCAGCTTCTGGGTCTTGGCCTCGACGTGGGCGCGCACCACGCCGGCCAGGCTGCATTCGTCGGTGATGGCCAGGGCGGCATAGCCCAGTTCGGCGGCGCGGGCGGTCAGTTCCTCGGGGTGCGAGGCGCCCTGCAGGAACGAGAAGTTCGACTGGCATTGCAGTTCGGCGTAGCCGGGCAGTCCGGCAGGCGGACCGGGGGCGTCGTCATGGGGATCGTCGGGCGCGTGCATGGCGGGGTCAGGCGTACAGCCCGTGCAGGTACCAGCGCGCGTGCGCGTCGTCGCGCTCGCGGTAGATCCAGTAGCGCGCGCTGGCGGCGTCCTCGGCCACGAAGTAGTCGCGCACGGTCAGGACCGGATCCCACCAGCCGCTTTCGATGCGCTCGGGGCCGCGCATCAGCCGCAGCGCCTGGCCGGCGTATTGCGGGCGGTGGCCGGCAAGCTTGAGCGGCAGCGGCGGATCGAGCAGCCAGAAGGGGCGGTCCAGGGGCTCGGGCAGCGGTTCGGGGCGTTGCGGCGGTTCCAGCGCGTCGCCCCAGGCGTTGGCGGCCTCGGGCCGGTGGTCGGGGAGGGGACAGGCGTGGCGCACCTGCTCGCGGCCCAGCCGCGCGGTCAGCAGGTCCAGCAGGCGGGCGTGGTCGGCGGCGGTGCCGCCGGGTTCGGGGAACAGCGTGGTGCTGGCGGCGGGCTGTTCGGTGGTGTCGGGCGCCAGCAGCGTCACCGCGATCACCGGCGCTTCGAGCGTCAGGCGGCCGAGTTTTTCGCGCAGCAGGTTGAGGATCTGCGGGGCCTGCCAGACGGGCTGGGCCAGCGCCAGTTCCAGCTCGGTGGGCGGGCGTGCGTGGCGGCCGCGCTCGTGGTCCAGGCGCAGCAGCACGCGCCGCACCGCCAGTTGCCGCGCCGCCAGCCAGCCGCCCAGTTGCTCGGCCAGGCGCCGCGCCACGGCCAGCACCGCGTCGGTGTGTTCGAGGTATTCCATCAGCTCGATGCGGCGCTCGAAGCGCGGCGGCGGCTCGATCCAGCGATGCAGTTCGGGCGACTGGCCGTAGGCCGCGTCCAGCGCTTGCAGCAGGTCGGGCGCGCTGCGCCGTTGCAGGCCGGCGCGCGGCAGGGCGCGCAGGTCGGCCAGGGTGTGGCAGCCGATGTCGTTGAGCCAGTCCAGGCGCGGCCGGGCCTGGGGCAGCAGGGCCACGGGCAGGGCGTCGAGCCGGCGCGCCAGGGTGCGCGGGGTGAGCACCCGGCGCGGCGGCCGGCGTCCGCCGCGATGCGCCAGCAGCCAGGCGCCGGCGGCGGTGGGCGCCATGCCCAGCGACACGCGCAGGTCCAGCGCGGCCAGCGTGGCGGCCACGCGCCGGTGCAGCGCGCGCGGCCCGCGGAAGAACAGCAGGCTGGCGCCGACGTTGAGCAGCACGGTGTCTGCGTCCGCCAGCGCGACCTCGGGGGTGTATTGCAGCAGCGCCAGCGCCGCGCCCTGCAGGGTGTCGGCCTCGGCCACCGGGTCGCGCGCCAGCAGTTCGACCTCGGGCGCGATGGCGGCCGCGCCGCCCCGACGCATGCCCGCGCGCACGCCGGCCTGGCGCGCGGCGGGCGTGAGGGCGGCGACGCGTTCCTGGTCGAGGACCGCGTAGGCCTGCGCCTCAAGCGGCCAGTGCGGGCGCAGTGCGTCCAGCGGCAGGCAGCGCAGGCAGGCGGCGATCCAGAGGCGCATGGCGGGTGGGCGCCAGGACGCCGGGCTCCAGGCCCACGTACAGCGGGGCCTCGCAGACCGGTCCGCGGCGCTTGAGGATATGGACGGACAGCCCGCCCGGCGCGGGCGCGAGCGCCAGGCGCAAGGGGGCGGGGGTGGCGTGCTGCGCGGCGCTGGCCGGGCGCAGGGCGACGAACAGCAGGTCGCTGGCCTGGGCCGCCAGGTGCAGCCGGCGCAGCGATTCGGGGCGCACGTGCGGCAGCCAGCAGAGCAGGGCGCCGCAACTGCCGTTCTTCAGGATCTGCTCGGCGGCCCAGAGGGCGTCCAGCGGTTTTTCGGGGGCGACCCAGAGCAGTTGGCGCGGGTCGAGCCGCCAGCTCATCCAACTGGCGATGTGCGGCGCGTGCGGCGGCTGCACCAGGGCGATGGCGCGGCGCGTCTCGAGTTGCGCCAGGGCCGGGCGCAGCAGGCGGATTTCACCGATGCCGGGTTGCGGCGCCAGCAGCTCGATCAGCGAGCCCAGCGGCCAGCCGCCGTCCGGCAGCTCGGCCGACAGGGCGGCGTGGCCGGTGGGCAGGCTGCGGGCGGCGCCGCGCGCCAACTGGGTGGCGCGCCACAACGCGGGATGGATCTGTTCTGGCGACGGCATGGCGGGCGGACGACCCGGTTTTCCTGGGTGAAGATTCGGTGGGTGGCGGCACGGCCGGGCGGAGAGGCGCCTGGCCGGAATCGCTTATTGCTGTATGAATATACAGTATTTTACCCGACCCGGAAGGCACCGGATGTATCTGTCGCTTGCACCGCATTGGTGCGCGCCGCAAGGCCCGCTTCGAGGCGCGATGCGCCGTCGCCATCCCCGCCACGCCCCTGGAAGGTGCCGGTCGTTAACCCGTGCAGGGCTTGGCACGCTTCCTGCTTCTGTCCCCAAGTCACCGTCTCCTCACGCAACAACGTCCAACAAAAGGAGTGCTGAACATGGCCCATCAACCGGAACGCATCGTCGAACTGTCGCGCCGCGTCGAGCGCATTTCGAACGAGAAGATCGAGAGCATCGTCGACATCAACCAGCAGGCCAAGTACCTGTCGCTGAACGCGCGCATCGAGGCCGCGCGCTCGGGCGAGGCGGGACGCGGGTTCGCGGTGGTGGCCAACCAGGTGCAGTACGTGTCCGAGCAGATCACCGGCATCGCCGACGCGCTCAAGGAAGAGTTGGCCGGGTCCATCGCCGACCTGATCCGCATCGGCGAAAACACCCTGCACGAGATCCGCGGCTACGAGGGCCGCCGCCTGGGCGATCTGGCGCTGAACATGATCGAGACCATGGACCGCAACCTGTACGAGCGTTCCTGCGACGTGCGCTGGTGGGCGACGGATTCCTCGGTGGTGCGCGCCTTGCAGGAACCCGGCGCCGACAGCGCCCGCCACGCTAGCGGGCGGCTGGGCGTGATCCTGGACAGCTACACGGTCTACCTGGACCTGTGGGTGGCCGACGCGCAGGGCCGGGTGGTGGCCAATGGCCGCCCGGACCGCTATCCGCAGGCGCGCGGCGCCAACGTCAGCCAGGCCGAGTGGTTCCGGCGCGGGATGGCCACGGCCGACGGCGGCGAGTACGTGGCGATGGACATCGACAGCGAGCGCCTGCTGGAGGGCGCCCACGTCGCCACCTACGCCACCGCGATCCGGCGCGACGCCGACAAGCAGGGCGAACCGCTGGGCGTGCTGGGGGTGTTCTTCGACTGGAGCCAGCAGGCCGACAGCATCGTCAGGTCGGTGGGATTGTCGGAAGAGGAGTGGGCGCGCACCCGCTGCCTGCTGGTCGACAGCCGCCAGCGCGTCATCGCCGCCTCGGACGGCGCGGTGTCGCTGAAGGAGCGCTACGTGCTGCGCCACGACGAGCGGCCGCGCGGCTACTACGAAAACGCCGATCGCGGCCTGGTGGGGTTCGCGCTGACGCCGGGCTATGAAACCTATGCCGGCCTGGGCTGGTACGGCGTCATCACGCAGCGTCCGCGCGACAGCTTCGAATAGGCGCGGCGCGGGCCGGGCGGCGTACGGGCGCGTGGTCCAGGATGCCTCCCGGCCCGCACGCGGCTCAGGTCCGCGCGGCCTGGCTGGCGGCTACCGGTTCGTCCTGCGGCACGCCCGCCGCGCGGTCGGCCTCGAAGCCGTAGAACTGCATGTCTTCGTAGCGGATCCAGCGCGACTTCTTCACCAGCCGGTGGCCGATCCAGAACGCCAGGAACAGCGGGATCGCCAGGTAGGTCGAGACCACGCCGATCCAGTCGATGCGCTCGTCCAGGAAGGCCTGGTAGTTCTGGCCCAGCGTGACGAGCAGGCACAGCACGAAGGCCAGCAGCGGTCCGAACGGGAACAGCCCGGCCTTGTAGGGCAGGTTGGCGGTGTCGTAGCCGTGCTTGATATAGCCCTGGCGGAAGCGGTAGTGGCTGACGGCGATGCTGAGCCAGACGATGAACTCGGTCATGCCGGCGAAATTCAGCAGCCAGATGTAGACCGCCTTGGGGCTGTAGACCACGCTGAACATGCACAGGCAGGCCAGCGCGGTGGTGGCCAGCAGCGCGCACAGCGGCACGCCGTTGCCGGTCAGGCGCTTGAACACGGCCGGGGCCTGGCCCTCGACCGCCATGTTGAACAGCATCCGCGTGGCGGCATACATGCCCGAATTGCCGGCCGACAGCACCGAGGTCAGGATCACCGCGTTCATCACGGTGGCCGCCGACAGCAGCCCGGCGTGCTGGAACACCAGCGTGAACGGGCTGACGGCGATGTCCTCGACCTCGTTGCGCAGCAGTTGCGGGTCGGTATAGGGGATCAGCAGGCCGATGATCAGGATCGCCAGCACGTAGAACAGCAGGATGCGCCAGAACACGTGGTTGATGGCGCGCGGCACGTTGCGGCGCGGGTTCTCTGATTCGCCGGCGGCCACGCCCACCAGTTCGGTGCCCTGGAACGAATAGGCCACCACCATGGCCACCCCGACCCAGGTGGCGGCGTTGCCGACGAACGGCGCGTCGCCCACGGTCCAGTTGCGCACGCCGACCGGCGCGTCGCTGTGGATGATGCCCACCAGCATCGCCAGGCCCAGCACGATGAAGCACAGCACGGCCACCACCTTGATGATGGCGAACCAGTACTCGGCCTCGCCAAAGCTGCGCGCCGAGAAGGCGTTCAGGCCGAAGGTCAGCGCCAGGAAGGCGACGCTCCAGATCCAGCCGGGGGTATCGGGGAACCAGTACGCCATCACCAGTTGGGCGGCCACCACGTCCACCGCCACCACCGTGGCCCAGCTCAGCCAGAAGTTCCAGCCCAGCGCGAAGCCGAAGCCGCCGTCCACGTAGCGCGAGGCGTAGGTGCAGAAGGAACCCGAGACGGGCATGAAGGTGGCCAGTTCGCCCAGGCTGGTCATGATGAAATAGACCATCAGGCCGATCAGCAGGTAGACCGTGAGCGCGCCGCCCGGGCCGGCCTGGGCGATGGCCGCGCCCGAGGCGATGAACAGGCCGGTGCCGATGGCGCCGCCCAGGGCGATCATGGTCAGGTGGCGCGCCTTGAGCACGCGATGCAACTGGTTCTTGCCGGCCGGCGGGGTTCCCGAGTCTGTCGTCGGTGTTTTCATGGAATGCACAGGTTGATGCAAAGCCCCGCGCCGACCGCGCACGCCCCTGGGCGCCTTGTGGACACCGGGGGCACGAGCCGGCCCGGGGGGCGCTTTGCCTAGGATTGCGTATGACGGGCATTTTACAATGGGGCCATCCAGTGCCTGTCCGGAGCCGTAGCATGGCCACTTCTTCCCCCGCGTCCCCCCACGAAATCGAATTCCTGCCCGAGCCCGGCACCGAGGTGCGGCAGCTTTTCATCCTGCTGCACGGCGTCGGCGGCGCGCCCGACAACCTGCTGCCGCTGGCCCAGGCCGTGCGCGCCGCGTTCCCCGCGGCGGCGATCCTGATCCCCGAGGGCTTCGAGCCCTTCGATGGCGGCGGCGCCGGCCGGCAATGGTTCTCGGTGCGCGGCGTCACCGAGGAAAACCGCCCCGAACGCGTGGCCCGGGCCCTGCCGCCGCTGGAGGCCTACGTGCAGCGGGCCCAGGCCCGCTTCGGCCTGTTGCAGTCCGACACCGCGCTGGCGGGTTTCTCGCAGGGCGCCATCATGGCGCTGGAGCTGGTGCAGGCGCATGACGGCATGGCCGGCCGCGTGATTGCCTTTTCGGGCCGCTATGCGCAATTGCCCAAGGCCGCGCCGCAGTACACCACGCTGCATCTCTTGCACGGCGCGGCCGACGCCGTCATGCCGGTGGCGCACATCCAGGCGGCGCAGGCGCGGCTGGACGAGCTGCATGGCGACGCCACCATCGACGTGGCCTCGCAGGTCGGCCACGAGCTGCATCCGGCGCTGATCCAGCGCGCCATCGAGCGGCTGCAGACCTGCGTGCCGCTGCGCAGTTGGGAAGCGGCGCTGGGCCTGAACCAGTCGCCGCCCGACGGCACCACGGTGCATTGAAGGCGCGCCGGTGAGCCCCGCCAAATCCTCCGCCGCCGCGCGCGACGCCGATCCGGTCGGCGGCGCGCAGAGCATCTTCCGCGTGCTGCGCATCCTCAAGTACGTGGGCGCCGCGCCCGCGCGCGGGGTCGGCCTGACCGACGTGGCGCGCGACCTGGGCCTGACGCCGCCCACCGCGCACCGCATGCTGTCGGCCCTGCTGCAAGAGGGCTTCCTGGCGCTCAATCCCAAGCTCAAGACCTACAGCCTGGGCCGCGAGTCGTACATCCTGGGCCTGGCGGCGGAAAGCCGCCACGGCATCAAGGCGATCGCCGAATCGGCGGTGCTGCGGCTGGCGCAATCGACCGGCGACACCAGCTTCCTGTCGGTGCGGTCGGGCCACGAGGCGGTCTGCGTCGACCGCAAGACGGGCGATTTTCCCATCAAGATCCTGACGCTTGAGGTCGGCCACCGCCGGCCGCTGGGCGTGGGGGCGGGCAGCCTGGCGCTGCTGGCGTTCCTGCCCAACGACGACATCGAGCGGGTGCTGGCGCGCTACGACGCCTCGGCCGCGCCCGACCTGCCGTCCACTGCGATGCTGCGCGAGGACATCGCCGCGGCCCGCAAGAATGGCTATGCGCTGAACCCGGGGCGCATCATCCCGGACATGCTGGGGGTGGGCGTGCCGGTGTACGACCGCGAGCAGCACGTGGTGGCCGCGCTCAGCGTGGCCGCGATCCGCTCGCGGCTGTCGGGGGCGCGGCTGCAGGAAGTGGTGGCGGCGCTGCGGCGCGCCGCCACGGAACTGGGCGCCGAGCTGGCGCCGCGCCCGGCCTGAAGCGCGGCACAGGCCGGCCCGCGCCGCCGGCTATCGCCCCGCGCAGGACTTGCCGCCGTCCACCGGCAGGCACACGCCGCTGATGTACTTCGCTTCATCGCTGGCCAGGAACAGCGCCGCGTGCGCCACGTCCCAGGCGTCGCCCATGCGGCCCATGGGGCTGGCGGCGTGGCGGCGCCGGCGCATTTCCTCCACGTCCTCGAACTGGCCCGCGATCTGGGTGTAGATCAGCGGCGTGTCCATCACGCCCGGCAGCACCGCGTTGACGCGGATGTTGTCGGGCGCGTAGCGCACCGCCAGGGCGCGGGTCAGATGGTTCAAGCCGGCCTTGGCGGCGTAGTACGAGGTGTACGGGTAGGTGTTGACCTGGATCGAGGCCAGCGACGAGATGTTGACGATGCTGCCGCCGCCCTGGGCCAGCATCACCGGCAGCACGTGCTTGCAGGTCAGGAACACGCCGGTCAGGTTGGTGTCCATGACGCGGTGCCAGCTCTCCTCGCTGGCTTCGATCGGGTCGCCCATCTCGGTGATGCCGACGTTGTTGTGCAGCACGTCGATGCGGCCAGCCTCGGCCAGCATGGCCCGCACCGCCGCCAGGATCTGCGCGCTGTCGGTCACGTCGGCCGCCAGCGCGGTGCAGCGGCCGCCTTCCTCGGCGATGATGCGGCGGGTTTCCTCGGCGGAATCGGCGCGCAGGTCGACCGCGAACACGTGGGCGCCTTCGCGGGCGTAGAGCGCGGCGGCGGCGCGGCCGTTGCTCCAGCCCGGGCCGGAAGAACCCGCGCCGAACACCAGCGCGGTCTTGCCTTGCATGCGCTGGCCCATGTCAGTCCACCGAGATGTGCGCGAACTCGGCCACCTTCTTCCACTTGGCCACGTCTTCCTTGATCATCGCGGCGAAGGCCTCCGGCTTGTCCGCCACCACGTAGGCGCCCACGCCGGCGTACTTGGCCTGCACCTCGGGGTCGGCCAGCGCGCGGCGCGAGGCCTCGCCCAGCTTGGCCAGGATCGGCGCGGGCAGCCCGGCCGGGGCCAGCAGGCCGTTCCACATTTCGGCGTCATACGTCGGCAGGCCGACCTCGGCGAAGGTGGGCACGTCGGGCAGTTGCGGCAGGCGCTTGCGCGCGGCCACCACGATGGCGCGCAGGCTGCCGGACTGGATGTGCGCCATCGACGAGGCCGCCGTGTCCCACAGGATCGGCACCTGGCCGGCGATGACGTCGTTGAGCGCCGGGCCGGTGCCGCGATACGGCACGTGCATCATGTCCAGCCCCGACAGCGATTTGTAGTATTCCATCGCCATGTGGGTGGCGCCGCCGTTGCCCGACGAGGCATACGAGTACTTGCCCGGCGCGCCCTTGATCAGCGCCACGAACGAGGCGTAGTCCTTGGCCGGGAAGTCCTTGTTGACCACGATCACGCCCGGCACGCGGATGATCTGCGTGACCGGGGTGAAGTCCTTGACCGCGTCGTACGGCAGGTTCTTGTAGACCGCCGAGTTGGTGCCGTTGGTGCTGGAGGTGCCCAGCAGCAGCGTGTAGCCGTCGGCCGGCGCGCTGGCCACCGCGCGCGAGCCGACCGTGCCGCCGGCGCCGCCGCGGTTTTCCACCACCACGGGCTGGCCGATCTGCTTGCCCAGCGCCTCGGCGAAGATGCGGCCGACCACGTCCGAGGTGCCGCCGGGCGGGAAGGGCACGATCAGGCGGATCGGACGGTCGGGATAGTTGCTCTGGGCGCCGGCGGACGGCGCCAGCACGGTGGCCAGGGCGGCGGCCGCCACGGTCAGCCAGGTACGGATCTTCATGGGTTGTCTCCTCGCTTGGGATGTCTGTGTTGTTATTCAGGCTCAGGCGATGCGGTCGCCCGGCTTGATCTTGGCGGCGCGGCTGTCCACGCCGGGCAGCATGTGCGCGGGGTCGCGCGTCACCACCACGTCCAGCACGGTGGGGCGGTCCTTGCAGGCGTAGGCGGCGGCCAGCGCGGCGGGAATCTCGGCCGGGTCCTCCACCCGGATGCCGTTGCAGCCCAGCGCCCGCGCCACGTTGGCGTAGTTGGTCTCGGCCAGGTCGGACGACTGGTAGCTGCCGCTGCCGTACATCAGGTGCTGCAAGGCCTTGATATAGCCCGAGGCGGCATTGTTGACCACCACCAGGGTGAAGGCCAGGCCCATGCGCACGGCGGTTTCCAGCTCGCCCAGCGACATGTTGCAGCCGCCGTCGCCGGTCAGGCTCACCACCTGCCGTCCGGGCGCGGCGGCGGCCGCGCCGATGGCGCCGGGGATGCCGTAGCCGATCGACGCGAAGCCCCGGTCCGGCACGAAGCCGCGCCCGGCGCGCTTGGTGTCGAACAGCAGGCCGCCCCAGTGCGCGGCGAAGCCGCCGTCGGCCACCAGCACGCCGTCTTCGGGCAGGCTGGCGTTGATCTCGTGCATCAGGCGCGCCATGCCGATGGGCCGGTCGGCCGAGGTCAGCTTGGCGCGCACCGATTCGCGCCAGGTGTGCATCGCCTGGCCGACTTCGGCGGCGTAGCCTTCCCGGCGGGCGCCGCCGTTGTCGGGCTGGGCGGCCAGGGCCTGGTCCAGCTCGGCCAGCGTGGCGCGGGCGTCGCCCCACAGCCGCAGCGCCGGCGTGGTGGTGCGGTCGAATTCCTCGGCCACGATGTCCAGGTGGATGATGGGCGCGCCGGTGGCCAGCAGGTCATAGCGGCGCGTGGCCACTTCGCCCAGCTTGCAGCCGACTACGAACAGGCAGTCGGACTTGGCGATCAGGTCGTTGGCGATGCGGCTGTAGCGGCCGAACAGGCCCGCGTTCAGCGGATCGTCGCAGGCGATGGCGCCCTTGCCGCTCATGGTGTGGGCGACCGGAATGTTGTAGCGCCGCGCGAAATCCTGCACCGCCTCGGCGGCCTCGCTGATGTGCACGCCGCCGCCGCACAGCATCAGCGGGCGGTCGGCGCCGGCCAGCATGGCGGCGGCCTGCGCCAGGGCGTCGGCATCCGGGCGGCAGCGCAGCGCGGGCGCGCGGCGGTAGGTCTCGCTGGCGTGGAAGGCGGCGGCGTCGAAGGCGTGGACTTCATGCGCGATGTCCTCGGGCACGTCCAGCACCACCGGGCCGGGCCGGCCGCTGGTGGCGACCGCGAAGGCGCGCCGCACCAGTTCGGGAATGCGCTCGATCTTCTCGACCCGCAGCACGTCCTTGACCACCGGGCGCAGCACTTCCAGTTGGCGCGCCTCCTGCGTCATGTTCTTCCACGAATGCATGCGGTGCGAGTCGCCCACCAGCGCCACCATGGCGGTGCCGGCGTTGTAGGCCTCGGCCAGACCGGTGACCAGGTTGGTGGCGCCGGGGCCGAGCGTGGCGTCGCACACGGCGGGACGGCCGCTGACCTTGGTGTAGGCGTCGGCGGCGAACACCGCGCAGCGTTCGTCGTTGATCAGGTTGTGGTTCAGCTTCAGGCGCCGCACGGCGTCGTAGAACGGCAGTAGCTGGAAGCCGCCCATGCCGAACATCAGGCCGACGTCATGCGCGGCGAACATGCGGGCGATGGCTTCGCCGCCGGTGATTTCAAGGGTTTCCGACATGCGGGGAATGCTCCAGGTGGGTTGCGCGCCCGGCCAGCAGGGCGTCAATAAAGGATTTCAGGGGGGCGCCGATGCGGCAGCCGAGTTCGCGGGCGCGGGCGTTGGCGCACGAGACCACGCCGTCCTCGTAGCAGGAGCGCGCGTCGCCGATGCGGGCGCTGTGGGCCGACACGGTCAGCGCGGCGATGCCGCGCTGCTGCAACAGGGGCAGGCGGCCGATGCCGGCGCTGTCCTTGCCGATGCCGGCGTCGTTGAAGGTCACCAGCCAGGGGCGGGGGCGCACGCCGTCGGTGGCCAGGCCCGCCAGCCGTTCGCCGTGCGAGGCGGTGACGGCGATCAGGCCGTCGTCGGCCGGCTCCAGCAGCGAGACCGAGTCGGCGCCGATCACGCGCGGCGTGCCGTCGGCAGCCGTGGCCAGGACGGCGCGGGCCTCGTGGCGCGGCGCCGGCCAGGTCGGCGCCATGTCGGCATCGGCCAGCCGCCGCGCGGCCTGCGCCACGGCCATGCCGGGCCGGCAGCCGAGGGCATGGGCCAGGCCGTTGACGTGGCTGATGATGCCGTGGCGCGCCATGTCGGCGCCGTCGCCGATACGGCAGCTACGGTAGTCGGCGGTGGCGGCGGCCACGCCCCACTGCTGCAGTTCGTCCAGCCCGGCGATGCCGGCCTGTTGCCAGCCGACACCGGCGTCGTTCAGCACCACCGCGCGAACCCGGCCGCGGGCGGCGCAATAGGCGGCGTAGCTGCCGCCATGGGAGCCGGCGATCACCACGCGCCCGGCGTCTTCGGCGCGCAGCTTGGTGATGCTGTCCATGACGCGGGCGGGTTCGGTGTTGTTTTGTTCTTCCATATTATGGATATTTGTTTTGATTCCTGGTGGCGCCACGGGAGGCCGCCAGGAAATCGATCTGTCTCTGCTTGAATTGGAATAATGATGTGAGACCGATTCTAAGAGGCCATAGGCGGCGCCAACAATCCTGTCTCCATATTGTGGAAGCTATTTGAAAATGAGGGGCGCCATCCATCGGGGAGGCAGGCGCGCCGACGCGGGGCAAAGGCGCGTGGTACGGCCGCGCATCGCGGGCGCGCGCGATCCATGCGAAGGAGGGAGGGGGAAGGGCGCGAAGCCCTGGAGAAGCGGGCGCGTCGGCCCGTTCGGGGAGGTCGGCGCCACGCGCCGGAGGGAAACAACAGGCGGGCGGCGACCTGGCCGCCCGGGTATCGCCTGCCGCGCCTACTTTTCCCAGCCGCCGCCCAGCGCCAGGAACACGGCGATCTGGTCGTTGCTGAGTTCGGCCTGGCCGGCGGCCAGCGCGCTTTCATTGCTGGCCAGCGTGCGTTCGGCGTCGAGCACCGTCAGGTAGTCGGTCTTGCCGTACTGGAACAACTGGCGTGCCTGCGACGCGGCCTGCGCCGCCTGGTCGCGCGCCGCTTGCAGCGCCGCCTGGCGGTCGAGCTGGCGCGCGTACACCACCAGCGCGCTCTCGGTTTCGCGCAGCGCATTCAGCACCGAGGCGTCAAAGCGCGCCACGGCGGCCTTGGTGTTGGCCTCGGCCTCGGCGATGCGCGCCTGCACCGCGCCGGTGTTGGGCAGGGTCCAGGAGATCAGCGGACCGACGCTCCAACTGAAGGTGCCGCGATCGCCGAACATGGCGGCCGGGCCGCCCGAGGCGCCGGACAGGCCCAGCGTGATCTTCGGGTACAGGTCGGCGGTGGCCACGCCGATGCGCGCGGTGGCGGCGGCCAGCGCGCGTTCGGCCTGGCGGATGTCGGGACGGCGGCGCAGCAGCGCGGCGCCATCGCCCACCGGGATCGTCTGGCTCAATTGCGGCGCGGCGGCGCATTGCAGCAGCGTGGTCGGAATCTCGGCCGGGGTCTGCCCGGTCAGCGCCGCCAGCCGGTACAGCGCGGTGCGTTGCTGCGCCTGGAACGGCGGCAGGCTGGCGCGCAATTGTTCCAACTGGCTGCGCGCGCGGGTTACGTCCAGCGCGGTGCCGCGGCCGGCGCGTTGCAGGCGGCTGACGGCGTCCAGCGATTCCTGCTGCACTTTCACCGAATGCTCGGCCGAGGCCAGTTGCATGCCGGCCGAACACAGGTTGGCGTAGGCGCGGGCGGTTTCGGCCGCCACCGTGACGCGGGTGGCGTCGTAGGCGGCCTGCGCCGCCTGCGCGTCGGCGCCGGCCGCTTCCACGGCGCGCCGGATCTGGCCGAACAGGTCCACCTGGTACGACATGCTGGCGCCGGCCGAGTACGACCAGCGGTTGGGCGGATCGATGCCGGGCGCCAGTTCCTGGATGCCGGAGACGTGGCCGAAGGTGGGCGAGGCGTTCACGCCCAGGCTGGGCTGCTGCTGCGCCTCGGTCTCGCGCACGGCGGCCTGGGCGCGTTCGAGGTTGGCGCTGGCCACGCGCAGGTCGGTGTTGGCCGCGAGGGCTTTCTCCACCAGGCCGTCCAGCACCGGATCGTTGTACAGCCGCCACCAGTGGCCGGGCACCTGGTCGCGCTGGAACACGCCCTCCCGCGCCTCGGCGAATGGCGCCTGCGCGCCTGGCCGGGCGGCGGCCGCGTCGGCGGGCACCTGGTAGTCAGGGCCCACGGCGGCGCAGCCGGCCAGCGCGGCGGACAGCATCAGCGGCAGGAGGAATCTGGTGTTCATGGCGGTTACGGCTTGGCGTTGTCTAAGTGGTTGACGAGTGGGTGAAAGCGCGCGCTCAAGAGGATTGGCGCGTGTCGGTCCGCGTCTGCGCGGGCGCGGCGGCGGCGCCGACCGCCACGGTGGCGGTCTGGCCGGCCACCAGGCGCACGCCGGCGGGGACTTCGTCGATCTTCACGCGCACCGGGATGCGTTGCGCCAGGCGCACCCAGTTGAAGGTCGGGTTGACGTTGGGCAGCAGGTTGGCGTCGGTGCTGCGGTCGCGGTCGGCAATGCCCAGCGCGATGCTCTCGACGTGGCCGCGGATCTGGCGGTTGTCGCCCATCAGCGTGACGGTGACGGGGTCGCCTTCGTGGATGCCGGGCAGCTTGGTTTCCTCGAAATAGCCTTCGACGTAGAACGAGCTGGCGTCGACCAGCGCCATCACGCCGCGCCCGGCGCTGGCGTACGAGCCGGCGCGCAGGTCGAGGTTGGTGACGCGGCCGTCGGTCACGGCCAGCACGCGGCTGCGTTCCAGGTTCAGGCGGGCGGTGTTCAGTTGCACCTCGGCCTGGGCCAGCGCGGCCTCGGTCTGCTGCAGCTTGGTCTGGCTCTGTTCCAGCGCCTCGGCGGCCACCAACTGGCCCAGAGAGCGGTTGCGCTTGGCGTCGCGCAGCGCCTGTTCGCGCGCCACCTGTTGCGAGCGCACGGACGCTTCGGCCTGGTCGTAGGCCAGTTGGAAGCGCGCGCGGTCGATCTCGAACAGCACGTCGCCGGCCTTGACGTCCTGGTTGTCGTGCACCGGCACGGCGGTCACCAGGCCGGACACGTCCGGCGCCACCTGCACCACGTAGGCCTTGACGCGGCCATCGCGGGTCCAGGGCTCGACTTCATAGTGCACCCACAGTTGCCAGCCGGCGTAGACGGCGGCCGCGACCACGGCGGCGGTCACTGCGAATTTGCCGATGGCGGCGGGGCGCAGGGCATTGGGGAGTTTCATACCTATCTCTGCAGAAAATAAGGGGAAATCAGGGAGACGCCATACAGCAGCACGATGAACAGCGCCAGGTCGAACAGCGCCGGGTGCCACACCAGGCGATACAGCCCGGCGCGCGCCAGCACGCGGCGCACGGCCCAGGCCACGCCCAGGGTGACCACGCCCAGCACCAGCAGCCAGGGGAAGTAGATACCGTAGAGATTGAATTCGCCGATCATGGTGTTTCCAGCGTGGGATGGGCGGGTTGGTAATCGGCCGCGTCGGGGAAGAAGGCGCGGCGCAGGCCGACCAGGGCCACCACGGCGCGGTCGCGCGCGGCGACGGTGCCGGGCGTGGCGCTGACGCTGGCAAGGGCCCGGTCGATCTGCGCCAGCATTTCCGGCGCCTTGTCGCCGCCGCGCCAGGCCGAGCGTTGGCGGAAGAAGCGCGCCAGGCTGTCGAGCACCGGCGCGATGGTGGCGTCGGCCATGGGCAGGTGGCGGCGGGCGCGTTGCAGTTCTGTGATGTCGCGGCCCACGCGCAGGTCCTTGAGCGCGTCGGCGGCGACCAGATCGTCGGGGCGCTTGGCCATGGCCAGGCGCGGCTGCAGCAGGCCGATGCGGTCGAGCATGCGGGCGGCATAAGTGTGGCGGGCCGGGGCGCGCGGCGAGCTGGCCAGCGTGGCCAGTTCGTTCCAGTTGGCGGCCTGGATGCGGCGCGCACTCCAGTCGGCGCTGACGGTGCGGAAGATGGCGGCGATGATGGCGGCGGTGGCCACGCCCATGCACTGCGCCACCTGCGTGTCGATGAACGACACCAGGTCGGCGGTGTGGGTGTCCTGCAGCGCCATGGTGCCCAGGAAGCCGAACAGCACCGCCATGGCCTTGCCGGTGGAGGCCGGCCGCGCGATGAAGATGCCCAGTACGAAGGCGGTGGGCAGCATCGCCAGCGCCAGCATCTCGAACGAATGGATGGCCGGCATGATGCCCAGCAGGTACAGCGCCGATAGCGGGATCGAATACACCGTGTAGGTCAGGAACTGCATGATGCCCGGCACCGGGTTGTCCTGCGAGGCGAAGAAGCAACTGAAGATGGCGGCCATCAGGGCGGCGGTGGCGCCGTTGCTCCAGGCCGTGCCGATCCAGAACAGGCAGACGACCGAGATGGCGACGCCGGCGGCGGCCGCCGACAGCAGCGCCATGCCGCGGTCGCGGTGCAGCGTGCGGCTGGGCGCGGTGCGGGCGGGGGCGCGCGTGCCGCGCAGCGGCGCCCCGGCCAGGCCGGCGCGGATCTCGCGGCGCAGCGCCAGGCATTCGTCGTAGGTGTCGATCAGCTCGCGCAGCCGCGTCATCAGGCTGGCCAGCAGCGCGTCGCGCCAGCCGGAATGGCTGTCGATGGCGGGCGTCAGGCGCGAGACGGCGGCGCGCAACTGCACGGCGGTTTCGTGGGTGGCCTTGGCGCCGGCGTTGATCCATTCGGAGATGTCGGCCAGCACTTGCGAGACCGGCTCCGGCAGCGTCTGGCCGTTGGCCTGCAGGGCGCGCATGCGGTCTTCGACCGCGGACACGGCGGGCGTGAGCGCGGCGATCTGGTCCTGCATGGCGCGCACCGCGCCGGCGGTCCAGCGCAGGTTGCCGGTGTCGAACGGCACGTGGGTCGACAGCAGGCGCAACTGGGTGATGTCGTTGGCCAGCTCGCGGCGGTCGCGGTCTTTCTGTTCGGCGGTCATGCCGCTCAGGGTGTCGTGGATCCAGAGCTTGGCGTCGCGCACCGCCTTGTCCAACTGCAAGGTCAGGGCGGGCGCCAGGCCGCGCGGCAGCACGATGCTGTGGACCAGCGTGGCGCAGACGATGCCCAGGCTGATTTCCTCGACCCGCGCCAGCGCGGTGTCGAACACCTGCGACGGGTCGGTGACGCTGGGAAAGCCGATCATGGCGGCGGTGTAGCCGGCCAGCATGAAGAGATACGAGCGTGGCGTGCGGTCCAGCACCGACAGGTACAGGCAGAAGCCGACCCAGGCCACCATGGCGGCGGTCATGACGACGGGCGAATTGGACAGGCGCGGCACCATGTAGACGGTCATGGCCGAGCCGCAGAAGGTGCCGACCAGGCGGTACAGCGCCTTCGAGCGCACCGCGCCGGACCAGGGCTGGGCCACGATGTAGGCGGTGGTCATGGCCCAGAACGGGCGCGGCAGGCCGATGCTGTACGAAAGATAGAGCGCCATGATGGCGCTCAGGTAGCTCTTGAGGGAGAAGATCGTCTCGCGGACGTTGGGCAGTTTCATGGCCGCGGGTCCTCCTGGGCCCCGGCGGCGCTGCGGCCCAGCGCGGCCTTGAGTGCGTCGAACACGCGCAGGCAGGCTTGCAGGTCGGCTTCGCTGACGCCGTCGAACAGGCGCCGGCGCAGTTCCACCAGCACGTCCTCGACCTGCTTGCGCAGGGCGTGGCCGGCGTCGGTCAGGTGCAGGGTCTTGGCGCGGCGGTCATGCGGGTCTTCGCGCCGTTCCATCAGGCCGGCGGCGACCAGTTGGTCGAGCACGCGCACCAGCGACGGACCCTCGACCCCCAGCGCCTCGGCCAGCGCGCCCTGGCGCACGCCGTCGCCCAGCCGGCCGGCCAGGATCACGGGCCAGGCGGTGGCTTGCGACAGGCCGTAGTCGGCCAGGGCCTTGTCGGCGGCGCCGCGGTAGGCGCGCGACAGCACCATCAGGTTGGCAGTGGTGGCCATGAGTTGGGAGTCGGTGGGGGTGTCCATGGAAATCGATTGTATCCTATCTATTAGCTTACTATTAATTGAAAATGGCGAAGATCTCCATTGATTTTTTCAATCGGGAAAATCAGGGGTGGGTTTTCCGTGGGTGGAAAGGCGGGGCGGCAAGGCCATGCTGTCGCATCGCCTTGCGGGGCGGCCACGCTGGCCGCCCTGGACGATCAACCGTTGCAGTCGGCCCAGCAGTTGGGCGTTTCGTACAGGCGCACGCGGGTCAGGCGCAGGTCGGCGCCGTAGTGGCCGTGATAGTGCGGCGCGAGGATCTCGAAGATGACGGCGGCCAGGTTCTCGGCGGTGGGGATGCGGTCCAGCACCACGGTCTTGTGGTCGGGCATCGAGTCGAGGAAGCCGCGCACGGCGGTGTCGCCTTCGTACACCAGGAAGGCGTGGTCCCAGACGTCGACGATATGCGTCTTGGCGATGCGCTTGATGTCGGCGAAGTCCATCAGCATGCCGTTGTCGGATTCGCCGGGGGCCTGGACGATGTCGCCGGTCAGCGTGATTTCGAGCACGTAGCGATGGCCGTGCAGGTTGCGGCACTGGCTGCGGTGGTCGGGAATGCGGTGGCCGGCGTCGAATTCAAGCCTGCGGGTCACGGAAATCATGGAATGCCTATGTATTTATGGGTCTGCAGGCTCAGGCGCCATTGCGGGTGCTGCATGCAGTACTGGACGGCCTGTTCGGTGTTGGCCAGGCGGGCGGGGCCGTCCATGGGTTGCAGGAAGAAGTGGTCGAAGTCCAGGTGCTCGAAGCGCGGGGGCAGGGCGTTGGCCTGGGGGTAGACCAGCTTGAGTTCGTTGCCGCGTTCGATGACGACGGGGGCGGTGCCTTTGGGGCTGACGCAGATCCAGTCGATGCCGGGGGGCGGCTGGACGGTGCCGTTGGTTTCGATGGCGACGGTGAAGCCGCGGGCGTGGACGACGGCCAGCAGGGCTTCGTCCAGTTGCAGCAGGGGCTCGCCGCCGGTGAAGACGATGTAGCGGTTGGCGGTGTCGGGGCCCCAGGCGGCTTCGATGGCGTCGGCGAGCAGCTCGGGGGTGGCGAATTTGCCGCCGCCGTCGCCGTCGGTGCCGATGAAGTCGGTGTCGCAGAAGGTGCAGGCGGCGCTGGCGCGGTCGCTTTCGCGGCCGCTCCAGAGATTACAGCCCGCGAACCGGCAGAAGACCGCCGCGCGGCCTGCGTGGGCGCCTTCGCCTTGCAGGGTTTTGAAGATTTCTTTGGCGGTGTAGGTCATGGGGGAGTGGCGCTGGGTGGCGCGCCAGGGAGGGGCAAAAGGGCGTTATTTTAGTCGGTCTTGGTTGCGGGGGGCTGGGATGTCCTTGATGTCGTGGGCTTTTTCTCGTTTGTTGGGGGGGTGCGTGACGTTGGCGGGGGCTTCGTAGGTCGCCCTGGGCGCGGGCGGGTCGGGAGGCGGGCGCCCACGATTGCGGTCCGGAGCGTTCGCTCCGGACTGCCCCGTTGTCATCTTCGTCACAGCCTACGGCTGTTCCTTCAGATTCCCTCGGGCGCATCGAGGTTGCCCGCCTCCCGACCCGCCCGCGCCCAGGGCTGCGAGCGTCTTGGGTCGTGGTGCTGCAAGGCCTCAGGGTTCTGGAAAGTCTTGCTGGGCCCGCCTGGAGTGGCCGCCCGGGCGGCCGCTCCAGGCATACGCGGTGTGGGATGTTGGGCGGGGTTCGCTGGCGCGCAGGCGTGGCGGATGCGCGAGGGGGGGATCCGGGTGGGACGGTGTTTGGGGGCTGTTGCCGGATGTGCTTGCGCCACAAGCGGGGTGGCGTCAGGGATTTTCACGCCATGGGGTGGGGGGAGCGGAGGGTTTATCGCCTGGCGAAGGCTTATATACTCTCGCGCTATGTTTCATGTTCAAGATTCTCTCTATATCGACGAGCGCGAGATTGAGTTCTCGATGATCCGGGCGCAGGGCGCGGGCGGGCAGAACGTCAACAAGGTGTCGAGCGCGGTGCATCTGCGGTTCGATGTGCGGGCGTCGTCGTTGCCGGCGGATATCAAGGATGCGTTGTGCGCGATGAGCGACCATCGCATTTCGAAGGAGGGGGTGATCGTCATCAAGTCGCAGTCGTTCCGCAGCCAGGACAAGAACCGGGCGGAGGCGATCGAGCGGCTGGTGAATATGGTGCGGGCGGCGGCGAAGGTGGAGAAGCCGCGGCGGGCGACGAAGCCGACGCGGGCGTCGCAGCGGCGGCGGGTGCAGCGCAAGGTGCTGCATGGCGAGGTGAAGCGGTTGCGGGGGCGGGTGCAGGGGGAGTGATGGTCCCTCGGATTCCGAAGAAGGCCCCTCGGTCGGCAGGGGTATAACGATATATCGGGATGTCTCGATATAAGATTCGATAAATTGCGATATTCCAATATGACGACCACTGCTGCCCCCGCCGCCGAGGCCACCACGGAGATCGATGTCGACGCCATTCTCAAGGCGTTGGCCAATCCCGTGCGCCGCGAGATTTTGGGGTGGTTGAAGACGCCGCAGGCGCACTTCGAGGAGCGTCCGGGGCATACCTTCGAACACGGGGTATGCGCGGGCCATATCGATGGGCGCTGCGGGCTGTCGCAGTCCACCGTGTCTTCGCACCTTGCGGTGCTGCAGCGCGCGGGGCTGATTTCGGCCACCAAGGTGGGGCAGTGGGTGTTCTTCCGTCGCAATGAACCCGTGATTGCCGCGTTCCTGCGGCAATTGAATCAAGACATGTAGCCTGCCGCCGCTACCCACGCCCGCTCGCCGGGCACGAGGATTGTTATGAGCCTGCTGTTCGAACCCTTGCAAGTGGGGGAACTGACCCTGCCCAACCGCATCATCATGGCCCCGTTGACGCGCCAGCGCGCCAGCGAGGGCCGGGTGCCGAACGACCTGATGGTCGAGTACTACGTCCAGCGCGCGTCCGCCGGCCTGATCCTGACCGAGGCCACCTCGGTGACGCCGCAGGGCGTGGGATATGCCGATACGCCGGGGCTGTGGTCGCAGGAGCAGGTCAAGGGCTGGCGCAAGGTGACGTCGGCGGTGCACGAGGCCGGCGGCCGTATCTTCGCGCAACTGTGGCACGTGGGCCGCATTTCGGATCCGGTGTTCCTCAATGGCGAACTGCCGGTGGCCCCGAGCGCGATCGCGGCCGGCGGCCATGTCAGCCATGTGCGTCCCAAGCGCGGTTATGTGGTGCCGCGCGCGCTCGAGACCGATGAGATCCCGGGCATCGTCGAGGCCTATCGCCGCGGCGCGCAACTGGCGCAGGAAGCCGGTTTCGACGGCGTCGAAGTCCACGGCGCCAATGGCTATCTGCTGGACCAGTTCCTGCAGGACAGCACCAACCATCGCACCGACGGCTATGGCGGTTCGCTCGAAGCACGCGCGCGCCTGATGCTGGAAGTGGTGGACGCGTGCGTCAGCGTGTGGGGCGGCGGCCGCGTCGGCCTGCACCTGTCGCCGCGTGGCGATGCCCACTCGATGGGGGATTCGGATCCGGCCACGACCTTCAACTACGTGGCGCGGGCGGCGCGCCGCCGTGGCCTGGCGTTCCTGTGCGCGCGCGAACATGAGGGCGCCGACAGCCTGGGGCCGCAGCTCAAGGAATCGTTCGGCGGCGTGTACATCGCCAACGAAGGCTTCACGCGCGAATCGGCCGAGGCGGCGATTGCCGCGGGCCGCGCCGACGCGGTGGCGTTCGGCGTGCAATTCATCGCCAATCCCGACCTGGTGCGCCGCTTTGCGCTGAACGCGCCGTTGAACGCGCCGGATTCGTCGACCTTCTACGCCTCGGGCGCGACGGGCTACACCGACTATCCGGCCCTGGCGACGGCCTGAAGCGCCGCGCCGTTGCCGGCCACGACGGGTCGGCAACGGCATGGGCGTTTCAATGCAGCGCGGCGCGCATCGGGTAGGTGAACAGACCGTAGTGCGCCGCGTTCAGGCCCAGGTGGGCCAGCACCGCGGCCGCCAGGCCGCCGTGGCGGTAGGCCATGCCATACCCAACGCCGGCGAGGCCGGCCAGCAGCATCCATTGCCAGCCGCCGGCATAATGCGCCAGCCCGAACAGCAGCGCGGCGACCAGCAGCGCGGCCGTGGCGCCCCAGGGGCGGCCGCGCCAGGCGCGCGTCAGCCGTTCCTGCACGTAGCCGCGGAACAGGGCTTCCTCGGCCAGCGTCACCAGCAGCGCATTGTTGATGAGCCATAGCCAGCCCGAGTCGGGCCACTTCGGCGCCCATCCCACCACCCCCAGCGCCAGGGCCAGCCCCAGGCAGGCCACGATCGCGCCGGCGCACGCGGCCGGCGCCGCCGTGAGCGTGGCGCGCGCGCTGGCGCCGGCCATGGCGGGCGCGGCGACCAGCACCACCCAGAACGCCACCAGCGGCTTGTCCAGGTTCAGGTACATGGCGAAGGGCACGGCATCGGGCGTCAGCGCGGCGCGCGGGATGACCAGCGGGTTGTGGTAGCCGGGCAGCCAGTGCAGGAACAGCAGCACCGCCAGGATCAGGAACAGCGCATGGCCAGTGGCGCGAGCGGGCGCCGCCATGGTCGGCCGCGCCAACACAGCGGCCAGCGCCAGCAACGCGGGCCAGGCCAGCGCCACGGGCTCGATGCCGCCCTGCGTCCAGGCCCAGGCATAGGCGAGCGCCAGTGGCAGCAGGGCCCAGCGGCGGGTGGCGGGTAGCCACAGCAGGGCGGCGGCCAGGAACATCAGGGAGCCGGGAGAGGCGAGAGGCATGGTTCTTCCTGCGAGACAACGGGCGGCGCGTCACCGGCATCGCGTGCGCGGGAGGCGCTCAAAGCCGCAAGTGTAAGCGCCGCATCGTGAGGCCGCCGTTTGCGGGCGGCCGATAGGCGTTTGCCGTTCGCGCCGGCGGCTTTTCATTTCCGCGCTTTCGGGCGACCATGCGGCAGCGGCGCGTCCCGCCCGGTGGCGGGAAGAGGCTCGTTCCGCGCAAGGAGCAGCAATGAAATTGATCGCATGGTTGATGTTGGCGGCGGCGATCCTGCCGTTCGTCTGCACGATCGTCGCCAAGGCGGGCGGCAGGAAGTTCGACAACAATGATCCGCGCGCCTGGCTGGCGCGGCAGGAAGGCTGGCGCGCGCGCGCCAACGCGGCGCAGGCCAACACGTTCGAAGCGCTGCCGTTCTTCTACGCGGCGGTGCTGTTCGCGCTGTACAACCAGGCGGCGCCCGCGCACGTGGCCACGTTGATGGCCTGCTGGCTGGGCGTGCGCCTGGGCTACCTGGCGATGTACCTGGCGGGCTGGGGCGCGCTGCGCTCGCTGGTCTGGACGATCAGCGTGGGCTTTGTCATCGCCATCCTGTTTGCGGGCGTCTAGCGCGCCCGCGCGGTCCCGGCCTGGCAGCGGGCGCCCCGCGCGCCTGGCCAGGCGGCATGGCCATCAGGGATCACTTCCATTCGAACACGGCGCGCGCCGTGCCGCTGTTCTGCACGCTGACTTCGCGTTCCTGCGCCTTGCCGTTGAAGGTGGCCGAGACCTTGTAGCTGCCGGCGGGCAGCTTGACCAGCATGTAGGGGCCCTGGGACTCGGCCTGCAGCACCTGCTTGCCGTGGCCGTCCTTGATGACGACGGCGACGTTGGCCACATAGTCGGCCTTGCCGTCGCGCTGCGCGGCGAAGGTCAGCGAGAGCGGGTAGTCCTTGGCGGCGGCCTTCATGGCTTCGGATTCGTCCAGGCCGATGCCGCCGCTGACGTATTCCACGCTGCCCTGGTGCTGCACCGCGGGCAGCGCCGCCTGCGCGGCGGTCAGGAAGCCGGCCAGGGCCATGGTGCCCACCGCCATCGCGGCGGCCAGGGTGCAACGTTCGATGCGCTTGTTCATGCAATTCTCCTTGAAGGGATGATCACGCAGGAAATTCGACCGGCATATGCGCGCCGAGTTCGCCGGCGCTGCCCGTTTTACCGGGGCGTGGACGATCCAAGCGTATCGCTCGCGCCGGGGGCGCGCCAGGCGAATGCCAGCACGCTCTCTCCGTTGGCGGCGCCGTCGGGCGCAAAGCGCTTTTCGACCAGTTGGCCGGTGCCGTCGTCGCGCAGCGCCAGCACGGTGGAACTGCGGGTGCCATAGTTCGGACTGACGATGAAGGGGCTGCTCAATAGTTTTTCGCGATCCGGCGGCAGGCCCGTGGCGGGCAGGTCGGCGTCGTCGGCCGGGTTGCGGTCGGCCAGCGCCTCGAACAACGCCGGCAGGTCGGGCTGGGGAGCGTGCGCCAGCACCCGCTCGAAGGCGGCCTTGGTGCGCGCCAGCTTGGGCCAGGGCGTATCCAGCAGGTGGTTCGACAGGGCATAGACGCCAGCCGCCAGCGGCCGCGGCGCGCCGTCGCGGTTGCTGGCGTACCAGGCGCCCTGCGCGTCACCGACGATCAGGTTAAAGCCGTTGTAGGCCTGGCCGGCGGCATGGGCGGCGGCGATGTAGTCGGCGGCCGGCGCGCGGCCGCGCAGGAAGTTCTCGACCAGGGCGCCGCGCGAGGGGGCGTCGGCGACCACGCGGCCGGGCTCGCGGAAATTGGTGACCAGCGCATAGCGCCCGCCAGCGGTGGCGCCCATCCAGGTGCCGCCGGCCAGCGCGTCGCGGCCGCCGTACACGTGGGCGGCGTCGGCCCACTGCGCCGCCGGCAGCGTCGGCCGGGCGTGGAATTCATCGCGATTGGCGGCGATCAGGACGGGAATGCCCGGCACGGTATGCAGGGCGAGGACGGCAAGGCACATGTTTCAGTCCGGATGGGGGAGAGGGGCGGGCGGCGCGGGCCGGCCCGGTTCGGCCGCGAAGCCTGGCCCCGCGAGCGTGGCGCGCAGGGATTCGATCGCGGCGGCGGCATCGCGCAGCGCGGGGGCATCGGTCGTCACCGGCGTGGCGCCGACCGGCGCGCTTTGGATCACCGCCTGGGCCATGGCGCGCAGCGCGTCGGCCAGGCGCGCCAGTTGCGCCGGTTCGGGCGGCGGCTGTCCGGCCGGCAGCGACCAGGCAGTGTCGGAAATGGCGTTGGCGACTCGTTCCAGGGCCACTTCGACCGGCCACCAGGCCAGCGCCCGGCGGCTCACCAGGCGCGGCTCCGACAGGCCGCGCTGCAGGGCGATGCGCAGGTCCGACAGGCGCGCATAAGCCTGGGTGCGCAGGCCGTGGCGGGTGGCCGGGTCGGCCTGGAACACGGTGTTGAGATACGCGGCCAGGGTCTCGATGGCGGTGGCCACGGCCTGGTCCAGGTTGTGGCGCTCGATCCGCATCCACGGCAGGTAGCCCACCGCCAGCACGATGGCGGCGGCCACCGCGACGTCCTCCAGCCGCGCCAGCGCGATCGGCCAACTGCCGGGTTGCAGCGCGCCGATCAGCAGCATCAGGATCGGCAGCAGGATGGCGGAGAACAGGCCGTAGTTGCGGCGGATCGACCAGGGCAGCAAGGCGGCCAGCGCGGTCACGGCGACGAGGCTGGTGACGCCGCTGCGGTCCAGCGCCATCACGGTGGCGCTGATCGCCACGCCCGCCACGCTGCCGGCGCAGCTTTGCAGCGCGCGGGCGAAGACCGAGCCGAAATTGGGCTTGAACACCACCACCACGATCAGCGGCACCCAGTATGAGCGCGGCAAGGCCAGGGTGTGAGCCACCGCCTCGGCGACGACCAGGCACAGGCCGAGCCGCGCCAGGTAGCGCAGCGTGGTCGGACCGGGCCGGTAGGTGCGCGCCAGCACTCGCCATGGCGTGCGCGGGCGGGCCGGCGGCAGGGCCGGGAAAGCGTCGGGCCGCGCCGGGCCGCTGCCTTCCAGCAACGGCCGCGCCTGCTCCAGCGCGTCGGCCAGCGCGGTCGCGCCGGCCCGGCGCACGGCCGCGATGTCGTCGCCCGGCGCCAGCGGCGTGGCGTTCTCGACGTGGTCGGCCAGCCGGTTCATGGCCCGCGCGCACTCGGGCGGCAGTACCCGGCCGGCCCGCGCCAGCGCCAGCGCCGCGTCCGACAGCGGCGTGCAGGCCTGCAACTGCGCGGCCAGCCGGGCCAGCCGCGGCGAGGGGCCGGCGGCGCGGCGCCGGGCCGCCAGCACCGTGTCGTAGGCGCCGGCCATGGCGGCTTCCATGTCGCGCCGCGCCGTCATGATGCGCGAGGTGCCAATGGCGGCGAACATGGCCGCCAGCTTGCGATAGGCCAGCGCCACCGCCGCCCGTTCCGGCGCGATCGGGTTCACCACCCAGCCCAGCAGGGTCAGCGCCAGGCCGAACAGCCCGCCCGCGCCCACCAGCGCCGGCGGCAGCCAGGGCGGCAGCGGCGACGTCAGGCTGGCGCCGACGATCACGTAGGTGGCGAATTGCAGCGTGGCGACGGCGGCGATGTTATTGAAGGTGCCGACCAGGCTGGCCAGCAGCACCAGCAGCGTCATGCCGGCGACGCTGAACAGGCCGTGGCCGGCCAGCAGCGTGCCCAGGAAGTAACCCAGCGCGCCGCCGAACACGGTGCTGCCGATGGATAGCGCGCGGTTGCGGTAGGGGCCGCCGTTGTCGCCGGTGATGGCGGGCAGCGCGCCCAGCGCCACCAGCGCGGCCGCCGCGCTCTGGTCGAGCAGCAGGCCGGCGGCGGTCGGCAGGCCGATGGCCAGCGCGGCGCGCAGCGCCACCCAGCGGCTGACCGGCGACGGTTCCATGTGCGCCAGGCTCATGAGCCAGCGCATGTTGGAGGCGCGCGCGCGGCGGTTTTCGCGGGAGGCGGCTGAGTGCGGCACGGCGGTCCCGGGCCGGTTAACCCTGGCCCTTGATCAGCGGCGCTTCCTGCGGCGCGGCCAGGCGGAAATAATCGGCGGTGGCCATCAGGATGGACGCGTCGAGACGGCCGGCGTTGAACACGATTTCATCGTGACGCTGGCGCAGGGTGGGATCCACCAGCAGGTGCAGGTCGGGGTTGAAGCTGAAGGGCGGGATCGCGCCGATCTCGCAGCCGGTCAGCTCGCGCGCCAGGTCCTGCGAGGCCAGCGAGGCCTTCTTGCCGCCCGCGGCGCGGGCGATGGCGTCCAGGTCGGCCTGCTGGTCGGCGGGGAACACCGCCAGCACGTTCCGGCGCTGGTTGGATGAGATCTTGACGCGGCAGACCAGCGCCTTGGCGCCCTGGCTGACGGCGGTGCCGCGCACGGCGGCGACTTCCACGGAGCGGCCGGCGGCGGGGTGGGAGATGAGGCGGTAGCGGGCCTGGTGCTCGGTCAGCAGGGCCTGCAGGCGGTCGTAGACTTCCATGGCGGGAAATGGTGGGTTGGCAAGGCCGGCGCCGGGGATCCGGCGGGCCATGCCGCATGATACGCCGCCACCGGGCCGGCGGCGCGGGCTAGATGTCGCCAGTGAAGGCGTAGCCCCAGCCCCAGACGGTACGAATCGGCAATTCCATGTCGGTCTCCTGCGCCTTGCGGCGCAGCCGGCTGACCACGACGTCCGTGCGGCGCACGGATTCGCGGCCGGCCTGCGGATCGCCGGGCGGCACGTCGCCGCGCGGCAGGCGCTTGTCGGGGCTGGTGGTCAGCTTGAGCAGGAAGTCGCGTTCGGCCTGGGTCAGCGGCAGGCGCGTGCCGCGCGGGCTGACCAGGGTCCAGGCGGCATCCTGGAACTGCCATTTGCCGGTGGCCTCGGCGGGGGCGGCGGCGGCCGGGCGCGCCTCGGCGTCGGCCGGCCGGCGACCGCTCACGGGCACGCGGCGCACCAGCGCCTGCAGCGCGGCGGCGATCTCGGCGGTGGCCACGTCGGGCGGAAAGCAGGCGTCGGCGCCGCAGTGCAGGCCGAGGATGCGGTTTTCAGGCGAATCGAAGGTCGAGACGGCGACGATGCCGGCGGTGGTGTCCATGGCGCGCAGGCCGGCGACGGCCATGCACAGATCGGTCAGCTCGGCTTCCATCACAAGCAGCGGCGTGCGGCGCGCCTGGAACAGGCGGAACAGGCCATTGGAGTCCTCGCATCCGCGCGGCGAGAAGCCCATGCCCGCCAGCGCGTCGCAGCGGCGTGCGCGTTGGTGGGCATCGGGTGAGAAGACGATCAGGTCTAGTAAGTCATTCATGAATCGTTGTCGGGATCAGTGCAGCTTCAGCGCATGCATGATGCATCGGATACAACGGATTCCTAAACGTCGCACAACGCCACTTTCTGACCCGAATTCTCGGACATGACCGGGCAATGTATGTATTGGCGCGGGTTTGCGGGCTAGCGGGCGGGAGTGGCCAGACTGTCCGGCGGCTCGTTCCACCAGCCGCCGCCCAGCGCCTGCAGCAAGGCGGCGGTGTCCGCGTAGCGCGCCGCGTCGGCTGCGCCGCGGGCGATGCGCGTCTGCAGCAACTGGCGCTGGCTGTCCAGCAGGGCCAGGTGGCTGATGCCGCCGGCCTGGTAGCGCGCGTCAGCGATGCGCGCGGCGTCGTCGGCGCGACGCCAGGCGGTGTCGTAGGCGTCATACGCCCGGGCGTCGGCCTGCACCGCGCGCAGCGCGTCGGCCACCTGGCGGAAACCATCTAGCACGGTCTGCCGATAACCGGCCGCCGCCGCCTCGTAGGCGGCCTCGGCCGAACGCTTGCGGGCGCGCAGTTCGCCGCCATGGAACAGCGGTTGCGCCAGGCCCAGGCCCAGGTTCCAGACATTGACGCCATCGGTGATATCGCCGGCCCGGGTGCGTTGCGAACCGAAGCTGGCGGTCAGGGTGAAGCGCGGGTATTGGTTGGCGGTGGCCACGCCGACGTTGGCCGAGGCCTGGTGCAGCAGGGCCTCGGCGGCCAGGATGTCGGGCCGCTGGCGGGTCAGCGCCGACGGCACCCCGGTGGGAATCTCGGCCGGCAGCGCCAGGTCGGCCAGGCGCAGCGGCGGCGCCTGCCAGGCGGCGGGCGGCTGGCCCAGGTAGGTGGCCAACTGGTGCGTGGCCTGGGCCAGTTGGTATTCCAGCGGCGGCACGGTCGCGGCGGTCTGCGCCAGCAGCAGTTCCTGGTTGCGCAGGTCGGCCTCGGCGATGCCGCCGGCCCGCAGGCGCTGCGCCATGATGTCGCGCTGGCGCTGCTGGGCCGCCAG
Organism: Achromobacter sp. SIMBA_011; assembly: GCF_046535435.1. NCBI lineage: Bacteria > Pseudomonadati > Pseudomonadota > Betaproteobacteria > Burkholderiales > Alcaligenaceae > Achromobacter > Achromobacter sp. SIMBA_011. The sequence continues at coordinate 189,654 of NZ_JAWRWN010000003.1, read as the reverse complement.
CAGCTCGCGGGTGTCGGCCAGGCGCGCGGCCAGGTCGGCCTGGCGGATGGCGGTGGTCACGACGTTGGCGGCCAGCGTCATGCGCGCGGCCTGCAGTTCGTGCGACTGGTAGTCGACCTGCGCCGCCAGCCCCTCCAGCGCGCGGTGGTTGCCGCCGAACACATCGAGCGTGTAGGACACGTCAATCGATGCGTTGTAGAGCGTGAACGGCGCGGGCTGCTCGGTCACCGGCACGCCGTAGGCGGAAGGATCGACCTTCTGCCGGGTGGCCGACAGGTTGGCGTCGACGGCCGGCAGCAGGCGGCCGCCGGTTTCCGCGTTCAGATCCTCGCCGGCCTGGCGCAGCCGGGCGCGGGCCTGTTCCAGGGTCGGGCTGGCCTCCAGCGCCTGCCGCACCAGCGTGTCCAGCGCATTGGAGCGGAACAGGCGCCACCATTGGGCCGGGATGTCGGCGCCGGTGAGGCGCGGTTGGGCGCCGCTGGCGGGGGCGGCGCTGTCGGTCGGCGACGTGTAGGCGGCGACCGGCGGCGTGGCGGGTCGCTCGAAGTCCGGTCCGACGGCGCAGCCGGGCAACAGGGCGCAGGCGGCCACGAGCGCGGCGCGGCGGGCGAAGGGCAGGTGGGGGCGGGGCATGGCGGCCTTCAATCCAGGGTGCGGCGGTAGAACTTCACGGCGGCGGTCATGACGACCACGGTGAACAGCAGCATGGGCCAGATGGAGGGCCACAGGTCCCACCAGCCGTTGCCCTTGAGCAGGATGCCGCGGATCAGCCGGTTGAAGTGCGTCAGCGGCAGCAGGTTGCCCAGGTACTGCGCCCATTTGGGCATGCCCAGGAACGGGAACATGAAACCGGACAACAGCATGTTGGGCAGGAAATAGAACATCGTCAGTTGCATCGCCTGCAACTGGTTCTGCGCCAGCGACGACAGCGTGATGCCGACGGTCAGGTTGGCGGCCACGAAGATCAGCGCGCCCAGGTACACCGTCACCAAACTGCCCAGGAACGGCACGTGGAACACGAAATACGCCGCCAGCAGGATGATGGTGGACTGGATCAGGCCGATGGCGATGTAGGGCACGATCTTGCCCGTCATCACCTCCAGCGGCCGCACCGGCATGGCCAGCAGGTTTTCCATGGTGCCGCGCTCGCGTTCGCGCGTCATGGCCAGGCCGGTCATCATCACCAGCGTCATGGTCAGGATCACGCCCATCAGGCCGGGCACGGTGTTGTATTGCGAGATCTGTTCTTCGTTGTAGAGCTGGTGCACGCGCACGTCGAACGGCGGTTGGCCGCCGGCCAGGTGCGCCAGCGGGCCGGTCAGGTCCTTGCGCGCCACCGCCTGCGCCAGTTGGGTGGCCGAGCCGATCGCCAGCCCCGTGGCCATCGGGTCGGTGGCGTCGGCCTCGATCAGCAGCGCCGGCCGCTCGCCGCGCAGCAACTGGCGCGAGAAGTCCGGTGGAATGGTCAGCACGAACAGCACCCGGCCCTGCGCCAGCGCGGCGCGGCCGGCCTCTTCGTCGGGCAGGGTCTCGACGATGTCAAAGTAGTCGGACGCGGTCATCGCCGCCACGAAGCTGCGGGTGAACGGACTGTGGTCGGCCACGATGACGGCGGTCGGCAGTTGCTTGGGGTTGGTGTTGATGGCGTAGCCGAACAGCGCCAGTTGCATGATCGGGATGCCGACGATCATGCCGAAGGTGATGCGGTCGCGCCGCAGTTGCAGGAATTCCTTGAGCACCATGCTCCACCAGCGCGACCACGAGAAACCCTCCAGGTGGCGTCTCATGCCGCGCTCGCGTAGTTGTCGTCGGAGTGGTTCATCAGGTAGATGAAGACATCCTCCAGGCTGGTGTCGATGCGTTCCAGGCGCAGGTCCTGGCCGGCCACGACGTCTCGCAAGGTGCGTTCGAGCACGGCGGCGTCGCGGCCGCTGATGTGCAGCGCGGTGCCGAAGGCCACGGTCTGGTCCACCCCCGGCGCGCCCCGCAGCCGCTGCGCCAGCGGCACCAGGTCATGGCCATGGATGGCCCAGGTGGTCAGGCGCTGCTGGGCGATGACTTCGTCGGCGGTGCCCTGGATCAGCAGCTTGCCGTACGAGATGTAGGCCAGCTTGTGGCAGCGCTCGGCCTCGTCCATGTAGTGGGTGCTGACCAGCACCGAAATGCCGCGCGCGGCCAGCTCGTGCAACTGTTCCCAGAAGTCGCGCCGCGCGGTCGGGTCGACGCCGGCGGTGGGCTCGTCCAGCAGCAGCAGGCGCGGCTCGTGCAGCAGGCAGGCGGCCAGCGCCAGGCGCTGCTTCCAGCCGCCGGACAGCGCGCCGGTGAGCTGGTTGGCGCGGGTCTGCAGGCCCAGGTCCTCGAGCGCGCGGTCAACGGTCTCGCGGCGGTTCGGCATGCCGTACATGCGGGCCACGAAGTCCAGGTTCTCGCGGATGGTCAGGTCGTCCCAGTACGAGAACTTCTGCGTCATGTAGCCGACGTGGCGCTTGATCTCGGCGCTGTCCTGGAGGATGTCGTAGCCCAGGCAGGTGCCGCTGCCCGAGTCGGGCGTGAGCAGGCCGCACATCAGGCGGATGCTGGTGGTCTTGCCGCTGCCGTTGGGGCCGAGAAAGCCGAAGATCTCGCCTTCGCGCACTTGCAGCGAAACGTCGTTGACCACGTGCTTGTTGCCGAAGTGCTTGTTCAGGCCGTGCACGTCGATGACGTAGCCGGGCTCGGCGGCGGGGCGGGCGGGGGCGCCGTTCATTGCAGCGCGGCCTCGACCGGCTGGCCCGGATGCAGCCGCGTGGCCGCATCCGGCGCGGGGCGGGCCTCGACCATGTAGACCAGCTTGCCGCGCGTTTCGCGGCTGTAGATCACCGGCGGCGTGTACTCGGCCTGCGGCGAGACGTAGTCGATGCGCACCGGCACGGGGTCGCCGCAGCCGTCGCAGCGCACGGTGGCCTGCTGCCCGGGTTTGAGCGCGCCGACCACGGTTTCGGGCACGAAGAAGCGCACCTTGATGTTGCCGGGCGGCAGCAGGCTGACCACCGGGCTGCCGGCCGGCACCCATTCGCCCACGCGGTACAGCGTGTCGAAAACGAGGGCGGCGGTGGGCGCCGCCAGGCGTTTCTGCGCCAGGGTCCAGTCGGCCTGCGCCAGCGTCGCGCGCGCCGCCTCGACCTGGGCGGCCTGGGCGCGGCGCTGGTCCTGGCGGCCGGGCAGGTTGGCCACTTCCAGTTGGGCGCGCAGCTCGCGCACCCGGGCCGCGTCCGACCGGGCCTGCTCGCGGCTGTCGTCCAGTTGCGCCCGCGCCACGCCACCGGCGCGGAACTGCGCGGTGTCGCGCGCCAGTTGCGCCGCCGAGCGCCGGCTGGCGGCCTCGGCCTGGGCCAGTTGGGCGCGGGCGACATCGACCTCGGGCGGCCGCTTGCCGGTGGCGATGTCTTCCAACTGCGCGCTGGCCGCCGCCAACTGCGCGCCGGCTTGGTCGCGCGCCGCGATTTCGCGCGTCGCCTCCAGCGCGAACAGCGGCGCGGCGGCGGCGACTTGCTGACCGCGCTGCACCGACAGCGTGTCGAGCCGGCCGGCCTCGGACGAGGCGATGTAGAGATACTCGCCCTCGACGTAGCCCTGGTAGACGGCATCGTCGCGCTTGCCGCAGGCGGCCAGCAGCGACAGGCCGAGCGCGGCGGCGACGGGCAGGGCATAGCGCGGGAGGGAAGGGGTGCGCATGGTCAGCGTCCTGTGGCGGGCGGTTCGGTGGTGGCGGCCGGCTTGGCGCGCCGGGTCCGCTGTGCCGGCGCGGCGGGCGTGCCGGGGGCCTCGGGCGCCGGGGCCGGCGGGGAAAACAGCCCGCCAGTGAGCATGGCGATGGCGTGCGCGGCAATGGCGTCGTGGTCGATGGCCTGGACCTGCGGATCGTTCTGCCAGATGCGGCGCCACAGGCTGGACGTGGCCAGCGGCAGCAGCGTCAGGCCCAGGATCGACAGGAACACCAGCCGCGGCTCCACGCCCGGGGTGATGGCGCCGGCGCGCTGGCTGTCGGCGATCAGGCCGGCGAACACCTGCAGGCGCTGGGCCGGCAGGTGGCGCAGCACGCGCTCGCGCAACTGGCCGCCTTCGTTGACGACCTCGTGCATCCACAAGGACGGCAGCCAGGGGCGGTCGGTGCCGCAGCGCACGATGCGCGAGACGATCTCGGTGATGACGATGCGCGCCGTGTCGGCCGAACCGTCCAGGCGCCGCGCCGTCTGCGGCACCGGGCTCCAGACGTAGCCGATGACCGGCACCACGCGTTCCAGCACCACCGCGTCCAGCAACTGGTCGCGGCTCTTGAAGTAGTAGTGCAGCATGGCCGAGGTGAACCCGGCGCGTTCGGCGATGTGGGCCAGGCGGGTGGCGGCCACGCCCTGGGTGGCGAACAGGCCGGTGGCGATGTCCAGCAACCGGTCGCGCACGGCGGCGCTGTCGGGGCGGACGGGGCGGCCGGGACGGCGCGCGGGGGATGGCTTGGCAGGCATGAGGCAGATTCTAATTAAATACTTAATTAATTAAAAGGGCAGCGGCTGGCAGGGTTGGCGGGCGGGCCGGCCGGCGGAGGTGGTGTAATGAGCTGATCGGAACAGAAGGAGTCAGCACGCCATGCCGCAATCGTCCTCCCTCAACCGCCGCATCGTCCTGGCCTCGCGGCCAAGCGGCGAACCCGCCGACAGCGATTTCCGCCTGGAAACCGGCGCGGTCCCCGAACCCGGGCCGGGCCAACTGCTGCTGCGCACGGTCTATCTTTCCCTCGATCCCTACATGCGCGGCCGCATGAGCGACGCGCCTTCGTACGCCGAGCCGGTGCAGGTCGGCCAGCCCATGGTGGGCGGCACCGTGGCCCGGGTGGTGGCCTCGCGCCACGCCGACTATCCGGTGGGCGAGTGGGTGCTGTCCCAGTCCGGCTGGCAGGACTACGCCGTCTCCGACGGCAGCGGCCTGCTCAAGCTGGGTTCGGCGCCCGAGCGTCCGTCGTATTCGCTGGGCGTGCTGGGCATGCCGGGCTTCACCGGCTACATGGGCCTGCTGGACATCGGCCAGCCCAAGGCCGGCGAAACCGTGGTGGTGGCCGCCGCCAGCGGCGCGGTCGGCGCGGTGGTGGGCCAGTTGGCCAAGATCCACGGCTGCAAGGCGGTGGGCATCGCCGGCGGCCCCGACAAGTGCCGCTACGTGGTCGAGGAACTGGGCTTTGACGCCTGCATCGACCACCGCGATCCGGCCATGGCCAACCTGCTGGCCAAGGCGGTGCCGCAGGGCATCGACGTGTATTTCGAGAACGTCGGCGGCGCGGTGTTCGACGCCGTGCTGCCGCTGCTCAATCCGCGCGCGCGGGTGCCGGTGTGCGGCCTGATCTCGGCCTACAACGCCACCAGCCTGCCCGACGGCCCCGACCGCCTGCCGCTGCTGATGCGCACCATCCTGACCAAGCGCATCAAGATGCAGGGCTTCATCATCTTCAACGAATACGCGCCGCGTTTCGGCGAGTTCCGCGCGGCCATGCAGGAGCTGCTGCGCGACGGCCGCATCAAGTACCGCGAAGACGTGGTCGATGGCCTGGAGAACGCGCCGCGCGGGCTGATGGGCCTGCTCAAGGGCGAGAACGCCGGCAAGCGCATCGTGCGCGTCGGGCCGGATGAATAGGAACGCAACATGAGGAGCGCAACATGAATATCCTGATCGTGCTGACTTCCCACGACACGCTGGGCGACACCGGCCGCAAGACCGGCTTCTGGCTGGAGGAGTTCGCCGCGCCGTACTACGCCTTCCTGGACGCGGGCGCCACGCTGACGCTGGCCTCGCCGCAGGGCGGGCAGCCGCCGCTCGATCCCAAGAGTGACGATCCCGACGCCCAGACCGATGACACGCGCCGCTTCCGCCAGGATGCCGAGGCGCAGCGGCGCCTGGCCAGCACACGCCGGCTGGCCGAGGTGCAGGCCGCCGATTACGACGCGGTGTTCTATCCCGGCGGCCACGGCCCGCTATGGGACCTGGCCGAAGACCCCAAGTCGGTGGCGTTGATCGAGACCATGCTGGCGGCGGGCAAGCCCGTGGCGGCGGTCTGCCACGCGCCGGGCGTGCTGCGCCACGCCAAGACCGCCGACGGCAAGCCGCTGGTGCAGGGCCGCCAGGTGACCGGCTTTTCCAACACGGAAGAGGCGGCGGTACAGTTGACCGCCGTCGTGCCATTCCTGGTGGAAGACGAGCTGGCGCTGTTGGGCGGCCTCTACAGCAAGGGCGCCGACTGGCAACCGCACATCGTCTCCGATGGCCTCTTGATCACCGGGCAGAATCCGGCATCGTCGGTCGGCGTGGCGCAGGCGCTGCTGGAACGCCTGCGGGCCTGAACGCAAGGCGGGGCATGGTTACGGGCGTTCACGTCCAGGGGCGCGGCGTGTTGTCGGAACGGTACGTGCTTGTGTCAGAATTGATACTTTCTGACACAGGCGCGCGGTTCCGTTGCAATCGCGCGCGCCAAGACCGATGCCTCCAGATGTCCCCCCAAGCGCGCCCGCCGCGCAGGCCGCAGGATCCTGTGAAGCGGCGCTGTTCGCCGCGATGCAGGCCCGCGACGCCGCCACCGGCCGCCATTGCCACCGCGTCGTCGCGCTGAGCGTGGCGCTGGCGCGGGCCTGCGGCCTGAACGAAGATGACCAACACGCCGTGGCCGTGGCCGCCCGCCTGCATGACGTGGGCAAGATCGGCACCCCCGATCGCGTGCTGTTCTCGCCCAAGCGCCTCGAAAAAGAGGATTGGGAAATCATGAAGTCGCACGCCGCCGTGGGCGCGGACATCATCCTGCACAGCAACATGCCCCAGCGCGAGCGCATCGCGCTGGCGGTGCGCCATCATCACGAGCATTTCGACGGCTCGGGCTATCCCGACGGACTCGCGGGGCACGACATCCCGCTGCACGCGCGCATCATTTCGCTGGCCGATTCCTACGATGCGCTGGGCGACGCGCGGCCCTATCATCCGGCGCGCACGCACGCCGAGATCATGCGCATCCTCAACCGCGAGGCCGGGGCCAAGTGCGATCCGGACCTGCTGCGCGTGTTCGAGACCATGATCCAGTCCAGTCCGCTGCGCGTGCCCTAGGGCCTGTTTTCCCTGCAAGGCGCCTTGCACAGGCTCCGGCGCCATGCGACAACGCCGCGCCATGCCGGCGCGGCGTTGCGGGTGCGGACAATCACGGCGCGCCCCGGGCGCGCGGCTTCAGCGCGTCGATTGTCGGCGCGTCACTTTTCAGCGCGTCATTTCAGGCGGTAGTGCGCGGCGACGCCGGCCAGTTCCTGCAGCGTGCGCTGCTGCCAGGCGGCGTCGTGGCCCAGTTCCTCGGCCAGGATGCGGGCCACTTCGGGCGCGGCCAGCATGGCGGCCTCTGCGTCCAGGAACAGCGCGCGGTTGCGGCGCGCCAGCACGTCCTCGGCGCTGCGCGCCAGTTCGAAGCGCGCGGCGAAGCGCACGTGGGCTTCGGACAGGCCGCTGCTCTTGACCAGCATGCGCTCGGCGCCGGGCAGGGCCTTGAGCGTGGCCAGGTCGCTGCCGTAGTAGCTGTCCGGCGTGCCGGCGTGTTCCTGCGACGGCGCCAGGCCGTTGGCGCCATGCAGCGCCAGCGACTCGGTGCGGCAACTGGCCTGCGTCAGCAACTGGTGCTGGATGGCGGTGTCGACCACGTCCTGCGCCATGCGGCGGTAGGTGGTCCACTTGCCGCCCGTGACCGTCACCAGCCCGGCCTGCGACACCAGGATGGTGTGCTCGCGCGACAGCGATTTGGTGGCGGCGTCGCCGGTGGCCTTGACCAGCGGCCGCAGGCCCGCCCAGACACTGGTGACGTCGTCGCGGGTCGGCTTGCGGCTGAGATAGCGCGCGGCGGTGCTCAGGATGAAATCGACGTCCTGGGCGCCGGCTTCCGGATCCAGCGGCAGGTCGTTGCGCGGCGAGTCGGTGGTGCCGACGATGGTGTGGCCGTTCCATGGCACCACGAACAGCACGCGGCCGTCGTCGGTCTTGGGGATCAGGATGGCGCGCTTGCCGGGCAGGAAGTCGTGCGGCAGCGTCAGGTGCACGCCCTGGCTGGGCGCCACCATGGTGGGCGCGTTCTTGTCTTCCATGCGGCGCACGCTGTCGACCCAGACGCCGGTGGCGTTGATGACGCAGCGAGCGCGCAAGGTGAAGCTGGCGCCGCCCAGCGCGTCCTGCGCCGTGACGCCGTCGACCTTGCCGCCGGTGGTGGTCAGGCCGGTGGCGCGCACGTAGTTGACCGCCGTGCCGCCCAGGTCGAACAGGGTGCGCATCAGGCTCAGCGCCAGGCGCGCGTCGTCGAATTGGCCGTCGTAGTACAGCACGCCGCCCTTCAGGCCGCGGCCGTTGACGTTCTCGGCCAGCGTCGGCGCGTTGGCCAGCGTGTCGCGGCGCGACAGCCAGCGGCTGGGCGACAGGTTGAGCTTGCCGGCCAGCATGTCGTACATCTTCAGGCCGATGCCGTAGAAGGGCTGGTCCAGCAGGTTGTAGGCCGGCACCACGAAGCCCAGGGGCCACACCAGGTGCGGCGCGTTGCGGTTGAGCAGGCCGCGTTCGTGCAGCGCTTCGCGCACCAGGCTGATGTTGCCCTGCGCCAGGTAGCGCACGCCGCCGTGCACCAGCTTGGTGGCCTTGCTGGAGGTGCCCTTGGCGAAGTCGGCGGCCTCGATCAGCAGGGTGCGGTAGCCGCGGCTGGCGGCGTCGACGGCGGTGCCCAGGCCGGTGGCGCCGCCGCCGATGACGATCACGTCCCAGGCGGGCGTGTTGTCCAGTTGCGCCAGCAGGCGGTTGCGGTCGGGCGGGGTGACGGTGGCGAGCGGTTGGTTCATATGCGTGGGGCGGCGGGGCCGCTAGGGTTCGGTGCGGTGTTCGTTTCTTTTCGTGCCGGCCGGGCGCGGCGCTAGCGCCGTGCCGCGGGCCGGGTCAAGCCGGTCAGGCGGGTACCTTGGCCGCGTTCGGCGCGGCGGCCACTTCGCAGCGCACGCCGGCGTCCAGCAGCACTTGCGCCAGCGGTTCCTGCGGATGCGCGTCGGTGAAGAAGCGGTCGATCTGCGAGATGTGCGCCAGTTCCACCATGGCCTGGCGCTTGAATTTGCTGCTGTCGGCCGCCAGCCATACTTCGCGCGACTGTTCGATGATGGTGCGGGACACGCGCACTTCGCGGAAGTCGTAGTCGCGCAGCGTGCCGTCGGACTCGATGCCGGAAATGCCGATCAGGCCGATGTCGACCCGGAACTGGCGGATGAAGTCCATGGTGGCCTCGCCGACGATGCCGCGGTCGCGCGAACGCACCACGCCGCCGGCGACGATGACTTCGCAATCCGGGTTGTCGGAAAGGATGTCGGCCACGTGCAGGTTGTTGGTGATGACGCGCAGGCCGCGATGGCGCAGCAGGGCGCGGGCGATGGCCTCGGTGGTGGTGCCGATGTTCAGGATCAGCGAGCAGCCGTCGGGCACGGCGCGGGCCACGGCCTCGGCGATGCGTTGCTTGCCGGCCGCGTGCAGCCCCTGGCGCTTGCGGTAGGCGATGTTCTCGATGGTCGACGCTTCGATGCGCACGCCGCCGTGGAAGCGCGACAGCAGGCCGGCTTCGGACAGGATGTTGACGTCGCGCCGCACGGTCTGCAGCGTGACGTCGAAGCGTTTGGCCAGCTCTTCGATCGTGGCCGAGCCCTGGGCCCGCACCATTTCGATCAAGGCGCTTTGTCTGGGATTGAGTGTCATGTTGGCGTATGGAGTGTCACAGTCGCATCATAAAACAACAAAAGCGAAAAATAATGACGCGCTGCAAGATTGTATTTTTTTCGCTTCTTGAGTAAAACGCACAAAAAACGAAAGCGATCTGAAAGAAAAACCCGAACCGGCGCGTTCTTGCGCGCTCGCAGGGCCGCTGTACCCGATGTACCGAAGTCCGGTTGATAAACCGGGGACGTATTAAAGGCAGAGGAGACCAGATGCAGCTGACCCTGGACAGGATTGCGTTGCGAGCCGGCTCGCAGACGCACCTGTATCCCATGAGCCTGGCCCCGGTGCCAGGCGCCATGACCGTGTTGCTGGGGGTGACCCTGGCAGGCAAGACATCGCTGATGCGCATCATGGCCGGGCTCGACCGGCCCACCGAGGGCCGGGTGCTGGCCGACGGCGCCGACGTGACCGGGGTGCCGGTGCGCCAGCGCAACGTCGCCATGGTGTACCAGCAATTCATCAACTATCCGTCCATGACGGTGTTCGACAACATCGCCTCGCCGCTCAAGCTGCGCGGCGCGTCGGGTATCGCCGACAAGGTCGGGGCCATGGCCGCGCGCCTGCACATCGACCACCTGCTGGCCCGTCATCCGTCCGAACTGTCCGGCGGGCAGCAGCAGCGGGTGGCGCTGGCGCGGGCCCTGGTCAAGGACGCGCCGCTGATCCTGCTGGACGAACCGCTGGTCAACCTGGACTACAAGCTGCGCGAGGAACTGCGCGACGAGCTCTCGGCCCTGTTCGCCGAGGGCCGCTCGACCGTGGTCTACGCCACCACCGAGCCGGGCGAAGCGTTGCTGCTGGGCGGCCACACCGCCGTGCTGGACGCGGGCGAACTGCTGCAGTACGGCCCGACCGCCGAGGTCTTTCACCGGCCCAATTCGATCCGGGTGGCGCGCGCCTTCAGCGATCCGCCCATGAACCTGTTCGCCGCGCAACGCGACGCCGCCGGCTTCACGCTGCAGGGCGGCATCGCGGTCGCGCGGCCACTGCCGCCCGGCGCGGGCGGGGCGCTCACCGCCGGCTTGCGGGCGGGCGCGTTGGACATTGCGCCGCGCCCTGGCCACATCGGCCTGGATGGCGTGGTCAAGCTGGCCGAGATCTCCGGGTCCGACACCTTCGTGCACGCCGAAACGGCCGCCGGCGACGTGGTCGCGCAATTGCCGGGCGTGCATCGCTACACGCTGGAGCAGCGCCTGACGCTGTACTTCGACCCGGCCCAGGCCTACGCCTTCGGCGCCGACGGCGCCTTGCTGGCGGCCCCCGCGCGGCCCCACGCCAGCGGAGGGATCGCCTGATGGCGCAGATCGAGCTGGACCTCTCCCATTCCTACGTCGCCAATCCCCAGGCCGACGAGGACTATGCGCTGCTGCCGCTCAAGTTCACCTTCCGCGACGGCGGCGCCTACGCCTTGCTGGGTCCCTCGGGCTGCGGCAAGACCACCTTGCTCAATTGCGTCTCGGGCCTGCTGCGTCCCTCGCACGGCCGCATCCTGTTCGACGGCCAGGATGTCACCCACAAGACGCCGCAGGCGCGCAACATCGCCCAGGTGTTCCAGTTCCCGGTGGTGTACGACACCATGACCGTGGCCGAGAACCTGGCGTTCCCGCTACGCAACCGCGGCGTGCCCGCCAAGCAGATCCGCGAGCGCGTCGGCCGCATCGCCGAGATGCTGGAGATGTCGCACGTGCTGGAGCGCCGCGCCAGCGGCCTGACGGCCGACGCCAAGCAGAAGATCTCGCTAGGGCGCGGCCTGGTGCGCAACGACGTGTCGGCGGTGCTGTTCGACGAACCGCTGACCGTGATCGACCCGCAACTGAAGTGGGAATTGCGCCGCAAGCTCAAGGAAATCCACCACGAGTTCAAGCTGACGCTGATCTACGTCACCCACGACCAGACCGAGGCGCTGACCTTCGCCGACCAGGTGATGGTGATGGCGCGCGGCCGCGCGGTGCAGGTGGGCAGCGCCGACGACCTGTTCGAGCGGCCGGCGCATACCTTCGTCGGCCATTTCATCGGCTCGCCCGGCATGAACTTCCTGCCGGCGCAATGGCGCGACGGCGGCCTGATGGTGGGCCAGCGCCGCGTCGACGGCCTGCCGGATGCGATGGCGACCCGGCTGGCCGACGCCGGCCCGGTCAAGCTGGGCGTGCGCCCGGAATACCTGCGCCTGGCCGACGCCAACGCGCCTGGCGCCATCCCGGCCACGGTCCAGCGGGTGCAGGACGTGGGCACCTACACCTTGCTGCTGGCCGACTTCGAGGGCACGCCGCTGCGCGCCCGCCTGGGCACCGACGCGGCATCCATCGCGCCCGGCGCCACGGTCTGGCTGTCGGCGCTCAATCCGCATACCTGCTTCTACCGCGACGAGGAGCTGATCCGATGAAACCGATCGATCACCGGGCCTGGTTCCTGGTCCTGCCCGTGGTGCTGTGCGTGGCGTTCTCGGCCATCCTGCCGCTGATGACCATCGTCAACTACTCGGTGCAGGACATCATTTCGCCCGAGCGCCGCGTGTTCGTCGGCACCGAATGGTTCGCCGCCGTGCTGCAGGACGAGGAACTGCACGGCGCGCTGCTGCGCCAGATCGGCTTCTCGCTGGCGGTGCTGGCCATCGAGATCCCGCTGGGCATCCTGCTGGCGCTGTCGATGCCGGCCAGCGGCTGGCGCGCCTCGGCGGTGCTGGTCATCATCGCGCTGTCGCTGCTGATCCCGTGGAACGTGGTGGGCACCATCTGGCAGGTGTTCGGCCGCACCGACATCGGCCTGCTGGGGGCGACGCTGTCGTGGCTGGGGGTGGACTACAACTACACCGGCAACGACCTCGACGCCTGGGTCACGGTGCTGGTGATGGACGTCTGGCACTGGACACCGCTGGTGGCGCTGCTGTGCTATGCCGGCCTGCGCGCCATTCCCGACGCCTATTACCAGGCCGCGCGTATCGATGGCGCCTCGCGCCTGGCGGTGTTCCGCTACATCCAGTTGCCCAAGATGCGCGGCGTGCTGATGATCGCGGTGCTGCTGCGCTTCATGGACAGCTTCATGATCTACACCGAGCCGTTCGTGCTGACCGGCGGCGGGCCGGGCAACGCCACCACCTTCCTGTCGCAGTACCTGACGCAGAAGGCCGTGGGCCAGTTCGACCTGGGTCCGGCGGCGGCGTTCTCGATCATCTACTTCCTGATCATCCTGCTGCTCTGCTTCATTCTGTACAACTGGATGCAGCGCGCCGGCACCACCGGCGGTTTCGACGAGGAGCGCGCCAATGCGTGAGCAATCGACCTGGTGGCGCGGCGCCTTCCTGGCGCTGTACCTGGTGTTCGCCATCCTGCCGCTGTACTGGATGCTGAACATGTCGTTCAAGACCAATACCGAGATCGTCAGCACCCTGACGCTGTGGCCGCGCGAGTTCACGCTGGAGCACTACCGAACCATCTTCACCGATCCGGCCTGGTATTCGGGCTACATCAACTCGCTGATCTACGTGGTCATCAACACGGTCATCTCGCTGGCGGTGGCGCTGCCGGCGGCGTACGCGTTCTCGCGCTACCGCTTCATCGGCGACAAGCACGTGTTCTTCTGGCTGCTGACCAACCGCATGACGCCGCCGGCGGTGTTCCTGCTGCCGTTCTTCCAGTTGTACAGCTCGTTCGGGCTGATGGACACGCACCTGGCGGTGGCGCTGGCGCACCTGGTGTTCAACGTGCCGCTGGCGGTGTGGATCCTGGAAGGCTTCATGTCCGGCGTGCCGCGCGAGATCGACGAGACGGCCTACGTGGACGGCTATTCGTTCCCGCGCTTCTTCCTGACGATCTTCCTGCCGCTGATCAAGTCGGGCGTGGGCGTGGCGGCGTTCTTCTGCTTCATGTTCAGTTGGGTCGAGCTGCTGCTGGCGCGCACGCTGACCTCGGTCAACGCCAAGCCCATCGTCGCCACCATGACGCGCACGGTCTCGGCCTCGGGCATGGACTGGGGCGTGCTGGCGGCGGCCGGGGTGCTGACCATCGTGCCCGGCGGCATCGTCATCTGGTTCGTGCGGCACTACATCGCGAAGGGCTTCGCGATGGGCCGGGTCTGAGGGGGGAGGGCGCCACATGTTGAGCTGGATGGTATGGACCACCCCCGTCGCCGTGTTCTTCTCCTGCATCGTGCTGATGCTGGTCGGCATGACGATCTGGGAACTGAAATCGCCCACGGTCGAGCGCAAGGGCTTCCTGCCGCTGCGCACGACCCGGGGCGACCGCCTCTTCATCGGCCTGATGGCGGCGGCCTGGCTCAACCTGGCGTTCCTGGGGTTCGGGCAGAAGGCGGTGGAATGGTTTTCGCTGGATGAGCCGCCATCGGTGTGGATCAGCTTCGTGCTGTCCATGCTGCTGCTGGCCTTCATCATGAGGAAAGGCTGACGGGGCGCAGACCCCGCGCGATATCAGCGGTTTGGAAGGACGATCGGCCAGTGTCTTCCCCGGCCAGAAGTCCGCAGCACCCCAGGGGAGGACTTATCGAGGAGACAGGTCATGAAATTGCGCATGCACGCCATGGCGGCCGCCATCGCCCTGATCGGTACGTCAGGGGCCTGGGCCGGCGAGCCGGAAGCGAAGAAGTGGGTCGATTCGGAATTCCAGCCGTCGACCCTGTCCAAGGATCAGCAGATGGCCGAGATGAAGTGGTTCATCGAGACCGCCGCCAAGCTCAAGGCCAAGGGCGTCAATGAAATCAACGTGGTGTCGGAAACCATCACCACCCACGAGTACGAGTCCAAGGTGCTGGCCAAGGCCTTCACCGAGATCACCGGCATCAAGGTCAACCACGACCTGATCCAGGAAGGCGACGTGGTCGAGAAGCTGCAGACCTCGATGCAGTCGGGCAAGTCGATCTACGACGGCTGGATCTCCGACTCCGACCTGATCGGCACCCACTATCGCTACGGCGCCATCCTGCCGCTGTCCGACTACATGGCTGGCGCGGGCAAGGAATGGACCAATCCGGGCCTGGACCTGAAGGACTTCATCGGCACCAAGTTCACCACCGCGCCGGACGGCAAGCTCTACCAGTTGCCCGACCAGCAGTTCGCCAACGTCTACTGGTTCCGCGCCGACTGGTTCGCGCGCCAGGACCTGAAGGACAAGTTCAAGGCCAAGTACGGCTACGAGCTGGGCGTGCCGACGAACTGGTCCGCCTACGAGGACATCGCCGACTTCTTCTCCAACGACGTCAAGGAGATCGACGGCAAGAAGGTCTATGGCCACATGGACTACGGCAAGAAGGATCCGTCGCTGGGCTGGCGCTTCACCGACGCGTGGCTGTCGATGGCCGGCGCCGCCGACAAGGGCCTGCCCAACGGCATGCCGGTGGACGAGTGGGGCATCCGCGTGGCCGACGACAAGTGCACGCCGGTGGGCGCCTCGGTGGCGCGCGGCGGCGCCACCAACAGCCCGGCCGCGGTCTATGCGTTGACCAAGTACGTAGACTGGATGAAGAAGTACGCGCCGCAGCAGGCCATGGGCATGACGTTCTCGGAATCCGGCCCGGTGCCGGCCCAGGGCCAGATCGCCCAGCAGATCTTCTGGTACACGGCCTTCACCGCCGACATGACCAAGAAGGGTCTGCCGGTGGTCAACGAGGACGGCACGCCCAAGTGGCGCATGGCGCCGTCGCCGTACGGTCCGTACTGGAAGGACGGCATGCAGAACGGCTACCAGGACGTGGGCTCGTGGACCTTCTTCAAGTCCACCAACCCCGACAAGATGGCCGCCGCCTGGCTCTACGCCCAGTTCGTTACGGCCAAGACGGTGTCGTTGAAGAAGTCGATCACCGGCCTGACCTTCATCCGCGACAGCGACATCCACAGCGACTACTTCAGCAAGAACGCGGCCAACTACGGCGGCCTGATCGAGTTCTACCGCAGCCCGGCGCGGGTGGCCTGGACGCCGACCGGCAACAACGTGCCCGACTATCCCAAGCTGGCGCAACTGTGGTGGAAGAACGTCGCCACCGCCGTCACCGGCGAAAAGACGCCGCAGGCCGCGATGGACAACCTTGCCAACGAAATGGACCAGGTCATGGCGCGGCTGGAGCGGGCCGGCATGGCGCAATGCGCGCCCAAGCTGAACGCCAAGGGCGATCCGAACAAGTGGCTGTCGGACCAGCACGCGCCGTGGAAGAAGCTGGCCAATGAAAAGCCCAAGGGCGAAACGGTGGCGTACGAGAAGCTGCTGGAAGCCTGGAAGGAAGGGAAGGTGCGGTAAGGCTCCGGGCGTCTGCCTGGCGCGGTTCGAAGCGCCACGGGTCGCCCGTGGCGCTTTTTCATTGCAGAAGCGTAATCCCCTCATCCGCGTTCTGTCCGCATCGCCTGGCCACCCGCTGCTGTTGGCCGAAGGCGTTCGGCCTGCCGGCCCTGTTGATGGGCAGCCCGGGCGCGGCATTCACCGGCGGGCCGCTGGCGGAATGGCTCTGGAAGGCCACGGCCCCGGCCGCCGCCCTCGATGGCTGCACGTGATCCGCGGCGGCGGCTTCATGCCGGCCGCGGCGCCGTTGTGACGCCGTCGCGCCAATACCGGTGCAGGCCCTTGATATCGCCCGAGCACAGCAGGGGCATGGCGCCGGCCAGCCTGTCCTCGGGCCAGTCCCACCACTGCATTTCCAATAGCAAGGCGATATCGTCATCGGCAAAGCGCTTCCTGATCGGCTTGGCGGGATTGCCGCCGACGATCGTGTAGGGCTCCACGTCCCGGGTGACGAGGGCGCGGCTGCCGATCACGGCGCCGTGCCCGATCGTGATGCCGGGCATGATCATGGCTTCGGAACCGATCCAGACGTCGTTGCCGATGACGGTGTCGCCGGCCTTCTGGAACGCGTCGCGTGCTTGCGCGAACGCCGGCACTTCGCTCATGTAGAAGAACGGGAACGACGACGCCCAGTCGTACCGATGGCCCTGGTTGCCCGCCATGATGAAGGCGGCGCCCGAGCCGATGGAGCAGAAGCTGCCGATGATCAGTTGATCCACATCGTCGCGGTCCGGCATGAGGTAGCGCGCGCAGTCGTCGAACGAATGGCCGTGGTAGTAGCCGGAATAGTAGCTGTAGCGGCCGACCTTGATGTTCCTGTTGGTGACGTCGTCGGAGAGCAGCTTGCCTTTGAAGGGGCTTTCGAAGTGATTGGTCATGGCGGTCTCGGTGGCCGGCTCCGGCCCGCGTGGTGTCGCGGCGGCTGGCGGAGCGGCTCGCAACCGTCGATGATCGCACATTCCCGAGCCCGCCGCGGCTTGCGGTATGCTGGGCGCTTTCCAACATTGGCCGCCCGCGTTGCGGCCCGTCAGCGCGCATGTCCAGACGCACGAACACGGTGGCCGCAACGGTCGAAGGCCGCATCGACGCGATGCGGGTCGCGGTGCCTTTCGTCCGCGGCCAGGTGTGGTTCCGGGTCAACGGCGTGGCGGTCAACGGCACCTTCGACGACCCGGCCGATATCCGCACGCTGCAGGGTTTGCGGCAACAGGCCACGCCGGTGCGCGTCGGCGTGCTCGAAAGCGGCCCTCGGGGATTGCGTCATTTTTCCTGGTTGAACGCGGGGCAGGGCCGGGGCATCCCGCCGCGCTATTACGTCGATCAGCGCCGCCGGGGATGGCGCGGCATCGGCATCAGCCTGGCCGTGGCCGCGGTGGCCGGCGCCGGCGCCAGCCTGCTGGACCTGTCGTCGTTCGCGCAGGTGCTGTTGCTTGTGCTGGCCCTGACGGTGGCGCTGGTTGCCGTGCTGCTGGCTGGCTACTCGCTCTACGGCCTGTGGGACAACCGCCGGCATCGGGCGGCGATCCTGCGCAGCGAAGCGTTGTACCGCGACTTGCTGCAGACCCCCGTGCGGCACGTCGCGCCGACGGCGCAGGCGTCCGTCTCGCACCCGCAAGGCGAGGGCGAGACGCTGATCGCCGACGCGTCGCCCGAGATCCTGCTGATACGCGGCGTCCTGGCGTCGCTGACGCACGAGTCCAGGCCGTCGGTCCGCACCGCGCCCAGTTATGGCGTCTATCGCTTCCAGGTGGGCGCGCGCCGCTTCATCATGTACGTCGCCGAGAATTTCGGCGATGCGCTGCCGTTCCTGGCCGAAGGCGACCAGGTGGAGGTGGCCGCCTATGCCGGCCAGATCGCCGGCGCGGGGCCCGAGCAACTGGTCTACGGCCTGCGCAACCTGGAAGACGGCCGCGTCTATGTCTGCCACCACTATTTTCGAGCCGCCTTCACCGACATCGCGCCCGTGGGCGTGGGCCTGAGGCAGCGCGTGCCGATGCTGTCTTTGCTGGCGATCCTGCTCCTGGTGAGCTGGCTGGTGGTGGTGGCGGTGCTGTCCTCCTCCGATTCGCCGTCGAGTCGCGAGACGGCGCCCGAACTGGCCGCGGTGGCGTTCGTGTTTCTGCTGGTGGCCTGGCTTTGCGTCGCCTTGCCGCTGCTGATCCTGGACACGCGCTGGCGCATGGGCAGGCCGACGCGGCGCCAGCGCATCCTGGAGCGCATCTATCGCGCGCTGGGGCTGGGCACGCCGTTCGCGCCCACGGCGGTGATCGAGGAGGTTTAGGATGAAATTCTTTTCGGGCGGCCGGCGCGGCGGCGCGAAGCCGCCATTTCCTTGCGATTCCAAGTTCAAGAACTTCCTGCGCTGCTGCCTCGTCCTGTCGTTCGCCTTCGGGGGCGGCGTTCACGCCGCGGGGTTCCAGCGCCTGAACCTGCCGATGGACATGAACGGCCCGGCCCTGCAGGGCGGCATCTGGTATCCGTGCGCCGCGCCGCCAAGGGAAGTGGCCATCGGCCGCGTCACCCTCGCGGCGACGCCGGACTGTCCGATGACCGACGGGCGCAAGCCGCTCATCGTCATGTCGCACGGATCGGCCGGCTCGTACCTGGGCCATCACGACACCGCCGCGGCGCTGGCGGACGCCGGCTTCGTGGTGGCGGCGATCAACCATGTCGGCGACAACGCGGTGGACCGCTCGCGCCAGGGCTATCTGTCGATCTTCTCGACCCGGCCGCGCGAGATCAAGCGGCTGATCGACTACCTGGCCGGCGCCTGGCCGCAGCGGGCGCAACTGGACGGCGCGGTGGGTTTCTTCGGCTTTTCGCGCGGCGGCTACACCGGCCTGGTGCTGGCCGGCGCGACGCCCGATTTCACGCGCGGCCTGGCGCTCTGCGGCGGCGAACCGTCACTGCCGATGTGCCGCGACATCCGCGACGGCAAGGTGCCGGCGCAACCCTATGTGAAGGATGCGCGCATCAGGGCGCTGGTCATCGCCGACCCGCTCAACGCGTTCGGCGCGGATGCGCTCAAGGCGGTGTCGATGCCGGTGCAGTTGTGGGCCTCGGAGCGGGGCGGCGACGGCGTCACGCCGGCCAGTGTCGAGGCGGTGCGCGAGGGGTTGCCGGCATCCGAGTTCCACCCGGTGGCTGGCGCCGGGCACTTCGCGTTCCTGGCGCCGTGCTCGGCCGCGCAGGCCGAGGCCGAGCCGGCGATCTGCCGCGACGCGCCGGGTTTCGACCGCGCGGCGTGGCACCGTGACTTCAACGCGGCGGTGGTCGCGTTCTTCAAGACCGCGTTGCGCTGAACGCGCCGGGAAGCGCCGGCCTGCCGGCGTGAGCGGTTGACGGTCGATGCGCCCTGGCGTGCCGGGCGCTAGCGGCGGGCGTCGGCGGCGGCCCGCTTCCTGGCCGCGGCCTTGGGGCCGTCGCGAAACGCCACGTAGCTGCAATAGCGCTGGAAGTCCTTCCTGGCCAGCGCCAGGTACAGCCCCGTCGCGATCATGGCGGCACTGCACACAAAGCGGTGCAGCCAGATGTCGATCGAGTAGGGCATCAGCGAGGTCGTCAGGTACATGACCAGCACGCCGAAGCCCAGCAACGATACCATCAGCAGCCATCGCGCCCATTCGCTGCCACGGTACAGCCCGGCCAGCAGCAGCCCGGGAATGATTAGCTTGAGCAGGGGCGAGAGCTGGCCGCGCAGCAGCGGCATGAGGTCATAGCTGAGGGTGACCAGCGTGCCCGCCAGGACGATGTACCAGAACCGCTGACTGGTAGGCGCGTGACGCCGGGGAGCTTGCCTTCCTTCACCATTGTTCTGCTGCATGGAGTCTCCTTTTTGCCAAGGGGCCAGTGTAACGTCGTGCCGGCGGCGATGCGGGTAGACTGGCGGCTGGGTACACACCGGAGCACCGCCTTGGCCACCTCGTTGCGCAGATACACCGAGCTTCCCTACCTGATCGACTACCTGCAGACGGGCGAATTGGCGCTGCTCAATCCGAAGGCGTGGGACGACCGCAACGACTCGTTCTACATCGAGGAATACGCCCGCGCCAAGCGCCTGCTCGGCATCTATGCGCTGTGCCTGGCCGAGGCCTCCGAGACCTATCACCACTGGCGCGTGTTCTCCCACGGCAGCGGCGGGGTCTGCATCGAGTTCGACAAGGAAAAGCTGATCGAGCAGGTCAAAGCCGTGCCCGACCTGCGGGCCGAGGCGGTGCAGTACCGCACGATCAAGTCGCTGCGCGAGCAGCCGCCCGTCGAGGCCGACCTGCCGTTCCTCAAGCGCCACGCCTTCCGCGACGAAAAGGAGTTCCGCCTGTTCGTCTGCCGCAGGACGCGCGACACGCCGGTGCTGCGCATTCCGGTGGCGCCCGCGACCATCAAGCGCGTCACGCTCAGCCCGTGGCTGCCGGCCACCGTATGCGATCAGGTCAAGAAGGCGCTGAAGGCGATCAAGGGCTGCGAGAAGCTGCGCGTGTTCCGCTCGACGCTGGTCGAGAACGAGGATTGGAAGAAATTCGCCAGCGCCGGCCGCAAGGAGCCGGCATGACGGACGGCAACGACAAGATGGCCGCGCAGGCCGCGCTGTCGCCGGCGCAGATCGTCGACGCCTTTGAGCGGCTGGGCTGGACGAACAACGACCCCATGGGCCAGGTGTTGCGGCTGCGCCGCGATGACCCGGCGGCGCTGGGGGAACTGGTCACGCGGTTCCTGGATCGCGGCCTCAAGCACGCCACCTTCATCGACGCCGCGCTCGACCTGATGGACGACGCCACTTATGCCGCCACGTTGCGGCAGGCGTGGCAGCGGGCGCTGCGCGGGCCGGCCTCGGAAGGCGTGGCGGAAGTGCTGGATTCAGCCGCGCTGCAAAGGCCGCAGTTGTTCGCGGGCCACTGGCCGGCGCTGCTGGCCATGGCGGAAGCCGGCGCGGGCGGCCCGCGTTTCAATATCGACCGGGCGTGGCGCGCGCTGGACGCCGAGACGGCGCGGGCGTGGCTGGCGCAACTGCCGCCGACGATCGAAGCGGATTCCCCGGACCAACTGCGCGCCCGCGCCCTGTTGCACTCGCGCCAGCCGCGGACGGTGTCGCGCGCCTGGCGCCAGGGCTTCGGGGGCGGCGTGGATCCCGACGCCATCTATTGGCTGATGGAAGTGGGCTATGCCGACGACGACGGCCAGGCGCGCGCGCTGCATGGCGAGCAGCCCCTGCACATCCGTTTCGACGCGGCGCAACGCAAGCAGATGACGGCCTCGCAACCCGCGTGGCGGCGCGAGATCCAGCGCCTGCATCCCACCTGGGGTTCGCCGGCGCCGGATCCCGCGTCGCCGATGGCCACCGTGACGGCGGGCCGGATGGGCGGCACGCTCGCGGCCGCCTGCGGCCTGTGCCATGGACCCTTGCATCGCCTGTTGACCTTGCCGCGGCCCGAGGTGGCCGGTATCGATTGCGCCACACCGCTGACGCTGGCCACCTGCCTGTCGTGCCAGGGGTGGGAACAGGACGGCCCGATCCTCTTCTTCCAACACGACGGCGACGGCGCGCCGCAAGCGCATCCGTCGCAGCGCCGGGCCGAGCCGGTGACGCCGGAGTTTCCCGCCGAACCGCTGCGCGAGGCCGACGTGGCCCTGTTCCAGGCCCCGTCGCGCTGGGCCTGGCAGGACTGGGGCGATTCCAACGGCCGCCAGAACCTGAGCCGTGTCGGCGGCCCGCCCAGCTGGGTGCAGTCGGCGGACTACCCCGCCTGTCCGGATTGCGACCAGCGCATGTCGTTCGCGATGCAGCTCGATTCCGACCTGCCGCAGGCGGACGGCGGCGACTGGATGTGGGGCAGCGGCGGCTGCAACTACAGCTTCTGGTGCGGCCACTGCCGCGTCAGCGCGCATCTGTGGCAATGCACCTGAACGTCGCGCCGCCGGCATCAGCCGGGATCCCCGCCGCGCCTTTCACTGCGTACGCGACGCGGACCGCGCGCATGCCTACACCGGCCGGCTGGCCTGCGCGCGCCAGCACTTGACGGGGTCATCGCGCACCAGCGACTGGTGCACGCCGATCCCAGCCATCACGCCCGAGGCGCTGGCCAGCGTGGCATTGCCCATCTGCAGGCTGGCATCGCCCGCGGCGTAGACGCCCGGCACCGTGGTCTGCTTGAAATCGTCGACCCGCAGGTAAGGCCCCAGCAAGCCCTCGTCGAAGGCGCAGCCCAACTGCATTGCCAGCGGGCTGGCCATGTGCACGCGGCTGGCGACGAACAATGCATTGACCAGCAGGCGGCGGCCATCGGCCAACTGCACCGCGTCGATGCGTGGCGCCGAACCGAGCAACTGCGTCACCGGGGTGCGCTCGATGCGCACGCCACGGGCGATCAGCAGCGTGGCCTGCTCGGCGTCCGGCTCGAACTCGCCCTGGGTGAAATAGGTGGTGGGGCCCCAATCGGGCAGCAGCGCGGCCTGGTGCGAGGACATAGGGTGGGCGGCCAGCACGCCGAGCGGCTGGTCGGCCACTTCATAGCCATGGCAGTAGGGGCAGTGCAGCACCGTCCGGCCCCAGCGTTCCCGCAGGCCGGGTAGCGCGGGCAGTTCGTCGCGCACGCCGATGGCCAGGATCAGGCGGGCGCCTCGCAGTTCGCGGCCATCTTCCATGGTGACGAGGAAGCGGCCCGATTCGCCGGCGGCGCTGGCGGCGGCGCCGTCAATGAAGTCCACGGTGCGGTAGGCGCCCAGTTGGGCGCGTCCAACGGCGACGATCTCGGCCGGCGTCTTGCCGTCCTGGCCCAGGAACCCGTGCGAATGCGCGGCAAAGCGGTTGCGTGGCAGGCCGGCATCCACCAGCGCGATGCGGCGGCGGGCACGGGCCAACTGCATCGCGGCCGACAGGCCGGCGAAGCTGCCGCCGATGATGATGGCGTCGTAGCAGGGGGGCAGTTTTTCGGGCTTCATCGCTATCTCGATACTTTAAAAGTTGCATAATACGGCGATCCCGCCCGGTCATGCAACTTATAATGTTTCAAACCATGAACCAGGAGTCTTTCCATGCGCAGTGATAACCGCCTGTCCCGCATGCTGCACGTGCTGCTGCACATGGCGGAGCAGGACGCGCCGCTGACTTCCGAGACCATCGGCAAGATGCTGAGCACCAATCCCGTGGTGGTGCGGCGCATGATGTCCGGCCTGCGCGATCGCGGCTACGTGCAATCGGAAAAGGGCCACGGCGGCGGCTGGGTGTTGACGCGCCCGTTGTCCGAGCTGACGCTGCTGGACGTCTACCAGGCGCTGGGCGAGCCGCCGATCTTCGCGCTCGGGCTGGACCAGAGCGAACCCAAGTGCCTGGTGGAGCAGGCCGTCAACGCCGGGCTGGAAGGCGCGATGGCCGAGTCGCGCCGGCTGCTGCTGGAACGCTTCGCGACCATCCGCATGGATCAGTTGGCGCGGGACTTCCAGGAACGGCTCAAGCAGCATCCGCATTGCGGCTGACGGCGGTCGTCAGCGCGCGCACCACATCCACCAGGGCGACCTGGCCCTTGATGATCCGGTCGCGCGGACCTTCGAAGTCGATCCAGCCTTCATTGAAGCCGTCCAGCATCTGAATGCGGGGGATCGGATCGCGCATGCCCTGGGCCGTGAACAGCGCGCCCCAGCGCTCGCGCGGCACGGCGCGGACGGCCACCGACCGGCCCAGCACTTCGGCAAAGGCCCGGGCGGCATCGAGCGGACTGACCCGTTGCGGGCCCTCCAGTTCCACCACACGCAGGCCGGTCCAGTCTTCCCGCAGCAGTTGCGCGCCGACCCGGCCGACGTCGGCCGTGGCCACCATCGGAATGGCGCGCTCCAGCGGTTGCAGGTACGAGTCGATGACGCCCTGGTCGCGCGCGCTGGCGACATCCCAGGCCAGGTTCTCCATGAACCAGCCCGGGCGCAGCAGCGTCACCGGCAATGGCAGGCGGCGCAGCGCCTGTTCCATCAGGGTGCGCTGGGTCAGCAGGTTCTGCTGGTCGGACTGGGCGCCGATGGTCGACAGGCATACGACCTTGGCGGGTTGGCCCAGCGCAATGGCGGAGGTGACCGCGTCGATGACGGCGCGGGCCTCGGGAAAGCCGGGCCTCGGATCGAATTCGGACGGCGGCAGGATGAATACCCCGTCGGCCCCGGCGAAGGCGCGCGCCAAGGCGTCGGCATCGGTCATGTCGGCGATGGCCACGTCGCAGCCGCGGGCGATCCAGGCGGCGGCGTTGGCAGGGTTGCGCAGCACGGCGCGCACAGGCAGGCCCGCTTGCAGCAAAGAGGCGGCGAGCGCGCCGCCGACCTTGCCGCTGATTCCGGTAATGGCATACATGGGATTCTCTCCAGGTGGGGGGCGGGATGCGGATCGATCACGCCGGAACGCATCGTAGGCGCTGGCGATCATTGAGAGAATGGCAATTCAGTCATAACATTCATGACGTTTGCTCACTTATCTGGAATGTCTCGATGGATGGCCGCATATTGGCGAATATCGGCGTATTGGCCGCCGTGGTGGAAAGCGGCAGCTTCGCGCGCGCGGCGCAAACGCTGGGAATCACGGCCTCCGGGGTCAGCCGCGCCGTGAGCCGGCTGGAGGCCGGCGTTGGCGTGCGCCTGCTGGACCGCACCACGCGGGCGGTGGCGCTGACCGAAGAGGGGCGTCGGCTGTACGAACAGATCAATCCGCTCGTCGCCGGCATCGGCGAAGCGATCGACAGCGCCAGCGGCGCGTCGGTGGCGGTCAAGGGCCGCCTGCGCGTCAACGCCGATGCCTTTTTCGCCCGTCTGATCCTGGCGCCCCACGTGGGGCGGTTTCTGCAGGCGCATCCCGAGCTGACGCTCGATCTGGCCACGCGCGAGCAATTGGGAGACCTGGTGTCCGAGGGCTTCGACGTGGCGATCCGCTTCGGCGAGCCGCCGTCTTCCTCGCTGGTATCGCGCAAGCTGCTCGATACCCGTTCGCTGACCGTGGCCGCGCCGTCCTATGTGCGCAAGCATGGCGCGCCCGCGACGCCAGCCGATCTGGCGCGTCATGCCTGCATTCAGATGCGCAGTCCCATGACCGGCCAGCCGTTGGCGTGGTCGTACCGCAAGAACGGCCGGACCACACAAGTACAGACCTCGGGCCAATTGCACCTGTCCGACGGCTGGACGATGCTGGGCGCGTGCCTGGCGGGCGCAGGCATCGCCCGTTTCAAGGCCAGCGGCGTGCGTGAACTGATCCGCAAAGGCGAGCTGGTCGAGTTATTGCCGGACTATGTCGGTGACCGCTACGCCCTCTACGCGCTGTATCCTTCCCGCCATCTGCCCGCTGCCAAGGTGCGCGCGTTCATCGAGTTCGTGGTCGGCATCCTGGACGATCCCGCGGGGTAGGGCACGCCGCCGGCCGCCGGTGTATCCTCGCAGGCGAGCCCGCCCCGCATCCCGGACGCCGGCCCGCGCAAGAGAACACGGACGGCGGCCACCCGCGCCAGTCCGGCACTGCCCGACCAGGAGACATCGAACATGCTATTGACCGAAGAACAGCTCAGCGTCCAGGACATGGCGCGCCGTTTCGCCCAGGAACGCCTGGCGCCCAATTCCGAGCGCTGGGACCGCGAACACCACTATCCGGCCGACGCCATCCGCGAGATGGCCGACCTGGGATTCTTCGGCATGCTGGTGCCGGAGGAATGGGACGGCAACGCCAGCGGCTACCTGTCGTACGCCGTGGCGCTCGAGGAGATCGCGGCGGGCAATGGCGCCTGCTCGACCATCATGAGCGTGCACAACTCGGTCGCCTGCATGCCGATCCTGAAGTACGGCAGCGACGCGCAGAAAGACCAGTTCCTGCGGCCGCTGGCCACGGGCGCGGCCATCGGCGGTTTCGCCCTGACCGAACCGCAGGCCGGCTCCGACGCCAGCAGCCTGCGCACCCGCGCGGTGCGCGACGGCGACCACTACGTGCTCAACGGCGCCAAGCAGTTCATCACCTCGGGCCGCACCGGGCAGCTGGTGATCGTGTTCGCGGTGACCGATCCGCAGGCCGGCAAGCGCGGCATCTCGGCCTTCATCGTGCCGACCGACACCCCGGGCTACCAGGTGGTGCGGGTCGAGGACAAGCTCGGCCAGCATCTGTCCGACACCTGCCAGATCGCCTTCGAGGACATGCGCATTCCCGCCGCGTGGCGGCTGGGCGAGGAGGGCGAGGGCTACAAGATCGCGCTGTCGAACCTGGAGGGCGGCCGCATCGGCATCGCCTCGCAGTCGGTCGGCATGGCGCGCGCGGCGTTCGAATGCGCGCGCGACTATGCGCGCGACCGCCAGGCCTTCGGCAAGCCCATCATGGAGCACCAGGCGGTGTCGTTCCGGCTGGCCGACATGGCCACGCAGATCCACGCCGCGCGGCAGATGGTGCTGCACGCGGCGGCGCTGCGCGAGGCCGGCAGGCCGGCGCTGACCGAGGCCTCGATGGCCAAGCTGTTCGCCTCCGAGATGGCCGAGAAGGTCTGCTCGGCCGCCATCCAGACGCTGGGCGGCTATGGCTACCTGGCCGACTTCCCGGTGGAACGCATCTACCGCGATGTGCGCGTGTGCCAGATCTACGAAGGCACCAGCGACATCCAGCGGCTGGTGATCGCGCGGGCCTTGTAGGACGGCGCGACGCGCGGGCGGGGGCCGCCGAGGCGGGCGGCCCGCAGGCGTCGGCGGCATGGTTGACGCCGTGCACCGGCAGGGCCTGCTGGGGTATCAGTTCAACAGGGCCTGCACCACGGCCTGCGCCGGCGCTTCCAGCGGCTGTTCGCGTTGCAACCGCGCGATCTTTTCCTCGAACTCGCCCGCCACATCCGGCCGCACCTTCTTCATGGCGCGCACCGTCTGCGCCAGCAGCAGGCGGGCGTTGACGCTGCGCGGGAAGTCCAGGCACTGGCGCAGGTTGCCGTCAATGATCTCGCGTTCGCCATTGAGCTGGCCCGGCTGGTCCGGGTCGGCGCCGTTGCAGCGCACGGCCAGCAACTGTTCCAGGCGCAACAGGTAGTACGGGAAGGCGGCGCCGTCCGGCACCGTGTAGTTGGCGGGTGCCGCCAGCGGTGCCTGCGCGGTGGCGCGGCCGACCAGCGCCACCAGGTCCTCGGTCAGGCGCTGGATCGCGGCGGTCGGATCGGCCATCGGGAATTCGGCCGACAGCGCGCCGATGCACTCGGCGTCCTCGGTGCGCACCAGGCGCACCTCGGCGCGCCACGGCTCGGCCACGGTGACCAGGTGCGAGATCACCACGTAATCGCTCTGCGCCTCGCATTGCTGCGCGTAGCCGATGGCGTCGGTGTCGTCCCAGGCCGCGCCGCTCAGCAGGAAGCCGGGATGCGGCTCGGTCAGCCACGGCACCAGCGTCTGCGTGCGCAGGCCGCAGCGCAGCGCCAGTTGTTCGTTGAAGTACAGCGGCAGCGCGCGGCTCAGGCGGCCGGTGGCGTCGGCCAGTTGCCGCTCGGCGCCTTCGGGCGCGGCGCCGATCTCGGCCGAGCCGCCCAGGAACGACACCAGCGGACGGTCGGGCGTCACCGGCGTGAACAGCGCCGCCGCGGGCGAATCGGGCGTCAGCCAGACCGGGCCGCGGCCCAGCAGCATCGCCAGCCGCATCTGCGCCGGTTCGGTGGCGCCGTCACCCAGCGCGGCGCGCGCCAGTTCGGTGTCCCAATAGCCCAGGTTGTCCTTCCAGTCGGGGCGCTGCTGCGCGTAGAGCTGGTCGAGTATGGCGCGGGCCTCGTCGTGGCGGCCCAGTTCGACGTAGGCGCGGATCAGGTTGTTGCCGACCTGGATGCCGTGGTGGGCGGCCTCGAAGCGCGGCCCGGCCAGTTGCACGATCGGCTCGATCGCGCCGGCGTTGCCCAGGTCGCCGCTCATCTGCGCCAGCAGGTCGGCGGGCGCGGGCGTGCCGGCGCGGGCGAGCGATTCTTCATACATGGCGAGCGCGCCGGACAGGTTGTGCGCGCCCAGTTCACCGTGCGCCAGCCACAGTTGCGCGCGCCAGCTCCCGGGCAGGGCGGCGACCTTGCGCATGGCGGCCACGCCGGCGGCGTCGCCGCCGTGTTCGCGGTGGATCGCCTCGTACCAGCCCAGGCCGTTGTCCTGGTTGGGATCCAGCTCCAGCGCATGCCAGAGCGTGGCCAGGGCGCCGGCCTCGTCGCCGCGCTCGTCCTGGATCTTGGCCAGGTTGGTCAGGACGATGCCGGTCTCGCCGTGCGCGGCCATGAAATCGCGCAGCACCCGTTCGGCGTCGTCGAGCCGGCCGGTCTTCATGTAGACGATGGCCTGCAGCACCACGCCGCGCTCGGCGCCGGGTTGCAGTTCGACCAGGCGGTCGGCGGGCTTGACCATTTCATCGATGAAGCCGTCGCCGAGCGACTGGATGATCAGGCCGGCGAGCGAGTCGGGGTCGTCCCAGTGGCGCTCGATGGCGCCGGCCAGCACGTTGTCGCGCCACTGGTCGCGCGGCACGAAGATCTCGCGGCCGTAGGCGTCGTAGCTGCGGATCATGTCGGCGTCCTGCGGCGCCTGTGTGTCAGCGGCCGCCGCGTCGGCGGGCTGCGGCGCGGGCTGATCGGCGTGCGCGGCGGCGTCGGCGGGAGCGGCTTGCTTGCCGAGCAGTTTCTTCAGAAAGCTCATCGGGTCGGTTCCTAGGTTCGGGCGCCCGCCGCGCGGACGCGGCGGGCAAGGCGGCGACGCGCCCAGAGGGTGTAGATGACGAGGTTGCCGGCGACCAGCAGCAGCGCCAGCGCGACCTGGACGCCGCGCGTCAGGCCGTCCGGGTAGATCAGCGCCAGGATATAGTGCTCGACGAAGCCGCCGGCATAGCCTTGCTGGCCCGCCTGCTGGCGCAGCGAGACTTCCAGCGGCGTCAGCGGGCAGATCCAGCCCATGCCGATGACCATCGCGCCCCAGGCCAGCGCCGGCAGGTGCAGGTAGGCCAGGCGCCAGCGCCACAGCGCCAGCAGGCCGCCGAACACGACGAAGGCGACGAACAGGCCGTGAATGATCAGGACGGCGTCGGCCAGCAGGCGAGGGATCATGCGGGCATTCCTCCGGTGGGCATCCGCTGTCGCCGGGGCGACGGGGCCGACACGACGCGTTCGTGGCGACGGGCGGAAGGGGCGCCGGGCGCGGATGGCGCCGGCGCCGGTCGTCAGGGTTTCAGGTCGCGCAGCAGCTTGGCCAGTTCCGGCGCGGTCATCAGCGACACGCCCTCGGCGCGGGCGTATTGCAGGGCGTTGTCGGACACCTCGCCCAACGCGATGTAGATGGCTTCGCGCGCGCCGCGCTTCTCGCGCGCCGCCTGCAGTTCGCGCAGCGGCTCGACGCCGACCCGCGCGGCCTTCCAGCGCTTGGCGCTGACCATGGCGACGTGGCCGTCCTTGGCCAAGGCGAAATCGGCGCCGGGGCCTTGCAGCCGTTCGACCTCGCAGCCATCGCGGCGAAAACCGGCCTCCACCGTGGCGGCGAACTGCTGCCACGACATGGCCGCGGCGGCCTGCGCCACGGCTTCGACGCGGGCGCCCGACGGCGCGCGCAATTGCTTGTAGGCCGCCATGATGGCGATTACCGCGAACGGCACGGCGGCGAACACGCCCATGGCCGCATACTCCAGCGGCAGCGCGGCGAATCCACCCACCGACAGCAGCAGCGCCACGCCGGCGCTCATCCACCACGGCGAGCGCAGCAGCACCGCGAAGATGGAGTTCTGCGACATCTTGAACTTCATGACGCGCGCACCACGATACGCACGTCGCCGCAGGTGACGATCTGGCCGGGACGGATCTTGGCCGTCTTGCGCGTTTCGACCACGCCGCCCACGCTCACGTGGCCTTCGGCCACCAGCATCTTGCCGGCGCCGCCGCTGTCGCAGACGCCGGTGGCCTTGAGCAACTGGTTGACTTCAATAAAGGGGCTGCCTTCGGCAAGCGTGAATTCGATGATGGGCATGGCACGGACGGGCGTTGAATGGGGATCGGGCGGTTCAGGCCTGGCCGCCGGGGGCGTTGCCGCCAACGGGCGGGGCCGGCGGCGCGGGGGGCGCCGGGGGCGCGTCGGCGGGCGCCACGGGGCGGTCGCTGGGGGCTTCTGCGCGCGCCATCCAGGCGATCAGCGACGAGCGCATGGCTTCCTCGACCGACATCTGGATCGGCTGCACCCATTCCTGCGGCACGAATACGGTATAGCCCCCGATCATATAGCCCATCGGCAGGTACACCGCCACGCGGTCGCCCTGCGTGAAGCCTTCCGGCAGGCCGTCCAGGTTGCGGCGCGTCACCAGGCCGACCAGCTCCAGTTGCTGGCCCGGGATGCGCAGGATCACGACCTGCTGGGC
This sequence comes from Achromobacter sp. SIMBA_011, assembly GCF_046535435.1. Lineage (NCBI taxonomy): Bacteria > Pseudomonadati > Pseudomonadota > Betaproteobacteria > Burkholderiales > Alcaligenaceae > Achromobacter > Achromobacter sp. SIMBA_011. Next base: position 159,249 of record NZ_JAWRWN010000003.1, on the reverse strand, counting down.
GGTGGCCTTGGAGCTGGGCGAGAAGTAGTCGGCGAAGCTCTTGAGCGACGAGTAGATGCTCTTGACCACCGGCAGGTTGGTGAACGGCATTTCCAGCAGCGCCATCACGCGCTTGACGCGCTCCTTGGACACCAGGTAGCCGATCGCCAGGATGCCCAGGATGCCCAGCAGCAGCCCCAGGCCCGGAAAATAGAAGCCGCCGATGAACGGGCGCAGGAAGGTCAGCGCCACCGCCTCGGTCCAGGCCAGGAAGATGTAGAGCAGGTAGATCGTCAGCGCCAGCGGCAGCACGGTGATCAGGCCGCGGAAGAAGTATTTGTAGAGACGGGTCATAGTCATGAAGCCAGGAAATCGGGGTCGGGTCCTGCGCCGCGCGGACCGGAAGGGCCGAAAGCATAGCAGCAGGCGGCGCAAAGTCCGGTAACAAGACGCGGGAATTGCTACCGGTCGACGGGCAGGTACAGCGTCTCCTTGATCTCCTCCATCACCACATAGCTGCGCGATTCGGCCGACGCGGGCAGGCGCTTGAGGATCTCGCCGAGCAGACGGCGGTATTCATTCATCTCGGTCAGGCGGGCCTTGACCAGGTAGTCGAAGTCGCCCGACACCAGGTGGCACTCCATGACCTCGGGCACATACAGCAGCTCTTTCTTGACCTTGTCGAACACGTCGCCCGACTTGGCCGAAAGCTTGATCTCCAGGAACACCAGCAGGTTCTTGCCGAGCGCCGCCGGGTTGACGCGCGCATGGTAACCGGAGATCACGCCTTCGCGCTCCATGCGCTTGACGCGGTCGGAGCAGGGCGTGGCCGACAGGCTGACGCGCTCGGCCAGTTCCGTGACGGAAATACGGCCTTCCCGCTGCAGGATATCCAGGATTTTCAGGTCGATACGATCGAGATCGCGCATTTCACTTCTGGCGGTCGAAAAAAGGAGCTTGGCCGGGAAAAACCACTGCCGAATGAAAATCTTCAGTGATTTTCACTGTGATGAGGCTCATAGACTACCGAAATTCCTGACCAAATCCAAACTTCGGAACGAATCATGCACGTCATCGTCCTCGGCAGCGGCGTCATCGGCACCACCACGGCCTATTACCTGGCCCGCCAGGGGGCCAAAGTGACGGTGCTGGACCGTCAGCCCGGCGCCGCCCAGGAGACCAGCTACGCCAACGCCGGCCAGGTGTCGCCGGGCTATTCCACGCCCTGGGCCGCGCCCGGCATTCCGCTGAAGGCCATCAAGTGGCTGTTCAAGAAGCACGCGCCGCTGGCGATCCGCCTGGACGGCAGCCTGTACCAGCTCAAGTGGATGGCGGCGATGCTGGCCAACTGTTCGGCCGAGCGCTACGCGGTCAACAAGGAACGCATGCTGCGCCTGGCCGAATACAGCCGCGACTGCCTGCGCGAGCTGCGCGCCGACACCGGCATCCATTATGAAGAGCGCACCCGCGGCACGCTGCAGTTGTTCCGCACCGAGGCCCAGATGGAAGCCGCGCGCCGCGACATCGCGGTGCTGGAAGAGGTCGGCGTGCCCTACGAGCTGCTGGACCGCAACCGCCTGGTGAGCGCCGAGCCGGCGCTGGCGCGCTCGCTGCACAAGCTGGCCGGCGGCCTGCGCCTGCCCAACGACGAGACCGGCGACTGCCGCCTGTTCACCACCCGCCTGGCCGCAATGGCCGCGGCGCTGGGCGTGGAGTTCCGCTATAACCAGTCCGTCGCCGGCCTGAACACCGCCGGCGGGCAGGTGACCGGCGTGCGTGTCGGCAACGAGGTGCTGACGGCCGACCGCTACGTCGCCGCCTTCGGCAGCTACACCCGCGGCTTCCTGGAGCCGCTCGGCCTGGACCTGCCGGTGTACCCGGTCAAGGGCTATTCGCTCACCATCCCCATGAAGGACGAGGCCGCCGCGCCGGTCTCCACCATTCTGGACGAGACCTACAAGATCGCCGTCACCCGCTTCGACGACCGCATCCGCGTCGGCGGCATGGCCGAGCTGTCGGGCTTCGACCTGCGCCTGAAGGACGCGCGCCGCAAGACGCTGGAACTGGTGGTCAACGATCTGTTCCCCGGCAGCGGCGACGTGGCCCGCGCCGAGTTCTGGACCGGCCTGCGCCCCATGACGCCGGACAGCACGCCCGTGGTCGGCCCGACCCGCTACGGCAACCTGTTCCTGAACACCGGCCACGGCACGCTGGGCTGGACCATGGCCTGCGGCTCCGGCAAGCTGGTGGCCGACCAGGTGCTGGGCCAGCGCCCGCAGATCCGCACCGACGGCCTGGCGCTGTCGCGCTACGACCGCCAGGCCTCGGCCGAGCGGCCGCTGGTGCTGGGCGGCAAGGGCGCCTGATTCCGGCCTTTTGCCCGCATCCTTGCTTCCGGCGCCGGCCACAAGCCGGCGTCCCGACGGCCCGCCCGGCGCACGATGCCGGCCGGGCCGTTGTTCCAGCGGGCGCGGCGCGACATTGCCGCGACACTTTCAGGCCCGTTGAGGCCACAGGGAATCGACGCCGGCCTCTACAATCGGCGGCATGACCCATTTCCTGCATACCGCCGATTGGCAGATCGGCCGTCAGTACGGCCAGTTCGAAACCGATGACGCCGCCTTGCTGGCCGAGGCCCGCTTCGATGTCGTCGCGCGCATCGCCGCGCTTGCCGCCGAGCGCCAGGTCGACGCGGTGCTGGTGGCCGGCGACGTGTTCGACACCCAGGCGGTGTCCGACCGCACCATCCGCCGCCTGTTCGCCGCGCTGGCCGCCTACGCCGGGCCGTGGGTCATGATCGCCGGCAACCACGACGCGGCGTTGGCCGACAGCGTCTGGAGCCGCGCCGCGCAACTGGGCTGCATCCCGCCCAACGTGCGGGTGCCGTTGCGTACTGGCGTGGTCGACCTGCCAGCGCAGAACCTCGCGGTGCTGGCCGCGCCGCTGACCCAGCGCCATACCTACGACGACGTCACCCAGGCCTTCGACGCGCTGGAATCCGAACCCGGCCGCGTCCGCGTGGGCCTGGCCCATGGCAGTGTCGCCGGCCGCCTGCCCGACACCATCGACGCCACCAACCCCATCGCGCCCGACCGCGCCGCCCGCGCGCGGCTCGACTACCTGGCGCTCGGCGATTGGCACGGCTGCCTGGCCATCGACGAACGCACCTGGTACGCCGGCACGCCCGAGCAAGACCGCTTTCGCGGCAACGAACCCGGCTATGCGCTGGACGTGCGCATCGATGCGCCGGGCGCCCCGCCACGCGTCGAACGCGTGGCCACCGGCAAATACCGCTGGTCCGCCTGGACTGAAACCCTGAGCCTGCCGACCGACGCCCAGGCGTTGGCCGACCGCCTGGCGGCGCTGCGCGCCGAAGACGTGCTGCGGCTGGAACTGCAGGGCCACGTCAACGTGCCGACCTGGGAGGCGCTGCAACGCGCCGTGGACCAGGCGGCGGCGCAGGCGAGGGCGGTGCTGCCGGACTTCTCCGGCCTGCTGCTCGAACCCGACGAGGCCGACCTGGCGCAACTGGGCGCGAGCGGCTACGTCGGCGAAGTGGCCGCGCAACTGCAGGCCATGCAGGCCGATCCCGACCAGGCGGCGGTGGCCGGCGAGGCCCTGCGGCTGCTGCTGCGGTTCCAGCGCGAAGGCGCGGCGGCGGGAGGCGCGCAATGAAGCTCACGCGCATCGCCCTGGAAGAATTCCGCAAATTCCGCCAGCCCCTGGTGCTGGATGGCTTGCAGGACGGCCTGAACCTGTTCGTCGGTCCGAATGAGGCCGGCAAGAGCACGGTGGCCGCGGCCATCCGCGCCGCGTTCCTGGAACGCTACAGCACCCGTACCGTGTCCGACCTGGCGCCGCGCGGCGAGAGCGGCGCACGCCCCGGCGTCGAACTGGCGTTCAGCCATGCGGGCCACGATTACCTGCTGAAAAAACACTTCCTGTCGCGGGCCCGCTGCGAGCTGTTGATCGACGACGGCGCGCAACGGCTCGATGGCGAGGAAGCCGAGAACGCACTGGCCGCGTTGCTGGGCTTCGAACTGGCCGCGCGCGGCCAGAGCAAGCCCGATCTGGCCGGTGTGCCAGGCCTGCTGTGGATCCAGCAGGGCGACGGCCAGAACCTGCAAACCGCCGCTAGTCACGCCGGCGGGCATCTGCGCGAGGCCCTGACGCAGTTGTCGGGCGAGCTGGCCTCCGGCGACGGCGACCGGCTCTACGAGCGCGTCGCCGCCGAGCGCGCCGCCTTGCTGGATGCGCGCAACGGCCGCCCCAAGGGCATCTACAAGGACGCCGAGGACGCGCTCGCCGCCGCCCTGGCCGAGCGCGACCAATGCGCCCAGGCCAAGGCCCAGCTCGACGCCGACGTCGACCGGCTGGCGACGCTGCGCGCCGAACACGCGCGCGCCGAGGCCGGCCAGCCCTGGAAGGATTTCGAGGCCCGCGCCGCCGAGGCGCGCGCCCGGCTCGCGGCCGTGGCCAAGGAACGCGAGGCGCTCGAAGGGCTGCAACGCGAACAGCGCCAGGCGGCCGAAACCTTGGCCGTGCTGCAGGAACAGGTGCGCCGCGACCAGCAGGACGAATCCGAATTGCAGGCCCTGGTGGCGCAGGCGCGGGCCGCCCGCGCCGCGGTCCAGCAGGCGCAGGAGCCGCTGGCCCGGGCCCGCGCGCTGTGCGACACGCACGCCGCCGCCGCCGAGCAGGCGCGCCAGCGGGTCGCGGCGGTGCAAGCCGTGGCCGACCGGCGCGACCTCGAACACCAGATCGACCAGTTGGCGCGCGACATCGAGCGCCTGGACGGCGCGCTCGAAGAAGCCACCCGCCTGATCGAGCAGGGCACGATCCTGAAGGCCGAAGCCGTGCGCATCGAGATCGCCGACGCCGACATCCAGGCCCTGCGCAAGAGCGAACGCGCGCTGGGCGACCTGCAACTGCGCCAGCAGGCCATCGCCACGCGCCTGTCGTACGCGCTGGACGCGGGCCGCGAGGCCCGGCTGGACGGCGCCGCGCTGGCCGGCAGCGGCGAGTTGCTGCTGACCGCGGCGGCTGAACTCGAATTGCCCGGCCTGGGCCGGCTGCGCATCGAGCCGGGCGGCCAGGACCTGCCGGCGCTCAAGCGCGAACTGGCCGACGTGCAGGCGGCCAGCGCGGCCTTGCTGTCGCGCCTGGGCGTGGCGCACGTGGCCGAGGCCGAGGAACGCCATGCGCGCGGCGTCGACCTGCAGCGCGAACTGGAGGCCATGCGCAAGACGCTGGCGATCCATGCGCCCAAGGGCGTGGACGCGCTGCGCGGCCAACGCAACGAAGCCCAGGCGCGGCGCGCGCAACTGGCCGAGCGGTTGGCGTTGCTGCCGCCGGCGGCTGAGGCGGGCGATGCCGATGCGCCCGCCGCGCGCCAGGCGCTGCGCGATGCCGAGGCCAGCGCGGCGCAGGCCGAGCAGGCCCTGGCGGCCGCGCAGCGCGCCCTGGATGCCGACAGCGCCCGCGCCCAGTTGCTTGAAACCCAGGCCGCCGCGCGCGGCGCCGACCTGCAATCGCCCGAACGCGCGGCGCAGCGCCAGGCCCGCGCCGGCCGGCTGGCCGAGGCCCGCAGCGGCCACGACCTGCTCGAACAGCGCCTGCGTCAGGCGCAGGCCGCGCTGGAGGCGCTGCGTCCGGAACTGCTGGAGCAGGACGCGCAGCGCTACGAAAAGTCCGCCGCCATCGAACGCGACGCCCAGCACAAGCGCCACAGCGAGATCCAGCAGTTGCTGGGCAAGCTGGAGCAGGCCGGCGCGCAGGGCCTGGGCGAACGCCTGTCCGAAGCCGAGGCCGCCTGCGAACGCCTGCAGCGCCGCCGCGACGAATTCCAGCGCCGCGCCCAGGCGCTCGAATTGCTGTCCACCCTGCTGGCCGGCAAGCGCGACGCCGCCACCCAGCGCCTGCAGGCGCCGCTGGCGCGGCGCCTGGGCCACTACCTGGCGCTGCTGTTTCCCGAGTCCGCGCTGCGGCTGGACGAGGCGCTGTTGCCCGCGGCCCTGCAACGCGCGGGCGGCGAGGACCCGCTGGATGCGCTCAGCTTCGGTACGCGCGAGCAATTGGGCATCCTGGCGCGCTTCGCCTACGCCGACCTGCTGCGCGAGGCCGGACGGCCGACGCTGCTGTTGCTGGACGATGCGCTGGTGCACACCGACGACGAGCGGCGCGACCTGATGAAGCGTGCGCTGTTCGATGCCGCCACGCGCCACCAGATCCTGATGTTCACCTGCCACGGCGAGGCCTGGCGCGACCTGGGCGTCGAGCAGCGCCGCATCGGCGCCTGACGCCTTGGCGGCGGTGCGAGCCGCGTCCGCACGTGCAAACTGCCCCCACACGTGCGGACCGGTGTGGTCAAGCGCGTCGCCGACTGCGTGCGGGCGCCCCGCAACTTGACGCTGGCGCGCGGCGCCGGTAGCCTACACGGGTTCATCACCGAACCCGACGCGCTTCACATGCCCGACTTCACGCCTTCCGCCGAATCCGCCTTCGCTGCCCGCGCAGCCGGCGCCGGCCTGCGCGCAAGCCGGCGGCAGGGCGTGTCGCCTCCCGTTGTTTCTCCTGTCGTCTCGACGGTCGTATCGCCGCCGGTGGCTTCGCCGCCGTGCGATGTCGTCGTCGGTGTCGCGGGCGCCTATCCGCCCGTGGCCGCCGTCGTCGGCTGACCGCCGCACACTTCCCGCTCCCGCCTTATCGCCTGGATCCGCCGCGCTGATGCGCCGACGCGTTTGCGTTCGCGCCCGCCCGCCGCGCGTCCACGCCTGATCCGTTCGCGCGCCGCAAGACGCGTGCACGCCGCGGGAGCCTGTTCCATATCCGACAGGTAGAAATCTTCATGTCTTTCAATCGCAATGCGTGGGCCGCCTACGGCTCCACTTCCTTGTTCGTGCTGCTGTGGAGCGGCGGCGCGATCTTCGCCAAATGGGGCTTGGCGCACGCCTCGGCCTTCGGTTTCCTGCTGTGGCGCTTCGTCCTGGCGCTGGTCGTCCTGCTGGCGCTCTGCGTTGGGCGCCGGCGCTGGCTGCCGGCGCCCGGCACGCGCGGCATCGTCGCGCTGACCGGGCTGCTGCTGATCGGCAGCTATTCCATCTGCTATCTGCTGGCGCTGGACCACGGCATCACGCCCGGCGTGCTGGCCACGCTGCTGGGGGCGCAACCCATCCTGACCCTGGCGCTGCTCGAGCGCCGCTTTCCGCCGCTGCGGCTGGCGGGGCTGCTGCTGGCCCTGTGCGGATTGGGCATGGTGATGTTCCAGAGCATCGGCATGGCGCGTTTCTCGCTCGCCGGCATGGCCTTCGCGTTCGCGGCGCTGCTCAGCATGACCGCCGGCGCCATCCTGCAAAAGCGCGTGCGCCAGGCGCCGACGGACGTGATGCCGCTGCAGTACGTGGCCAGCCTGGCGCTGTGCCTGCTGTTCGCGCCGTTCCAGCCGCTGCACGTGGATTGGAGCCCGGGATTCGTGCTGCCGCTGCTGTGGATGGGGCTGGTGATCTCGGTCGGCGCGACGCTGCTGTTCTACCGCATGATCCAGTCAGGCAACCTGGTCAACGTCACCAGCCTGTTCTACCTGGTGCCGGCCGGCACCGCGGCGCTGGATTACCTGGTGCTGGGCAACCGCCTGTCGCTGCTGAGCCTGGGCGGCATGGCCGGGATCCTGCTGGGGCTGATGCTGGTGTTGCGCACGCCGGCGGCGCGCTCGGGCGACTGATCGCGGTTTGCCGCCGCGTCGCGGGATGTTCGCCGCGCGGCGCACACCCCGGGGCGCGTCGCGCGCGCGGGCGGGGCGAGGGCGCGCTCCGGGACGTGGCCGTCCTGCCGCTTCGTCCGCGCTACGCGTGCGCGGCTTCTTCCTGGCCGGCCCAGTGGCCGCTGACCAGTTGCGCCGGGCGTTCGCGCGCCTGGACCCGGGCGCAGACCGCCCAGGCGTCCAGGCGCACGTTCAGGCCGGCATAGACGCCATGGCCGTCGCCCGCCTCGATCCGGCCGTCGGCCTGCACGCCTTCGCCGGCGCGGATCGAGCCGTCGGCGCGGATGTCTTCGCCCGCGATCAGTCCCCAGCCCGCGGCCAGGTGGCCGCCGCAGGCGATGCTGGCGCCGGCCTGAATGCCGCAGGCGGCATCGATGTCCTTGGCGGCCTGCACGCCGCCGCCGGCCTTGATGCCCTGGCCGCATTTGAGGGCGCCTTGCACCTGCACGTCCTGCCCGGCCCGCAAGTGGCCGGTCACGGCCAGGTCCTGGCCGGCGCAGATGTCCCACTTGGCGCGCAGGTTGCCGCGGCAGTCGAAGGCGGTGGCGACCTCGATGCCCCATTCGGCGGACACGTCGCCGCCCGCGCGCAGATCGCCGGCGCTGGCGATGTTGGCGCCGGCCGTGATGTTTTCGCCGGCCACGATCGATTCCCCGGCGCGGATGCCGCCGCCGGTGATGATGCTGCGTCCGGCCCGCACCACGCTGTCGACGTTGATGCCCATGCGCACTTCCAGCGTGCCGGCGAAGACGATGGCGTGGGCGTCGAGCGTGTCCAGCTTCAACACCGCGTCGGTCGGCCCGAACTGATCCAGCAGCCAGCAGGCGTCACCGACGCGGCCGTCGGCCACCAGGGCATCGAGGACGGCCTGATAGTCCCCCTGTCCGTTGTGGTCGCGCAGGAACCATTTGTAGCCGCCCGCGCAGGGGTTCTTGGCTTTGACGAATTTCTTGGTGAGTTGCATGGCGTTCGGTGGCAATCAAGGCGTGGCGCCGCCCGCCGGTCACAGTCGGCGCGCGGACGGAAAACGTGGCAAGACCGCCCGACCATGCGGCAGGGCGGTCGCGCCGGCCGGCCTCGAACCGCGCCGCGCGCAACAAGGGTACGGGCGTGCAGGCGGCCGGCGGCGGGCCGGTGACGGAAAGCGGGAAGGGGGGATGCCGGCGATTAGCCGGGCTTGGAACGCGCGTAGGCGGAACGCGCGGCGACTTCCTGCGAGCTCAACAGGGTCGAGCGCAGGGCGCAAAGCACGCAAGCAGTGTCGGAAGGATGGGAGAAATCGATTCGCACGGGCGAAATGGTAGCAGAGCGCGGGCGCGTCATATGCCCGGCGATCGCCGATGTGGCGTGGGACGGTCCGAATCTGGCGCCGCGCAGGGCGCGCATTGCGCCGGCGGCCTCGGAAAGGGCCCGCCGGCACGGCGTGGCGGCGGGCAGACGGACTGGCCGCCCGGGTCACGCGGCGATGCCGCGTGACAAGCCTCAGTTCGTCGACTGGATGTTGCGCTCCTTGGCGATGCGCTGGCGCAGCTCCAGTTCACGCTTGATCTGCGCGGCGTATTCGGCCGGCGTGTTGCCGTCGACCAGCGAGCCGCCGTCGGCCAGGCGCTGGATGATCTTCGGATCCTTCAGCGCCTTGACAGTGGCGTCGTGGATGCGGTCGATCACCGCCTGGGGCGTGCCGGCGGGCGCGACCAGGCCGTACCAGGCCATGTTGTCCATTTCCGGCAGGCCGCCTTCCGAGAAGGTCGGCACGTCCGGCAGGGCGGGCAGGCGCTTGGGCGCGGCCACGGCCAGGGCGCGCAGCTTGCCGGCCTGGATGTGCGGCATGGACGAGGGCAGGTTGTCGAACTGGGCGTTGACCTGGCCGGCGATCACGTCGTTGAGCGCCGGACCCGAGCCGCGGTACGGCACGTGCACCATGTCGGTCTTGGTCAGCGACTTGAACAGTTCGCCGTCCAGGTGGCCGATGCCGCCGGCGCCGGACGAGGCGTAGCTGTACTTGCCGGGGTTGGCCTTGAGCAGGGCGATGAACTCGGCCAGGTTCTTGGCCGGCACCGCCGGGTTCACCGTCAGCACATTGGGCACGTTCACCATATTGGTGATGGGCGCGAAGTCCTTGAGCGGGTTGTACGGGTTCTTGGGGTTGGTGGCCGGATTGGTGGCCATGGTGCTGACAGTGGCCACGCCCAGGGTATAGCCGTCCGGGGCGGAGCGGACCAGCGCGTCGGCGCCGATCGAGCCGCCGCCGCCGCCGCGGTTCTCCACCACCACCGCCTGGCCGAGTTCGCGGCCCAGGCCTTCGGCCACCACGCGGGCGACGATATCGGTGGTGCCGCCGGCCGCGAACGGCACGATCAGGCGGATGGGTTTGTTCGGGTAGGCGTCAGCGGCTTGCGCGGCGCCGCTGAGACAGAGGCCGGCGAGGGCGGTGGCCAGGACGGCCTTGGCTTGGGACAGCACGGTCAAGAGTCTTCTCCATATTATTGAATCCGAGCCGGCCGGCTACGATGGCCGGCGTCGGCGAAGCGCGCCGGGCTCGGATGCTGGCCTGGCCGACGCTTCGTGGGCGCCATTCCACACAGTTACGGGGAACCGGTCAATCCGTATTCCCCCTGCATCGCGTGTGGGTATTTTTACCCCGGAAGAAGCCCGCCAGAAGTGCGACGATGGCGCAAAAAATCGTATGCTGACAAGAACTTGAACGAAATCGGGGCCAGTCATCGATGCGTAATGATTGCGCAGCGATCATGTCGTCATCCCCCCCGGTACGCGCATAAATCTCTGCATAACTTACAAGAATCTGATATTTTTCGGATGAGATTCTTGGCCGGTCTTGCAAGAAAACTATTGCGTTTGTTTCTGTCCGCGCCGTTCAATGGCGTAGGTTGACGTCCCCGCGGGGCAACGTGTAGTGCAGCGACGCACCGGGCCAGGGTTCCGTCCGTTTTTCAATCCCCGGTCTGTTTCGTCTCTCGCTGCTGCGCTGGCGGGAGGGGGCCCGGACATTCTCGGAACGCCATGTCGCTGATACTGATCCTCGCTCTGCCGTTCGCCGGCAGCCTGTGCGCCGCGCTGCTGCCTTCCAACGCCCGCAATGCCGAGGCCTGGTTGGCGGGCATCATCGCCCTGGCCTGCGCGGTTCTGGTCGCCAGTCTCTATCCGCAGGTCGCCGGCGGCGGCGTGGTCCGCGTCGACATTCCCTGGGCGCCCGCCCTGGGCCTGCAGTTCACCCTGCGCATGGACGGCTACGCCTGGCTGTTCGCCCTGATCGTCTCCGGCATGGGCGCGCTGGTGGTGCTGTACGCGCGCTACTACATGTCGCCGGAAGACCCGGTGCCGCGCTTCTTCTCCTTCTTCCAGGCCTTCATGGCCGCCATGCTCGGCGTGGTGCTGTCGGGCAACCTGATCCAGTTGGTCATGTTCTGGGAAATGACCAGCCTGGCCTCGTTCATGCTGATTGCGTACTGGCATCACCGCCTGGATGCCCGCCGGGGCGCCCGCATGGCGCTGACGGTGACCGGCGCGGGCGGGCTGTGCCTGCTGGCCGGGGTGCTGATCCTGGGCCACATCGTCGGCAGCTATGACATGGACCGTGTGCTGGCCGCCGGCGACCTGGTGCGCGCCGACCCGTGGTATCCCGCCGTGCTGGTGCTGGTGGCGCTGGGCGCGCTGACCAAGAGCGCTCAGTTTCCGTTCCATTTCTGGCTGCCCAACGCCATGGCCGCGCCCACGCCGGTGTCGGCCTACTTGCACTCGGCGACCATGGTGAAGGCCGGCGTGTTCCTGCTGGCGCGCTTCTGGCCGGTGCTGTCCGGCACCGACGAATGGTTCTGGATCATCGGCGGCGCCGGGCTGATCACGCTGGTGCTGGGCGGCTATGCGGCCATCTTCCAGCAGGACATGAAAGGGGTGCTGGCGTACTCGACCATCAGCCACCTCGGTCTGATCACCTTGCTGCTGGGGCTGAACAGCTCGCTGGCGCTGGTGGCGGCGGTGTTCCACATGGTCAACCACGCCACCTTCAAGGCCTCGCTGTTCATGGCGGCGGGCATTGTCGACCACGAGACCGGCACGCGCGACCTGAGCCGGCTGTCCGGACTGTACAAGGCCATGCCGATCACGGCCACGCTGGCCATGGTGGCGGCGGCCTCGATGGCCGGGGTGCCGCTGCTCAACGGCTTCATCTCCAAGGAAATGTTCTTCGCCGAGACCACCTTCGTCAGCGGCGACATGATCACGAAAGTGGGCCTGCCCCTGGCGGCCACGGTGGCGGGCGCCTTCAGCGTGGCCTATTCGCTGCGCTTCATCCTGCAGGTGTTCTTCGGCCCGCCGGCGACCGACCTGCCGCGCGCGCCGCACGAGCCGCCCGGCTGGATGCTGCTGCCCAGCGGCCTGCTGGTGCTGATGTGCCTGGTGGTGGGCATCCTGCCGGGCCTGACGCTCGGCCCGTTCCTGGCCACCGCCGCGCAGAGCATCCTGGGCGCCGACATGCCCGAATACAGCCTGGCCGTGTGGCACGGCGTCAACCTGCCGCTGGTGATGAGCTTCGTGGCCATGACCGCTGGCGTGATCCTCTACCTGGCGCTGCGCGCGCACCAGCGCGCCAATCCGGGCCGGGTGCCATTCATCTACCGCCTGGACGGCCGCCGTTCGTTCGAGGCGTTGCTGGACGGCTCCAGCGTGGCCGCCGCCTGGCTGCTGCGCTGGCTCGCCTCGTCGCGCCTGCAGGTGCAGATGCTGCTGATCGTGCTGGGCACCTTGTTCGTGGCCTGGCTGCCGCTGCGCGCCGGCGGCTGGCTCGAGGGCACCAGCCGCGCGGCCGAGGTCGATCCGGCCTTCGCCCTGCTGTGGCTGGTGGGTTGCGTCTGCGCGGTGGCCGCGGCCTACCAGGCCAAGTATCACCGCCTGGCGTCGCTGGCGCTGGCCGGCGGCGCCGGCCTGGTGACCTGTCTCACGTTCGTCTGGTTCTCGGCGCCCGACCTGGCGCTGACGCAGTTGTCGGTCGAGGTGGTGACGCTGGTGCTGCTGCTGCTCGGCCTGCGCTGGCTGCCGCGCCGCATCGAGCAGGACGAGGACGAGGGGCTGGGGGCGACCCTGCGCGCCCGCGGCCGCCGCCTGCGCGACCTGCTGATGGCGACCGCCGCCGGCACCGGCATGGCGGCGCTGGCGTACGCGGTGCTGGTGCGGCCGCAGACCGACACGATCTCGTCATATTTCGTCGACCGCGCGCTGCCTGACGGCGGCGGCACCAACGTGGTCAACGTGATCCTGGTGGACTTCCGCGGCTTCGATACCTTTGGCGAAATCACGGTGTTGGGCATCGTGGCGCTGACGGTGTACGCGCTGCTGCGCCGCTTCCGCCCGGCCGCCGAAAGCGCCGACCTGCCGCGCCAGCAGATCGACCAGGACGGCCCGGTGCCGGCCACGCCGGACATCAAGACGATCGTGCCGACCGGCCCGATGATGGTGCCGACGGTGCTGGTGCGACTGCTGCTGCCGACGGCGGCGCTGATCTCGGTGTATTTCCTGCTGCGCGGCCACAACCAGCCCGGCGGCGGTTTCGTCGGCGGGCTGATCTTCGCCACCGCGGTGATCCTGCAGTACATGGTGGGCGGCGTCTACTGGGTCGAATCGCGCAGCCGCCTGAACCCGCAGAACTGGATCGGCATCGGCCTGCTGTTCGCGGGCACGGCGGCGGTGTCGGCCTGGCTCGCCTACAAGCCGTTCCTGGCCGCGCTGGCCTGGGACATCGCCTTGCCGCTGGTGGGACACGTGCACCTGTCCAGCGTGCTGCTGTTCGACCTGGGCGTCTACATGCTGGTGGTCGGATCCACCGTGCTGGTGCTGGTGGCGCTGGCCCACCAATCGCTGCGCGCACAACGCAAGGCAGCCGCCGAAAGCCAGGCGGCCGCCGCACAAACGGGGGAAGCCTGATGGAATTGATTTATGCCGTCGCGATCGGCGTCCTGGCGGGCTCGGGGGTCTGGCTGCTGCTGCGGCCGCGCACCTTCCAGTTCATCATGGGCCTGTCGCTGGTCTCGTATGCGGTCAACCTGTTCATCTTCGGCATGGGCCGCCTGACCTCGGGCCGGCCGCCGGTGGTGGATCCGGCCATGGCCCATGATCCTTCCTGGTATGCCGATCCGCTGCCACAGGCCCTGGTGCTGACGGCCATCGTGATCGGCTTCGCCACCACCGCGCTGTTCCTGGTGGTGCTGCTGGCTTCGCGCGGCTTGACGGGCACCGACCACGTCGATGGACGGGAGTCCCAATCTTGAGTTTCTGGCTGCAACACCTTCCCGTCCTGCCCATCGTCACGCCGCTGCTGGCCGGCGCCGCGATGCTGCTGCTGGGCGACACCCGCCGCTACACGCGCGGCGCCATCGCCATGCTGTCGACCCTGGCCCAACTTGCCGCGGCCATCGCCTTGCTGGCGGTCGCCGGCGGCGCCGTGCCGGACGTCTGGCCGCATGGGGTCGGCGTCTACCTGGTGGGCGACTGGCCCGCGCCGTTCGGCATCGTGCTGGTGGTGGACCGCCTGGCGGCGGTCATGCTGACCCTGACCGCGGTACTGGGCCTGGCCTCGCTGACCTACGCGCTGGCCCGCTGGGACCGGGCCGGGGTGCATTTCCATTCCCTGTTCCAGTTCCTGCTGATGGGCCTGAACGGGGCTTTCCTGACCGGCGACCTGTTCAACCTGTTCGTGTTCTTCGAGGTGCTGCTGGCCGCCTCCTACGGCCTGCTGCTGCACGGCTCGGGCGTGGCGCGCGTCAGCGCCGGCCTGCAGTACATCGCGGTCAATCTGGTGGCCTCGTTCCTGCTGCTGATCAGCATCGCGCTGATCTACGGCGTGAGCGGCACGCTCAACATGGCCGACCTGGCGCTGCGCGCCGGCGACCTGACCGGTTCCGACCGCATGCTGTTCGAGGCCGGCGCCGCCATCCTGGGCGTGGCCTTCCTGGTGAAGGCGGGCGCCTGGCCGCTGAACTTCTGGCTGGTCAAGGGCTATGGCTCGGCCGGCGCGCCGATCGCCGCCATGTTCTCGATCATGACCAAGGTCGGCATCTACGCGCTGCTGCGCATCGGTTCGCTGCTGCTGCCGAGCGGCGCGCCCGCGGCGTTCAGCCTGGACTGGATGTTCGCGGCTGGCCTGGCCACGCTGCTGTTCGGCGGCCTGGGCCTGCTGGCCACGCAGCAGCTCGAGAAGATGGTGGGCTATTGCGTCATCGTCTCGGCCGGCACGCTGCTGACGGCGCTGGGCATGCCCGGCGTGACGCTGACCGGCCCGGCGCTGTTCTACCTGATCAGTTCGGTGCTGACCACGGGCGCGTTCTTCATGCTGGCCGAGCTCATCGAACGCACCCGCAGCTTCGGCGCCAACGTGCTGGCGGTGACGCTGGACGCTTTCGATCTGGACGACCCGACCTCGGTGAATCGTTCGGATGACGTGGTCGGCGTCGCCATTCCGGCGGCCATGGCCTTTCTTGGCCTGGCCTTCATCTGTTGCGCCTTGCTGGTGACCGGGTTGCCGCCGCTGTCGGGCTTCGTGGCCAAGTTTTCGCTGTTGTCGGCGGCGGTTTCGGCGGCCAACGAATCGGCGCCGCCGATGGACGCCTGGATCCTGGTGGCGGCCGTGCTGGTGTCCGGCCTGGCGGGCCTGATCGGCCTGGGCCGCACCGGCATCCGCGTGTTCTGGGCCAGCGACGACCGCAGCACGCCGCGCCTGCGGCTGATCGAAGCGGGGCCGGTGGCGGTTCTGCTGCTGCTGTGCGTGGGCCTGGCGGCGGGCGCGGGCCCGGTGTCGGCCTACCTGGACGACGCCGCGCGTTCGCTGGACCAGCCCAAGAGTTATATCGATGCCGTCATGTCCGCGCAGACGGTGCGCGCCACGCCGGGAGGAAACTGATGCGCCGCCTGTATTTCCTCTTCCTGCCGGTGTTCCTGTTCGTCCTGTGGCTGGTGCTCAATGAGAGCCTGTCGGCCGGCCAGATTGCGCTGGGCGTGGCGTTGGCCCTGTGGTTCACCTGGGCCGCTTCGCGCCTGCGGCCGCTGAAGGCGCGGCCGCGGCGCCTGTGGAAGGCGATTCCGCTGTTCCTGCACGTGACCGTGGACATCATCAAGTCCAACATCGCGGTGGCCAGGCTGATCCTGAATCCGCGGCGCAATGATTTCTCGCCCGGGTTCATCAAGATTCCGCTGACCATGCGCGATCCGCACGGCCTGGCGATGCTGGCCTGCATCGTCACCTACACGCCCGGCACTGTCTGGGTCGAGCTGGGCGACGACCACCGCCTCAAGCTGCACGTGCTCGACCTGCAGAACGAGGAAGACTGGGTGCGCCTGGTGCAGGATCGCTACGAACGCCCCTTGATGGAGATCTTCGAATGAACGCCATACTTTACTGGGCGGCGTCCTTTGCCCTGGTGTGCTTCGCGCTGGGCATGGTGTTTGCCGCCATCCGCCTGCTGCGCGGCCCCACCGCGCAGGATCGCGTGCTGGCGCTGGACACGCTCTACATCAACGGCATGCTGACCATGCTGGTGTTCGGCATCCGCTCGGGCACATCGGTCTACTTCGATATCGCGCTGCTGATCGCGCTTTTCGGATTCGTGGGCTCGACAGCCATGGCCCGCTTCCTGCTGCGCGGCGAGGTGATCGAGCCATGATCGAGAACCTGCCCTTGTGGGCCAGCATCCCGGCCAGCGTGCTGCTGGTGCTGGGCGGCCTGCTGGCCCTGACCGGCTCGGCCGGCCTGCTGCGCTTTCGGACCTTCTACGCCCGCATCCATGCGCCGACGCTGGGCAATACGCTGGGTTGCGGCTGCGTGCTGGCGGCCTCGATCCTGGTGTTCTCGGCGCTATCGTCGCGGCCCGTGTTCCATGAGGTGATCATCACGCTGCTGCTGATCGTGTCGTCGCCGGTGACAGCGATGCTGCTGATGCGCGCGGCGGTTTACCGTAACCGTTTGACCAAGGCCGACGCCGATCTGGACGCGAGGTAGCGGGCAGGGCGGCGCCGGATACACGGGGACGTATCGGCGCTTTTTAGGGACGAATTGCGCCGGCGCAAGGAATATTGCGCCGCAGCAGCGGAAACTTCAGCTTACGATTGCACGTTGCTGGACATGTCCCCGTCGTGCCATCGTGGGATAGTTGTATCAAGCAGACGGTGCCGGCCCAGCCAGGCCCGCGCCGTTCGGGTTCAATCCTCTTTCTCCAAGGAGCTGGCCATGAATGTACGTCCCATGCACACCAAACGCCTTGCGGCATCCCTTTGCGCGGCTGGCCTGATGCTGGCCGCCGGAGCGGCGCAGGCGGCCGACCCGATCGGCCGCGCCGGCATCCAGGCGCAATACGAACAGGATGTGGCGGCTTGCAAGAACGGCAGCACCGGACAGGAGCGCTCCGCCTGCATGCGCGAGGCTGGCGCCGCCCGCCAGGAAGCCATGCGCAAGCAACTGAGCGATGGCACCACCGACCAGCACCAGCAGAACATGCTGGATCGCTGCAACCGCCTGCCCGCCGATTCGCGCCAGGACTGCATCACGCAGATGACCTCGCCGACCCAGGTGCGCGGCAGCGTGCAGGGTGGCGGCGTGCTGCGTGAAACCGTGATCCAGGTGCCGGCCGGCACCGCCGGCACGGTGCCGCCGCCTCCGCCGCCGGCCACCGCGCCCGGCATGGCGCCGGCTCCGGGCATGGCGCCGCCGCCGCCCGCGCCGATGCGCCAGTAACGACGCTGGGCGGGCCAGGGGAGGGCGCGGCGCGTCCTTTCCCCGCGGCCACGGGGCCCGGCCGCCGCCACAATCAGGCAAAATGGCGGCTGTCGCCCTTACTCACGCATATCCATGTCCGACGTCATCGCCCTGATTTTCGACTTCGACGACACGCTGGCCTCGGACAGCACGTCCGGTTTCCTGGACAGCATCGGGGTGGACACGGCGTCCTTCTGGAACGACCAGGTCGATCCGCTGCTGTCCCACCAGGACTGGGACCCGGTCCCGGCCTATCTCTACCAGATGATCCAGCTCTCGCGCGAGGGCAAGCACGGCCTCATCACGCAGCAGCGGCTGCGCGACTGGGGCGCGCGCCTCGAACTGCACGACGGCGTGGTCACGCTGTTCCAGCGCCTGCGCGCCGCGGTGCGGGCGGCGCAGCCGCAGGTGCAGCTCGAGTTCTACCTGATCTCCAGCGGCATCGGCGACGTGGTGCGCTCCACGCCCATCGCGCACGAGTTCACCGAGATCTGGGCCTCCGAATTCACCTATGGCGC
Source organism: Achromobacter sp. SIMBA_011 (assembly GCF_046535435.1). NCBI lineage: Bacteria > Pseudomonadati > Pseudomonadota > Betaproteobacteria > Burkholderiales > Alcaligenaceae > Achromobacter > Achromobacter sp. SIMBA_011. Next base: position 141,236 of record NZ_JAWRWN010000003.1, on the reverse strand, counting down.
CGACGGCGGCATCGAGTTTCCGCGCCGCATCGTCAGCTTCACCGACAAGACGCGCTACCTGTTCCATATCCAGAAGGGCATCATCGGCCGCGATTTCCGCAACAAGCCGTTCGAGGTCAACCGCAAGGTGCCCGAGGACCGCCTGCGGGTGCCGTTCGACCAGATGGTGTTCGTCGGCGACGGCTACACCGACATCCCGTGCTTCTCGCTGATCCGGCGCGCCGGCGGCTACGCCTTCGGCGTCTGGGATCCGAAGCACCGCGACAAGCGCAGCCGCGCCTGGGGCTTCATCGAGGAAGGCCGGGTGTCGAACCTGAACCAGGCGCGCTACGACGAGAACGCCGAGCTCTACCAGTGGCTGGAAGAGGCCGTGACCAGCCTGGCCGGCCGCATCGCGCTCAAATCGCGGGTGTACCGTGGTTGAGCCGATCGCCATGGCGGCCGTGCCGCCCTGGACCGCGCAGGATGCCGAGTTCATGACGCTGGCGCTGGAACAGGCGCAGGCGGCCTATGACATCGGCGAGGTGCCGGTGGGCGCGCTGGTGGTCTCGGCCCAGGGCGACATCCTGGGGCGCGGCTACAACCGCACCATCATCGACCACGACCCCACCGCGCACGCCGAGATCGTCGCCTTGCGCGGCGCCGCGCGCGCGCTCGAAAACTACCGCCTGCCGGGCATCACCGTGTACGTCACGCTGGAGCCCTGCGTCATGTGCATCGGCGCCATGCTGCACGCGCGCCTGGCGCGGGTGGTGTTCGGCGCCTACGACCCCAAGACCGGCGCCTGCGGCAGCGTGCTGGACGTGGGCTCGGTGCCCAAACTCAATCATCACACTTCAGTCACCGGCGGCGTGCTGGCGGAACCCTGCGGCGAGCTGCTGCGCCGGTTCTTCCGCGAACGCCGCGCCAAGGAATCCATCGCATGAGCAACACCCGAGGCGCCAAGGCGCGCGCCGCCAAGGCGGCCGCCGCCCCGGCGCATGACCACGCCAGCCACGATCACGACCACGAATGCGACGAGGCCTGCGGCCACGATCACAGCCACGACCACGCGCCGGGCCACGTCCACGGCTTTCCGGACGCCCGCGGCATCTACCTGATTTCGCCGTCGTCGGCGGTGCGCGACCCGCAGACCGTCGAAGTGGCGCGCGAGCGCCTGGCCGCGCAGGGCTTCAAGACCGCGCTGGACCGCACCGCGCTGGCCGAGCACCAGCGCTTTGCCGGCACCGACGCGCAGCGCCTGGCCAGCCTGACGCGCGCCGCCAAGCAGAAACTGCCGATCGTCATGGTGACGCGCGGCGGCTATGGCATGGGCCGGCTGCTGCACGCGATCGACTGGAAGGCCATGGCCGACAGCGGCAAGCGCTTCGTCGGCATGAGCGACTTCACCGCGTTCAACCTGGCGCTGCTGGCGCAGACCGGCGCGGTCAGCTACACCGGCGCCACCGCCATCTACGACTTCGGCGGCAAGAAGGTCGACGACCTGACCGAAGCGCTGTTCGGCGAAGTGATGCGCGGCGAGCTGGAAATCCTCAGCTTCGAGACCCAGGACGCCGACCCGGTCGATTGCCGCGGCATCCTGTGGGGCGGCAACCTGGCGATGTTGACCTCGCTGGTGGGCACCCCCTACATGCCCAAGGTGCGCGGCGGCATCCTGTTCCTGGAAGACGTGGCCGAGCATCCGTACCGTATCGAGCGCATGCTGATCCAGTTGTGGCAGTCGGGCATCCTGGGCAGGCAGAAGGCCATCGTGCTGGGCCGCTTCTCGGACTACAAGCTGGCGCCGCACGACAAGGGCTACGACCTGCACGAAGTGGTGGCCTGGCTGCGCAAGACGGTCAAGGTGCCGGTGGTGACCGGCCTGCCGTACGGCCACGTGGCCACCAAGGCGACGCTGCCGATCGGCCAGAAGGTCGGCATCGCCACCGAAAAGGGCCTGGCCCACCTGGTGCTGGACGAACACCACCATTGAGGCCCCGGCCCGCCTGGTTTTTCCGACCGCCCGGCCCGCGCCGGGCGGTTTGCCATCCGGGCTTGGTACACTATCAGGTTTCGCCGCATGCCGGCGTTGTCGCGCCATCCTGGCGCCACATCCATTCTCCCGCTGCTAAAACACTGTGATATCCACCGCCAATCTCACCATCCAGTTCGGTCCCAAGCCCCTTTTCGAGAACGTCAGCGTCAAGTTCGGGGAAGGCAACCGCTACGGGCTGATCGGGGCCAACGGGTCCGGCAAGTCGACGTTCATGAAGATCATCGGCGGCGACCTGGAGTCGTCGGCCGGCAACGTCTCGCTGGAGCCGGGCGTGCGCCTGGGCAAGCTGCGCCAGGACCAGTTCGCTTTCGAGGACCTGCGCGTGCTGGACGTGGTGATGATGGGCCACACCGAGATGTGGGCCGCGATGTCCGAGCGCGACGCGATCTACGCCAATCCGGAAGCGTCGGAAGACGACTACATGCGCGCGGCCGACCTGGAAGCCAAGTTCGCCGAATATGACGGCTACACCGCCGAAGCCCGCGCCGGCGAGCTGCTGCTGGGCCTGGAAATCGCCGTGGACCAGCACAACCTGCCGATGCGCGAAGTGGCGCCGGGCTGGAAGCTGCGCGTGCTGCTGGCGCAGGCGCTGTTCTCGAACCCGGACGTGCTGCTGCTGGACGAACCGACCAACAACCTGGACATCAACACCATCCGCTGGCTGGAAAACGTGCTCAACAGCTACCAGAGCACGATGATCATCATCAGCCACGACCGCCACTTCCTGAACCAGGTCTGCACCCACATGGCCGACCTGGACTATGGCGAGATCCGCATCTACCCGGGCAACTACGACGACTACATGCTGGCCTCGACGCAGGCGCGCGAGCGCCTGGTGGCCAACAACGCCAAGGCCAAGGAACGCGTGGCCGAACTGCAGGACTTCGTGCGCCGCTTCGCCGCCAACAAGTCCAAGTCGCGCCAGGCCACCTCGCGCCTGAAGCAGATCGACCGCATCAAGGCCGAGCAGGTCGTGGTCAAGCCGTCGTCGCGCCAGAACCCGTACATCCGCTTCGAGCAGAACAAGGTCATGCACCGCCTGGCGGTCACGGTCGAGAATCTGTCCAAGTCCTACGACGCGCCCGTGATCCGCAACTTCTCGGCCATGGTCGACGCCGGCGAGAAGATCGCCATCATCGGCGCCAACGGGGTCGGCAAGACCACCTTGCTGCGTCTCTTGGCCACGGACCTGGCGCCCGACGCCGGCACGGTCAAGTGGTCGGATAACGCGGACCTCGGCTACATGGCCCAGGACGTGTCGGATCAGTTTCTGCAGACCGATATCAACCTGCTCGACTGGATGGGCGAGCATCGCCAGCCGGGCGACGACGACCAGTCGATCCGTTCGGTGCTGGGCCGCCTGCTGTTCTCGGCGGACGACCTGCCCAAGGCGCCCAAGGTGCTGTCCGGCGGCGAAAAGAACCGCATGACCTTCGGCCGCCTGATGCTGGGCCGTCACAACGTCATGCTGCTCGACGAGCCGACCAACCACCTGGACATGGAATCGATCGAATCGCTGCAGTTCGCGCTGGAAAAGTACGAAGGCACGCTGTTCTTCGTCTCGCACGACCGCGAATTCGTGTCGGGCCTGGCCACCCGCGTGATCGAAATCCTGCCCTCGGGCGAGATCGTCGACTACCGCGGCGGCTACGAAGACTACCTGTCCTCGCGCGGCATCGAAGCCTGACACCCGGGGCCTTGTGCCCCGCGCCCATGCGGCGGGCTGGCGTCCGTTCAGCCTGCCGCAATCCTGCTGGGCTATCATCCGGGTAAACCCTGGCCCGTTGCGCCAGGCTCCACCCCGTTCGACATGTCTCCCACACCGCATACCACGCCCGATGGCCAGCCCATCGGGACGTTCGCCTTGACCGCGCGCATCGTCGCGATCGCCTTTTTCACCTTTATCTGTTATCTCGCCATCGGCCTGCCGCTGGCGGTTCTGCCTGGCTACGTGCATGGCCAGCTCGGCTACGGCTCGGTGCTGGCGGGGCTGGCCATCAGCGTGCAGTACCTGGCGACGCTGCTGAGCCGCTCGCACGCCGGCCGCATGGCCGACACGGTCGGGCCCAAGCAGACCGTGGTCATCGGCATGGCGGCCTGCGCCGCCAGCGGCGTGTTCCTGCTGCTGGCCTATGCCTTTGAACGCAGCGCCTGGCTCAGCCTGGGCGCCATCATCGTCAGCCGGCTGGCGCTGGGCTTTGGCGAAAGCTGGGTCGGCACCGGCTCGGCCACCTGGGCGATTGCCCGGGTCGGTCCGCTGCACACGGCGCGGGTGATCTCCTGGAACGGCATCTGCACCTACGGCGGGCTGGCGCTGGGCGCGCCGCTGGGCGTCTACCTGGAAACCGAATGGAGCATGGGCGCGCTGGGCGGCGCGGTGCTGCTGCTGGGCCTGGCCGGCCTGGGGCTGGCGCTGGCGCGGGCCGCGGTGGCCATCGTCGGCGGGCATCGCATGGCCTTCAAGAGCGTGGTGCTGCGGGTGTTCCCGCACGGCATGGCGCTGGGGCTGGGCTCGGTCGGCTTCGGCACGCTGGCCGCCTTCGTGGCGCTGTACTACGCCAGCTTCTCATGGGAGGGCGCGGCGCACGCGCTCAGCGCGTTCGGCTGTGCCTTCATCGGGGTGCGCCTGCTGTTCGCCGGCACCATCACGCGCTTTGGCGGCTTCAAGGTGGCGCAGGTGTCGTTCCTGGTGGAAGCGGCGGGCTTGGCGCTGCTGTGGCTGGCGCCCAATCCCGGCGCCGCGCTGGTGGGCGCGGCCCTGACCGGCTGCGGCTTCGCGCTGGTGTTCCCGGCCATCGGCGTCGAGGCCGTGGCGCGCGTGCCGGCCGGCAGCCGCGGCGCGGCATTGGGGGCCTATTCGGCCTTCCTGGACCTGGCGCTGGGCGCCACCGGCCCGGTGGCGGGCTATATCTCGGGCGGCTTCGGCTATCCGGCGATCTTCCTGTCGGCGGCGGTGGCGGTGCTGCTCGGCTTCCTGATCGCATTCGGACTGCAGCGCCACGCCAGCCGCGCGCAGGCGGCGGCCTGAGGTACTTTGTTCATAACCAAAAGTCTTAAGAACATGCGATATTGATCGTTTGGATTCATATAACGAATTGTTAGATTAGGCCCGTTCCCCACGCGCGCCACGATTCGTTCCATGAACCTGACTTTCGACCACGTCCACAAGCACTTCGGCGACCTGCCGGTCGTCGACGGCTTCACCAGCGAATTCAAGACCGGCGAGCTGGTCGCGCTGGTCGGCCCGTCCGGCTGCGGCAAGTCGACCCTGCTGCACCTGGCCGCCGGCCTGGAGAAGCCGACGCAAGGGCAGGTGCTGGCCGACGGCAAGGCCGTGACCGGCCCGCATCCCAGCCGCACGCTGGTGTTCCAGGAACATGCGCTGTATCCGTGGCTGACGCTGGAAGACAACGTGGCGCTGGCGCTGGAATTCCAGAAGACCCCGAAGAAGCGCGCCCGCGAGGCGGCGCGCGAATGGCTGGCGCGTGTCAGCCTGGCCGGCTTCGAGCACTATTACCCGCACCAGGTGTCCGGCGGCATGCGCCAGCGCGCGGCATTGGCCCGCGCCTTCATCGCGCAGCCGCAGACCATGCTGATGGACGAACCCTTCGGCGCGCTCGACGCGCTGACGCGCCTGGCGCTGCAGGACGTGCTGCGCCAGTTGATCGCGCAGGAAAAGCCTACCGTGCTGCTGGTGACCCACGACGTCGACGAGGCGCTGTTCCTGGCCGACCGCATCGTGGTGTTCAGCCCGCGTCCGGCGCGCGTGCTGCGCGAATTCAACCTGGCGCACCGCGCCAAGAGCCACGACCTGTCCGACCTGGCCGCCGAGAAGCGCGAGATCCTGCGCCTGCTGGGCATCGCCGTGGACGGTTCGTCGGCCCACGCCGACCTGGCGCTGGCGGCCTGATTTTCCGATTTTCCGGTTTACGGACGGCGCCGCCGGCGCCGGCCATCCTCGATTCCCTGGAGTTTTTCCCATGAAATTCAAGCAATGGCTGTCCCTGCCGCTGGCCGCGGCGCTCCTGGCGGCGGCGCCCGCCATGGCCGCCGAGAAATTCCGCGTCGGCTACCTGCGCGTGATGGACGACGCGCAGGCCATAGTGGCGCAGGAGGGCGGCTACTACAAGAAGGCCGGCCTGGATTCCGAGCTGATCGAGTTCAAGTCGGGCACCGACCTGATCAAGGCCATCGTCGGCGGCCAGTTGGACATCGGCGTGCTGGGCTTCACCAACGCCGTGGCCTGGGCCTCCAAGGGCGCGGACCTGAAAGTGGTGGGCGGCGCGCAGCAGGGCTACCACTCGCTGATCGTGCGCGACGATTCGGGCATCAAGGACATCGCCGGCCTGAAGGGCAAGACGCTGGCCTCGCAGGCCGAAGGCAGCACCGCCGACGTGGTGCTCAAGGGCGTGGTGCTTAAGCAGGGCAACCTGGGCGCGGACGACGTCAACGTGATGGGCGTGAGCCCGGCGGTGGCGGTGCAGTCGCTGGTGGGCAAGCGCGTCGACGCGGCCTTTCTGTTCGAACCCTACGACCGCATCGCGCAACTGGTGGCGCCGGTCAAGCAGATCTACGAAGTGGGCCAGGCCTGGCCGTTCCCGTGCATGGTGGTGATCACCTCGGGCGAGACGCTGGCCAAGCGCAAGGACGACGTCTGGAAGGCGCTGGACGCGCAGAACCAGGCCATCGCGCTGCTGCAGAAGGAGCCGGCCCAGGCCTCCAAGCTGATCGCCTCGTACTTCATTGCCGAGCCGACGCTCAAGACGCTGACCCGTGGCGAGCTGCCGCGCGAGACGGTGATCGCCGAGGCCATCAGCACGCAGGTGTTCACGCCCAAGCTGACCGAGAAGGACACCAAGCGCATGCAGGAGATCGCCGACATCCTGCAGGCCCAGGGCTCGCTCAAGACGCGCGACGGCAAGCCGTATGACGTCTCCAGCATCGTCGACCTGTCCTGGCAAGAGGCTCGCAAGCTTTGAGCGCATCGACCCGTGTGACCGGCGCCCGCAAGCATCTGGCGGGCGTGCTCGGCGTCCTGTTCATCCTGGCGCTGTGGCAGGCGGCGGCGTTCGCCTTGCCCGATTTCCTGATGCCGGGCGTGCCGGCGGTGCTCGAACGCCTGTTCGAAGACCTCGGCAAGCAATCGTTCCACCAGAGCCTGATGGGCACGCTGGGCCGGCTGGGCGCGGGTTACGGCCTGGCGTTGGCAGCGGGCATCGGTTTCGGCCTGGTGGCGGCGGTGCTGTTCTTCTTTCGCGAAGTGCTGCGCAGCGCCATCGTCATCCTGCAGTCGATCCCGTCGATCGCCTGGGTGCCGCTGTTCCTGATCGTGATGGGTTTCGGCAGCACGCCGATCATCGTGGTGGTGGCGCTGTCGGCGTTCTTCCCGGCGGCCCTGAGCGTGATGAACGCCACCGAGTCGGTGCAGCGCGTGCACGTGTCGGCCGCCCGCGTCATGGGCGCCACGCCCTGGGGCCTGGTCAAGCGCGTGTACCTGCCGGCCGTCATGCCCGAGCTGATCACCGGCGCCCAACTGGCGTTCGGCAACGCGTGGCGCGCGCTGATATCGGCCGAGATGCTGATCGGCTTCGGCAAGGGCCTGGGCCGCTCGCTGGCCTATTCGGGCGAGATCGCCGACATGACCGGCGTCATGACCAACATCCTGGTCATCGCGGTGCTGGCCGCGCTGATCGACCAGTTCGTGCTCGAGAACCTCAAGCACCGGCTGCTGCGCTACCAGTACGTGTGAGACCCATGATGCGGCGCGGTCTGCGTTTCGTGGCCTGCCTGTTGGCCTTGCTGTCCGCCACCAGCGGCGCGGCGCCGCCCGACGGCCTGGCGGCCGCGCGCCAGCGTGGCGAACTGGTGGTGGGCGTGCCGTACCTGGCGCCCGCGCCGGCGGCCGGCGCCAAGATCCGCACGCCCGAAGGCCTGGATGTCGCCATGGCCGAGAAGCTGGCCCAGGACCTGGGCTTGCCGTTCAGCCTGCGGCAGGTGGCGGCGGCCGACGCGGCCCGGCTGCTGGCCGCGGGGGAAGTCGACGTGGTGCTGGCCGATCGCGTGTCGCCGGCCCAGGCGCTGCCCGGCGATCTGGCGGCGGTGGCCACCGGCTACGCCGCGCGTCCCAAGGCCGTGATCCGCAGCGATACCCGCATGCGCCAGGGCAGCGATGCCCGCGGCCGCAGCGTCTGCATGGCCGAAGCCGCCGTCGGCGCGCAGGCGCTGGCCCGCAGTTGGGGCGCGGTGGTGCGCACCTACCGCGTGCCGTCGGACGCACTGGTGGCGGTGCGCGAGGGCAGTTGCGACATCGGCCTGATCGATGACGCGGCGTGGGAGCCGCTGATGCGTTTCCCCGAATGGAAGAAGTTCTCGGCCACGCTCGGCGCCGAGGGGGCCCGCCAGGAACGCGTGTGGCTGCTGCCGGCGGCCGACACGGCCACGCAGGCCTGGCTCGATGCGCGGATGCGCGAATGGGCGCGGGCCGGCGCCTGGAAGGCCCTGCCCGCCAAGTGGGCGCGCGACGTGGCCTTCGACGTCTACCTGGACCAGGAAGTCGCCGACTGCCACGGCTGAGGCCCGCGCGCCGGATCCGTCCGCCCTGGCAGTGCCAGCGCGGCGTGGGGCGCGCCCTTACAATGCCGGGCTATGACCACCACCTTGACCGCCGTCTGCTCGCACGAGGAAGACATCAAGAAAAGCCGCTTCGTCGCGCACGCCGCGCCCGTCTCCAGCATCGACGAGGCCATGGCGTTCTTCGCCGCGCACAGCGACCCCGAGGCCACTCACAATTGCTGGGCCTACCGCATCGGCCAGGAATACCGCTTCAATGACGATGGCGAGCCCGGCGGCACGGCCGGACGCCCGATCCTGCAGGCGATCGAAGGGCAGGGGATGGACCGCGTGGCGGTGCTGGTGGTGCGCTGGTTCGGCGGCGTCAAGCTGGGCGCCGGCGGACTGGTGCGGGCCTACGGCGGTTGCGCCGCCAACTGCCTGCGCAACGGCCCGCGCGCCGAGATCGTGGACCTGGCCACGGTGGCGTGCGCCTGCGGCTTCGCCGAGCTGCCGCTCTTGAAGTCGCGGCTGGCGCAGGCCGGCGCGGTGATCGTGCAGGAGGATTTCGGCGCCGACGGCGTGGCGTTGCGCTTCCAGGTGCCGCGCGGCGCCGTGGCCGACCTGGAGATGACGGCGGCCAACATCACGCGCGGCCGGTCGGCCTGGGAACAACTGGCGTAAAACGCACAAGGGCCCCGCAGGGCCCTTGTCCATCACGCGTCCTGGCTGTCCTGGGCCGCGGCGATTTCCTGGTGGACCTTTTCCATGTCCACTTCCTTGATCTTGGCAAGCAGCTCATTGAGCTGGCCGCCCGACAGGGCGCCCGGCTGCGAGAACAGCAGGACTTTTTCGCGGAACACCATCAGCGTGGGGATCGAGCGGATGCCCAGCGCGCCGGCCAGTTCCTGTTCGACGTCGGTGTTGACCTTGGCAAAGGTGACGTCGGGATGCTCGTTGGAGGCCTGCTCGAAAACCGGCGCGAAGCCGCGGCAGGGGCCACACCAGGGAGCCCAGAAGTCCACGATCAGGGTGCCGTCCGGCGTGATGGCTTCCTGGAAGCTGTCTTTGGTGAGTTCAACAATACTCATTTTGGATCCTTGCCGCGGGCGCGGCGCAAAGTGTCGGTATCGGCGGCGCGGGGGCGGTCAGGCTCGCACCGGAGGTGGCGACGCGGTATTGCCAGTCCATAGTAGAGCGGGGACCGGCCGGGTCGCAATGGTTGGCGCCATGGTGAGCGCAGTCTGCGGCTGGGCAAGGCTGGCGGCGCGCGGCCGCCGGCCTCAGGCCGCGGTTGTCGTGGGCACGCCTTCGCCCTGTTTGAGGGCCGCAACGATCTCGAAGGAACGCAGGCGGTCGGCAATATCGTAAAAATCCGACACGATCATGACTTCGTCGGCTTCCGTCTCGGCCACCAGGGCCTCCAGGCGGCGCTTGACGGTCTCGGGGCCGCCAACGATCGCGGCGCCCAGTCTTTGATTGACCGCCTCGCGCTCCCATTCGTTCCACAGCCCGTCCATGCTATCGACCGGGGGCTGCAGTTGCAGGCGGTTGCCGCGCACCAGCGACAGGAACTTGAGCTGCTGCGTGGTGGACAGGCGCTGCGCCTCTTCATCGGTGGGGGCGGCCACGACCGGCACCCCGATCATGGCGTAGGGACGGGACAGGGTCTCGGACGGCTTGAACAGGTGACGGTACAGGCGCATGGCCGCCATGCCTTCCGGCGAGAAGTGGCCGGCGAAGGAGAACGGCAGGCCCAGTTCGGCCGCCAGCCGCGCGCTGAAATCGCTCGAACCCAGCAGCCAGATGGGGATGTCCAGGCCTTCGCCGGGAATCGCGCGCACCGGCTGGCCGGGACGCGAGGGCGCGAGAAACCCGCGCAGTTCCTCGACCAGCGCCGGGAATTCGAGGCCGCTGCGCGGGCCGCGGCGCAGCGCGTGCTGGGTGGCGCCATCGCTGCCGGGCGCGCGGCCCAGGCCCAGGTCGATGCGGCCGGGGTAAAGCGTTTCGAGAGTGCCGAACTGCTCGGCGATGATCAGCGGCGCATGGTTCGGCAGCATCACGCCGCCCGAGCCGACGCGCAGGGTCGAGGTGTGCCCGGCGATGTGGCCGATCAGCACCGCCGTGGCGCTGCTGGCCACGCCGTTGATGTTGTGGTGCTCGGCCAGCCAGAAGCGCTTGTAGCCCAGGCGCTCGACATGCTGCGCCACCGCCACGCTGTTGCGGAAGGCGTCGGCGGCGTCGCGGCCTTGCACGATCGGCGCCAGGTCCAGCACCGAGAAGGGGATGCGGGCGAGGGCGCTCATACGCGGGGCTCGCGGTGGCGGCGGGGACAGGAATGCGGGTGGGGGTGGGACAAGGTCGGCTCCATGGTCTTATATACATGGGGAGTGTATCGGCGAATTCAACCGCTCCCGCCAGCAACCATGCGGGCCGGCGGGTTGATAGCCGGGCTCAATGACGACGATTCGCCGCACGGCCCGGCACCCTGGCGGTGGTACCGGTATGGTGGTCATTTCGACTCCGCAAGCATTGTTCCCATCGCCTCAGGCCCGACCCGAGACATGGCCCCGCGAATCGGGGATGATGCGGTTTTCTTCAATATCCACGGGAGACACGCATGGGCGCCACCGGCAACAACCATCAGATCGACAACATCGAATTCAACGTCGCGGACATCGCGCGCAGCAAGCGCTTCTACGGCGAGGCCTTCGGCTGGTCGTTCACCGACTACGGGCCAACCTACACGGAATTCACCGACGGCCGGCTGAAGGGCGGCCTCACCACCGGCGAGCCGGTGCGCCCTGGCGGGCCGCTGGTGATCCTGTACGCCGACGACCTGGGCGACGCGCAGCGCCGCGTAACGGCGGCGGGCGGCCGCATCAGCCGCGAGGCCTTCGATTTCCCCGGCGGCCGCCGCTTCCACTTCACCGACCTGGACGGTTATGAGCTGGCGGTCTGGACGGCCACGGCCTGACGGCGGGCACGAGCGCCGGCAATGAAAAAACCGCCGCCTTCCGGACCGGAAGCGCGGCGGTTTTGCATGCATGCCTTGCCGGCGTTATTCCGGGAAGAACGCGTAGCGGATCACGAACAGGATCGCCACCAGCCAGGTGGCCGGATGCACGTCGCGCACGCGGCCCGTGGCGGTCTTGAGCACCACGTAGCTGATGAAGCCGAAGGCGATGCCGTTGGCGATGGAGTAGGTGAAGGGCATGACCAGCGCCGTCAGCGCGGCCGGGGTGGCTTCGCAGACGTCGTTCCAGTCGATGTCGATCAGTTCGCGCATCATCAGGCCGGCCACGTAGAGCAGGGCGGGCGCGGTGGCGTAGGCGGGCACGGCGCCGGCCAGGGGCGAGATGAACAGCGCGGCCAGGAACAGCAGGGCCACCACCAGCGCGGTCAGGCCGGTGCGGCCGCCGGCTTGCACGCCCGAGGCGCTTTCGACGTAGGCGGTGGTGCTGCTGGTGCCCAGCATCGAGCCGGCGACGATGGCGGTGCTGTCGGCGAACAGCGCGCGGCCCAGGCGGTTGGGACGGCCCTCCGGCATCAGGCCGGCGCGCTTGGCCACGCCCACCAGCGTGCCGGTGGCGTCGAACACCTCGACCAGCACGAACACCAGGATGACGTGCACGAAGCCGGTGTGCAGCGCGCCCAGGATGTCCATCTTGAACAGCGTCGGCGCCAGGCTCGGCGGCGCGGCGAACACGCCCTTGAATTCGTTGTAGCCCAGCGCCATCGACAGCACCGTGACCACCAGGATGCCGATCAGGATGGCGCCGCGCACGCGCAGCGCGTCCAGCGAGGCGATGATGAAAAAGCCCAGGATGGCGAACAGCGGCCCCGGCGTGGTCAGGTCGCCCAGCGTCACCTTGGTCGCGGGATGCGCCACCACGATGCCGGCGCTCGACAGCGCGATAATGGCCAGGAACAGGCCGATACCGGCGGCGATGGCGCTGCGCAGCGAATGCGGGATGCCCTTGACCAGCCAGACCCGGATGCCCGAGATGGTCAGGATCAGGAAGATCACGCCCGAGATGAACACGGCGCCCAGCGCCTGCTCCCAGGTGTAGCCCATGGTCTTGACCACGGTGAAGGCGAAGAAGGCGTTCAGCCCCATGCCCGGCGCCATGCCGATCGGCCAGTTGGCGATCAGCGCCATCACCAGCGAGCCCAGCGCGGCCGCCAGGCAGGTGGCGACGAACACGGCGCTGCGGTCCATGCCGGTGGACGACAGGATGTCCGGGTTCACGAAGATGATGTACGACATCGTCAGAAATGTCGTCAGGCCGGCCACGATCTCGGTTCTCGCGGTCGTGCCGTGTTCACGCAGGTTGAATAGCTTCTCCAGCATTCTTGTCCCCAGGGTGCTTGCAGGCTTGGTTGGTGAGAAGGGGGCTTGGCCGCCCCCGGTCATTTTGTAAACGGGCGTATTTTCGCATCAGTTGTAAACTCTGCCGCCATGATTATTCTCGGCTTTGAAAGCTCCTGCGACGAAACGGGCGTCGCAGCCGTCTGTACGGAACGCGGCCTGCTCGCGCACGCCCTGCACACCCAGATCGCCATGCACCAGGAATACGGGGGCGTGGTGCCCGAACTCGCCTCGCGCGACCATATCCGGCGCGTGGTGCCGCTGACCCGCCAGGTGCTGCAGGATGCGGGCCTGGAAATGTCGGACATCGGCGCGGTGGCGTATACGGCCGGGCCCGGGCTGGCGGGCGCGCTGCTGGTGGGCGCCAGCGTGGCGCAGTCGTTCGCCTGGTCGCGCCGCCTGCCCGCCATCGCCATTCATCACCTGGAAGGCCACCTGCTGTCGCCGATGCTGGCCGATCCCCGGCCCGACTTTCCGTTCGTGGCGCTGCTGGTGTCCGGCGGCCACACGCAATTGATGCGGGTGGACGGGGTGGGGCGCTACGAATTGCTGGGCGAAACCCTGGACGACGCCGCCGGCGAAGCCTTCGACAAGTCCGCCAAGCTGATGGGGCTGGGCTACCCGGGCGGCCCCGCGCTGGCGCGGCTGGCGGAGCAGGGCGATGCCGCGCGTTTCGACCTGCCGCGTCCCATGCTGCACAGCGGCGACCTGGATTTCAGCTTCAGCGGCCTGAAGACCGCCGTACTGACCCGGGTCAAGGCCGCCGAGCAGGACGGCGGGCTGGACGAACAGACCCGTGCCGACCTGGCCGCGGCGACCCAGGCCGCGATCGTCGAGGTGCTGGCCGCCAAGTCGATCCGCGCGCTCAAGCAGACCGGCCTGCGCCGGCTGGTGGTGGCCGGCGGGGTGGGGGCCAACCAGTTGCTGCGCGCCAGGCTGGCCGCCGCGCTCAAGCCCCTGAAGGCCCAGGCTTATTTTCCGCCGCTGTCGTTGTGCACCGACAACGGCGCCATGATCGCCTTCGCCGCGGCCGAGCGGGTCAAGGCGGGGCTGGTGACGCTGGACCCGGACGCGCACGGCTTCACCGTGCGGCCGCGCTGGGACCTGGCCGATATCGCCTGACCGGGACGGGCAATGAAAAAGGGGGCCGAGGCCCCCTTTTTCATTCCGCGCGCGGCGCCCGCGCCGGCCCGCGGATCACTTCTTCTTGCCGCCGCCGATGCGGCTTTCGGTGCCTTGCACCAGGCGCGCGATGTTGGCGCGGTGGCGGTAGAACAGCAGCACGCCAATGATGGCCAGGGCGATGCCCATGGCCGGCTGGGCGTACCACGCCAGGCCGGAGCCGAACACGTAATAGACCGGGGCGAAGAACGCCGCCACCAGCGAGGCCAGCGACGAGTAGCGGAAGAACACCGCGATGATCAGCCAGGTGGCCGCGGTGGCGACCGCCAGCCACGGCTGGATGGCCACCAGCACGCCGAGCGCGGTGGCCACGCCCTTGCCGCCCTTGAAGCCCAGGAAGATGGGATACAGATGGCCCAGGAAGGCCGCCACGGCCACCGCAGCCAGGGGGCCGGGGGCGATGCCAGGGGCCAGCCTGGCCGCCAGCCAGACGGCGAACCAGCCCTTGGCGGCGTCGCCCAGCAGCGTCAGCGCGGCGGCGGTCTTGTTGCCGGTGCGCAGCACGTTGGTGGCGCCGGGGTTCTTGGAGCCGTAGCTGCGGGGGTCCTGCAGTCCCATGAGTTTGCTGACCACCACGGCGAACGGCACGGAGCCGATCAGGTAGGCCAGCAGGATGAGGGCCGCGGTAAACGCCAGGGACGGTTCGGTGATCGCCATGTTGTAAGGAAGTCCGTTGTTATCTTGCAATTGTCTCGATGGCTGCGGATTCTACCCCGGTCGCCGGCCGACCCGCCTACGGGTTAGCGAGCGGACGATCGGAGACGGCTGGCGCCGGACATGCCGGCGCCTTCCGCGGACGGTACAATCCAGCCGGTCCACCCGCGTTTTATTTTCTTTCGGATGCACAATGCGAATTCTGGTTTCGAACGATGATGGTTATTCGGCCCCTGGCCTCGAAGCGCTGGTCAAGGCGCTGGAAGGCCTGGGCGATCTGACCGTCGTCGCGCCCGAGACCAACCACAGCGGCGCGTCCAATTCCCTGACGCTGAACCGCCCGCTGTCGGTGCGCACCGCCTCCAACGGCTTCATCGCCGTCAATGGCACGCCGTCCGATTGCGTCCACGTCGCCCTGACCGGGCTGATGGACGCGCGTCCCGACCTGGTGGTGTCCGGCATCAACAACGGCGCCAACATGGGCGACGACACGCTCTATTCGGGCACCGTGGCCGCCGCCAGCGAGGGCTACCTGTTCGGCATCCCGGCCATCGCCTTCTCGCTGGCCGAAAAGGGGTGGGAACACATCGACTCCGCCGCCCGCGCCGCGCGCCTGGTGGTCGAGCGCCACCTGGCGCAGCCACTGGCCGCGCCGGTGCTGCTGAACGTCAACATTCCCAGCCGCCGCTTCGACGACATGCATGGCTTCCAGGTCACCCGCCTGGGCAAGCGCCATCCGTCGCAGCCGGTGGTGCGCACAACCACCCCCTACGGCGACACGGTCTACTGGATCGGGCCGGTGGGGCAGGCCGCCGATGCTACGCCGGGCACCGACTTCCACGCGGTGGCGCAGGGCAGGGTGTCGGTCACGCCGCTGCGGCTGGACCTGACCCAGCACGGGCAGCTCGACGAAATCCGGACCTGGGCGGAGCCGCTATGCGCCGACGCATAAGCCAGCCGGACGTCTCCCAGGCCGTGCCCGGTCGGCCCAGTCCCGTCCGCTACGACTCCGGACGGCTCAGCCCTGGCGTCACGCCGGCCAACAGCAACACCCGCGTTTCGGCCGCCACGCTGCAAAGCCAGGCCAAGGCGCCGACGCCGACGGCCGGCGGCAATCTGGGGCTCAATTCCGATCGCCTGCGCCAGGCCATGGTGCAGCGCCTGCGCGGGCAGGGCGTCAGCGATGAGCGCGTGCTCAACGCCATGGCCGTGGTGCCGCGCCACTTGTTCGTCGACGAGGCGCTGGCCAGTCGGGCCTACGAGGATGCGGCGCTGCCCATCGGCCATTCTCAGACCATCTCGCAACCCTGGGTGGTGGCGCGCATGATCGCGGCCGTCTGCGAAGACCGCGCGCCGACCCGCGTGCTCGAAGTCGGCGCGGGTTGCGGCTACCAGGCCGCGGTGCTGGCGCAGTTCGTGCGCGAGGTCCATTCCATCGAGCGCATTCGCGGTCTCTATGAGCTGGCGCGCGAGCATCTGCGCGCCTTGCGGCTGACCACGCGAATCCGCTTGATCTACGGCGACGGCATGCTGGGCCTGCCCGGCGTGGCGCCGTTCGATGCTATCGTTGTGGCTGCCGCCGGCCTGACCATCCCGCAAGCGCTGCTCCAGCAACTGGCGCCGGGTGGACGCCTGATCGCCCCCGAAGGGGGCTCGAACCAGCGCCTGGTGCTGATCGAACGCACGGGCGCGGCCAGCTGGAAACGAACCGAATTAGAGGCCGTGCGCTTTGTGCCGCTGCGTGCCGGAATACAATCTTGAGCAAACAGGAGAAACGTATGCTCAACGGGCAGTTGCAACTGACCGATATGACCCTCGGCGTGTCCATGACGCGCCTGCGCCGCCCGCTTTTCGTGGCTGGCGTCCTCAGCCTGGCCATCCTGGCCGGCTGCGCATCCAAAGGCACGCGCGCCCCGGTCGTCGACCTGGCCGGCGGCCAGCCGTCCGCCGCCGCCCAGCCGGGCGGCAGTTATGTCGTGAAGCCGGGCGACACGCTCTACAAGATCGCGCGCGCCAACAATGTCGACGTCGAGAACATCAAGCGCTGGAACAACCTCACCGATCCCAACCAGATTTCGGTCGGGCAGGTGCTGAAGATGTCCGGTTCGTCGGGCGGCGGCGCGCAACCGGCGCCGATTGCCAGCAGCAAGCCGCAACCGCGTCCGCTGGACCAGCCCAACGACACCTCGGCCACCGCCACGGCGTCGCTGCCTCCGCCCACCCCGACTCCGGCCGAGACCAAGCCCGCCACGCGCGCGGCCGATGCCGGCGTGATCAACTGGGCCTGGCCGGCGAGCGGGCAGATCATGCAGGGCTTCAACAACAACAGCAAGGGCATCGATATCGCCGGCGCGCTGGGCGACCCGGTCACCGCCGCCGCGGATGGCAAGGTCATGTACAGCGGCAACGGCGTGCGCGGCCTGGGCAACCTGATCATCGTGAACCACCAGAACGGCTTCATCACGGCGTATGCGCACAACCGCACGCTGCTCGTGAAGACCGGCCAGGACGTCAAGCGCGGCGCCAAGATCGCCGAGATCGGCCAGAGCGACACCACCTCGCCGCGCCTGCACTTCGAGATCCGCCGCCAGGGCACGCCCGTGGATCCGATGCAGTACCTGCCCGCCAAATGACGCCCACCCTGGTATTCGACCTCGAGACCATTCCCGACGCGGAAGGCCTGCGCAAGCTCAACGGCTGGAGCGCCGACGTGCCCGATGCCGAAGTGGTCGAGCGCGCGCTCACCGCGCGCCGCGAGGCCGTGGGCCACGACTTCCTGCCGCTGCACCTGCACAAGGTGGCGGTGGTGGGCTGCGTGTTCCGCGACGACCAGGGCTTTCGCGTCAAGACGCTGGGCCAGCCCGACGATCCCGAAGCCGCTCTGCTGGCCGGCTTTTTCAAGACCATCGAGCGCTACACGCCCAAGCTGGTTAGCTGGAACGGCTCGGGCTTCGACCTGCCGGTGCTGCACTACCGCAGCCTGATCCAGGGCGTGCCCGCGCCGCGCTACTGGGACATGGGCGAGGAAGACCGCGATTTCAAGTTCAACAACTACATCTCGCGTTATCACTCGCGCCACACCGACCTGATGGACCTGCTGGCCAAGTACAACGGCCGCGCCAACGCGCCGCTGGACGAACTGGCCAAGCTGTGCGGCTTTCCGGGCAAGCTCGGCATGGATGGCAGCAAGGTCTGGGAGGCCTGGAGCCAGGGCCGTGCCGACGAGGTCCGCGCCTATTGCGAAACGGACGTGGTCAACACCTGGCTGGTGTATTGCCGCTTCCGCTTCCTGCGCGGCGAACTCGACCGCACGGCCTACGAGGCCGAGATCGCGCTGGTGCGCGACACGCTGACGGCCAGCGATGCGCCGCACTGGAAGGAGTACATGGCGGCCTGGGACGCCAGTTGAGCGGCGCGCGCGGTGGGCGCGGCATGCTCGACAGACGGGGCCCGCCGGGCCCCGTTTCCACGCCTGGCGCAGGCGCAATCGACTGAAACATAGCTTGCGGGGACGAAACCTGGATGAAACCGGGCGGATCGCACAATGGCCTCGCTTTCTTCACTTTCAGGAGACCTACATGTCCCGATTCGCACTCCGCTCCAACCTGGCTGCCCTGGCCATGGTCGCCGCCACCGGCGGCTTGCTGGCCGGTCCCGTCATGGCGGCGGCGCCCGCCGACGGTGGTCCCGCCGCGATGCATCAAGGCCCCCGTGATGGCGGCTTCCACAAGGGCATGCGCGACGGCCTGTGGATCCCGGGCCTGGGCCCCGTGTCCAAGGCGCAGCTCGATCAGCTCAAGCTGGACGACAAGCAGCAGGCCCTGGTCAAGACCGCGCAGGACGGCCAGCGCAGCCTGCATGAAGCCATGCGCGCTTCCGGTGGCCAGCGCCACGATCTGCTCAAGGCGCAACTGGACAGCGGCAAGCTCGATCCGCGCGCATTGCTGGAGCAATCCGACAAGTCGCGCGACCAGTTCGGCACGCAGGCCAAGCAGGTCCGCGATCAATGGCTGGCCGTGTGGGACAGCCTGAACGACGCCCAGCGCACCCAGGTGACCCAGATGCTCAAGGACCGCCAGGCCAAGATGCAGGAGCGCCACGCGCGCATGGAAGGGCGCCACGGCAAGGGCCCGGGCAGCGCGCCGGGCGCCGTGCCGCCGCCGCCCGCTCCGGCCGCCAACTGAGGCGCTCCGGGCGGCCCCCGATTCGCCGCCTGGCGGCCCGCCCATCGCGGGCGGCGCCGCGCGACCCCGACCCGCTTTTGTGCGGGCCGGGTTTTTTTTCGTGCCCGGCGCCATCACGGGGCGCCAGCCCCATTTTGATGCGCCGCCGCCTGCATGCGCGGCGTGATGCACCGTCCTGGTGCGACCAGCATGCCCGTTCAGCGCGGCGCCAGCCCGTTGAGATGCAATTGAAACCTGGCACGGACCTTGCTTGATGGGGAAGGAGCCGGCATCCGCCGTTGCAGGACCGGCCCGATGGATGCGCCTTCGGCCTTCCTCCTCGTCAAATCCGATCAGGACATCGCACCATGAAGAAGACGTTGCTAGCCTTGCCCGTTGTGCTCGCCGCTTGTTTCATCGCAACGGCCCAGGCCGAACCCACCGACCTGGGCGGCGGTTTCTCGCTCAGCGGCAATGCCACCATCGCGAGCGACTATCGCTTCCGCGGCTACTCGCAGACCGATTTCCGGCCCGCGGCCCAACTCGGCATCGATCTGACCCACAGCTCCGGTTTCTACCTGGGCAACTGGAACTCCAACGTATCCAGTTTCGTCTTCACCGACGGCAACCTGGAAATGGACTTCTACGGCGGCTGGAAGGGCGACGTGGGCGGCGGCTTCACGCTCGACGCCGGAGTGCTGCACTACTACTATCCCGGCTCCAGCTCGCCCAAGGGCGGCAATTACAACAACACCGACCTGTACCTGGCCGCGACCTACGCCAACTACACCCTCAAGTATTCCTACACGCCCAGCGACTTCTTCAGCACGCCCGACAGCAAGGGCACCTGGTACCTGGACGGCACCGCCAACTTCGACCTGGGCGACGGCTGGGGACTGGTGGGCCATCTGGGTTACCAGAAGCTCAAGAACCAGGTCAACATGGACGGCGACTCCATCGGCCATTACGTCGACTACAAGCTCGGCGTGACCAAGGACCTGAAGGGCTGGGTGCTGGGCCTGGCCGCCGTCGGCGCCACCAAGGACAACTGGCTGCCGACCAAGTACGGCCATCCGTCGGGCCGCCTGGGCGCCGTGTTCTCGGTGTCGCGTTCGTTCTGATTCCCATCCGTGGCGGCGCCCTGACCGGCGCCGGCTTTTGGGGGGCTTGATGGAGACTGCCCGGCGGGCCGTCTCCGGCAAGTCCCCCTTTTTTTCGGGCGCGGGCGGGGCGCTGCCGAATCCTCTTACAATGCCGGGTTGCGTGAATTTTCTGGACTGCGTGAGATGTCTGACGTTTTGAGTATCGAATCCCTGGACCTGGAAGCCCGGGGCATCGCCCGCCGCGATGGCAAGGTCGTGTTCGTGGAAGGCGCCTTGCCCGGCGAGCGGGTCACGGCGACCACCGTGCGCCGCAAACCGTCCTATGAAATCGCGCGGGTCGACCAGGTGATGCGCCCCTCGTCGCAGCGCGTGGCGCCCCGTTGCCCGCATTTCGGCGTCTGTGGCGGCTGTGCCATGCAGCATCTCGAACCGTCCACGCAGGTGGCGATCAAGCAGCGTTCGCTCGAAGACACCTTCTGGCACGTCGGCAAGCTGCGTCCGGCCCGCATCCTGGCGCCGCTGCATGGCCCGACCTGGGGCTACCGCTACCGCGCCCGCCTGTCGGTGCGCGTGGTGCCCAAGAAGGGCGGGGTGCTGGTGGGCTTTCACGAGCGCAAGAGCAGCTACGTGGCCGACATGCGCGAATGCCATGTGCTGCCGCGCCACGTCAGCGACCTGCTGATGCCGCTGCGCGCCATGATCGCGTCGATGTCCGCGCCCGACCGCCTGCCGCAGGTGGAAGTGTCGCTGGGCGACGGCGTGACCGCGCTGGTGCTGCGCCACCTGCTGCCGCTGACCGACAACGACATCGCTGTGCTGCGCGCCTTCGCCGACAAGCACAACGTGCAATGGTGGCTGCAGCCCAAGGGCCCGGACACGGTGCATCCGCTGGTGCCCGAGCATCGCGACGCGCTGACCTACACCATGCCCGAATTCGGCCTGCGCATGCCGTACCGGCCGACCGACTTCACCCAGGTCAATCACGCCATCAACCGTTCCATGGTGTCGCGCGCGCTCACGCTGCTGGAAGTGCAGCCGACGGACCGCGTCGCCGACCTGTTCTGTGGCCTGGGCAACTTCACGCTGCCGCTGGCCACCCAGGGCCGCGAGGCCGTGGGCGTGGAGGGCAGCAAGGCGCTGACCGACCGCGCCCATGAGGCCGCCGCGCGCCACGGGCTGGGCGAGCGCACCAGTTTCGCCACCCTCAACCTGTTCGAGGTGGACGTCGAATGGCTGCGCGGCCTGGGCTTCTTCGACCGCATGCTGATCGATCCGCCGCGCGAAGGCGCGCAGGCCGTGGCGCAGGCGCTGTCGCAACTGAAGGCCGAGGAGCGCCCGCGTCGCATCGTCTACGTGTCCTGTAATCCCGCCACGCTGGCGCGCGACGCCGCCATCATGGTGCACGAGGGCGGCTACCTGCTCAAGAGCGCCGGCGTCATCAACATGTTCCCGCACACCGGGCACGTGGAGTCGATCGCGGTGTTCGAATCGCTGGATGCCGAGGGCGTGCGCGAAGTGCAGGAGCGCGCCCGCCAGCGCGCCTTGCAGCAGGCGGCCGATGCGGCCGCCGCGGAAGCGGAAAAGGCCGCCGCGGCCGCCGAGAAGGCCGCGTCCAAGCAGGCGGCCACCGAGGCCTACCACGCCCGCGTCGCGGCCGAGGGCGAGACGCCGGCGCAAAGCCAGGCGTGACCCGCCCCGGCGTCGACCGGGCCGCATGCAAGAAGGGCAAGCCGGTTGGCTTGCCCTTTTTTCTTACTGGGAGCGCCCCAGGTTTTCCAGGATGGGGCAGTCGGGTCGATCATCCCCGTGGCAGTTGTGCGCCAGGTGCTTGAGCGTGGCGGCCATGTCGCGCAGCGCGCAGGCCTTGCGTTCCAGTTCGGCCACGTGTTCGAGCGCGATGCGCTTGACGTCGGCGCTGGCGCGGCTGCGGTCGCGCCACAACGCCAGCAGCTCGTTCATCTGTTCCACCGAGAAACCCAGGTCGCGCGCGCGCCGCACGAAGCGCAGCGTGTGCAGGTCGTGCTCGCTGTAGACCCGATAGCCCGAGTCCTTGCGCAGCGCCGGGCCGATCAGGCCGATGCTCTCGTAGTAGCGGATCATCTTGGCCGAGATGCCGGATTCCTGCGCGGCTTGTCCGATGTTCATATGCGGTCTCCTGGAAGAACGGCGCGTCAGTGCGCGGCGCGCGGGGGGCGGAATGTCTTCAGGCGCAGCGCGTTGCCCAGCACGAAGACGCTGGACAGCGCCATGGCGCCGGCCGCGAAGATCGGCGACAGCGACAGGCCGTAGGCCGGGTACAGCGCGCCGGCCGCCAGCGGGATCAGCGCGGCGTTATAGGCGAAGGCCCAGAACAGGTTCTGGCGGATGTTGGCCAGCGTGGCGCGGCTCAGCGCGATGGCGTTGGGCACGCCGTGCAGATCGTCGGCCATCAGCACCACGGACGCGGCCTCGATGGCGACGTCGGTGCCGGTGCCGATGGCGATGCCGGTGTCGGCCGCGGCCAGCGCCGGCGCGTCGTTGATGCCGTCGCCGACGAAGGCCAGCTTGCGGCCGCCGGCGCGCAGCGCGGCGATGGCCTCGACCTTGCCGTCGGGCAGGACCTCGGCGCGCACTTCGTCGATGCCCAACTGGCGCGCCACGGCCTGCGCCGTATGGCGGTTGTCGCCGGTGATCATGGCGGTCTTCAGGCCCTGTGCGTGCAGCGCGGCGATGGCGTCCACGGCCGACGGCTTGACCGGGTCGGTCACGGCCATCATGGCGGCCGCCTGGCCGTCGATGGCGACGTAGATCGGCGTCTTGCCCTCGTTGCCCCATTGTTCGGCGCGCTGGCCGAAGGCGCTGACGTCGATGCCGCGCTCGGCCATCAGGCGGTCGGCGCCGGCCAGCACGCGCTTGCCGGCCACGCTGGCTTCGACCCCGGCGCCGGTGATGGCGGCGAAGCCTTCCGCCGGCAACAGGTCGATCTGGCGTTCGGCGGCGGCCGCCACGATGGCCAGCGCGATCGGATGTTCGGAGCGCGCCTGCACCGAGGCGACCCATTGCAGCACGTCGCGGTCGGCGAAGCCGGCGGCCGGCGCAAGTTCGGTCAGGGTGGGCTTGCCCAGCGTCAGGGTGCCGGTCTTGTCGAAGGCCACCACCTGCACGTCGCGCAGCGTCTGCAGGGCGTCGCCCTGGCGGAACAGCACGCCCATTTCGGCGGCGCGGCCGGTGCCGACCATGATCGAGGTCGGCGTGGCCAGGCCCATGGCGCAGGGGCAGGCGATGATCAGCACCGCCACTGCGTTGACCAGCGCGTGCGACAGCGCCGGCGTGGGGCCGAGGAAGAACCAGGCCAGGAAGGTCAGCAGCGCCATGCCCATGACGGCCGGCACGAACCAGGCGGTGACCTGGTCCACCAGCGCCTGGATTGGCAGGCGCGCGCCCTGGGCGGCCTCGACCATGCGGATGATGCGGGCCAGCATGGTGTCGGCGCCGGTGTGGGTGACGCGCAGCGTGAAGCTGCCGGATGTATTGAGCGTGCCGCCGGTCGCCTGCATGCCCGGCTGCTTTTCCACGGGCACCGGTTCGCCGGTCAGCATCGATTCATCGACGTACGAGCTGCCCTCGATGATCTCGCCGTCCAGCGGGATCTTTTCGCCAGGGCGCACCACCACGATGTCGCCCTTGCGCACCTGCTCGATGGCGATGTCTCGCGGCTGGCCGTCGCGCATGACGCGCGCGGTGCGCGGCTGCAGCCCGATCAGGCGCTTGATGGCGGCGCCGGTCTTGCCCTTGGCGCGCGCTTCCAGCGTGCGGCCCAGCAGGATCAGCGTGACGATGACCGCGGCGGCTTCGTAATAGACGTTGCGGGCGCTCTCCGGCAGCCAGGCGGGGGCGAAGGTGGCGACGACCGAATACCCCCAGGCCGCGCCGGCGCCCAGCGCGACCAGCGAGTTCATCTCGGGCGCGCGGCGCCACAACGCCGCCAGCCCCTTGCTGAAGAAATGGCGGCCGGGCCAGGCCAGCACCGCCGTGGTCAACACGAACTGAAGCAGCCAGCTATTTTGCTGGCCGATGTTCGCCAGCACCCAGTGGTGCATGGCGGGGATCAGGTGCGAGCCCATTTCCAGCGCGAACACCGGCAGCGTCAGCGCCAGGGCGGCGATGAAGGCGCGCTGCAGGCGCCGCGCCTCGGCGTCGCGCGCTTCGGACTGGCGTTCGGCGTGGTCGTCCTGGGCGGCGATCGGACGGGCCTCGTAGCCCATCTTGACCACGGCCGCGACCAGGGCATCGGGCTGGGCCGCGGCCGGATCATAGGCCACCAGGGCGCGTTCGGTGGCCAGGTTGACCTGGGCCTGGGCCACGCCCGGCACGCGGGTCAGGGCCTTTTCCACGCGCTTCACGCAGGACGCGCAGGTCATGCCTTCGATGGCAAGTTCAAGCTCGACGGAAGGGTTGGCAACGCTCATGGCTGTCTCGGTTGAGGTAGGAAGACCCCAGTTTCATCCTTCCCATGATGGGAAGGTCAAGGACTATTCTACGCTTGACCTTCCTATAATGGGAAGGTCTAAGCTGGGGTTGAGCTGGCACCGGAAGCGGTGCGGCAATCCCCCCTGATTCCTATGGAGAACACCATGAGCATCGAATTCCAAGTCCCCGACATGACCTGCGGCCACTGCGTCAAGACCATCACCGGCGCGGTGACGGCGGCGGCGCCGGGCGCCAGCGTGGCGGTGGACCTGCCCGCGCATCGCGTCACCGTCACGGGCACCGACCAGGCTGATAAGGTCGAGGCCGCGATCCGCGATGCCGGCTACGAGCCGCAGCGCGTGTGACGTGTGACGGCCGGCTGCCGTCGGGCGTATGATAGAAAAAACCTGACGGCGGCTATTTGATTATTGTTTTAAGCTATCAATCAATTAAATTAATTAAATTTGAATAATTGATAGCTGACGTTTATCATTCTTTCCATGGTGGTTGAACAAGACCCCGCTACCCCAAGGAGAGATTGCATGCTGCAAAACCGTGAAGGCCAACGTGTTCCCAACGTAACGTTCCCCGTCCGCGAGGGCAACACCTGGAAAAAGGTCACGACCGACGACCTGTTCAAGAACAAGACGGTCGTGGTCTTTTCGCTTCCCGGCGCTTTCACGCCGACCTGCTCGTCGACCCACCTGCCGCGCTACAACGAACTGGCTCCGGCCTTCGCCGCCGCCGGCGTCGACAGCATCGTCTGCGTGTCGGTCAACGACACCTTCGTCATGAACGAATGGGCCAAGGACCAGGAATCGTCCAACATCACACTGCTGCCCGACGGCAACGGTGAATTCACCGAAGGCATGGGCATGCTGGTCGACAAGAGCGACCTGGGCTTCGGCAAGCGCAGCTGGCGCTACTCCATGCTCGTCAAGGACGGCGTGGTGCAGAAGATGTTCATCGAGCCCGAGAAGGAAGGCGACCCGTTTGAAGTGTCGGACGCCGACACCATGCTGGCCCACGTCGCCCCGACGGCCAAGAAGCCCGACCAGGTGGTGGTGTTCTCCAAGCCCGGCTGCCCGTTCTGCGTGGAAGCCAAGGCGCTGCTCGAAGACAAGGGCTATGCCCCGATCGAGATCCCGCTGGAGAACAAGGTGCGCGGCCGCGTGATCGGCGCCGTGTCCGGCAAGGGCACCGCTCCGCAGGTGTTCATCAACGGTTCGCTGATCGGCGGCCTGGACGACCTGAAGGCGCACTTCGCCTGATGCTGGCGGGAAGGGGACGCTCTCCCTTTCCCGTGCCGCGGCCGCTCCCGCGAGGAGCGGTCCGGCGCGCCGGTTTCCCTTTTTCCGCATCTTCGCGCGGCCCCGGCGGGCGCCGCGGGACGGCGTTCGTCCCTGAGGGTGCGCAACAAGGCGGAATCCGCCTTTGACAACGTTTGCTGCACGCTACACCGGGGGATCCCACTCATGAAGACTCTGCATACCGATATCGCCGTCCTCGGCGCCGGCACCGCCGGCCTGGCCGCCTACCGCGCCGCAAAGGCCGCGGGCAAGCGCGCGCTGCTGATCGAAGGCGGTCCTTATGGCACCACCTGCGCCCGCGTCGGCTGCATGCCTTCCAAGCTGCTGATTGCCGCCGCCGAGGCCGCGTATCACGCCGCGCACACCGCGCCGTTCGGCGTGCACGTCGAGGGCGAGGTCACGGTCAACGGCGAAGAGGTGATGGACCGCGTCAAGCGCGAGCGCGACCGTTTCGTCGGCTTCGTGCTGGAGGGCGTGGAGAACATCCCGGCCGAAGACAAGATCCGCGGCTACGCCCGCTTCGAATCGGATACGGTGCTGCGGGTCGACGACCACACCGAGATCCATGCGTCCCGTGTGGTGATCGCGACCGGCTCGCGGCCGTCGGTGCCGCCGCCGTTCCGGGGCCTGGGCGACCGCCTGGTGCTCAACGACGACGTGTTCGCCTGGGATGACCTGCCGCGCCGCGTGGCGGTGTTCGGCCCCGGCGTGATCGGGTTGGAACTGGGCCAGGCGCTGGCGCGGCTGGGCGTCGAGGTGCGCGTGTTCGGCGTCAGCGGCAGCCTGGGCGGCATCAGCGATCCGCAGGTGCGCCACAGCGCCCGCAAGATCTTCCAGCAGGAGTTCTACCTGGACCCGGATGCGCGCGTGCTGGAAACCCAGCGCGTCGGCGACGAGGTCGAGGTGCGCTACGTGGCGCTGGACAACACCGAACGCACTGAACGCTTCGACTACGCGCTGGTGGCCACCGGCCGCCGCCCCAATGTGGACGGCCTGGGCCTGGAGAACACCTCGCTGCAGTTGAACGCGCAAGGGGTGCCGTTGTTCGACCGCGACACCATGCAGGCGGGCGATTCGGCGATCTTCATCGCCGGCGACGCCAACGCCGACGCGCCGCTGCTGCACGAGGCGGCCGACGAAGGCCGCATCGCCGGCGAGAACGCGGCGCGTTATCCGGAAGTGCGCCAGGGCCTGCGCCGCGCGCCGCTGGCGGTGGTGTTCTCGGATCCGCAGATCGCGTTGGCCGGGCAGGGCCATGCCCGCCTGACGCCGGGCACCTTCGTGACGGGCGAGGTCGATTTCGGCGACCAGGGCCGTTCGCGGGTGATGCTGAAGAACCGCGGCCTGCTGCACGTGTACGCCGATATCGCCACCGGCCGTTTCCTGGGCGCGGAAATGGTCGGCCCCAGCGCCGAGCACATCGGTCATCTGCTGGCCTGGGCCGTGCAGCAGGAGCTGACCGTGGCGCGCATGCTGGAAATGCCGTTCTACCATCCGGTCATCGAGGAAGGCCTGCGCACCGCGCTGCGCGACGCGGCCGCCAAGCTGGCGCGGGCGCAGGAGGCGCTGCGCCAGGTGGAAGCGGAAGGCGCGGCCGCCTGAGGGCGAGCCATGCGTGGAAGAGGCTGCCCCGCGGGGCAGCCTCTTCTTCGTCTTGAGCGGCGGTCCGGGCAGGCGCAGTTGGCGCGACTGGCGCTGGGGGCCGGGGAAGAGGGGGGCCTCGCACGGACCGTGGATTTCTTGTCACGTCAGGAAATTTTATAGATAATCTATAAAAATTGACCAGGCCCCTGCCGATGAACACTCCCGTCATTTCGCTGGACGGCGCGCACTTGCGCGCCGAGGACGTCGTTGCCATCGCGCGCGGCGGCGCCACCGTCGCCCTGGCCGACGCCGCCCGCCAGGCGCTGGACGCCACGCGCGGCTACATCGAATCGCACTGGCTCAACGACGCCGCGCCGCTGATGTACGCCTTCAATACCGGCGTGGGGGCGCTCAAGAGCCAGCGTATCGCGCCGGCGGAGATCGCCACATTCCAGGCCAGCCTGGTGCGTTCGCATTCGGCGGGCACGGGCGAGCCGATGCCGGACGAGGTGGTGCGGGCCATGATGGCGTTGCGCGTGAACGCCTTCGCCAGCAATCATTCCGGCGTGCGGGTCGCGATCATCGACCGGCTCATCGCCATGCTGAACCACGGCATCACGCCGGTGGTGCCGTCCAAGGGCAGCGTCGGCGCCAGCGGCGACCTGGCGCCCCTGGCCCTGATGAGCGGCGCCCTGATGGGCTTGCCGCAATCGCGCGTCACCTACCGGAACGAGGTGATGCCGGCCGCGCGCGCCTTCGAACAGGCCGGCATGGCCGCCACGATGGACGTGCAGGCCAAGGACGCGACCGCGCTGATCAACGGCGCGACGGCCTCGCTCGCCTACGCGGTGCTGGCCGCGCACGACGCGCGCGAGCTGCTGGGCGGCGCGACGTTGTCGATGGCCATGACGCTGGAGGCGCTGCGCGGCGAACTGTCGTGTTTCGAGGACCGCGTCATGCTGGCGCGTCCGCATCGCGGCCAGCGGCGGGTGGCCGCGGCGATTCGCCAGTTGGTGGCGGGCAGCCGGCGCTGCACCGAGCCGGCCCGACAGGTGCGCCTGCGCGGGACGCCCGGCCTGGATCCGGCGCAGGCGGGCACGCCGCACGCGCCGCCGCTGGCCCCGCGCATTCAGGACGTCTATTCGCTGCGCTGCGTGCCGCAGGTCTACGGACCGGTGCTGGACGCGCTGGACTACGTCGACGGCATCCTCGCGACCGAAATGAACAGCGCCACCGACAACCCGCTGATCTTCCCGGAAGACGCGGGCTACGCCATCGTCTCGGGCGGCCACTTCCATGGGCAATACATCGCCCAGGCCATGGATCTGCTGGCGCTGGCGGTGACCGACCTGTCGGCGATCTGCGACCGCCGCAGCGCGCGGTTGGTCGACCCGGCCTGCAATTTCGGCCTGCCGGCCAACCTGATCGCGCAGCGCCCCGGCATCAATACCGGCTTTTCGGTGGCACAGAGCATGGGCACGGGGCTGGTGCTGGAAAACATGGGCCTGTGCGGCCCGGCCAGCGCCACCAGCCTGCCCGCCAAGGGCAATACCGAGGACCACATCAGCAACTCGTGTTTCGCGGCGCGCCGCACGCGCACCGTGGTCGAGAACAGCCAGGCGGTGGTGGCTGTCGAGCTGTTGCTGGCCGCGCAGGCGCTGGATCTGGCCGAGCCCGATCTGGCCGCCTATCCGCTCGGCGCGGGCACGGCCGCGGCCTGGTCCGCGGTGCGGGCGGTGGTGCCGCCAATGCTTGGCGATGACCGCTGGGTCCATGACGACATCGCGCTATTGCGCGCCCGGGTCGCGGACGGCAGTCTGGCCGCCGCCACGCAATCCGCCTGCGGCCCGCTTTGGCAGGCGCGGGAGGCGGCATGACCCTGGCCCACGGCGCCTCGCGCGACGACGACGACACCTTGCCTGGACGCATCGCGCGCGCGCTGGTCGAGCGCATCATCACAGGCCAGTTGCGGCCCGGCGAGCGGGTGGGTCAGGACGCGCTGGCGGCGGAGTTCGGCGCCAGCCATGTGCCGGTGCGCGAGGCGTTCCGCCGTGTGGAGGCGCGCGGACTGCTGGTGAGCGAGCCGCGCAAGGGCGTGCGGGTCAGTTCGCTGGACGAGGCGTCGATCGTGGAGATCACGCGGATGCGCGGCGCGCTCGAATCGCTGGCGCTGCGCCATGCGATGGCGGCGATGAGCGCCGGCGACCTGGCGCGGGCGCAGGCCGCGATCGACGCGGGCGACCAGGCGCGCGACATGCGCGACTGGGAGGCGGCCAACCGCGCCTTCCACGAGGCGCTGTACCGGCCGTGCGCGATGCCGCGGCTATTGGCGACGATCGACATGCTGCATGAATCGCGCACGCGCTACATGCATGTGACGGCGTCGTGCGTCGCATGGGATCCGGGCTCGCAGCGCGAGCACCTGGAGCTGCTGGACGCCGTGCGCCATGGCGAGGTCGAGCGGGCCTGCCGGCTGCTCGAGGCGCATATCGCGGAGGCGGGCGAGATCCTGGTGCGCGGGCTGGAAATCTGGCGCCTGACGGTGGTCGGCGAATCCTGAGCGGGCCGCGCGTGCCCTGCATGAAAAAAATCGGCCCCGCGTCGTGCAACGCGGGGCCGGTTTTTTCATGCGCTGCCGGGCGGCAATCAGTCGTCCGACTGCTTCTTCGGCACGGGGAACGGATTCTCGCGGTACTGCAGCGTGAAGCCGGCGCGCTCGTCCTGGCCGAGTTCGCGCGCCAGGTAGGGCATGGCCTGCTTGAGGGCGTCGTGCAGCGTCCACGGCGGGTTGATCAGGAACATGCCGCTGCCGTGCAGGCCGTAGCCGTCGATGGTGGCCTTCTTGACCGTCAACGTGGCGTGCAACCAGCTCTTGACCTTGAGGTTCTCGAAGTGGCGCGCCATTTCGCTGGCCTCGCGGCGCTGCACCAGCGGATACCAGACGGCGATGGTGCCGGTGGCGAAGCGCTTGACGCATTCCTTGACGGTGATCAGCGTGCGGCGGTAGTCGTTCTTGTCTTCATAGGACGGGTCGATCAGCACCATGCCGCGGCGCGTCGGCGGCGGCAGCAGGGCCTTGACGCCTTCGAAGCCGTCGTCGCCGTAGATGGTGGTCTGGCGCTGCGCGGTGCGGTCCATGTGTTCGAGGTTGCCGACCAGGGTGTCGATCTCGGTCGGGTGCATTTCGAACAGCCGCAGGCGGTCGGACGGACGCAGCGCGTCCAGCGTCAGCCAGGGCGAGCCGGGGTAGCGCTTGAGGCGGCCGTTGGTGTTGAAGGCGCGGATGCGGGCGACGTAGTCGGCCAGCAGGGGCGGCAGGTCGTCGCGTTCCCACAGGCGGCCGATGCCGTCGGCGAACTCCGAGGTCTTGGCAGCCCAGTCGCTGTCCAGGCTGTAGAGGCCGGCGCCGGCGTGGGTGTCGATGACCCAGTAGGGCGCGTCCTTGCGGTTGAAATAGTCCAGGGTGTGGACCAGGATGGCGTGCTTGAGCACGTCGGCATGGTTGCCGGCGTGGAAGGCGTGGCGATAGCTGAACACGGGGCGGGGGCCTCAGGCGGCCGGCCGGATGGCGGCCAGTTCGTCGGTGAAGATGCCGTCGATGCCCCAATCCAGCAGCAGGCGGGCGCGCTCGGGGTCGTTGACGGTCCAGGCGGCGATGCGGTAGCCGGCGGCGTGCACGGCGTCGATCAGTTCGCGCGTGGCGTCCTTCTGGTTGATGTTCAGGGCGACACAGTCGTATTTGACCAGGCGGTCGAGCCAGTCGGCGGGCACCTTCTCGACCAGCAGGGCGCGCGGCAGTTCGGGCGCGGCGTCCTTGGCGGCCTGCAGGGCTTCCTCGGCGAAGGAGGACAGCAGCGGGGCCACGGCGGCGCCTTTCCAGAGTTCACGGGCGGCCAGGGCGACGGCGGCGCCAGTTTCGGCTTCGCGGCCGGGGCAGGGCTTGATCTCGACGTTGCTGGCTATGCCGTTGGCGACGGTGTAGCGGGCCACGGCGGCGAAGGTGGGCAGGGGTTCGCCGGCGTAGGCGGCGGAGTGCCAGCTCCCGAAGTCCAGTTGCGCCAGTTCGCTGAAGGTCTTGGCGGCGGCGGGACCGTGGCCGTTGGAGGTGCGGTCGACGTCGTCGTCATGCATCAGGACGAGGACGTTGTCGCGGCTGAGCTTGACGTCGTATTCGAACATGGTGAAGCCGTGTTCGGCGCCGACGCGCATGGCGGCGAGGGTGTTCTCCGGGGCCAGGCGGCCGCCGCCGCGGTGGGCGATGTGGCGGGAATAGGGCCAGGTGGGGAGGGATGCGGTCATTTCTTTGATGCTTTTGGGGTTCTTTGGGACAGGGTGGAAGGATACTCTGTTCTGGGGGTTCCTTTCCTGTCGTGCGGGGGGGCTTGCTTCGTGCCTGTGTCGCGGGTTCGGTTCTTTTGGCGCGGCTGCGGGGCCGTGGCGCGGGGCCGGGGCTACGAGGCTTGTCCGGCGCCTGCGCGCCGGACAGCGCGTGCTCATCCTCGTCGCCTGCGGCTCCTTCGGATTCCGTCGCGCGCGCCTCTACACGCCCCGGCCCCGCGCCACGGTCCCGCAGCCGCTCGCGGTGGGGAAAGTTCGGGGCGTCGCTGGGGTGGGCGGTGTGCTTGGGCTTTGTGGGAAGGAGTGGGGGGGCTGAAAGATTTGCTGGCGCCCGTCCGACGAGGCCGCCCTGCGCGGCCTTGTCGGACATACGTTGCGGCTGCTCGCGCGAGCGCATCCGGGGGGGGGAGGTGGGATTTGGGGGCGGGGAGCCTGCCGCCTGGGGGCAGGGGCGGCCTTCGTAGGGTTGCGCCACCGCAGGCGCCCGGCGCTTATTTCATCGGGGCCTTGTCCTGGGAGACGTCCATGATCATGCGGGCGGCCAGGTAGAGGCGGGGGACGATGGAGGGGATCTGGATGTATTCGGCGTCGTTGGAGTGGGCGCCGAAGCCGCTCAGGCCCATGCCTTCGATGACGGGGCCGCGGGCCTTGAGGGCGGCGAAGGCGGCGTCGGTGCCGCCGCCGCTGGCGCGGTCGATGACTTTCATGGGCAGGCCGAGTTCCTGGTAGATGGCGACGCCGTGGTTGGCGAGGGCGCGCGAGGCAGGGGTGGCTTCCAGCGGCGGGCGGCGCACTTCGAATTTGACGCTGACCTTGGCCTCGGGCAGCAGTTTCTTCTGGATGCGTTCCTGCAAGGTGCGTTCGAGGGCGTCGAAGTCGGCGACCTTGAGGGCGCGGGCGTCGGCCTGGGCGGTCGCCTGGCCGGGGATGACATTGCGGTTGGTGCCGGCCTGGGCCACGGTCCAGTTCAGTTTCAGGCCTTCCTCGGGCTTGGACAGGTCTTTCAGTTGCAGGATCTGGTGGGACAGCTCGGTCAGGGCGTTGACGCCGCCCTCGGGACGGGCGCCGGCGTGCGAGGTCTTGCCCTGCACGGTCAGGTAGGCGGCGCCGATGCCGCTGGTGGCCAGGGTAAGGCGGCCCTCGGCGCCGCCGCCTTCGAAGGAGAAGACGGCGTCCTGGTCGGCGCCCAGCCGGGTGATGGTGGCGCGGGCGCCCGGCGAGCTGATTTCCTCGTCGCCGTTGATCAGCACGGTCAGGGTGCCGTAATCCTTGAAGTCCAGTTTTTGCAGCAGGGCCACGGTGTGCAGGATGATGGCGACGCCGTGCTTGTCATCGGCGATGCCCAGGCCATAGGCGCGGTCGCCGTCGATGCGGAAGGGCTGGTCCTTGAGCATGCCGTTGCGGTAGACGGTGTCCATGTGCGCGATCAGCATGATCTTTTTCTGGCCACTGCCCTTGAATTCGGCGTGCACCATGGGGCCGACGCGCTCCGGCGTGTCGTCCAGGCGGAAGATGTCGGTGGGCTGGAGGATCTCGACGGTGCCGCCCAGCGCCTTCAAGCGTTCGCCGATGAGGGCGGCGATGCGTTCGACGCCTTCCACGTCCCTGCTGCCCGATTCGATGTTGACCAGGTCGCGCATGGTGTCGAGCATGCCTTGTTTCTGCTGCTCGGCGGCTTCATGCACGGCGGCGACGGGCGCGGCCAGCACGGCGAAGGAGGCGCTGCCCAGGAAGCCCAGGGCGAGCGCGGCACGCAGGACGAGCGGACGTGAGAGCGGGAACGGCATGGAAAGTCACCTCTGTGAGAAAGGAAGGAAGACGGCGGGCGTGGCGTGGCGGCCCGAAGGTCACGATACGAGGGGGGACGGAAGGCGAAAACCGGGGTTTCCCGGGTTGACCCGGGCCGGCTTCCGTGGGGGTGGCAAGCCTCGTCGTCGGGCGCGCGGGGGCGCCGGGCGGGTCGATGTAAGCAGACGCTGCGGGACGAATGAGAAATGCTAAAATCCGCCCGCTGACCCGGTTTGACCGGTATGGGAATAGGGCGAATGAGATTCGCCTTTTTTTATGCGTTTTCGTGCGGCCCGGGCGGAAGTCTCCTCCCGAGTGCGGCAACAGGGATTCCATGTTCGAATTTATTCGCAGCCACCGGCGCTGGATGCAGTTCATCCTGCTGCTTCTGATTGTGCCTTCCTTCTTCCTCGTCGGGATTCAGGGCTATGAGAGCTTCATGCGCAAGGAGCCGGAACTGGCGACGGTCGCCGGCCAGCCCATTTCCCGCTCGGAGTTCGACCAGGCGCACCGCAACCAGCTTGAACAATATCGGCAGCGCCTGGGCGCGCAGTTCGACCCGGCCGTGATCGACACGCCGCAACTGCGCGAAGCGCTGCTGAACCAGCTCATCAACCAGCGCTTGCTGGCGAACGTGGCCGTGGACAACCGCTTCTCGGTGTCTGACGAAACGCTGCGCAATACCATTGCCGCGATCCCGGAAGTGCAGGACAACGGCCGCTTCTCGCCCGAGCGCTACCGCCAGGTGCTGGCGGCCCAGGGCATGTCGCCGACGTCGTTCGAAGCCGGCCTGCGCCGCGATCTGGCCGTGGCCCGCGTGCTCGAGCCGGTCGGCCAGTCGGCCAGCGCGCCTTCGGAAGTGGTGGCGTCGCTCGAAACCGCCCTGACGCAGCAGCGCACGGTGCAACTGCGCCGCTTCGCCGCCGCCGATTTCCGCTCGCAAGTGACGGTCACCCCGGCCGACATCCAGGCCTGGTACGACGCCAACAAGCAGCAATTGCAGATTCCCGAGCAGGTCCAGGTGCAGTACCTGGTGCTGAATGAAGCCGCCGCCACCGAGGGTGTGCAGGTCAAGGACGAGGACCTGGCCTCGTACTACGAGCAGAACAAGAACCGCTTCGGCCAGCCCGAGCGCCGCCGCGCCAGCCACATCATGATCGAAGTGCCGGCCGGCGCCTCGGACGATGCGCGCAAGGCCGCCCGCGCCAAGGCCGAGGCCCTGGCCACGCAGGCCGCCGCCGACCCGGCGCAATTCGCCGAGCTGGCCCGCAAGAATTCGCAGGACGCCGGTTCGGCCGCCAATGGCGGCGACCTGGGCTGGCTGGCGCCGGGCATGCTGTCCGGCCCGCTGGAAAAGGCGATCTTCAGCCAGTCCAAGGACCAGGTGTCGGGCGTGGTCGAAAGCCCGTCGGGCTTCCACGTCATCAAGGTCACCGAGATCCAGCCGGCCTCGATCAAGCCGCTGGCCGAGGTCAAGAGCCAGATCACCGCCGAAGTGCGCAAGCAACTGGCCGCCGTGCGTTTCTCGGAAATGGCCAGCCAACTGAACAAGCAGGTCTATGACCAGCGCGACAGCCTGCAGCCGGCCGCCGACGCGGTTGGCCTGAAGCTGCGCACCGCCTCGGGCGTGACGCGCGAAGGCCTGCTGCCCGCCGACCAGGCCGGCCCGGGCTCCGCCGTGGACAGCCCGGACGCGGCGTTGCTGGACAACCCGCGCGTGCGCCAGGTGCTGTTCTCGCCCGACGTGCTGCGTGAAAAGCAGAACTCCGGCGTGATCGAGCTGTCGCCGGACACCATGCTGGCGGTGCGCGTGGCCGCCGTGGAACCGGCCCACGTGCCGGCGCTGGAGAAGGTCAGCGATTCGATCCGCGCCAAGCTGCTGGACGAGCGTTCGGCCGAAGCCGCCAAGAAGGCCGGCGAAGCCGCGCTGGCGGCCGACCAGGCCAACCCGGCCGCCGCGCCGGAAGGCTTCGGCGGTCCGCTGGTGGTGTCGCGCCAGGATCCCAAGAACCTGCCGCGCTCGGTGCTGGACGCCGTGATGCGCCTGCCGGCCGCCAAGCTGCCGGCCTATACCGGGGTGCAGTCGGGCGCCGATTACACGCTGGTGCGCCTGGAGAAGGTCGAGGCCGGCACGGTCGAGGCCGCAGACAAGGAACGCCTGGCGCAGCAACTGGCGGGCGCCTGGGGCCAGGCCGAGAGCGAAGCGCTGGTGCGCATGCTGCGCGAGGAATACAAGGTGCAGGTGCTGCCGGCGGCCGCCGACGCCATCCGCGGCGGCGACGCCTCGCAGCAGGCGGCGGGCTGATCGGCCGCGCGGCAGGTCGCGGGCCGCTCAGGCCCGCGTCATTGCAGCAAGGGCCGCAGCGCCGGCCACACATTGTCCAGCAGTTGGGGCTGGGCGTCCTCGTTGGGATGGATGCCGTCGGCCTGGAACATCGCCCGGTTCGTTGCGATACCTTCCATCAGGAAGGGCACGAGCCGGGCGTTTTCGTCTTTGGCGACGGTGGGAAACACCTGGGCGAAGCGCTGGGTGTAGTCGCGGCCGTAGTTGGGCGGGATCTGCATGCCGACGATGACCACCTCGGCCTCGGCTTTACGCGCCGCCTGCGCCATGGCGCGCAGGTTCTGCTCCGTCATGTTCAGCGGCAGCCCGCGCAGGGCGTCGTTCGAGCCCAGCTCCAGCACCACCACCGCCGGCTCGTGCTGGCGCAGCAGCGCCGGCAGGCGGGCGACGCCGCCGCTGGTGGTGTCGCCGCTGATGCTGGCGTTGACCACCTTGTACTTCGGGTATTGTTCGGAAAGCCGCGCGGACAGCAGCGGCACCCAGCCGGTGCCGCGCTTGATGCCGTACTCGGCGGCCAGGCTGTCGCCCACCACCAGCACGGTGCGTTGCGCGGAACCCTGGGCTGCCGGGGCGGTCTGAGCGTGGGCGGGCGCCATCAGGGTGGCCATGGCCAGCGTGGATATCAGTAGTGAACGGCGAATCAGGGGAATCAGGCGCATGGATAGCAAGAATTCGATCGAGGTGAAAGGGCTGGGCAAGCGGGTGGCCGATGCCGGCGGGACGCTGTCTATCCTGGAAGACATCGATTTTACGGTGGCGGCGGGCAGCGCCGTGGCCATCACCGGCAGCTCCGGGTCGGGCAAGTCCACCCTGTTGGGACTGCTGGCCGGGCTGGATGTTCCCAGCGCGGGCAGCGTGCGCCTGGCCGGGCAGGACCTGTTCGCCCTTGACGAGGACGGCCGTGCGCGCCTGCGGGCCAATCACGTGGGGTTCGTGTTCCAGTCATTCCAGTTGCTGCCGAACCTGACTGCGCTGGAAAACGTCATGCTGCCGCTGGAACTGGCGGGCCAGCCGGCGCGCGAGGCGGCCCAGGCCATGCTCGAGCGCGTCGGGCTGGGGGCGCGCCTGCATCATTATCCGCGCACCCTGTCCGGCGGCGAGCAGCAGCGCGTGTCGCTGGCGCGCGCCTTCGTGGTGCAGCCCGACCTGCTGTTCGCCGATGAACCCACGGGCAGCCTGGACGCCGCCACCGGCGTCACCGTCATCGACCTGATGTTCGACCTGCACCGCGAGCACGGCACCACGCTGGTGCTGGTGACGCACGATCCCCAATTGGCGGCGCGTTGCGGCCGGCAGGTGGTGCTGGCGGCGGGACGCATGGCCGCGTAGGCGGGATGCGACCGGCCGCTGCGGCCCGCGCCAGCGATACCAGCCTGAAACGAAAACGCCACCCGAAGGTGGCGTTTTTGCTTGGCCTTTGGTGCGGACCTTACTTGGCCTTGGCCACCGCCTGGTTCCAGGCGGCGACGACGGTTTCGTACTCCTTGGCGGCCGCGTCCTGGCTCACCGGGAAGATCTTGATGCTGTTGAAGTCGGGCAGGGTGGTCAGGCTGGCCACCGCAATGTCGCTGCGGGTCGGGCGGCGGAAGTTCTTCACCAGTTGCGCTTCCTGGGCCTCCTTGCTGAGCAGACCGTCGTACAGCGCCTTGGCGGCCTCCAGGTTCTTGGCGCCCTTGATGATGAACATGCCTTCCGGCGCCAGGTAGCTGCCCTCGGTCGGGTAGACCAGCTTGATCTCCTTCTGGCCGCCGGCCACGTATTCCTGGGCGGCGTATTCCAGCGTCATGCCGACCGCGTACTCGCCGGCCGCCACGCCCTTGTAGGTGGTGCCGGACGAGGCCGTGACCACGGCGTTCGCGGCGATCTTGTCCAGGCCTTCCTGGCCGAACTGCTTGTACAGGCCGTAGACCAGCATGTAGGCGGTGCCGCTCTTGGACGGATCGGTGATGGCGAACTTGCCCTTCCATTGCGGCTGCATCAGGTCGGACCAGGTGGCCGGCGCCGCCAGGCCCTTCAACTGGCGCTCGTTGACCATCAGCACCATGATGTGCACGTTGGTGCCGACCCACAGATCGTCCGGGCCGCGGAACTCGGCCGGGATCTTGTCGATGTCGGCCGGACGGTAGGGCTGCAGGTGCTGGCGGTAGGCGCCCAGCGTGCCGAAGCCGCCGCTCCAGAACAGGTCGCCGCGCGGGTTCTGGGCCTCGGCCTCGATGCGCTTCATCATGGTGCCGGTGCCGCCGGTGACCGGCTGCACGTTCAGCTTGGGCGACTGCTTCTTGACGGCGTCGAGCGCGGTCTCGATGGTCTCGGTGTTGTTGGACGAGTACAGGACCACGTTCTGCGCCTGCGCGGCGCCCGCGGCCAGGGTGGCGGCCAGCAGGCCGGTTTGCAGGAAGTGTTTGAGGTGCATGGTTAGCCTTTGTGGATGCGGGTTATTTGCCGGAGAACAGCTTGATGCGGAATGCCTTGACCGACACGATGATGGGCAGCACGATCACCGTGACCAGCGCCGCGCCGTAGGCCGAGGCCATGCCCAGGCGGCCGCCGTCGACCTGGCGGAAGATGGCGATCGGCATGGTCTCCAGTCCGCCGCTGTAGGCCACGATCGAGGCCGACAGCTCGGAAATCGTGGTCA
The DNA here is from genome assembly GCF_046535435.1 of Achromobacter sp. SIMBA_011. Lineage (NCBI taxonomy): Bacteria > Pseudomonadati > Pseudomonadota > Betaproteobacteria > Burkholderiales > Alcaligenaceae > Achromobacter > Achromobacter sp. SIMBA_011. The sequence continues at coordinate 102,727 of NZ_JAWRWN010000003.1, read as the reverse complement.
GCCACATCAGGATGGCGGCCGAGATGATGGAGGCCTTCATGGCCGGCAGGATGACCTTGAAGAAGGTCATCAGCGGCGATACGCCCAGGCTGATCGAGGCTTCCTCGATCGAGTCGGGTATGTTGAACAGCACCGACGAGGCGTTGCGCACCGCGAAGGGCAGGCGCCGCACCGCGTAGCACAGCACCATGATGCCGGAGGTGCCGGCCAGCACCAGCCAGCCGGTGTTGAAGGTCTGCACCAGCGCGATGCCCAGCACCGTGCCGGAGATGGTCAGCGGCAGCACCACGATGTAGTCCAGCACCTGGGTGAAGGCGCTGCGCTTCTTGATGGTGAGATAACTCACCAGCACCGCGAAGGCCACGCCCGTCACCGTGGCCAGCGAGGCGAACTTGAGCGAATTCAGGATCGGCTCGGGCGCGCCGTGCAGGGCGCGCTGCATGCTGGCCAGCGACCACGAGCCCCAGTGCATCACCGGCCCGCTGGTCTTGGTGAAGGCGGCGATGAACACCACGATCAGCGGCAGCAGCGACAGCAGCATCACCAGGCCGACGCCGCCGGTGTACAGGATGGCCTGCCACGAACGCACCCGGCGCGCCGCCGGCGCGCGGCCCTGGGTCATGGTGTAGACCTTGCGCTCGACCACGCGCTTCTGCACGAACAGCACGATGGCGACGATGGCGATCGACACCACCGACATGGCGCTCTGCAGCGTCGGGCTGCCGCCCATTTCGCTGACGAAGGTGTTGTAGGTCATCACCGACAGCAGCGGCACGCGGCTGCCCAGCAGCATCGCCAGCGCGAAGTTGCCCACCACCAGCGTGAACACCACCAGCGCGTTCACCAGGACCGCCGGCAGCAGCACCGGCACCAGCACCCGCAGTTGGGTCAGCAGCGGCGGCGTGCCCAGGCTCAGGCCGGCTTCCTCCAACTGGCCGTCGAAGCCGCGCAACGCGGCCAGCACGCCCAGGTAGATGTAGGTGTAGTAGACCAGCGTCATCGAGAACACCATGCCGGTCCAGCCGTAGAACGACGGCAGCGAGATGCCCGCGTCACCCAGCAGATTGGTCAGAATGCCGTTGTTGCCCAGCACCAGCAGCCATGACTGGCCGACGATGATCTCGGGAATGACGATGGTCAGCACCGGCAGGATCGCCACCAGGTTCTTGAGCGGGAAGTCGTAGCGCGCCACCATGTAGGCGAACGGCACGCCCACCAGGATGGTGCAGGCGGTCACCACCAGCCCCAGCACCAGCGTGTTGCCGAAGGCCTCCAGGTATTGCGAGTCGGCCAGCAGCGCGCGGAAACCTTCCAGCGAGAAGCCGCCGTCCTGGCCGGTGACGCTGTTGCTGAACAACACCGCCAGCGGATACAGCACGAAGAACAGCAGCAGCGCCAGGCTGATTGCCGTCAGGATGCCCCAGGGCCACCATTTGATTTTCATGGCGTGGCGGTCCTCAGGCGTTGACGACGCGGCTGTCGGCGGGAATCAGCACCTGCACGGCCTCGCCGGGCTGGAACTGCGCCACCATGTTGCCCGCGTGCAGCTCCACGCGGATCTCCGAGCCGTCCTGCAGCGCGATGCGGTAGGCGGTCTTGAAGCCCAGGTATTGGCGCCGCAGCACCTTGCCGGGCAGGGTGTTGGGCACGTAGGGCGAGGGCGCCATCAGCGCCAGTTCCTCGGGGCGGGCGATCAGCACCGCGCGTTCGGCCAGCGTGTCGCTGCCGAGCGTGCCGTCGAAACCCAGGCCGCACAGCTCGTAGCGCACGTGGCCGGCCGGCGCGCCGGGCAGCCCGCCGCGCGCCGGCACCGGGATCACGTTGGCCGAACCGATGAAGTCGGCCACATAGGCGTTGACCGGCGTGCCGTACAGTTCCTCGGGCGTGCCCAGTTGGGCGATGCGGCCGTGGTCCATGATGGCGATGCGGTCGGACATGGCCAGGGCTTCTTCCTGGTCATGGGTGACGAACACGGTGGTGATGCCGGCCTCGCGCACCAGGTCGAGGATGACGTCGCGCATCTGCAGGCGCATCTTGGCGTCCAGGTTCGACAGCGGCTCGTCCATCAGCAACACGCGCGGCCGGATCACCAGGGCGCGCGCCAGCGCCACGCGCTGGCGCTGGCCGCCGCTCATCTGCGCCGGGTAGCGGTCGGCCAGCGCCGCCAGGCCGACCTTGTCCAGCGCCTCGTCGACGCGGCGCTTGATCTCGGCGCGGGCCACGCCGCGGGCGCGCAGGCCGTAGGCGACGTTGTCGAAGGCGGTCTTGTCGGGAAAGAGCGCGTAGTCCTGGAACACCATGCCGATGTCGCGGCGGTGCGCCGACACGTGCGTGACGTCGTCCTGGTCGAACAGCAGGCGGCCGCCGTCGGGCGCGTAGAAGCCGGCAATGCAGCGCAGCAGGGTGGTCTTGCCGCAGCCGCTGGGGCCCAGCAGCGTGTAGAACCCGCCGTCGGGAATGTGCAGCGACAGGTCGCGCAGCACCTGCTGGCCGCCGAATGTCTTGATGATGCCGTCTACGGTGATCGATGCCATGAAAGGTTCCTGCCTGGGATTGGACGCATCATAGGAACCCGGCCGCGCTGCCACCAGCGGTGTTTTTTAAGGGCTGGCGTTAGTTTTTCTAAGAGGTCGGCGGCGCCGCAATCCCCTAGAATGCGGCTCATAGCCACGGCGCGGCCTCGCGCGGCGCCGGCAAAAAACAGACGACAAGGGAAATCGTGGGTATTAGCAGCAAAGCCTTGCGCCAGGGGCGCGCACGGGCGGACGGCGCCTGAGATGGCGGGCCCGAGCCTGCCGCCGCTGAAAGCCTTGCGGGTATTCGAGGCCGCGGCGCGCCTGCGCAGTTTCACGGCGGCGGCCGACGAACTGAGCATCACGCATAGCGCGGTCAGCCAGCAGATCCGCATCCTGGAAGACTACGTCGGCCAGCCGCTGTTCGCGCGCGAGGCCCGCGGCGTCACGCTGCTGCCGTGCGCGCAGGCGTATTTTCCCGAGGTCCAGGCCAGCCTGGAGCGCATCGCGGCGGCCACCGCCAAGCTGCGCTCGCCAGGCCATGGCGGCGTGCTGCGCGTCAGCGCCACGCCGTCGCTGACCATGAAATGGCTGATTCCCCGGCTGTCGGCGTTCCAGGCGCTGCATCCGGGCATCGACGTGCAACTGACCACGCAGGGGCGCTCGTTCCTGGATCGCGGCGACGAGGCCGGCGGCGACGTGCTGATCCGGCATGGCTTCGTGGCGCACGCCGAAATGAGCTGCGTGCACTGCCTGGACGACTTCCACGTGCCGGTGGCGTCGCCGCGTTTCATCGAGCGCAACCGCCTGGCCACGCCGGCCGACTGTCTGGGGCACCCCTTGCTGAAGGTCGCGGGCGGCATGGACCACTGGCCGCGCTGGTTCGCGCTGGCCAGGGTGGACGTGCCGGCGCAACTGCCCGGGCCGGTGTTCGACCATCAATTCCTGTGCATGCAGGCCGCCATGAACGACCTGGGCATCGCCCTGGCGCCGTGGTGCCTGCTGCAGGACGACCTGCGCGCCGACCGGCTGCGGCCGCTGTTCCTGCAGCCACGCCTGCCCAACGCCGGCGTGCATGCGCTGTTCCGCCCGGACGCGCCGGCCGCGGCCGCGGCGCGCCATTTCATCGACTGGCTGGGCCGCGAGGCCGGCCATCCGCCACCCGAGCAATAGAAGGATTGCCCATGCAAGATTTCCAGAGCGACGCCGGCCTGCATTGGCGCGGTATCGAGCCGCCGCTGACACTGTCGGACTACAAGGTCATCGCCTTCGACATGGATTCGACGCTGATCGCCATCGAGACCCTGGATGAGATGGCCGACCTGATGGGGAAAAAGGCCGAGGTGGCCGCGCTGACCGAGGCGGCGATGCAGGGAGAGATCGTCGACTACAAGCAGAGCCTGCGGCAGCGCGTGGCGCTGCTGGCCGGCATGCCGGCGGCGGCGCTGGACGAGGTGTATGAGCATCGCCTGGCGCTCAACCCTGGCGTGGAAACGCTGATCGCGGCTTGCAAGGCCGCCGGCCTGTTCTGCCTGCTGGTGACGGGCGGCTTCACCTGCTTCACCGACCGGCTGCGCGTGCGCCTGGGGCTGGACGACGTGCGCGCCAACGTGCTGGAGATCGTCGATGGCCGCCTGACTGGGCGGCTGCTGCCGCAAGCGTGGGGCGACCTGTGCGACGGGGAGGAAAAGCGCCGCAAGTTGCTGGAGGTGTGCGCGGCGCTGGGGGTCGGACCGGAGCGCGCCATCGCGGTGGGCGACGGCGCCAACGACCTGCCGATGCTGCGCACCGCCGGGCTGTCGGTGGCGTATCACGCCAAGCCGGCGGTGCGGCGCGAGGCCAGGGTGGCGATCGACCAGGGCGGGCTGGACCAGTTGTTGCGGCTGTTCAGCGCCGGCAAGGCGCAGGCGCGGCGCTGACGGGCCGCCACCGCGGCGCGAACGAGGCGCGAGCGAGGCGCGAACGCGGCCCCCGGCGGACCCGAACCCGCCTCAGGCGCTGATCAGGCCGGGGATCTTCACGTCCGGGTCGACATCGGCGTTGTAATCGACCCCATCGATCTCGAACCCGAACAGGCGCAGGAAATCGCGCTTGTAGCCGGCGAAATCGGTCAGTTCATACAGGTTGGACTCGGTCACCTGGTGCCACAGCGCCTGCACCTGCGCCTGCACGGCGGGGTCCAGTTCCAGGTAGTCCGCGCGCAGCCGGCCTTCGTCGTCCAGGATCGGCGCCGCGCCGCACAGGCTGTCGCGGTACAGGCCGTAGACCTGCTCGATGCAGCCCTCGTGCGTGCCTTTTTCCTTCATGACCTTGAACAGCAGCGACAGGTACAGCGGCATCATCGGAATGGCCGAACTGGCCTGGGTCACAACCGCCTTCAGCACCGAGACGCGGGCGTCGCCGCCGCGCGCGGCCAACTTGGCGCGGATGTCCAGCACCTTCTGGTCCAGGTCTTTCTTGGCGGCGCCGATCGAGCCGTTCCAGTAGATGTCGTGGGTGATCTTCTCGCCCAGGTAGGTGAAGGCGGTGGTGGTGGCGCCCTCGGCCAGCACGCCGGCCTCAAGCAGGGCGTCGATCCACATCTGCCAGTCCTCGCCGCCCATGACCGCCACCGTGGCGTCGATCTCTTCCTGGGTGGCCGGTTCCAGCACCGATTCCTTGATGACTTCCTTGTCGGTATCCAGGCCGCGCAGCGTGACCGCCTGGCCGACCGGCTTGAGGGTCGAGTTGAACACCGTGCCGCTGACCGGATGGGTGCGGCGCGGCGCGGCCAGGCTGTAGATGACCTGGTCGACCTGGCCCAGGTCCTGCCTGATGGCGGCGATGGTCTGGGCCTTGATGGCGTCGGAGAAGGCGTCGCCGTTGATGCTCCTGGCGTACAGGCCCTCGGCGCTGGCGAACTTGTCGAAGGCGGCGCTGTTGTACCAGCCCGGGGTGCCGGCCTTGGCGGTCTCGCCGGGGCGCTCGAAGAACACGCCCAGCGTCTGGGCGCCACAGGCGAAGGCGGCGCTGATGCGGGCCGCCAGGCCGTAGCCGGTGGATGCGCCGATCACCAGGACGCGCTTGGGGCCACCGCTGATCGGGCCCTGGGCGCGGACGTAGTCGATCTGGTTCTTGACGTTGGCTTCGCAGCCGACGGGATGGGTGGTCACGCAGATGAAGCCGCGCACGCGGGGTTTGATGATCATGGAGCCCTCGTTCTGGAAATGCGGGGAAGACGGCCCGCGCAGGCGGGCGGCGCCGGGCATTGTACGGGAGGCGGGGCGGCCGCCGCCCGCCCGGGGCGTATCAGCGCGCGCTGGCGCCCGCTGGCGCGGCCGCCTGGACGCGGCTGCGGCGCCACTCCACCAGGCCGATGCCGATGCCGCTGGCGCAGATGATGGCGATGCCGAGCCAGGTCAGGGGATCCGGAAAGTGGTCCCACACCAGCCAGCCGACCGTGGTGGCGCTGATGATCTGCAGGTAGATGAAGGGCGCCAGGGTCGAGGCCGGCGCGCGGCGATAGGCGGCGATCTGGAACAGGTGACCCAGGCCGCCGGTGACCCCGGTGGAGATCAGCAGCGTCCAGTCCAGCGGCGTCAGCGCCTGCAGCACCGGCAGGGCGGGCGGCAGGATGAAGGGCAGGGCCAGCGTCAGGCAGCCGGTGCCGACCGCGCCGCTCCAGATCAGCGAGGTGAACGGATCGTCGCCCGCGACGCGGCGCGTGGCGATGAACTGGGCCGCGAAGCAACAGGCCGTCAGCAGCCCGAAAATGGTGCCGACCGGATGCAGGCCGCCGCCCGGGCGGATGACGATGATGACGCCGATGAAGGCGATGCCCGCGGCCACGAAGCGCGACATGCGCGCCGGCTCCTTCAGGATCCACGGCGCCAGCGACAGCACCAGCAAGGGCGCCAGGAAGTTGATGGCGGTGGCTTCGGCCTGGGGAATGTAGCTGAGCGTGGTGAAGAACATCAGCGTGGCCAGGAACATCGAGCCGCCGCGCAGGAGCTGTTCGCGCGGCTTTTTGCTGCGCAGGATGCCCATGCCGCGCGTGGGCAGCACCAGGGCCAGCACCAGCAGCAGGTGCACGGCGTAGCGGAACCACGACAGCACCAGCAGCGGCACCCCCGCGTTCATGACCCATTTGCCGCTGGCGTCCAGGCAGGACAGCGTCCACATCGACAGCACCAGCAACAGGATCCCGACGAGCGGGCCGCTGGGGGCGGGACGCGGGCGACCGGTATCGGCCGGGGACATGGACAGGCTCCTTGTGCGCGATGGGGCCGTGGAGGGGCCACGGGGCGGCTGACATGATACGCTCATCGCGGCAAGGGGAAAGGTTCATGATCGAACTACGCAATATAGAAACATTCTTTTGGGTCGCCACGCTGGGCAGCTTCCGCGCCGCGTCCGACAAGCTCAACACCACGCAGCCGGCGGTATCGCAACGCATCGCCTCGCTCGAGGCCGATCTGGGCGTGCGCCTGTTCGAGCGTGACGCCCGCGGCGTCAAGCTGACCGCCAAGGGCCATGAACTGCTGTCGCACGCCGAGCGCATGCTGCAAGTGCGGCGCGACATGTTCGAGGCGGCGCGCGAGCAGAACGTCATGACGGGCACGGTGCGCATCGGCGTGGCCGAGACCATCGTGCAGACCTGGCTGCCGACGCTGATCGAGCTGGTGCACGCCGCGTATCCGGCGCTGGTGCTGGAGATCGAGGTGGACACCACCCACGTGCTGCGCTCGCACCTGATGTCGCGCCAGATCGACCTGGCTTTCCTCATGGGGCCGGTGCTGGAGGCGCGGGTCGAGAACCTGCCGCTGTGCACCTATCCGCTGGCCTGGGTCGCCAGTCCGCTGCTGGAACTGGGCCCCGAGCCCTTGACGCTGGAACGCATCGGCCGCCTGCCCATCGTCACCTATCCGTCCAATAGCGCGCCATATCGTGTGGTGCGCGACATGCTGACGCGCGCCGGCGTGGCGTCGCCGCGCATGTACGGCAGCGCTTCGATGTCGATGGTGGTGCGGATGACGCAGGACTGCATCGGCACCAGCGTGATCGCGCCGGTGTTCCTGGGCAAGGAACTGGCGCGCGGCGAACTGCGCATCCTGCGGGTCGACGCCGACCCGCTGCCCGAATTGAGTTTCACGGCCACCTGGGTGCAGGGGCCGGACAGCCACGCGGCGCGGCTGATCGCGCAGATGGCGCAGAAAGTGGCCGCGCAGGCGGGCGACGGCGTGGCGTCGTCCTAGCGGCCTGTCCGCACGAAAGGAAGCCGCGCGCGGACCCCCGGGCCGCGCCGGCAACGGCGCGCATCATGATCCGCCGCGGCGCTCGCGCCTAGGTGTTTTCCCCAGCGCCACGCGCGCGGGCGGTCATGCGAAGCGCTCGCGGCGCGCCCGCGTCCGACCCCCCGATTCCGCGCCAGGCCGCATGGTTGCTGGCTCTGCGGCCGGCGCCGGGCGGCCCGCCGGCGAGACCCAAGAAATATTTATACCCCCACATCGCAACATACGATTGGACGCTCGGCGCCCCTGACGCTGCAATGGCGGCACATCAAGAAGATCGCCTGGAAACACAGGCGCGGGGGAAAAACTTTGCTCCTCTGACGTTCCGATTTCTACCCGCGCGCTCAAGGTAACGGGGACCCGCGCGCGCCAGACCATCCCGCCAGCCAGGAGTTTGTTCCATGAAGAAGTCGCTCGCTCTCGCCGCCGTCGCCGCCAGCCTGTTGGCCGGCGCCGCCCAGGCGCAAGACCTGCCCAAGACCCATTTGAAGGTGGTCGGCGGCCTGTCCAACCTGACCGCCTACAACGATTACGAAAAGCCGTTCTGGACCAAGACCATTCCGGAAGCGTCCAAGGGCCAGGTCACCGCGGACATCAAGGGCTTCAATGAAATGGGCCTGAAGGGCCCGGAACTGCTGCGCCTGATGTCGACCGGCGTGGTCGAGTTCGGCACCGCCACGCTGTCGTACTTCGCCAGCGACAACCCGATCAACGAAGCCATCGACCTGGCCGGCCTGGCGCCGGACGTGAAGACGGCGCGCGAGGTGACCAACGCCTTCGAGCCGGTCTACGCGCGCCTCTATGGCGAAGGCAGCAACGTCAAGCTGCTGGGCATCTCCACCTATCCGGCGCAGGTGCTGTTCTGCAACGCCGAGATCAAGGGCCTGGCCGACATCAAGGGCAAGAAGGTCCGCACCAGCAGCCGCACCACCGCCGAATTCGTGGAAGCGCTGGGCGGCTCCAGCGTCACCATGGCGTTCGGCGAAGTGGTGCCGGCGCTGCAGAACAAGGTGGTCGATTGCGCCATCACCGGCTCGCTGTCGGGCTACTCGGCCAAGTGGTACGAAGTGTCGACCCACCTGGTGGCGCTGCCGATCAACTGGAACCAGCAGATCCACGCCGTCAACCAGAAGGCCTGGGACAAGCTCGATCCCAACGTGCGCACCTTCCTGCAGGCCAACGTCAAGACGCTGGTCGACAACATCTGGGATGCCGCGGCGCGCCAGACCCAGGAAGGCTATGACTGCAACACCGGCGCGGCCGCGTGCCCGTTCCCGGTCAAGGGCAAGATGGTGCTGGTGCAGCCTTCGGACGCCGACCGCGAACTGCTCAAGAAGGTGACGCAGGAAGCCGTGCTGCCCAAGTGGGCCGCGCGTTGCTCGGCGCAGTGCGTCAAGGACTTCAACGCCACCGTCGGCAAGACGCTGGGCGTGACCGCCAGCAAGTAAGCGAGACCGCGCGCCGTCCGCCGTTGCAGCGGCGGCGCGCCTGCGATTCATCATCGAGGCCGTATCCGGCCGCAGAGGTTTTTCCCATGACCCGAACCGAACACTTCCGCCTGCTGGGCGGGCTGCTGCGTCGCGCCGAGACCTTCTCGCGCGTCGCGGTGTGGGCGGGCGGCGCGCTGACCATCGCCAGCGTGCTGCTCATTTCCTTCGACGTGCTGGCCCGCAAGTTCCTGGGCTTTACCACCGGCGGCGCCGACGAACTGTCCAGCTACGCCTTCGCCATCAGCACCTCCTGGGCGCTGGCCTTCGCCACGCTGCAGCGCGCCAACGTGCGGGTGGACGTGCTCTACCAGAAGCTGCCGGTGCGCGTGTCGGCCGTGCTCGATTGGGTTTCCATGGTGGCGCTGGCGGTCTTCATGGTGTTCCTGACCTATTACGCCTATGAAGTGGTGCAGATGTCGTGGGCGCAGAAGTCCGCCGCCAACACGCCGCTGGCTACGCCGTTGTGGATTCCCCAAGGCCTGTGGCTGCTGGGCCTGGCCTGGATGTGCATTACCGTCGCCCTGATGCTGGCGCGCGCCTCGGCCGCCCTGGTGACCGGCGACATCGAACTGGTCAAGGAAATCTGCGGCGTGCGTTCCGCGCAGGAAGAAGCCGACGAGGAAGCCGCCGCCGGCGAGCGCATGGTCAAGGGAGCCGCCGCATGATCGCCACCGCCCTGACTCTGTTGCTGGTCCTGATCGGCCTGTCGATCCCCGTGGGCGCGGCCCTGGGGGTGCTGGGCCTGATCCTGGACCCGATGTTCTCGATGCTGCCGCTGTCGCGCGCGATCGGCGAGATATCCTGGAGCACCAACAACGAATTCCTGCTGGTCGCCATTCCGCTGTTCATCATGCTGGGCGAGGTGCTGCTGCGGGCCGGCTTCGCCGAACGCATGTACGGCGCCATGAGCCTGTGGCTGTCGTGGCTGCCGGGCGGCCTGATGCACGCCAACATCGGCGCCTCGACGCTGTTCTCGGCCACCTCCGGCTCCAGCGTCGCCACCGCCGCGACGGTCGGCACGGTGGCGATTCCGCAGATCCGCAAGTATGGCTACAACGAGCCGCTGTTCCTGGGCAGCCTGGCCGCCGGCGGCACGCTCGGCATCCTGATCCCGCCGTCGATCAACCTGGTGATCTATGGCGTGCTGACCAATTCGTCCGTGCCGAAGCTGTACCTGGCCGGCATCATCCCGGGCTTCGCCATGGCGGCGCTGTTCATGCTGACGGTGATGATCGCCTGCGTGGTCAAGCCGTCCTGGGGCGGCAAGAAGATCCAGGCCACCTGGGGCCAGCGCTTCGCCAGCCTGGTGCATCTGGCGCCGCCAATGGGCATCTTCCTGCTGGTGGTGGGCTCGATCTACGCCGGCCTGGCCACGCCCACCGAGGCCGCCGCGCTGGGCGTGCTGGGCGCGCTGATCCTGGCCGCCTGGTTCCGCCGCCTGACCTGGACCATGCTGCGCGAGGCGATGGAAGGCACCATGCGCTCGACCGCCATGATCATGCTGATCGTGGTGGCCGCGAGCTTCCTTAACTTCGTCATGTCCGCCACCGGCCTGACCGACGCGCTGACCCAGTCCATCACCGGGCTGGGCCTGTCGCCGGGCTGGATGCTGCTGATCGTGATCGTGTTCTACCTGGTGCTGGGCTGCTTCATGGAGACCCTGTCGATGATGATCACGACCATTCCCATCGTCGCGCCCATCATGATCGCGTTGGGCTACGACCCGATCTGGCTGGGCATCATCATCATCATCCTGGTCGAGGCCGCGCTGATCACGCCGCCGGTGGGGCTGAACCTGTTCGTGGTGCAGAGCCTGCGCAAGAGCGGTTCGATGAGCGCCGTGATCACCGGCAGCCTGCCATTCGTGCTGGCCATGTTCGTGATGCTGGCGTTGCTGGCGTGGTGGCCCGACCTGGCCCTGTGGCTGCCGCGCGTGTTCGGCTAGCCCCGGTATCCCTTCGGGCACGGCCGCGCGGCCGTGCCCATTCTTCCCCGTTTACCTCCGCAGGACTTTTCATGAAAGCCGTATTCCAGATCGAAGCCGATTCCCCCCGCCAGGTCGAGGTGGACTTCAATACCCTCATCGTGGCCGGCTGGGCCGGGCGCGACATTGCCGCCATCGAGCACCACATCGAGGAACTGGCCGCCATCGGCGTGCCGCGTCCCACCAGCGTGCCGCTGTACTACCGCATCGCCGACAACCAGTTGACCCAGGCCGAACGGGTGCAGGCGGTGGGCGGCGATTCGTCCGGCGAGGTCGAGACCTTCGTGTTCGCGGCCGACGGCGAAATGTACGTGAGCATTGCCTCGGACCACACCGACCGCAAGCTGGAGACGGTCAGTGTGGCCATGTCCAAGCAGGTCTGCGTCAAGCCGGTGGCGACCTCGGCGTGGCGCCTGGCCGACGTGGCCGAATACTGGGACGAACTGGTAATCCGTTCGTACATCGTCGAGAACGGCGCCGAGGTGCTGTACCAGGAAGGCCCGCTGGCCTCGCTGCGCACGCCGCAGGACCTGATCGCCGGCTACACCGGCGGCGCCGCCACGCTGCCCGAAGGCGCCGGCATGACCTGCGGCACCGTCGGCGCCATCGGCGGCATCCGCCCGTCGGCCGAATTCACCATGGAACTGTTCGATCCGCGCCGCCAACGCAGCCTGCGCCACCGTTATCATGTCGAGATCCTGCCGGTGGTGGCCTGACGCCCGGCAGGCGCCCTGATTGCCATGACGCGCCCCTGCGGGGCGCGCCGGTCCAACATTTTTCATGCCGCCCCGCGGCCCCCTGGAACCGTATGCTTTCGACCCTGAATGACCTGACCGCCGCCCTGAACGACGGCCGCACCACTTCCGTTGAACTGACCGAGGCCGCCTTGGCGCGCGCCAACGATCCGGCCGGCGAGGGCGCCCGCGCCTTCACCCGCCTGTACGCCGAGTCGGCGCTGGCCCAGGCCCGTGCCTCGGACACGCTGCGCGCCGCCGGCATCGTGCGCTCGGCCATCGAGGGGCTGCCGATCAGCATCAAGGATCTGTTCGACATCGAAGGCGAGACCACCATGGCCGGCTCGGTGGCGCGCGAGGGCGAACCGGCGGCCGACGCCAACGCCGAAGTGGTGCAGCGCCTGATCGCCGCCGGCGCGGTCATCATCGGCCGCACCAACATGACCGAATTCGCCTATTCGGGCCTGGGCATCAATCCCCATTACGGCACGCCGCTGAACCCCTGGGACCGCGCCACGGGCCGCATTCCTGGCGGCTCCTCGTCGGGCGCGGCGGTGTCGGTGGCAGACGGCATGGCGGTGGCCGCCATCGGTTCGGACACCGGCGGCTCGGTGCGCATTCCCGCCGCCCTGTGCGGCCTGACCGGCTTCAAGCCCAGCGCCTGGCGCGTGTCGATGGAAGGCGTGCTGCCGCTGTCGGCCAACCTGGATTCCATCGGCCCCATCGCCGCCAGCGTGCGCTGCTGCGCCGAACTCGACGCGATCCTGTCGGGCGAGGGCGGGCCGGTGCCCGAGGCGCTGCCGCTGCGCGGCCTGCGCCTGGCGGTGCCCCAGACGCTGGCGCTGGATGCCATGGACAAGCACGTGTCCGACACCTTCGCGCGCACCGTGGCGCGGTTGGCAGAGGCTGGCGCGCTGGTCGACGAGGTTGCCATCCCGGAATTCGCCGAGCTGGCCGGCATCAACGCCAAGGGCGGCTTCACCGCCGCCGAGGCCTGGGCCTGGCACCGCGACCTGATCGCCCGCGCCGGCAAGCGTTACGATCCGCGCGTGGTGTCGCGCATCATGCGCGGCAAGGACATGAGCGCCGCCGACTACCTGGACCTGCTGGACGCGCGCGAAGCCTGGGTCGCCGCGGTCGACCGCCGCATCGCCGGCTACGATGCGCTGATCCTGCCGACCACGCCGATCGTGGCGCCGGCCGTGGCCGACCTGGCGGCCTCGGATGAAGCCTATTACGCCGCCAACGGCCTGATCCTGCGCAATCCCACGCTGATCAACTTCCTCGACGGCTGCGCGCTGTCGCTGCCTTGCCACGCCGACGGCAGCGCGCCGGTCGGCCTGATGATCGCCGGCAGCAACGGCGCCGACCGCCGCATCCTGGCCATCGGCCTGGCGGTCGAGGAACTGCTCGCGGGTTGAACCCGGACCGGGGCCGCGCCCGCTCACGGCCCCGGGCCGCCCGCCGTCGGGCCTTGCTTCGCGGGGACGGCTGTCGGGCGGGGATGGCGGCCGCGCGGGCGGGCAGGGCGGTGTTTTCCGCCATATCGGAACCGTCCCCCAGACGCTAACATCCAGGCTGGACATGCCGCGCAACGGGGCAGGATACGGGCGCCATGATAGATCTGCGCAATATCGAGACGTTTTTCTGGGTGGCCACGCTGGGCGGCTTTCGCGCCGCGGCCGAAAAGCTCAATGCCACCCAACCGGCGATTTCCCAGCGCATCGCGTCGCTGGAATCCGACCTGGGCATCCGCCTGTTCGACCGCGACGTGCGCGGCATCAAGCTGACCGGCAAGGGCCAGGAACTGCTGTCACACGCCGAGCGCATGCTGCAACTGCGCCGCGACATGCAGGAAGCGGCGCGGGCCAAGAGCGTGATGACCGGCACCCTGCGGCTGGGCGTGTCCGAGACCATCGTGCATACCTGGCTGCCGACGCTGATGGAATACCTGCACGACGCCTACCCGGCGCTGATGGTCGAGATCCAGGTGGACACCACCACGGTGCTCAAGACCCAACTGGCCTCGCGCCAGATCGACCTGGCGTTCCTGCTGGGGCCGATGGAAGAGCCGCGCATCGAAAACCTGTACCTGTGCAATTACCCGCTCAGTTGGGTCGCCAGCCCCAAGCTGAAGGTGGGACGCCAGCCCATCAGCCTGAAGCGGCTGGGGGAGTGGCCGGTCATCACCTATTCGTCCACCACCGATCCGCACCGCGCGGTGCGGCAATTGCTGCAGCAGGCCGGCGTGGACGCGCCGCGCATGTATGGCAGTTCGGCGCTGAGCGTGATCGTGCGCATGGCGCTCGACGGCATCGGCACCGCCGTGATCGCCCCGGTGATCCTGCGCAAGGAGCTGACCCAGGGCGAGCTGCGGGTGCTGGAGGTCAAGGCGCCGGCGTTGCCGCCGCTGCACTACACCGCCTGCTGGATGCAGGGCCCCGACAGCCAGGTGCCGCGCACCGTGGCCGAGGCCGCCCAGCACATTGCGCGTGAAGAAGCGCTGCGCCATCCGGCAAAACCCTGATAAGGAATTCTGATCGGGGTCTATCGCAACATGTGATTAGACGCCGGGCCCGAGTTCCGGTGCAATGGCGCCATACCAACACTGGCTTCAGGGGAATGGACATGGCATTGGATTCGGCGGCCCGCAACAGCGTGGAACTGGCGCGTCGCGCAAGGCTCGACGCCCGCAGCGGCAAACTGAGCGGTCCCACGGCCAACCTGGCGCCGGGGCACGTGCAGGCCAACCTGGCGATCCTGCCGCGCGCGCTGGCGGCGGATTTCCTGCATTTCTGCCAACGCAATCCCAAGCCGTGCCCATTGCTGGCCATGTCCGAGCCGGGCGATCCCTCCCTGCCCGAACTGGGCCAGGACATCGACATCCGCACCGACATCCCGCGCTATCGCGTGTGGCGGAACGGCGAGCTGGTGGCCGAGCCGACCGACGTGCGCGACCTGTGGCGCGATGACCTGGTGTCGTTCCTGATCGGCTGCTCGTTCTCGTTCGAGGAAGCGATGCTGGACAACGGCCTGCCGGTGCGCCACATCGAGCAGGGCTGCAATGTGCCGATGTACCGCACCAATATCCCGACCCATGCCGCCGGCGTCTTCGGCGGCCCGCTGGTGGTGTCGATGCGGCCCCTGAAGGCCGCCGACGCCATCCGCGCCATCCAGGTGACCTCGCGTTTTCCCTCGGTGCACGGCGCGCCGGTGCACATCGGCGACCCCGCATTGATCGGGATTGCCGATATCGACCGACCGGATTATGGTGACGCGGTGGAGATCCGCGCCGGCGAGCTGCCGGTGTTCTGGGCCTGCGGCGTGACGCCGCAATCGGTGGTTGCCGCCGTGCGCCCCGATTTCTGCATCACCCACGCGCCCGGGCATATGCTGGTCACCGACCTGGTCAACAGCCGCATGGCGATCCTGTAGGCCGCGCTCCGATTCTCAGTCAACCGTCAGCGGAAAACCGCTAGAAATCACAGTCTTCACGCACTAGCAGTACCCATTACAAAGCGTCCATGGTCGGACGCGTCAGCAGCTTTGGTTTTGCCTCCAGAAAGATCCATGACAGGACAAGGGGAAAAGGCGACAAGAGTTCAAGATCCACCACCCGTCGGACTGCGCACGGGTGGCGGGTCGCCGCAGGCCCGGATTTCCCGGGCCCGGGGCCATGCGCCCCGCGTTTTGCATTGCTTTCACAGTGGAATTTCTCCAGGAGTCAGGTAATGAAGATGAAGCTCATTGCGGGTGTCGCCGCGAGTCTGGCGCTGTTGGCCGCCGCGCCGACGCAGGCCCAGGTCAAGACCGTGAAGATCGGCGCGATCTATCCCCTGTCCGGCGCGCTGGCGTCCACCGGCGCCGAGATCAAGGCCGCGGTCGAACTGGCCGTGGACATCGTCAATAATCCGCATCCCGAACTGGAAGGGATCCCGCTGGCCGCGGGCGCCGGCCTGCCGGCGCTGGGCGGCGCCAAGATCGAGGTCGTGTTCGGCGATTCGCAGGGCAAGCCCGAAGTGGGCCTGGCCGACGCGCAACGGCTGATCGATCAGGAAAAGGTGGTGGCCCTGACCGGCGCCTACCAGTCGGCCGTCACCAAGACCGCCAGCCGCATCGCCGAGCAGCGCGGCATTCCCTACCTGAATGGCGAGTCCAGCAGCCCGGACCTGACCGAGCGCGGCTACAAGTGGTTCTTCCGCACCTCGCCCAACGACGACACCTTCGTCGAGAACATGATGCAGTTCCTGGACGGCGTGAAGGGCACGCCGACCGCCAAGATCGCGGTGGTCTACGAGAACACCGACTTTGGCGTCAACACCTACAAGGCGGTCGAGAAGTTCGCCAAGCAGTACAAGCGCCAGGTGGTGGCCAACATCGCCTACAGCGCCGGTTCGGCCTCGGTGACGGCCGAGGTGCAGAAGCTGGCCGCCGCCAAGCCCGACGTGGCGATCTTCGCCAGCTACACCTCGGACGCCATGCTGTTCGTGCGCACCATGCGCGAAAGCAAGTACGCGCCGCCGGTGCTGCTGGCCAACGACGCCGGCTTCATCGATTCGCGCTTCGTGCAGGAAGTGGGCCCGCAGGTGCAGGGCGTGCTGACGCGCGACGTGTGGGGCAACGACGTCGCCGCCGCCAAGGCCGGCCTGAAGAAGATCAACGACATGTACAAGGCCAAGACCGGCAAGGACCTGAACGGCAACAACGCCCGTTCGATGCAGGGCGTGCTGGTGCTGGCCGATGCCATCAACCGCGCCGGTTCCACCGATCCGGAAGCGATCCGCAAGGCGCTGGCGGCCACCGACCTGGGCGAGGCGCAAGTGGCCATGCCCTGGGCCGGCGTGAAGTTCGACGACAAGGGCCAGAACACCAAGGGTTCGGGACTGATCCTGGAACTGAAGGGCTCGTCCTACCAGACGGTCTGGCCGGAAAAGTACCGCACCGACAAGACGCTGCCCACGCTGCCGTTCTCCTGGAAGTAATCATCAGCCGTGGCGGGCCGCGGGGGCCCGCCACAGGAGTACTCCATGTTTGAAGCTCTCTCGGCAGGCCTGTTCAACGGCCTGATCTATGCCGCGGTGGCTGTGGGGCTGGCGCTGATCTGGGGCATCACCGACGTCATCAACTTCGCCCATGGCGAATTCCTGATGCTCGGCATGTATGCCGCCTATTGGCTCTATACCCTGGGTCATATCGACCCCACGCTGTCGGCCCCTCTGGTCGCCATCGTGCTGGCCTTCGTTGGTTTCCTCACTTATGCGCTGATCATCAAGCGCCTGCAGAAAGGTCCCGCCATGGCGGTGATCCTGGCCACCTTCGGCCTGGGCCTGGTGCTGCGGCAACTGGCGTTCATCGCCTTCAGCCCCGACTACCGCAGCCTGCCCGACACCCTGGTGTCCGGCAGCGTCACCGTGGCGGGCATCTCGCTGGGCCGGCCGCAGGTGGTGACCGGACTGATCGCGCTGGTGATGGTGGTCGCGCTGTTCGTGCTGGTGTACCGCACGCGCTGGGGCCATGCGCTGCAGGCGGTGGCCGAAGACCGCCAGGTGGCGGCGCTGGTCGGCATTTCGCCCGACCGCGTCAACGCCCAGGTCTGGATGCTGGGCAGCGCCGCCGTCGGCCTGGCCGGCGCGCTGCTGACCACGTTCTTCTACGTGTTCCCCTCGGTGGGCACGGTATTCGGCCTGCTGGCTTTCGTGGCGGTCTGCATGGGCGGCTTCGGCTCGCTGCCGGGCGCCTTCATCGCGGGCATCCTGATCGGGATCATCGAGGCAATGACGGGCTACTTCGTGGCGCCGGCGCTGAAGACGGTCAGCGTCTTCATCCTCTTCATCCTGGTTCTCTGGTATCGGCCGCGCGGCCTGTTCGGGCGGTGGTGACATGACGACGACACAGAAAAAGGACGGCGCGGCCTCGGGCGTGCCGAAATGGCCGGTGGCCGTGGCCCTGGCGGCGGCGGTGCTGCTGGCGCTGGTGCCGCTGGTGGTGACCGACTCGTTCACCCTGCAGGTGCTGCTGCTGGCCATCATGTTCGGCGCGCTC
Source organism: Achromobacter sp. SIMBA_011 (assembly GCF_046535435.1). Lineage (NCBI taxonomy): Bacteria > Pseudomonadati > Pseudomonadota > Betaproteobacteria > Burkholderiales > Alcaligenaceae > Achromobacter > Achromobacter sp. SIMBA_011. Next base: position 84,694 of record NZ_JAWRWN010000003.1, on the reverse strand, counting down.
GGCGCGTGCTGGAACCTGGTGGGCGGCTTTCTCGGGCGCATTTCCTTCGGCCACGCGGTGTTCGTGGGCGTGGGCGGCTACACCACGCTGTTGCTGCTGCATCATCTGAAGCTGACACCATTGCTCGGCATTCCGCTGGGCGGCCTGATCAGCGCGGCGCTGGCCTGGCTGGTGGGCGGGCCGACGCTGCGCCTGTCCGGCCACTATTTCGCCATGGCCACCATCGCGCTGTTGCAGATCGGGCTGCTGCTGATGATCAACTGGGACTGGGCCGGCGGCGCGGTCGGGCTGGAGGCGCCGATCGGCGACGCCGCCTGGATGCTGCTGTTCCGCAGCAAGGTGCCGTACTACTGGATCGCGGTGGGGCTGGCGTTCCTGACGTTCTGCGCCACGTACTTCCTGGTGCATTCCAAGACCGGCTTCTATTGGCGCGCCATCAATGGCGACGAAGCGGCCTCGCGCAGCCTGGGCGTGCCGGCGGACCGCTACAAGATGCTGGCGTTCGTGCTGTCCGCCGGCATGACCGGGGTGTGGGGCGGCTTCTTCGCCATGTACGTGGGCTTCATCGATCCTGAGTCGATGTTCAGCCTGACGATGTCGGTGCAGGTGGTGCTGGTGGCCATCCTGGGCGGCGTCGGCACGCTGGTCGGTCCGTGGCTGGGCGCCGCGGTGCTGCTGCCGCTGTCGGAAGGCACGCGGGTGCTGTGGGGCAGTTCGGGCCTGGGCCTGGACCTGCTGATTTTCGGGTTGGCGATCCTGCTCGTCACCCTGTTCCTGCCAGGCGGTCTGGTGACATTGAGGAGGCGCCGTGGCTCTGCTCGACGTTAAGAACCTGACCAAGCGCTTCGGCGGCCTGGTCGCCAACAAGGACATCTCGCTGTCGGTCGAGGCGGGTGAGATCGTCGCCATCATCGGTCCCAACGGCGCGGGCAAGAGCACGCTGTTCAACGGCCTGGTCGGCCATCACGAGCCGACCTCGGGCACGGTGGCGTTCGCCGGCGAGTCCATGATCGGCCGGCGGCCGGAGCAGGTCGCGGCCATGGGCCTGGTGCGCACCTACCAGATCCCGCGCAGCTTCGGCCAGATGACGGTGTTGGAGAACGCCATGGTCGGCGCGCTGCTGCGCCATCCGCGCCTGCCCGACGCGCGTCGCGCGTCGGCGCGGGTGCTGGAGCTGGTGGGCCTGGCCGACCGCGCCGATACGCTGGCGGCCGAGTTGAACGTGGCAGGGCAGAAGCGGGTCGAGCTGGCGCGCGCGCTGGCGACCGAGCCGCGCATGCTGCTGCTGGACGAAGTGGCCGGCGGCCTCAATCCGGCCGAGGCCATCGCGCTGGCCGAGATCCTGCGCGGCATCCATGCCGCCGGGGTCACGCTGATCATCGTCGAGCACGTGCTGGAGGTGGTGATGCGGCTGGCGCAACGGGTGCTGGTGTTGAATTTTGGCCAGATGATCGCGGAAGGGGCGCCCCAGGACATCGTGCGCCATCCCGCCGTGATCGAGGCTTATCTGGGGAGGAAGCACCGTGCCTGATGCGATGTTGAAGGTCGACAACCTGAGCGTGGCCTACGGCGGCGTGCAGGCCGTGCGCGATGTGTCGCTGGAAGTGCGGCAAGGCGAAATCGCCGCGCTGCTTGGCGCCAACGGCGCCGGCAAGTCCAGCACGCTGCTGGCCATCATCGGCTCGGTCAAGCCCAGGGAAGGCCGGGTCGTCTTCGAAGGGCGCGACATCACGGGAACGCCGCCGGACCAGTTGGTCAAGCAGGGTATCGCCATGATTCCGGAAGGCGCGCGGGTGTTCGCGCGCCAGCCGGTCGAGCAGAACCTGCGGCTGGGGGCGTACACCGTGCGCGACGAGCGCATCTACCAGGAGCGGCTGGACAAGGTCTACACGCTGTTCCCGCGGCTCAAGGAGCGCCGTGAACAGCTCGCGGGCACCATGTCCGGCGGCGAGCGGCAGATGCTGGCGATCGGCCGCGCCCTGATGAGCGGGCCGCGGCTGCTGCTGATCGACGAGCCCAGCCTGGGCCTGTCGCCGCTGCTGGTCGAACAGGTGTTCGACGCCCTGGCAGCGCTGAACCGCGACGATGGCCTGTCGGTGCTGCTGGTCGAGCAGAACATGACGCAGGCGCTGGAAGTGGCGTCGCGCGCCTATGTGATGCAGAGCGCGCGCATTGCGCTGTCGGGTGATGCCGCCGAGCTGGCGGCGTCGGACGAGGTGCGCAAGGCGTATCTCGGGATGTAGCCCGTCGGCCGCTTTCCGCCAGGCGAAAAAAAGCCCGTCGCGCGAGGCGACGGGCTTTTTCTTGATAGGCGGCCGGGGGCGGGCCGACAGTCTCGAAGGACTTAGAAGATGTGGCGGATGCCCACGCCGGCGCCGACCTGGCTGGTGCGGCCGGCGATTTCGCCGGTGGCGGCGTCGCGGACCTTGTTGTAGTCCACGGTGCCGTACACCTGGGTGCGCTTGGACAGCGAGTACTCGGCCACGGCCACCAGGGCGTAGCGCTTGCCCTTGTCGCCGTCCTCGACCACGTTCTTGCTCTGGTCGTAGTAGGCGGCGCCGGTGATGGCCCAGCGCGGGGTGGCCTGCCAGGTCACGCCGGCGAAGTAGCCGTTGTCCTTGCGGTCGAGCTGGGCGGTGGTGGTGCCGCCCATGACGGCGTTGACCCAGCCGGTCTGGTCGCGGCCGTTGAAGTAGCCCGCGAAGATCTTGGCGCTTTCGAACTGGTACGAGGCGCTGAAGTTCCAGACGCGCTGGCGCAGGTCGGAATCGTTGCCTTCGTAGGTGTTCTGGTACGCGGCGCCCAGACCCAGTTGACCGACGGTGTAGCGCAGGCTCACACCCATCTGCTGACCGGCCTTGCGGTCAGACCACTTGTCGCCGTTGGCCCACTGCGCGATCACGTTCAGGTCGCCCAGCGTGTTCGAGTAGCGGAACGAGTTGTTGTTGCGCACGCGGCCCATGGCGGCGGGCAGCCACGAGTTTTCGTTGTAGTTACCGACCGTCAGCGGGTCGAAGTAGTCGGCCATCAGGTCCTGGATCACCGTGTTCTGCAGGCCCAGGGTCAGCGCGCCGATCTTGCCGCCATCCAGGCCGACGTAGGCCAGGCGGTTGAAGGTCTTGCTGGTGTCGGAGGCCTTGCCGTTCTGCACGTTGAAGCCTTGCTCCAGGCGGAAGAAGGCGCGGTTGCCGTCGCCCAGGTCTTCCGAGCCGCGCAGGCCCCAACGGCTGTTGGAGATGGCGCCGTTGGCCATGGAGATGCGGCTGCCGTCCTGGCCGGTGGCGCCGTCGCTGGTGTTGACGTAGCGGATGCTGACGTCGGCGATACCGTACAGGGTGACGCTGGTTTCTGCGGAAGCGGCGCCGGCGGCCAGGCCGAGACCGGCTGCGGCGAGCGAGAGGGTGATGCGTTTCACGAAGGCTTCTCCTAATGTTTCTGTTCTTTGCGTACGTCGGGCTTTTGACTCGACGGGATGCGCCTGGCGGTTCGCCCGGAGCGGGGCCGCTGCACCGACGCCAGGGGTTGGCGCGGGTCCGGAGCGTTGGCCCTGGTTGCGTTTGTGCGCCATCTTGGTGCGCACTGGAACGCCACGGGGATTCTAAAAAAGTTACGGCTTGTGTAGTGCGTTTATCTTTTTCGCGTTTTCCCTGGGTTTACAGAATTACAAAAAAGGCGATGGTTGAAACAATCAGGCGATTGTTCCAAAAAAAACCCCGTTGCGAGAACGGGGTTTCTGGGGGGCGCTACGGGCTCATAGCGTCATATGCAGCGGCAGCCACGTGGCGATGCCGGGCACCATGTACAGTAGCAGCACCGCCAGGATCATCAGGAAGAACATCGGCAGCGAGGCGCGCGCGATGTAGGGCAGTTCGCGCCCGCTCATGCCCGACAGCACGAACAGGTTGAAGCCCACCGGCGGCGTGATCTGTGCCATTTCCACAACGAAAACGATGAAGATGCCGAACCAGATCAGGTCGATGCCGGCCGCCTGCACGGTCGGCAGTAGCACGCCCATCGTCAGCACCACGATGGAAATGCCGTCCAGGAAGCAGCCCAGGATGATGAAGAACACCATCAGCGCCATGATCAGCCAGAACTGCGACAGGCCCAGCCCGCCGATCCATTCGGCCAGCGCCCGCGGCAGGCCGATGTAGCCCATTGCCAGCGTCAGGAACTGCGCGCCGGCCAGGATCAGCGCGATCATGCAGTACAGCCGGGTGGCGCCCAGCAGCGACTGCATGAAGGTGGAACGGTTCAGCGAGCCTTGCAGTCCCGACAGGATCAACGCCCCGACCACGCCCACCGCCGCCGCTTCCGTGGCCGTGGCCAGGCCGGTGTAGATCGAGCCCAGCACCGCGCCGATCAGCAGCATCACCGGAATCAGGTGGCGCGAACGCGACAGCTTTTGCATGAACGTCAGGCCGGGATCGGCGGCCGGCACTTCGTCCGGGTTGCGGATCGCCCACCAGGCGATGTAGCCCATGAACAGCAGCGCCAGCAGGATGCCCGGCACGATGCCGGCGATGAACAGCTTGGCGATCGACACGTCCGCCGCCACCCCGTAGACGATCATGATGATCGACGGCGGGATCAGCAGCCCCAGCGTGCCGGCGCCCGACAGCGTGCCCAGGATCTTCGATTCGGGGTAGCCGCGGCGCGTCAGCTCGGGGATGGTCATCTTGCCGACCGTGGCGCAGGTGGCGGCCGACGAGCCCGACACCGCCGCGAAGATGGCGCAGCCGATCACGTTGGTGTGCAGCAGGCGCCCGGGCAGCCGGTTGAGCCAGGGGGCCAGGCCCTTGAACAGGTCTTCCGACAGGCGCGTGCGGAACAGGATTTCACCCATCCACAGGAACAGGGGCAGGGCGGTCAGCGTCCAGCTCGACGAGGCGCCCCAGATGGTGACGGCCATGGCATCGCCGGCGGGACGGCTGGAGAAGATCTCCATGCCGATCCAGGCGGTGCCCGCCAGTGTCAGGCCGACCCAGACGCCGCATCCCAGGAACGCGAAGATCGAGACGACCAGCAGGGTAATGACGAGAAGTTCATTCATGGGTTTGCTGCGAGGTGGCGGCGGCCAGGCCGCGTGAACGGCGAACCAGCTCATCGAGCAGGGCGACCAGGAACAGGACCGTGCCCACGGCCATGCTCAACTGCGGAATCCACAGCGGCGTGGCGTCGTTGGACGTGGAGATGTCGTTGAACTGCCAGGAGTCGTAGGTAAGCTTGACGCTGAAGAAGGCGAAGGCGGCGGCCATCAGGCAGCCGATGCCCAGCGCGAAGATATCCAGGCGGCGGCTGCCGGCCGGGGACAGCGCGTTCAGCACCAGCGTCACGCGGATGTGCTCGCCATGCTTTAAGGTGCTGGCCAGCGCCAGGAAGCCCGCGGCGGCCATGAAATACCCGGCATAGGCGTCGGTGCCGGGAATGTTCAGGCCGAGCTGGCGCGCGACGATCGCGGCCAGCACCGCCACCAATACACCGATCGTGCACAGGCCGGCCAGCAGGCCGGCCGCGCCGTAAAGTCCATCCAGAAAGCGGCGCATGGTCGTATCACTGCTTCCGGTAGGCGTCGATCATGGCCTGGCCGTCGGCGCCGGCCTTCTTGAGCCAGTCATCCAGCATGCGCTTGCCGATCACCGACAGGCCTTCCTTGAGCTCGACGGTCGGCTTGATGGTTTCCATGCCGTTCTTGGCCAGTTCTTCCTGGTACCACTTGTTCTTTTCCTGCGACAGCTTCCAGCCGCGTTCCTCGGCCTGCGCGCCGGCCTTTTTCAAGGCTTCCTGCGTCGCCGGATCGAGCGCGTCGAACGCCTTCTTGTTGACGATCACGGCGTTCTTGGGCAGCCAGGCCTGGGTGTCGTAGAACTTCTTGATGTACTCGTAGGTCTTGGTGTCGTAGCCGGTGGAGGCCGACGACATGTACGAGTCGATCACGCCGGTGGCCAGGGCCTGCGACAGTTCGGCCTGCTGCACCGTCACCGGCTGGGCGCCGACCAGCTCGGCGATCTTGGCCGTCACCGGGCTGTAGGCGCGCCACTTCAGGCCCTTCATGTCGCTGATCTGCTTGATGTTCTTGTTGGCGAAGATGCCCTGGGGCGGCCAGGCCACCGCGTACAGCAGCGTCATGCCTTGCGAGTTCAGCTTCTTTTCCAGGAACGGCTTCTGCGCCTGGTAGAGCTTGAACGAGGCGTCGTAGCCGGTGGCCAGGAAGGGCAGGCCGTCCAGTTCGTAGATCGGGTCTTCGTTGGCGAAGTTGGTCAGCAGGATCTCGCCGATCTGGGCCTGGTTGCCTTGCACGGCGCGCTTGATCTCGGGCGCCTTGTACAGCGAGGCGTTGTTGTGCAGCGTGATCTTGAGCTTGCCTTCGGACAGCGTGTCCACGTCCTTGATGAAGGTCGTCAGGTTTTCGACGTGGAAGTTGCTGGCGGGATAGGCGCTGGGCAGGTCCCACTTGGTCTGGGCCTGGGCGCCGGCGCTGAACGCCACGATGAGGCTGCCGGTCAACAGCGAGAGCTTCTTGAACATGATGGTCCTTCTTTGCGAATGAGGAGTGCGGGACGTCGTGGCCCGGTAGGCATTGCGAAAAGAGCGCGCGGCGTCGTATGACGCGTAGCTTAAAAGCCGTGCCATTCTATGTTGCCAATTGGTCACAAAGTGCCTGTAAATGCGCGTTTACGGGTAATTCCTAGGCTGGCGCGCGCGGATTGCTTGAAGATTGAAATAGTGTGCCCACGGGCCGGACGATGTCTTGCGGCGGGGTTTTTTTCTTCTAAGATCTCGTCATCGCAGTCGTGTCGCAGAGGGTCGTGTGAATTTCGTTTTTCGTCGTGACGAGTTGCTGGTCGAGGAAGCCACCAGCGTGTTGCCGGACTTGGACGCCTGTGTGCGGGCAGGACTTGGCGCCGATGCCTTGCAGCCGGTCTGGGCCGCGCCGGAATCGCCGGCCCGCGCCGCGCATGTCGAGCCGGGCATCGAAGCGCCGCACGGCTACGCGTTCAAGAAGCTGCGGTCGCTGTTCGGGGTGCTGGACGAGGAACGCATGGCGCTTGCCGGGCGCGCCTACCAGATCGCGGAATGGGCCCGCACCCATCGTTTCTGCGGCGCCTGCGGCACGCCTACCACGCGCGTCAGCGGCGAGTTCTGCCAGCGCTGCCCGGCCTGCGGCTTCTCGGCCTATCCGCGCATCTCGCCGGCCATGATGGTGCTGATCCGCAAGGGCGACAGCATCCTGCTGGCGCGCCACACCGCCAATGCCGCCGGGCGTTACACGGCGCTGGCCGGCTTCGTCGAGCCGGGCGAGAGCATCGAACAGACGGTGCACCGCGAGGTGCTGGAAGAGGTCGGCCTGAAGGTCGGCAACCTCAAGTACTTCGGCAGCCAGTCGTGGCCGTTCCCGCATTCGCTGATGGTGGCCTATACGGCCGAGTATGTATCCGGCGACATCCGCGTGCAGGAAGACGAGATCGCCGATGCGCGCTGGTTTGGCCCGGGCGACCCGATGCCCGAGATCGCGGCGCGCATCTCCATCGCGGGGTCGCTGATCCGCGCGAATCTGCCGGCGGGCTGGGACGCGCCGTAGTCTTTTGTTCAGGGCAGGCGCCGCGGCGGGCGTCTGCCGCGAACGCCCTGGCGCGGCCGGACGGTTCTGTCAGCAGGGGCCAGGAGCTAGGGGTATTCCCTCGAAACGAGGGTTTTTTTATGTCCCTTATTTATTTTTTATTGATGAAATATAGATAAATTATTAGTATTTCGCGCAGATAAACTCGTTGCGCGGCCGTTATGACCTCCACGTTGATCGCCTCGTCGGCCCACCTGGCCGGGGGCAGCGCGCCCGATCTGTCCGAAGTCGAATTCGGCCTGATGATCGCCAGCCACGCCTTTGACCGCTGGACCGTGCGCTGCATGGCGGCGGCGGGCCTGCCTGACCTGACGCCCACCGACGTCATGGTGTTCCACCACGTGTTCCATCGCCAGCGCCCCAAGAAGCTGGCCGACATCTGCTTCACGCTCAATGTCGAAGACACGCACATCGTCAATTACGCGCTGAAAAAGCTCGACCGCCTGGGCGTGGTCAAGGGCGAGCGCGCCAGCAAGGAAGTGTTCTACAGCGTCACGCCCGAGGGCGCGGCGATCATCAAGCGCTACGGCGAAATCCGCGAGCAATGCCTCACCGCCGGCCTCGACGCGCCGGGCGGGGGCGGCCTGGAATTCAGCCGCCAGTTGGCGCACACGCTGCGCGCCCTGTCCGGCCTGTACGACCAGGCCGCGCGCGCCGCGACCTCCCTGTAACCGATACGCGGGATCCTTCCCGTACCACCACCCGCACGCCGCGGCCGGCAGCGCCGTGGCGGCTTCTTGTACCCGAGGATGAATATGAAGTGGCAATTCTGGATTGATCGTGGGGGCACCTTCACCGACATCGTGGCGCGCCGCCCCGACGGCACCACCACCACCGCGAAGATGCTCTCGGAGAACCCCGAGCAGTACCGCGACGCGGCGGTGGCGGGCATCCGCAAGCTGCTGGGCATCGCGCCCGGCCAGCCGGTGCCGGCCGAGCAGGTCGAATGCGTCAAGATGGGCACCACGGTCGCCACCAACGCGCTGCTCGAACGCAAGGGCGAACGCACGCTGCTGGTCACCACCCGCGGGTTCCGCGACGGCCTGCGCATCGCCTACCAGAACCGCCCGCGCCTGTTCGACCGCAACGTGCTGCTGCCGGAAATGCTCTACGAGGCCGTGGTCGAGGCCGACGAGCGCGTCGCCGCCGATGGCGAAGTGATCCGCGACCTGGACGAAGCGGCGCTGCGCCGCGACATGCAGGCGGCGTACGACAGCGGCATCCGCACCGTCGCCATCGTCTTCATGCACGCCTGGCACGCCACCGGCCACGAGCAGCGCGCCGCCCGCATCGCGCGCGAGATCGGTTTCACCCAGGTATCGGCTTCGCACGAGGTCAGCCCGCTGATCAAGTACGTCTCGCGCGGCGATACCACGGTGGTCGATGCCTACCTGTCGCCCATCCTCAAGCGCTACGTCGACCAGGTGGCCAGCGAGCTGCCCGGCATCCGCCTGATGTTCATGCAATCGAGCGGCGGCCTGACCGACGCGCACCGCTTCCGCGGCAAGGATGCCATCCTGTCCGGCCCGGCCGGCGGCATCGTCGGCATGGTGCGCACCAGCGAACAAGCGGGTTTTGACAAGATCATCGGCTTCGACATGGGCGGCACCTCCACCGACGTGTCGCACTACGCCGGCGAATTCGAACGCGAATTCGAGACCCTGGTTGCCGGCGTGCGCATGCGCGCACCGATGATGAGCATCCACACGGTCGCGGCCGGCGGCGGCTCGATCCTGCATTTCGACGGCGCGCGCCTGCGCGTCGGCCCGGATTCGGCGGGCGCCAACCCCGGCCCCGCCTGTTACCGCCGCGGCGGCCCGCTGGCCGTGACCGACTGCAACGTGCTGCTCGGCAAGATCCAGCCCGATTTCTTCCCCAAGGTCTTCGGCCCCGACGCCAACGAGCCACTGGACCGCGACGCCGTCGTGCAGCGCTTCCAGGCCATGGCCGACGAGGTCCGCGCCGCCACCGGCCGCGACATGACGCCGGAACAACTGGCCGAAGGCTTCCTGGAAATCGCCGTCGGCAACATGGCCGAAGCCATCAAGCGCATCTCGGTGCAGCGCGGCCACGACGTCACCGAATATGCGCTGACCGTGTTCGGCGGCGCCGGCGGCCAGCACGCCTGCCTGGTGGCCGACGCGCTCGGCATGACCACCGTGTTCGCGCACCCGTTGGGCGGCGTGCTGTCGGCCTACGGCATGGGCCTGGCCGACCAGACCGACATGCGCCAGAAGACCGTCGAAAAAACGCTCGACGCCGCCCTGATGGCCGAGCTGCAAGGCGAACTGGACGCGCTGGCCGAGCAGGCCGTGGGCGAACTGCGCCGCCAGCACGTGGCCGACAGCGACATCCAGGTGCAGCGCCGCCTGCACCTGAAGTACCGCGGCACCGACACCGCGCTCGAAGTGCCGTATTCGGACCTGGACCAGGCCCGCAAGGACTTCGAGGCGGCCTATCGCCAGCGCTATTCCTTCCTCATGCCCAACCGCGAACTGGTGGTGGAGACCATCTCGGTGGAAGCCACCGGCGGCGGCGAGCGCGTCACCGAGACACCCGCCTCGCGCAGCCGCGACGGCGCGCTGGCGCCGCGCCGCACCGTGCGCATGTACAGCGGGGGCGCTTGGCGCGACACGCCGTTGTACGTGCGTGAAGACATGGCCGGCGGCGACGTGGTGGCGGGCCCCGCCATCATCTCCGAGCCGAACCAGACCACCGTGGTCGAGCCCGGCTGGCAGGCCGAGCTGACGCAACAGGACCACTTCGTGATCCGCCGCGTCGAGGCCCGCCCGCAGCGCCGCGCTGTCGGCACCCAGGCCGACCCGGTGATGCTGGAGGTGTTCAACAATCTGTTCATGTCGATCGCCGAGCAGATGGGCTACCGCCTGCAGAACACGGCGTACTCGGTCAACATCAAGGAACGCCTGGACTTCTCCTGCGCCATCTTCGACGCCCAGGCCCGCCTGATCGCCAACGCGCCGCACATGCCGGTGCACCTGGGCTCCATGGGCGAGTCGGTGCGCACCGTGATGAACGCCAACGCCGGCCGCATGCAGCCGGGCGACGCCTACGTGGTCAACGACCCGTACCACGGCGGCACCCACCTGCCGGACGTCACGGTGATCACGCCGGTGTTCGACCGCAAGGGCAGCGAGATCCTGTTCTACGTCGGCTCCCGCGGCCACCATGCCGACATTGGCGGCACCACCCCGGGCTCGATGCCGCCGGATTCGAAGACGGTCGAAGACGAAGGCGTGCTGTTCACCAACTTCCAGTTGGTCAAGGGCGGCGAGTTCCGTGAACAGGCCGCGCGCGACATCCTCGGCTCGGGCCGCTGGCCGGCGCGCAATCCGGACCAGAACATCGCCGACATGCACGCGCAGATCGCCGCCAACGAAAAGGGCGTGCAGGAACTGCTGCGCATGTGCGATCACTTCGGCCTGGATGTCGTGCGGGCCTACATGGGCCACGTGCAGGACAACGCCGAAGAGGCGGTGCGCCGCGTGATCTCGGTGCTCAAGGACGGCAGCTACGAGTATCCGCTGGACAACGGCGCGGTCATCCGCGTCGCGGTGCGGGTGGACAACCAGGCGCGCAGCGCCGTGGTCGACTTCACCGGCACCTCGGACCAACTGGACAACAACTTCAACGCCCCGGGCGCCATCGCCGTGGCCGCGGTGCTGTACGTGTTCCGCACCCTGGTCAACGACGACATCCCGCTAAACGACGGCTGCCTGGTGCCGCTGTCGATCATCCTGCCGGAAGGCTCGATGCTGCGCCCGAACCCGCCGGCCTCGGTGGTGGCGGGCAACGTCGAAACGTCCATGTGCATCGTCAACGCGCTGTACGGCGCGCTCGGCGTGCTGGCCGCCAGCCAGGGCACCATGAACAACTTCACCTTCGGCAACGCGCGTCACCAGTACTACGAGACCATCTCGGGCGGCACCGGCGCCGGTCCCGTGCGCATCGATGCCGCCGGTCCCCACGACGAAGGCTTCCCGGGCACTTCGGTGGTGCAGGCGCACATGACCAACTCGCGCCTCACCGACCCCGAAGTGCTGGAGTTCCGCTTCCCGGTGCGGCTGGAGTCGTACGAGATCCGCCACGGTTCGGGCGGGGCGGGGCGCTATCCGGGCGGCAACGGCGGCGTGCGCCGCATCCGCTTCCTGGAAGACATGACCGCCGCGATCCTGTCCAACAACCGCCGCTATGCGCCGTTCGGCCTGGCCGGTGGCGAGCCGGGCGCGATGGGCCGCAACTATGTCGAAAGGCTGGACGGCACGGTCGAGGAACTCGGTCCGCAGGATAGCGCCCAGTTACATCCGGGCGACGTGTTCGTGGTGGAAACGCCGGGAGGCGGGGGCTACGGGGTGGTCTAAGCGCTGCCCGTCATCGGCGCCCGAGCCCGTTCAGGCGGGTTCGGGCTCCGGATCGTCCGGATCGTTCATCACATCCAGCACAATGTCCGCCTTGGCCTTGCGGTCATAGACCCGCAGCGTCACCTCGCCATCGCCGATTTCGAAGATCGCGGTGGCGAGCGTGTTTTCGCCGTCCGGATCCTTGGGATCGGTGCGCAGGATCGGCAGTTCGCCCTCGGTGTCATGCAGCGCCGTCAGCAGGTCGGCGCCAATGGTGGCGGGAGACCAGGTGTCGACGATGCCCTCGATGCGGCGCTGGCGCTCGCGCGACGAGTCGGTGATGATCTGCGATTGCCCCCGGCTGGCCTGATGCACCATGTGGTTGGCGTGACCATACCGGGTGCCGATCTCCTGCGCTGAAGCGGCGCCCGGCGTCGCCTCGACGCTGAAGATGCGGGCGTCGGCCGCCGACCCCAGCGTATGGTGAAAGCCCCCCGCGCGCGGCGCGTCGCGCAGCAGCGCCACGGCCTCGTCCAGCGTGGCGCAGTCGAGCACCGCGCGCGCCAGCAGCATGCGCGGCAGGCCGCGCTGGCGCAGGCGCGTGCGCAGGTTGTTGATGGTCTGCACCAGACCGGCGCGATTGGCCCCGAAGGTATGGCCGGGCAGGGATCCCGGGTAATAGAAGCTCAGATAGCCCGGCGCGTCGTCCAGCGCCACGTCGACCAGATGGCAGCGGCCGTACAGGAACGGATCGCCGTCCTCGTTGTGGCCGATCCAGCGGGTGCCATCGGCCGCCTTCAGCGCCACCGAGGTGCAGCCGTCGCCGCTGCCGCTGCTGTGCAGCAGGTCGCCCCGGCAGTTCCACAGCAACACGTCCGCCAGCGGCATCCCCAGCCCCTCGGCCAGCCCCTCCAGTTCGTCCCACACGGCGGGCAGGGCGCGCCGGGCCTGTTCGCCCAGTTCGTCCAGGTACGGATGGCCGCGCCAGGGGCGCAGCGCCTTCCAGGTGGCGCTCTGGTCCAGGTAGGTCGCCATCAGCGGGCGGGCCAGTTTGCCGAGGGCCACGCCGACCTGGCGCCGGTTGCCGGCGATGCGTACATACTTGTAGGGCATGGGGATTCTCCGGGGTGTCATGCGGATTGTAATTTTTCTAAGCTCTCTGCGGTGGGGACGGATGCGTTAACATGCGCCGTAAGTTGCTCCGGCGATCCCGGCGTGGCCCGCGCATCATGTTCCAACTGCAACCCCGGGCGCTATCAGCCCCAAGAGGAGAGTTTCATGATTAAACGTAAAGTCGCCGCCGCCTTGGTCGGCCTGTCCATGGCCATGTTCGGCGCCGCCTCCGGCGCCTACGCCCAAGGCAAGGAATTGGTGGTGGCCACCGATACCGCGTTCGTGCCGTTCGAGTTCAAGCAGGGCAACACCTACACCGGCTTCGACGTCGACCTGTGGGCCGCCATCGCCAAGGAGCTGAACGTCAAGTACAAGCTGCAGCCGATGGACTTCAACGGCATCATCCCCGGCCTGCAGACCAAGAACATCGACGTCGCGCTGGCCGGCATCACCATCCGTGACGACCGCAAGAAGGTGATCGACTTCTCCGATCCCTACTACGAAAGCGGCCTGGCCATCCTGGTCGGCGAAAAGAACACCGACATCAAGGACGCCAAGTCGCTGGCCGGCAAGACCGTCGCGGTCAAGACCGGCACGGCCACGGTGGACTTCCTGAAGGCCCAGGTGCCGGACGCCAAGCTCAAGCTGTTCCCCAACATCGACAACGCCTACCTGGAACTGGCCACCGGCCGGGTCGATGCCGCCGTGCACGACACGCCCAACGTCCAGTACTACGCCAACACGGCCGGCAAGGGCCGCGTCAAGGTAGTCGGCTCGGTCAAGAGCGGCGACTTCTACGGCATCGCCTTCCCCAAGGGCAGCGAACTGGTGCCGCAGGTCAACAAGGCCCTGGCCACGCTCAAGTCCAACGGCCAGTACGACGCCATCTACGAGAAGTGGTTCGGCAAGAAGCCCTGAGCTTTTCCGCCGGATTGATGTTGCATTTCGGGGCCGCCCGGCAGTCTGGGGCCCCGGCGCTTCGCTCCGGCGGCGCCGGGCCCGGGACCGGGCGGCCCCGAGTCGCGTGCGTCGCCGGGCGTTCCGCCATGATGCGGCGCGCGAGGCGCGCCATTGAGGGGTAATTCGTGGATTTTGACTGGAATGTAGTGATGGATGCGCTGCCCAACCTGTGGGTTGGCACGCAGATGACCATCAAGATCACCTTCTGGGGCCTGTTCGGCGGGTTCCTGCTGGGGGCGCTCTCCGGCGTGACCCGGGCCTACGGGCATCCGATCCTGTCGGGCATCGCCCAGGTGTACGTCGCGGTGATCCGCGGCACGCCGATCGTGGTGCAGGTGATGTTCATTTATTTCGCCTTGCCGCTGCTGGCGAACATCCGGGTGGACGCCGAGTGGGCGGCCATCGTCACGCTCATCATCAACTCGGGCGCCTATATCTCCGAGATCGTGCGCGGCTCGCTGCTGTCGGTGCACAAGGGCCTGAAGGAAGCCGGGCAGGCGATGGGCCTGCCGTTTCACAAGATCCTGTTCCACATCATCGGGCCGGTGGCGTTCCGCCGCATGATTCCGCCGCTGGGCAACCAGTGCATCATCAGCCTGAAGGATTCGTCGCTGTTCATCGTGATCGGCGTCGCGGAACTGACCCGCCAGGGCCAGGAGATCATGGCCAGCAACTTCCGCGCGGTCGAGATCTGGTCGGCCATCGCCATCGTCTACCTGATCCTGACGGGCACGATGGCGCTGATCCTGCACCTGGTGGAAAAGAGGATGCGCATACTATGAGCATGGTTGAATTTCATGACGTCACCAAGACGTTCGGCGAGTCCACGGTCCTGAACGGCATCTCGCTCAATATCGACGCGGGCGAAGTGGTCGTGGTGGTGGGGCCGTCCGGCTCCGGCAAGTCCACTTTCCTGCGCTGCATCAACGTGCTCGAAACGATCAACGGCGGCGACCTGCTGGTCGACGGCCTGAGCGTGCATGGCGGGGCCGCCCAGGTGCGCGAGATCCGGCGCGAGGCCGGCATGGTGTTCCAGCAGTTCAATCTGTTCCCGCAGATGACCGCGCTGCAGAACGTCATGTTCGGGCCGATCCACACGCGCGGCCAGGGCCGCGACGAGGCGCGCGAACTGGCCGAGCAACTGCTGCGCAAGGTCGGGCTGGGCGAGCGCATGAACCACTATCCGTCCGAGCTGTCCGGCGGCCAGCAGCAGCGCGTGGCGATCGCCCGCGCGCTGGCCATCAAGCCCAAGCTGATGCTGTTCGACGAGCCGACCTCGGCGCTCGACCCGGAACTGCGCCACGAAGTGCTGAAGGTGATGCGCGACCTGGCCGAGGAGGGCATGACCATGGTGGTGGTCACGCACGAAATGGAGTTCGCGCGCAAGGTCGGCAGCCGCCTGATCTTCATCGACGCCGGCAAGATCGCCCATGACGGTCCGCCGGCCGAGCTGCTGGACAATCCGCCCAGCCAGCGCCTGAAGGACTTCCTGCAACACGTGGCCTGAGCGCGGATCGCCCCAGAACCGCGCCCCAAGCGGGATGTCACGGATCCGGCTCCGCCGGTCCGTAGACATGCCCCCTTGAGGGGGAAGCGCGCAGCGCTTCGGGGGTGGGCTTCCTCCTCCCCCCTCAGCCCTTCACGCGCACGATCTTCTGCACTTGCGGCACGTGGCGGATGGCGCGGATCACCTGCGCCAAGTGCTTGCGGCTGTCCACCTGGATGGTCAGGTGCAGCGACACCGTCGAGACCGCATCGTCGTGCATCGTCACATGCATGATGTTGGCGTCGGCCGCCGTGACTTCCGCGGCCAGCCGGCCCAGCACGCCGCGCTCGTTGCGGGTGACGATGTCCAGGCGCGTGGCCAGGTGTTTGGCGGTGTGGGCGTCCCACGCGACGTTGATCCAGCGTTCCGGTTCGCGCAGGCGCTGGCGCATGGCCACCGGGCAGTCGGCGGTATGCACCACCAGGCCGTGGCCCATGCGCATGCCGGCGATGATCGGGTCGCCGGGCAGCGGGCCGCAGCACGGCGCCAGTTGCACCGCCTGGCCTTCGTTGCCCTGGATCAGGATCGGGGCGCTGCGGGCCGAGGTCAGTTCGTCCACGGCGGCGGCGGTGGTGGCCACCAGTTGGTGCTCCGGCGCGAAGCGGCGCGCCACCACGGCCGCCAGGCGCTTGCCCAGGCCGATGTCGGCCAGGATTTCCTCGCGCGAGCTGGCGCCGGTGCTGCGCGCCAGCTTCTGCCAGGCCGGATCGTCGGTGGCCGGCAGCGGCATGTGCAGCTCCTGCAGGGCCTGGCCCAGCAGGCGCTCGCCGAAGGCGACCGATTCCTCGTACTTGACGGTGCGCAGGTAGTGGCGGATTTCCGAGCGGGCGCGGCCGGTGCGCACGTAGTTGAGCCATTGCGCGTTCGGGCGCGAAGCGGGGGAGGTGACGATCTCCACCGTGTCGCCGCTGTTCAGTTCCGTGCGCAGCGGCACGAACTCGCCGTTGACCTTGGCCGCCACCGCCTGGTTGCCGATGTCGGTATGGATGGCGTAGGCGAAGTCCACCGGCGTCGCGCCACGCGGCAGCGAGATGATCTTGCCGCGCGGGGTGAAGACGTAGACGGCGTCCGGGAACAGGTCGACCTTGACGTGTTCGAGGAATTCGCCCGAATCGCCGGTCTGGCTCTGGATGTCCAGCAGCGATTGCAGCCACTGGTGGGTGCGTTTCTGCAGGTCGTTGAGCGTCAGGTCGGCGCCCTTGTACAGCCAGTGCGAGGCCACGCCTTCCTCGGCCACGTGATGCATGTCGCGGGTGCGGAACTGGAATTCCACCGGCGTGCCGTAGGGACCCACCAGCGTCGTGTGCAGCGACTGGTAGCCGTTGACCTTGGGAATCGCGATGTAGTCCTTGAACTTGCCGGGCACCGGCCGGTACAACTGGTGCAGCGTGCCCAGCGCCAGGTAGCACTCGGGCAGCGTGTGGACGATGACGCGGAAACCGTAGATGTCCAGCACGTCCGAGAACGACTTCTTCTGGTCGACCATCTTGCGGTATATGCCGAACAGCGTCTTCTCGCGGCCGGTGACCTCGGCCTCGATGCCGGCGGCCGGCAGCGCGGCGCGCACCGAGTCGGCGATCTTGCCGATCACCTCGCGGCGGTTGCCGCGCGCGGCCAGCACGGCCTTGTACAGCACCTGGTAGCGGTTCGGGTACATGGCCGCGAAGCACAGGTCCTGCAGTTCGCGGAACAGCAGGTTCAGGCCCAGCCGGTGGGCGATGGGCGCGTAGATGTCCAGCGTTTCGCGGGCGATGCGGCGGCGCTTTTCGGGGTTGACCGCGTCCAGCGTGCGCATGTTGTGCAGGCGGTCGGCCAGCTTGATGAGGATGACGCGCACGTCGCGCGCCATCGCCAGCAGCATCTTGCGGAAGCTCTCGGCCTGCTGCTCGGCCTTGGTGGCGAAGTCCAGGCGGTCCAGCTTGGACAGGCCATCGACCAGCTCGGCGACTTCAGGGCCGAATTTCTCGGCCAGCTCGTGCTTGGCGATGCCCTGGTCTTCCATCACGTCGTGCAGCAGGGCGGCGGACAATGCGTTCGCGTCGAGCTTCCAGCCCGCGCAGATTTCCGTGACAGCGATGGGGTGCGAGATGTAGGGCGAACCGCTGGCGCGGAACTGGCCCAGGTGCGCCTGGTCGGCGAAGCGATAGGCTTCGCGCACGCGTTCTACATCTTTCTTGTCGAGATAGCTGCCGATGATTTCGGTCAGCGGCGCCAGCGAGGCGACCGGCGAGGCGGTCGCATCCGCCGCTTCTTGCGCGGCGACGGAGGCTGGCGTGGGGGAATTCTTGTCTTTCTTGCCCGTGCGACGCCCGAGACGGGAGCCGGCACGTAGCGCGGCAAGCAGACCTGATGAAGCGTACTTCAGCCCGGGAAAAGCCATGCTTGCCGCCCCCCGGAAAATATCAGGTGGGAACTTTACGCAGCATTTCCGCGCCGGTGAGGCCGCCCGCGATTTCGCGCAGGGCCGTGACGGTGGGCTTGTCTTTGCTGTCCAGGCGCGGGGCATGGCCTTGCGCCAGCTCGCGGGCGCGGTAGGTCGCGGCCAGCGTGAGCTTGAAACGGTTGGGGATCTGATTCAGACAGTCTTCGACGGTAATGCGAGCCATTAGGACACCTGGTGCTGATGGTGGATAGGGAGAATGCGGATTCGTTTCAGTGCGCTGCCGGGATGCCCAACTGCGCGAACAGCTCGGCGTGGCGGACGGCCTGAGACGAAAAACGCAGCCGCGCGGCGCTGACGATTTGAGTCAGTTCCGACAAGGCTACGCTAAATTCTTGATTAATAATAACATATTCGCATTCAGGCGCGTGCGCGATTTCGCCGCCCGCGGCCATCAGCCGGCGCGCGATCACCTGCGGCGCATCCTGGCCACGCGCCTTCAGGCGGCTTTCGAGTTCCTCGATGGACGGCGGCAGCACGAAGATGCCGATCGCGCCGGGAAAACGCTGGCGCACCTGGCGCGCGCCCTGCCAGTCGATCTCCAGCAGCACGTCGCGGCCCTCGCGGGTGGCTTCGTCGATGCGGTCACGCGGCGTGCCGTAGAAATTGCCATGCACCTCGGCCCATTCCAGCAGGCGCTGCTCGTCGCGCAACTGCTTGAATTCGTCGATGCCGATGAAGCGGTATTCGCGGCCGTCTTCCTCGCCAGGGCGGGGGGCACGCGTGGTGCAGGAGACGGACAGGAGAATGGACGGGTCTTGCTGCAGCAAGGCCTTGACCAGGCTGGATTTGCCGGCGCCGCTGGGGGCGACGACCATGAAAACATTGCCGGAGGTGGCGTGCATGAATGTGACGAGCGTGTGATGCCGAGACCCGAAGGATAGCAAATCGCACGGCGCGGCAGGGGGAAAACCCGCCGCGCCGCGTCGTCAGCGGGCCGCCGCCTGCGTCAGCTTGCCGCCGGGGGCGGGCGAATCGCTGCCGAGCAGATGGCCGTTGACCTCGATGCCGTACAGCGAATCGTCCGAGTCGTGGTACTTGGCGCGGGTCTTGGCGACCGATTCGGTGTAGCGCGGGTCCTGCGGCCGTTCATGCGCATTCATGAAGTACGCCACGTCCCAGGCCTCCTGGTCGCTGAGCATCCCGGCCTGGCCCAGCGGCATATTGGCCTTGATGAAGCCGGCCGCGTTGCCGATCTGGTGCATGCCGGCTCCCCAGTTGAAGGAATCCGGCCCCCACAGCGCCGGGAAGACCCAGTGCTCGCCGTTCTTCTGTCCCTTGCCTTCTGCGCCGTGGCAGACGGCGCAGTACTGGGCGTAGACCTCGCCGCCGCGCACGTAGTCGGCTTTCTGCGCGGGCTTGGGCAGCTTGAGGTAGCCCTGGCCCTTGAGCGCCACGCCGGTGGGCGCCTTGCTGGCGAGCCAGAACATGTAGGTCTGCAAGGCGGTCAGCACCGGATCGTCGGCCGCCGGCGGCTTGCCGTTCATGCTGAAGCGGAAACAGCCCTGCAGGCGCTCGGCCAGCGTGTTGACGTGGCCGTTCTTGGCGCGGTAGGCGGGATACAGCACGTAGGCCGCCCACATCGGCGCGGAATCGGGCCGGCGGCCGGCGTCCAGGTGGCAACTGGCGCAGTTCAGGTCGTTGCCGACGAACTTGCCGGCATTCTGCGGCGTGTGCAGGAATATCTGTTCGCCCTGGCGCACGATCTTGCCGAATTCGCTGTCGGGCAGCGACGCGGCGCTGGGCGGCGTGAATTCGGGGCGCGCGTCGGCGGCGAAGGCCGCCGTGGTCGACAGCAGCCCGCCGGTTCCCGCGGCGGCGAGCAGCAGGCGGGCGATTCGGTTGCGGATCGAGGTCATTGCTTGGCTCCCCCGGCGGCGTTCGCTTGCGTGGCAAGCAGGTCGGCGGCCTTGGGCAGGCCGGCGTAGTAGCCCGACACCGCGTCGATCTCGGCGTCGGTCAGGCGGGTGGCCACGGCCGGCATCAGGCCCAGCGGGCCGGGCGGACGCTGGCCCTGGCGCCAGGCGCGCAACTGGCCGGCGATGTAGGCCGCGGGCTGGCCGGCCAGGCTGGGGAAGTTGGCGCCGACGCCGATGCCCCCCGGGCCGTGGCACTGGTTGCAGGCGGGGATGTTCCTGTCCCAGGCGCCGCGCGTGGCGAGCCAGGCGCCGGTATCGTCCGGCTTGGCCAATTGCCGCGCGGTGGCGGCCAGCCGATCGATGTTCAGCGGCGCCGGCAGGCCGGCGTAGTACTGGGCCACGGCCTGGCGCTGCGCCGGGTCCAGCGCCTTGGCGGTGGCCGCCATCACCGGGCTGACGCGCGAGCCATTGGCCATCGCCTCGAGCTGCTCGGCCAGGTAGGCGGCGCCCATGCCGGCCAGATGCGGGAATCCGGCGGCGGGGTTGCCTTCCCCCTGGGCGCCGTGACAGGTCATACAGGCGGGCGCGCCGTTGGCGCCCTGGGTGCTGATCTGGCGGCCGTCCGGGGCGGCGAGCGCCGCGCCAGGCAGGGCGGCCAGGCCGCTGGCGCCAAGGGCCAGCACGCCCGCCCAGCGGGGGAGGTAGGGCTGTAACGCCATGGGTATCTCCGGGTTTATTGGAATTTTGGTAATAAGTTAATTTCCCAAAATTATATGTAAATTTGTGACAGCGCAAAGTCTTGATGGCATGTTGCGCCAGGTCAGCCGGGGCGGGCGAGGGCGTTCGACCGCGCGGCGATGGACGAGGGGCGTTGTTCGATAGCGCTTTCGAGGCCGTTGTTTTCAGCCGCGGGGGCGCGCCTGGCGCACGCCACCCGCCTGGCACGCAAGGCGTGAAGCGGGCGTCTTGCCGATGAGGACAGCCAGGGTCGGCCGGGCGAGAACGATGGAACGTTCGCTTGCAGCATCGCCGGAATGATTCGGGTAGCATTTCGCCGACAGATAACAAGGAGCTTGCGATGCACACGAACGAGATCGAACCTCCCCGCGTCGCGCTGGTCACCGGCGCCGGCACCGGCATCGGCCGGGCGGTGGCGCTGGAGTTCCTGGCGCAGGGCTATCGCGTGGTGCTGGCCGGCCGCCGGCGCGAACCGCTCGAAGCCACGCGCACGGCGGCGGGCGAAGACGGGGTGCGGGCGCTGGTGGTGCCGACCGATGTGTCGGACGAGCAGGCGGTGCGCGAACTGTTCGACACGACCCAGCGCGAGTACGGCCGTCTGGACGTGCTGTTCAACAACGCCGGCCGCGGCGCGCCCGCCATGCCAATCGAGGAATTGCCGGTGGCGCTCTGGCGCGAGGTGGTCGATACCAACCTGACCGGCATGTTCCTGTGCGCGCAGGCGGCGATCCGGGTCATGAAGGCGCAGACGCCGCAGGGCGGCCGCATCATCAACAATGGTTCGATCTCGGCGCACGCGCCGCGTCCGTTCTCGATCGCCTACACCGCCACCAAGCACGCGGTGACCGGCCTGACCAAGTCGATTTCGCTGGACTGCCGGCCGTACCACATCGCCTGCGGCCAGATCGACATCGGCAACGCCGCCACCGACATGACCGAGCGCATGGCCGCCGGCATCCTGCAGGCCGACGGCAGCACCAAGGTCGAGCCGCGCATGGACGTCGCCCACGTCGCGCAGGCCGTTGCCGCCATGGCCCGCCTGCCGCTGGACGCCAACGTGCAGTTCATGACGATCATGGCGACCAACATGCCGTTCGTCGGCCGCGGCTGACCGGGTTTCCGCCGGCCATGACAAAAGCGCCCTCGGGCGCTTTTTTCTTTGGTTGCCGTTTTTCCTTGCCGGGCATCACGCGAGGCGCTGTCGCCATTCCTCGTCAATAGGTTATGTGATCCGAGAACGTGAGCGGTGGCCAACGCCTGGTCCGACAAACCAGCTCGCCGCATCCCAATATCCGCCTTGCCGCCATCCAATGCCGAAGCATGACCGGGCTCGGATACATAGGGAGGGAGGATGGTCGGGTGGTTGCCGCAGCGCGTATGGATCTCGTTCAGCCTGCTGCTGTTCATGGTATCGGCGTCCGCACAGACGCAGGCTGGCGCCGCGCAGGAACTGCTGCGCCAGCAGGAGCGCGAAAGGATGCTGCGCAAACAGCAGGAAACGGCGCCGAATGTACGGGCGCGGTCGGCGCGCGCGCCGTCGCCGGACCTGTTGCCTCGGGACGAGACGCCATGCTTTCCGATTGACCGTATCCGTCTTGATGGCGAGGACGCGCAGCGCTTTCTCTGGTCCTTGCGCGCCGCCGACCCCGAGAACGACGCCGCCACGGGGCACTGCCTTGGCGCCGAGGGCATCAGCGTGGTCATGGCGCGCGTGCAGAATGCCGTCGTCGCGCGGGGTTTCGTCACCACCCGCATTCTCGCCGCGCCCCAGGATCTGAAGGGCGGCACGCTGACGCTCACCGTCGTGCCCGGCCGCGTCCGCGCCATTCGATTCGCGCCCGGTACGTCGCCCCGGGCCACTGCCTTGAATGCCGTGCCGGCCAGGCGCGGCGACCTGCTCAATCTGCGCGATATCGAACAGGCGCTGGAAAACTTCCGACGCGTCCCCACCGTAGCGGCCGACCTGCAAATCACGCCTGCTGAAGCTGACGATGCGCGCCCAGGCGACAGCGATTTGGTGATCCTCTGGCGACAGCGTTTGCCTCCGGTGCGCTTGAGCCTATCGCTGGACGACGCCGGCAGCAGGGCGACCGGCAAGCTCCAGGGTTCGGCCACGCTTTCGCTCGATTCCCCACTCTCGTTGAACGATCTGTTCTACATCAACGTCAGTCAAGACGTCTTCAACGCCAGCGGCAAGGGCTCCCGGGGATACACCACGCATTACGGCGCGCCCTGGGGCTACTGGACAATCAGCGCCACCCTCAGCGGCTACAGGTACCACCAGACCGTTGCCGGATACCGCCAGAACTACCTCTACAGCGGCACCAGCAACAACGCCGAAGTGCGCCTGTCGCGCGTGGTGTACCGGGATGCCAGCCGCAAGACCTCGTTCTACGGACGCGGCTGGATGCGCAGGTCCAACAACTTCATCGACGACACGGAAATCGGAGTTCAACGGCGTCGCACCGGCGGTTGGGAGCTGGGGCTGACCCACCGCGAATTCCTGCACGAAAGCACGCTCGATGCGGGTCTGGCCTGGCGGCGCGGCACGGGCGCCTTCAACGCGATGGCCGCGCCCGAGGAAGACTTCGGGGAAGGCACTTCGCGGATGAAGGTCCTCACCGCCGACGTGCAACTGGTGGTTCCGTTCCGGCCGGGATCGCAGCGTGCCCGTTACTCCGGCAACTGGCGCGCGCAATGGGCGCGCACGCCGCTGGCGCCGCCGGACCGCTTCTCGATCGGCGGTCGTTACACGGTACGCGGCTTTGACGGCGAACTGACGCTCATGGGCGAGCGTGGCTGGGTCTGGCGCAACGAAATCGGTCTGCAACTGGGCGCCGCACAGGAACTCTATTTCGGCGCCGACTACGGCCATGTGTCGGGCCCGTCCACGCGCTGGTTGCAGGGACGCAGCCTCGCAGGCGCGGTCATCGGTCTGCGTGGCGGCGCCGCGGGATTCTGGTGGGATCTGTTTGTCGGCACGCCGCTCTCCAGGCCCGCGGGCTTTCGCAGCGGGTCGCTGACGACCGGCTTCAGCCTCAACTGGTCCTGCTGACGCCGCATGGATCGCGCGCAGGCAACGGTATCGATGGCATGAACAGGAACCTTCACCGCATCGTTTTCAATCGGGCGCTGGGCCTGTTCCAGGCCGTCACGGAGCTTGCCCGGCGTGACGGCCCAGGCCAGGGCGGGGAGGCAAGCGCCGCCGGCAGCCGTTTCGTTGCCACGCTCAGGCCGTTGGGCTTTGCCGTGGCATCCGCGTTCGGCCTGGTGGTCATCGTGCCCCTGGCGAACGCGCAGGTCGTGGCCGACCCCGGCGCCCCCGGCAATCAGCGACCGACGGTATTGGAAGCGGCCAGCGGCGTCCCGCTGGTGAATATCCAGACCCCGAGCGCAGCCGGCGTTTCACGCAATGCCTATCGCCAGTTCGATGTCGGGCAGCCGGGCGTCATTCTCAACAATTCCCGCACCAACGCGCAAACACAGCTTGGCGGCTGGGTCCAGGGCAATCCTTGGCTGGCGCGCGGTACGGCCCGGGTCATTCTCAATGAAGTCAACTCCAGCGACCCGAGCCGGCTCAATGGCTATGTCGAGGTCGCGGGCGATCGGGCGCAGCTTGTCATCGCCAACCCGGCGGGCATTTCCTGCGATGGCTGCGGCTTCATCAACGCGGAGCGGGCCACCATCACCACCGGCCGGCCCGTCATCAACGGCGGAGCGCTGGAACGCTATCGGGTGCAGGGCGGCGCCATCCGCGTTACGGGCCAGGGCATGGATGCCAGCACGGCGAACTACACGGATCTGATCGCCCGCTCCGTGGAAGCCAACGCCGGGATCTGGGCGCGGCAGCTCCGGATCGCCACCGGAGGCAATGATGTCAGCGCGGACCAGGCGGAGGTGCGCAAGATCGCCGCCAGTGGCGATGCGCCAGCCTTTGCGCTGGATGTCGGCGCGCTCGGCGGCATGTACAGCCAGAAGATCGTCCTGGTGGGAACCGAGCATGGCGTCGGGGTGCGCAACGCCGGTACGATGGGCGCTCAGGCCGGCCAACTGTTGGTCACCGCCGACGGACGCCTGGAAAACCTCGGCACGATGCAGGCCAGCAGCGACACGCGCATAGACGCGAGCGGCGGCCTTGCCAATGCCGGAACGCTCAGCGCGGGCCGCGAACTGGCGCTCGACACTCCCGAGGATATCGACAATCGCGGCGGAACGCTCAGCGCCAGGCGCATCGGCGTCACTGCGCAGTCCCTGACCAACCGCGAAGGGGTTATCGGGCAGACCGGTCCATTGAACCTGGCGATTCATGCGGGCCGCGTCAGCAACCGCGATGGCGGCCGTATCGGTCTCGCGGCGCCGCGGTCGGACGCGTCTTTGGGCAATGAGCAGGCGCCGCAAGCGGGTGCGGGAGGCGCGGACGGCAATGGCGCCCAGCCGGACGCCGAGCTTGCCTCGATGCCCAATGGCGTGCTCAAGATCACTGGCATTCTTGACAACAACGGCGGCCGCATCCTGGCCGGCGGGCATATCGACCTGACCGCAAGCGGCGGCCTTGACAATGACGGCGGGCATCTGGGCGCGCTTCAGCTCGAAGTGAGCGGTGGCGATTTCAGCAATCGCCAGGGTGAAATCCGGGTTGCCGCCGGCGCGCGCATTGCCGCGAGCCTGCTCAGCAACGACGCCGGGCTGATGCAAGTGCACGGCCCCGTGTCCGTCAGCGCGCAGGACTTCTCCAACCGCGCCGGGACTTTTCGGAACGACAGCAGGTCCGATACCGGTATCAGGATCAACGGGCGCCTGGACAACAGCGACGGGGGCCTGCTTGTGGCCGGCGGTGACATGACCGCCATCGCCTCGGTGCTGGACAACCGCGATGGCGGCCTGATCGTTTCCACCGACGGCGACCTGAGCGTGGCTACGCGCGGGCATACCGGGAACGCTGGCGGCGCGCTGCGGGGGGCGGGCAACGTCATTCTGGCCAACGGTGGATTCGGCAATGCCGGGGGCATGGTGCTGGGCGCCAGCGTCGCAGTCGATACACGACTGGCGGCGCTCGACAATGCCCGCGGGACCATCGCCGCCACCAGCGGCCTGCTCGACATCGACAGCGGCGCGCTGAACAATGCCGGCGGCCTCCTGCAGTCCCGGCAGGGAATGCGCGTGGATACGCACGGTCAGGCATTGATCAATGCCGATGCCGGCGACACGGGCGGCATTCTCAGCCTCGCCACGCTGGCACTGAACAGCGGCAATCTGACCAATCGCGACGGCGTCGTGCACAGCGGAAAGGATCTCATCGCCCGGGTCAGCGACATTGACAACACAGGCGGGCTGCTGGGCGGCCGCGCGGACGTCGATATCGGCGCGACGTCGATCGACAACGCCAGGGGCCGGGTCCAGGCAGGCAATGACCTGAAGGCATTCCTGCGCGGCCAGGCAAACAACGACGCCGGCCTGATGGTCGCGGGCCATGGCCTGACCCTTGGCGCCTCGCAGATCCTCAACCGCGACACGCAAAGCGCGAAAGACAGCCAGCCGCTCGGCTTGCAGGCCGACAGCGTCATGCTGGCGGCCGGTCGCACCGACAACACTGCCGGCATCGTCGCCGCCGACAGCCGCATCGTCATCCGTGGCGCGCACGCCGCAGGCCAGCTCGACAACGCGCGCGGTCACATCGCTTCGGGCGGCAGCATCGATGTGGCCGTCAGTCGTGTGCTGAATCCGAGCGGCACGCTGATCGCCGGCAAATTGCTCAACGTCGCCGCCGACAGCCTGGACGGTGACGGCAACCTGTTGTCCAGGGGGGATCTGCGCCTGAGCCTGCGGCAGGACTTCACCCACCTCCGGGAAATCACCGCCAATGGCCACGCCCGCATCAGCACCGCTGGCCTGTTGATCAACCACGGCGTGTTGCAGGCCGGTGACCTCGACGTGCGCGGCGCGGACGTCATCAACAGCGTCACCGGCAAGATGAACGGCATACGCGCCACCGTCGCCGCGCAACACAGCCTGACCAACCGGGGACTTGTCGACGGCAACCAGACCCATATCGAAGCCGGCGCTCTCGATAACGCCGGCAGCGGCCGGCTCTATGGCGACCAGCTTGCCATCCAGGCGGCTACCGTCGTCAATCGCGAAGAAGCGGGCGCCGCCGCCGTCATCGCGGCGCGTCAGCGCCTGGATATCGGCGCCCGCTTCATCACCAACCGCGAGCAGGCGTTGATTTTCAGCGCGGGCGGCGGTGGCGATGCGCTGAACATCGGCGGTACGCTGGACGTCAACGGCCATGCGGCCGCGCGCGCCGACCTCGTCCGCAACGACAGCGCCACCATCGAGTCGCTGGGCGGGCTGACCCTGGACAGCGCTGGGCTGTTCAATGGCAACCTGCACTTCCGCACCGAACTGGCAAGGATCAGCGGCCCGACCCGGCACCTGTACATCCAGCCTGAAGGCGATCCTGAAAAACACGATGCCGGCGAATACCGCTGGGAAAGCTGGAGCAGGGCCGGACGTTATCGGCACAGGGAAACCGGCGCGAAGATCCACGACTGGACCCAATACGACATAGCGCAGACCGAGTATGAAACGCAGGTGATGGAGAGCGCGCCGGCGCTCATCCGCGCCGGCGGCAACATGACCCTGCGCGGCGACCAGCTCGTCAACGACAAGAGCCGGATCATGGCCGGCGGCGCCCTGCACGGCGATCTGGACCGAATCGACAACGTGGCCGCCCTGGGCGAGCACACGATCAACCGGGTCGGAACCAGCCAGTACACCTACTCGAAATGGCACGGCGGTTTCAAACGCCACCACAAGCGCAAGTGGGACGGCAAGATCGCCTACGCGCCGGTCGACCTGGCGACCACCATCGAGCTCGGTGTTTCCCGCATTGTGCAGAACGCCGCGGGCGCAGGCAGCGGCTTCGCGGTCACCGACCGCCAGGACCATCGCGTCGGCCCCATTGTGGGCGGCGGCGTCCGTGCCGCCGTCAATGCCGACCCAGCGCCGATAACGGACCCCCGGGCGCAAGCAGCCCGCATCGAGGGGCCGGGAATCGACAGAGGAACACATGCCGCCGGCGGTAGCGGTCTCGCTACCGCGCGGCTGGACACGGCGGCGCCCGCCAACAGCCTGTTTCGTGTTTCCCCGAACGCCAGGGGTTACCTGGTCGAGACCGATCCGCGTTTCACCGACTACCGCAACTGGCTCAGTTCCGACTACATGCTGTCGCAGCTCGGCCATGACCCGGCCCTCGTGCACAAGCGACTGGGCGATGGCTTCTACGAACAGCAACTGGTCCGCGACCAGATAGGCCAGTTGACTGGCCGCCGATTCCTCGGGGGCTACGCCAGCGACGAGGCGCAGTTCCAGGCATTGTTGGACGCAGGCGTCACCTATGCGAAAGAATGGAATCTGCGTCCTGGCGTGGCGCTGAGCGCCAGGCAGATGGCCCAGCTCACCAGCGATATCGTCTGGCTGGTCGAACGCGACGTGACGCTGGCCGATGGCAGTATCACGCGCGCCCTGGCGCCGCAGGTCTACGTCCGCGTACGGCCTGGCGACATTGACGGCAACGGTAGCCTGCTGGCCGCCAACTCCATCGATCTCAACCTGAAAGGCGATCTCGTTAGTTCCGGCGCCATTGCGGGACGCGCGGTGGTCAGTCTCAGCGGCGAGAACCTGCGCATTCTCGGCGGCCGCATCACCGGCGATGCCGTGGCGCTCAGCGCCCGCGCCGACATCGACAACATCGGCGGCACGCTGGATGCCGGTTCGACGCTGCGGCTCGGCGCCGGACGCGACCTCAACGTGGTCAGCACCACTTGCGGCGGCGCCACGCGGGCCGGACGCAGCGACTTCAGCCGGACCAGCCTGGATCGCGTGGCCGGTCTCTACGTCACCAACCCGAATGGCCTCCTGCTGGCCTCGGCGGGGCGTGACGCCAAGCTGATCGCGGCCCGGGTCGGCAACCGCGGCAAGGATGGTCAGACCGCCATGGTCGCCGGCCGGGACCTGACGCTGGGCACCGTCACGATTGCCGAGCAGGAGAACAACGTACGCAATGCCAGCAACTATCTCAGGCAGGGTTACGAGCAGGATGTCGGCAGCGCCATCACCACGGCCGGCGACGTGCGCCTGCAGGCTGGCCGCGATCTGAGTAGCACCGCTGGCGCTGTCACCAGCGAGCAGGGAGCCCTGGTTGCCGTTGCGCGGGGCGACGTGAATATCCTGGCAGGCAAAGCGAACCGCAACTGGGCCGAAGGCCGTCGACATACATCCAGGAGCCTGCTGGGCTCCAGCACGAAAACGACCCGCGACAGCCTGGAAGAGACCACGGCGCTATCCGGCACCTTCAGCGGCAACACCGTTGCCATCCGGGGCGAGAACGTCAACCTGACCGGCAGCAACGTCGTCTCCGATGCCGGCACGGCCATCGTGGCCAACAACAACCTGACCCTGCTGGCCGCCACCGAAACCAGCCAGGAAAGCCACTTCAAGGAAAACCGGAAAAGCGGCTTCCTTTACAACGGGGGGCTCGCCTTCACGATCGGCAGCCAGATGCAAAGCGGCGACCGCCGGGACGCCAGTACCCATGCGGCGGCCTCAACCGCGGGCTCCACTGCCGGCAACGTGACCCTGGCGGCGGACGGCCACTACCAGCAGACCGGCAGCCATATCCTCGCGCCCAAGGGCGCTATCGACATCCACGCCGGGAAGGTCGATATCGTCGACGCGCGGGAAACCGGCAAGCGCGTGGAACAGAGCAAGTTCCGCCAGTCCGGCCTGACCGTGGCGCTTTCTGCGCCGGTGTTGTCGGCCATTGAGACCGCCGGGCAGATGAAGCGCGCTGCCGGCCAGACGACTGACGGACGTATGCAGGTGCTGGCAGGCGCGGCCACGGGGCTGGCGGCCAAGAATGCCTACGATGCCGTCCAGGCCGACCCGCAGTCGGCCGGCGGCGTCAATATCTCGATCACCGTTGGCGCCAGTAAAAGCGACAGCAAATCCACCGCCACCACGGATACGGCCGCCGGTTCAGCCGTGGCCGCTGGCGGCGATGTGCGCATCGACGCCAGCGGCGGCCCGGATTCCAACCTGACCGTGCGCGGCAGCGACATCCGCGCGGGCGGCGACGCGGTGCTCAAGGCCGATGGCGATATCAATCTGCTGGCGGCGCAGAACACCATAGAAACCCGCCGAACCAGCAGCAACTCCAGCGCGGGAGTGGGTGTGGCGATCTCTGTCGGCCAGGGCGGCGCCGCCATGGGCGTCACGGCGAACGCCAGCATTGGCAGAGGTAAGGGAGAAGGCAAGGATGTCACCTGGACCAACAGCCACGTAACAGCCGGCGAACGTTTGATCCTGGGATCCGGCGGCGACACCCGCCTGCGCGGCGCGGTCGCCAGCGGCAGGCAGGTGATGGCCGACGTAGGCGGCAACCTCAGCATCGAGAGCCTGCAGGATACCAGTACCTTCCGGAGCAAGGACACCAACGTTGGCGGCAGCGTGACCGTGGGCGCGGGCTTCTCGGGCAGCGTAAACCTTAGCCAGCAGAAGATACACAGCGACTATGCCAGCGTCACCGAACAGTCGCGCATCGAAGCCGGCGAGGGCGGGTTCCAGATAAAAGTCAGGGACAACACCGACCTAAGGGGAGCCGCCATCACGTCGTCCGAGAAGGCGGTCAGGGATGGTTTCAACACGCTGACCACCGGCACACTCACCACGAGTGACATCAGTAACCACGCCGAATACTCCGCCAGCAGCATCAGTGTTGGCGGCGGGTACAGCACTGGCAATGGCGACAGGAAGGAAACTGGCCCCGGCGGCGGTGTGGGTACCAACCAGCAGGGGCAGGCCGCCACCGGCGGCCAGGTGCCCGGCAGTACCCTGCCGACCCTGGGCAACTTCAGCGCCAGTCTGCCAGTTGTCATGGCCGCCAGCGGCAACAGTGCCAGCGCCACCCGCAGCGGCATTAGCGGGGCGCGCCTCACTATCACCAACGAACTGGCTCAGCAGGACCTGTCAGGCCAGTCGGTCGACGAAATGATGGCCGGACTGAACCGTGACGTGTTCACCGGACAGGACGGCGCCAACGCTCTCAAACCCATTTTCAACGAGCAGGAGATCAGGGCAGGCTTCGAGATCGTGGGGGCGCTGACGCGGGAAACCGGCACGCTGCTCAACAATATGGCGAAGAAGGCCGATGTCAGAGTCAGCGAAGCCAAAGCGGCTGAAGCAATGGCCGCGGACCCCGGCAATGGTCTTTCGGATGCTCAACGGCAGGCTCTCAGGGATCAGGCAGCGGCAAGCTACGCCGAAGCACGAAACATTGACGCCAATTGGGGGGCGGGCGGCACGTACCGGCAGATTGCTGCCGCCCTTACCGCTGCGGCTGGCGGCAACGTTACTGGCACGACTTCGCAGTTCGCTCAGAACATGCTGGTCAACTACGTGCAGCAACAGGGGGCGGGCTACGTCGGCAAACTGGTCGCCAACGGAACGCTGACCGAAGGCAGTGCGCTGCATGCGTCGATGCACGCGATAGTGGCCTGCGCAGGCGCCGCGGCGAGTAGCCAGAGTTGCACCAGCGCCGCGCTGGGAGCATCGGCCAGCAGTCTTCTGACAGGATTGTTCGGCGAAACGACACCCGATGAAAAAGCGACTGAGCGCGAAGCCAAACGCAATCTCATAGTCAGCATCGTGACAGGCATCGGTGCGGCAGGCGGCGTGGTGGATGCAGCCCCGGCATCGACCGCCGCGGCAACCGCGGTGGACAACAACTGGCTGGCGACCCAGCAGATCGTCCAGATGAACAAGGAACTCGCGGCCGCCGACGGCATGCTTGAGTACCTGAAGATTCAGGGCAAATGGGTCTACATCTCGGGCAAGCAGGATGTGCTGACGACTGCCGGCATTGGCAAAGGTCTCGCTCTGGCGGGCTGGGATGACGTTAAGGGTCTGGCGGCATTCCTGTCCGACCCGATCGCGGGATTGAACGGAATCAAGGAGCTCGTCACCGATCCTGATATGCGGAAACAACTCGGCGACTCGCTCGTCGCCGAATTCGACGCGAAGATCACTCGGATGCGTCAGGCCATTGAGGTTGGTGGCACCGACCATGCCCTTCAACTTGGCGAGGACCTCGGCAATCTGGCGTGGCAGGTTGGCACCGCAGTGACTGGCGTCGGTACTGCGGCAAAGGGGGGAATTGCACTTGCAAAGGCAGGCATTAACGTAAGTGCCAAGACCCTGGACGTCATGAAGCTTGGCGCTCAACTGCTGAAGGCTGAAGGCAAAGGCCTGGGCGGTACAGTTTCGATGAGCGAGATCGGGATGCAATGGGGGAAGGGGATCGCTCAGCAGGGCAAACCCTTCGAAGCTTTTGTTCAGGCGAAATTACCGCCGGGAACACGCGATCTGAACGCGGTCAAAAGTAATTTTTCAACCTTTGATCATCTCACCCCGGACGGAATAGCCATCAGCACAAAAACGCTGGATACAGGGGCAAAGAGCTATCAACAACCTGCGGCGATCACAAGAACGCTCAACAAATACGTGGATGAGATGATTGAGTTCACAAGGGATGGCGCAAAGGAAGAAATGATCAGTGCGAGCTCTTTTGCGCGACGCGAGATGCATCTTGCTGTGCCGGCGAATTCGACGGTCGAACAGTTTTCAGCCATCGCGAAAACTATCGAATATGCAAAGCAATTCGATATAAATATCGTTGTAACTAAAGTGAGGTAATGAGCATGAAAAAATTTATTCCATCTGCCATCGTGCTTTCGAATGACAAATTTTTCAGCGTAAGTTCCCTGGCAGTTGAATTAATAGAAATTAGTGATCCAGATGGATATAAGTTATTTCTGCCGCCGGATGAAAACGATGAGGTGCTGGGTAGTGCTGTCAGGCGGGCTCTTGCCGCGAGCAGACCCGTTTCTCAAGAATATGTGAATCAACTGATTAATTCGGGCGAACTGAAACGAAGGGGGGGCGAAGAAGATTCCTTGATGATGAAAAAATTCGGATATGCCGGGAAGCGGGCTTTATATAAGAGCATGAAGTTTTGTCCGGTCTCCGTGATAAGCGAGGGAATCGAATTCCAGCCGACTCACCGCAAAGGGCTGGACGGCTTCACGGTGCGTACTAATTTAGATCTTGTCCCAGTAATCGTTCCGCAGACTGCCAGCGACATGGAGCTGGGTCTTGCTTTGCGGGAGGCATTTACTCGCTGCACATGATCGATCGCATCGGCCCCAAGCGCATAACGGATGTTTCGGCACAAGCAGGGCGCGTCTACACCCTCAAGGCTCGTCCGAAGCGACGGTGATGGGGGAATGCCGTGATGAGGCGAAGCTTGCCGTCAGTGACATCGAGAGCGGCAGCTTTACAAGGTGCCCCGGGCGAGGCCTGTTGTGCGGCTTCAGCGTTACCGGGGATGCGAGCTGTTCAGAACTTGGGTGCCGGCGCCAGCGCCGGGCATGCGCACGCTCCTGAGCAGCAAAGCAACGTGACGCACAGCAGTATCTGCCGTGCGGCCGTGTCCAACGCCGGTATCAACGCCCAACGGAATCGCACCGGCAAGACCGCCAATCAGGTGCTGGCAATGCCGGATCCGAACTCGCGGGAGGGCGACGGCGCCTGCGCCCTCACGACGAGACATTCCCTACACGGCGCCGCGAGCGCACAGCACGCGGCGCGGCGGCTTATCTACTTCTGCGCCAGCATCTGGCCCTTGGCCGTATCGATGTAGCTGCGCGCGCCGAGATAGCGCTTGGACCAGTACGGATTCTTCATCTCGTCCACGCGCACTTTGGCGCCTCGGCGCGGGGCGTGCACGAATTTGTCCTGGCCGATGTAGATGCCCACGTGCGAGGTGATGCCGCGCCCGCGGGTGGCGAAGAACACCAGGTCGCCGGGCTTGAGCTGTTTCTTGTTGTTGACCGTATCGCCCTGGGTGCGCTGCTGGCGCGCGGTGCGCGGCAGTTCCAGGCCGGCGATCTCGCGAAACACGTACAGCACCAGGCCGCTGCAGTCGAAGCCTTCGGCGGCGTCGTCGCCGCCCCAACTGTAGGGCGTGCCGATGGCGGCCAGGCCGGCTTGCACCACGCGTTCGCGCAGGGTGGGCACGGTGGGTTCCTGCGCCAGGCTCAGGCCGGACAGGGTGGCGCGGGCTTGTTCGGAGGGGATGGACGCCTGGGCGGCGCCGGGTAACCAGGAGAACGTCAGGGCCAGCAGGGGCGCGGACAGGAATGCGGGCAGGCGGAACAGGGCGGATCGTGCTTTTCGCGTAGGCGGCGTCATTACGTCACTTCAGGAATCGGAGTGGGCGGCATGGCTTTGTCGGGTCAGACAAGCCGGCGGAAAAGGGCGCAGGGGAGGCTTGAGCCTCGCAATCTGCCTTCGCATTGTAATGGAATAAAGTTTCATTACATTTGTAGTGCAATGCAGCATTCTGGCGGGGCGCCCGTTACCTGCGGCAGTGGGGAAAAGGTAACGGGCGCCGCGCCTGGCGGCTAGAAACTGCCGCGCAGGCCGACCATCACGGCGCGCCCGCCTTCGGGAGCGACGTCGCGCAGCACCGAGGTGGCGTAGCGGATGTCCTGGTTGGTCAGGTTGATGCCGCGCACGTAGGCCTGCCATTGCACCGCGGCGACTTTGAAGCGGTAGCCGGCGGTGGCGTCCAGGCTGTAGTAGCCGGCGGTGGCCGTGTCGTTGTCCGGGCGGCTGTGCTGGGCGAAGGCCTTGGACACGCTCAGGCCGGCGCTGTAGGGGCCGTAGCCGTAGTCCAACCCCACCCGCAGGCGCAGCGGCGGAATGCGCGGCAGCGAGCGGCCGGTGTCGCTGTTGCGGGCCACGGTGTAGTCGCCCGACAGGCCCAGGTCCAGCTTGTGGCCGCCCGATTGCAGCACGCGCGTGCTGCTTTCCGCTTCCACGCCGTACAGGCGCGCGGACACGCCCTGGTAGCGGGCCTCGGGCAGGGCGCCGTCATCGCCGGCCGCGACCAGGTCGCCGTCATCGTTGCGGAAACGGCCGGTGTTCATTTCGGCCAGGTAGTTGGAGAAGCGGCTGTAGAACACGCCGACGCTGGCGCTGTCGGCGTCCTTCTTGTAGCGCAGCGACAGGTCGCCGGACCAGGCGCGTTCCTTGGCCAGGTTCTGGTCGCCCAGCAGGTATTGGCCGGTGGCGGCGTGCGGGCCGTTGGCGTACAGCTCGTAGAAGGTGGGCGCGCGCTCGGTGTAGGCGGTGTTGGCGGCCACCGACCAGGCGCTGTCCAGCTTGTAGATGCCGCCCAGCGAGAAGCTGCCGGCGGTGAAGGTGCGGCGATTGGAGCCGTCGAAGCGTTCGTTGCCGCCGCCGCCCGGCGTCAGGCGGGTGTGGTCGGCGCGCGCGCCGGCGCTCAGCGTCAGGCGCTCGTTGATCTTCCATTCCTCCAGCGCGAACAGCGCGGCGGAATCGGTGTCGGTGGTGGGCACCAGCGCTTCGTCGCCCAGCGCCGAGAAGCGCGTCTGGCCCAGTTGCAGGCCTACCACGCCGCGCAGCGGCCCGATGTCGGCGTGGCGGGCCTCGATGCGGGCCTCGTAGCCGCGGTTCTTGAAGATGGTGCCCGTCTCGCCGTCCTCGATTTCCTTGTGCTGGTAATCGGTGTAGGCGAAGTTCATCTTGACGCTGGTGAACAGGCCTTCCAGGTCGCGCAGCTCGCTGGCGAAGCCGAAGCGTTCCTGGCGCATCCTGATGCGCACGTCCGGCTCGGCCACCGAGCCGTAGTTCGAGTCGTAGCCGCTGTAGGACAGGCCGGCGTAGCCGCGGTCGCCGGTCCAGGACATGCCGAGCGCGCCGCCGCTGGCCTGGCCGTCGCTGTTGGGCAGGGTGCCGCGCGGCTGGTCCCGGTCGGGGCCGTCGATCGCGCGTTGCTGCGAGGTGCGGGCGTAGCCGGGAATGCGCAGGTCGCCGGTCTTGCGGCTGAAGGCGTCGGCGTGGATGGCGAAGTTGCCGTCGCCGCCTTCGAGCTGGATTGCGCCGTTGCGGTCGTTGTTGGCGCCGCCGTAGCTGCCGGCGACGTCGCCGTGGATGCCGTCGATGGGTTCGGTGGGAATGCGGTTGTCGATGGTGTTGACCACGCCGCCGATGGCGCTGCCGCCGTACAGCAGGGCGGCCGGGCCTCGCAGGATCTCGACGCGGTTGGTGGACAGCGGGTCCTGCGGCACCGCGTGGTCGAACGACAGGGACGAGGCGTCGAGCGAGCCGACGCCGTTGTTGAGCAGGCGGATGCGGTCGCCGTCCATGCCGCGGATGATGGGGCGGCCCACCATCGGGCCGTAGGTGGTGGTGGAGACGCCGGGCAGCCCGTTGAGGGTCTCGCCGAGGTTCGAGGCGCGCCGCAGGTCGAGGCCGGTGCCTTGCACCACCGTCGACGGCGAGGCGAGCGCTTCGCTGCCCAGCGGATTGGCGGTGATGATGACGGGCGACAGCGTGGTGGCGTCGGCGGCGGCCTGGGCGCGGGCGGCCTGCGGCAGGGCCAGCAGGCAGGCGAGGGCGAGCGGGCTGAGGGTGAAGGCGCGCAGGGACGAGCGCGTCCCCGCAAAGGAAGAAGCAATAGACATGGTGGCAGTCCTGGGTGCCGGCCGATGGACGGCGGCGGTTGGAATCGGGCGCGAGGGGATCAGGCCGCGGCGGGCGGGGCGCGCGATTGGAACCAGGGACTGGTGACGAGCGTGGCGCCGCGCGGGGTGGGCGGCGGCGGCGTCAGCCGGGGCGGACTGCCGTTGATGACGGGAAACGAGGCTGGCAGCGTTGCGTCCAGCAGATCCCAGATATGGCAGAGGTCGCAGTGGCCGAGCTTGTCGGGGGTATGCGCGGCGTCCTGGCTGGACTCGGGTGCGTCATACAGGTGCGCCAGCGCGTGCCGCACTCCGCCCAGCGGCGCCAGCAGCAGGCAGGCGCACAGCCACGCCAGCGTCGCCCATCGGGCAAGGCGCTGAGTCGGGCGGGGGCGAAAGCCGGTGGCCGGCGGCATGGGCAGGGCGTAAAAATGGAAAAACGGAATGATATATTGTTTCCATCGCAATGACGACCCTGGCGCCGGAGATCAGGCGTCAGATGGCGTCTGGTCAGGCGGGCCAATATGGCACTTCATCGAGCGATTGGGTCGGGCATAATCGGTGCCATCGGCCCTTGCCGGTTTGATCGCCGACAGCGGCCGCTGAAAACAAGACCATAAGAAAGCGGAGTCCAGCGCATGATGAACGCAGTACACCCTTTGTCCTCGATGAACCGGCCCGAGGCCATTCCTTTCGAGCCCTACCAAGACGCGGTGGCGGCGGTCGACCGGCTGGCGGAGATCTACGCCCGCAACACGGCATTCCTGCGGGCGGCGTTCCGCGAAGTCCTGAAAGGCTCGTCCAATGGCCGCGAACGGGCCCGGGCCTATTACCCGGCCATCCGTATCCTGGTGGAAACCTACGATCCCATCGATACCCGCCTGTCGTACGGCCACGTGGCCGAACCCGGCATCTACCAGACCACCATCACCCAGCCGGCGCTGTTTCGCGACTATCTGATCGAACAGGTGGGCCAACTGCTGCAGAACCACCGCGTGGCGGTCGAGGTTGGCGAATCCGATTCGCCCATCCCGCTGCACTTCGCTTTCCCCGAGGGCGCGTATGTCGAAGGCGAGCATCTCGAGGCGCTCAAGCGCCCGCTGCGCGACCTGTTCGACGTGCCCGACCTGGCGGTGACCGACGACGCCATCGTCAACGGTTCGTGGCGCGGCAAGGAGGGCGAGCCCAAGCCGCTGGCGCCCTTCACGGCGCAACGGGTGGACTATTCCCTGCACCGGCTGCAGCACTACACCGCCACGGCGCCGGCGCATTTCCAGAATTTCGTGCTGTTCACCAACTACCAGTTCTACGTCGACGAGTTCTGCGCCCGCGCCCGCGCGCTGATGGCCAGCGGCAACGAAGACTACGAGATGCTGGTGGAGCCGGGCAACCGCATCACGCGGCGCGGCGAATCCGGCCCGGCCGACGACGGCCAGGCGCAGCGCCTGCCGCAGATGCCGGCCTATCACCTGGTGCGCGGCGACCATTCGGGCATCACGCTGGTGAACATCGGCGTGGGGCCGTCCAATGCCAAAACCATCACCGACCACATCGCGGTGCTGCGCCCGCACGCCTGGCTGATGCTGGGCCACTGCGCCGGCCTGCGCGACTCGCAGCGGCTGGGAGACTACGTGCTGGCCCACGGTTACGTGCGCGAGGACCACGTGCTGGACGACGACCTGCCCACCTGGGTGCCGGTGCCGGCCCTGGCCGAGGTGCAGGTGGCGCTGGAGCAGGCGGTCGAAGAGGTCGCCGGACTGTCCGGCTGGGACCTCAAGCGCATCATGCGCACCGGCACCGTGGCCACCATCGACAACCGCAACTGGGAACTGCGCGACCACGTCGAGCTGGTCGAGCGCTTCGCGCAGTCGCGCGCCATCGCGCTGGACATGGAGTCCGCCACCATCGCCGCCAACGGCTTCCGCTTCCGCGTGCCGTACGGCACGCTGCTGTGCGTGTCGGACAAGCCGCTGCATGGCGAATTGAAATTGCCGGGCATGGCCAGCGCGTTCTACCGCCGCCAGGTCAATCAGCACCTGGAAATCGGAATCCGGGCGCTCGAACGCCTGCGCGACATGCCGCCCGAGCGGCTGCATTCGCGCAAGCTGCGCACCTTCATGGAAACGGCGTTTCAATAGCCCCGGCGTGAATATCCCCCGCGCGGGGACGGATCCACGCCTGCCCCCGGCCGTTTCGACGACCGGGGGCAGTTGCGCTATGCTCGCGCGTTGCGTGGAAATCCCACGGCGCCCGGGGGCACAATCCGCGGGGGCTTTTTTGCTCTGAAGGAACACGACTTTGGCATTGACGGAACACGACCAGCACCGCGACGGCGGCAAGAAGGGGGCGGCAGAACCGTCCGAATTGCGCCGCGCCCTGTCGGCGCGCCACCTGACGATGATCGCGGTGGGCGGCTCCATCGGGACGGGGCTGTTCGTGGCCTCCGGCGCCACCATCGCCCAGGCCGGTCCGGGCGGGGCGCTGCTGGGTTATGTGCTGATCGGCGTGATGGTCTATTTCCTCATGACAAGCCTGGGCGAGCTGGCCGCCGCGATGCCGGTGTCCGGGTCGTTCTCGACCTACGGCGCGCGCTATGTCGAAGATGGCTTCGGCTTCGCGCTGGGCTGGAACTACTGGTACAACTGGGCCGTCACGGTGGCGGTGGATCTGGTGGCCGCGCAACTGGTGATGGCGTACTGGTTTCCCGACGTGCCGGGCGTGTACTGGAGCGCGCTGTTCCTTGCCATCACTTTTGGGTTGAATGCGCTGTCGGCGCGCGGCTTCGGCGAGGCCGAATTCTGGTTCGCGCTGATCAAGGTGATCGCCGTGCTGGCGTTTGTCGCCATGGGCGTGATGATGCTGCTGGGCATCATCCGCGGCGGCGAGGATGGCGGGGTGGCCAACTGGACCGTGGGCGACGCGCCGTTCGCCGGCGGTTTCGCCGCCCTGATCGGGGTGGCCATGGTAGTGGGCTTTTCGTTCCAGGGCACCGAACTCATCGGCATCGCCGCCGGCGAATCCAAGGACCCCGCGCGCAACCTGCCGCGCGCCGTGCGCCAGGTGTTCTGGCGCATCCTGCTGTTCTACGTGATGGCGATCCTGGTGATCGGCCTGCTGATTCCCTATACCGATCCGCACTTGCTGCGCAATGACGTCACCGACGTCAGCGTCAGTCCGTTCGCGTTGATCTTCGAACGCGCCGGGCTGCTGGCGGCGGCCTCGATCATGAACGCGGTGGTGCTGACCTCGGTGCTGTCGGCCGGCAATTCCGGCATGTACGCGGCCACCCGCATGCTCTACAGCCTGGCGCGTGACGGCAAGGCGCCGCGTATTTTCGGCCGGGTGGCGCGCAACGGCGTGCCGCTGTGGGCGCTGCTGGCCACCACCGTGGTGGCGGCGCTGTGCTTCTTCTCGTTCATCTTCAGCCCCAAGGCGGTCTACATCTGGCTGCTGAACACCTCGGGCATGACCGGCTTCATCGCCTGGCTGGGCATTGCCATCAGCCATTACCGGTTCCGCCGTGGCTACGTCAAGCAGGGCCGCAATCTGGCCGATCTGCCCTATGTGTCGCCGTTCTTCCCGTTCGGCCCGATCTTCGCCTTCGTGCTCTGTCTCATCATCACGCTGGGCCAGAACTACCAGGCCTTCCTGGAACACCGCATCGACTGGGGCGGCGTCGCGGCCACCTACATCGGCATTCCGCTGTTCCTGCTGATCTGGCTGGGCTACCGGCTGGTCAAGGGTTCGCGCTTTGTCAGCTACAAGGACATGACGTTCCCGGATGCCCGGGCGCGCAGCGCCTACCTGGATTCGGCCCTGCGCGGCGAGCCCGCCACGGTCGGGCCGGAGACGGCGACAGCGCCCGGTACCAACGCGCGATGAGAAAAGGCCGCGGAACTCCGCGGCCTTCTTGCATCCGGCCAAGGCCGCCGCAGTGATTGCGGCGGCCTTGGCGTTTGCGGGTCACTCGATGTTCTGCGCCTGTTCCCGCATCTGCTCGATCAGCAGCTTCAGGTCCATGGCGGCGCGGGTGACTTCCATGCTGCCGGCCTTGGAACCCAGCGTATTGGCTTCGCGGTTCATTTCCTGGAACAGGAAGTCCAGGCGCTTGCCGGCGCTGCCGGCGCTTTTCTTGCCTTCGGCCTTGCCGCCGCCGTCGGTCAGCAGGTGACGCAGCTCCGCCACGTGCGAGCGCAGGCGCGACAGTTCCTCGGCGACGTCGATGCGCAGCGCGAACAGGTTGGCTTCCTGCGACAGCCGCTCGGACAATTCGGCGCCCGAGATATGGGTGAAACCGCCGGGGAAAGCCGTTTCCACGCTTTCACGCAGCTTGGCGGCGAGCTTGTCACGGTGGTCGGCGAGCAACTGCGGCAGGTGGTTCTGCACCAGTTCGACGATGGCGGCCACGCCGTCGGCACAGTCGCGCATCATGCCGGCCAGGCGTTCGCCTTCGCGCGCGCGGCCTTCCTGCAACTGCTTGAGCGCTTCCTGGGCGGCCTGCATGCAGGCGGCGCCCCAGACCTGCGGGTCGAGCGCGTCGTTGGCGCGCTGGCCGGGCCAGTTGAACAGCTCGACCAGTCGCGGGGCGGCGATGTCGGGCAGGACGCGGCGCGCGGCCTGCAGTTGTTCGGCCAGCGTTTCGAGCCAGGCGGGGTCCAGCCTGGACAGGTCGGCGCTGACGTTGCGGGTGTAGGACACGCGGATCTCGACCTTGCCGCGCCCCAGTTGCGCCGTCAGCAGTTCGCGCAGCGGCGTCTCGACGTGGCGCAGCTCGTCGGGCAGGCGGAAATAGAGGTCGAGGAAGCGGCTGTTGACGCTGCGCAGTTCCAGCGCCAGCGTGCCTTGTTCCAGGTCTGCCCGGGCGTTGCCGAAGGCGGTCATACTGCGAATCATGGTGTCGATATCCTGTTGCTTGTTTTGGATCGGGCCGCGCCGGTTCCGCCTGTCCGTCGTGCGCGGACGCGGGCGGGTATATGCAACCCGTGTATCGCGGCAGGATACTCCAAACCCGGGCGGGGCAGCGACCGGCAGCCCGTACAATGCCGCCAACCGAATCTGATTGGAGCCTTGCCATGACCACTGCCACCGCCATTGCCCGCCCGTCGGGCCGCGCCGTCGACGAACTGCGGCCGTTCAGCCTGGAGCGCGGTTTCACGCGCTACGCCGAAGGGTCGGTACTGGTGAAGGCCGGCAACACCCACGTGCTGTGCACGGCCAGCGTGCTGGAAAAGGTGCCGCCATTCCTCAAGGGCAAAGGCGAGGGCTGGGTCACGGCCGAGTACGGTATGCTGCCGCGCGCCACCCATACCCGCGGCGACCGCGAGGCCGCGCGTGGCAAGCAGAGCGGCCGCACCCAGGAGATCCAGCGCCTGATCGGCCGCAGCCTGCGCGCCGTGTTCGATATGCGGGCGCTGGGCGAGCGCACGCTGCACCTGGATTGCGACGTGCTGCAGGCCGACGGCGGCACCCGCTGCGCCAGCATCACCGGCGCCTGGGTGGCCGCGTCCGACGCGGTGGCGCTGCTGATGCAACGCGGCGACCTGGCCGTGAACCCGATCCGCGACGCGGTGGCGGCGGTGTCGGTCGGGCTGGTGCAGGGCCGTCCGGTGCTGGACCTGGACTATGAGGAAGACTCGGCCTGCGACGCCGACGTCAACGTCATCATGACGGGCGGCGGCGCCTTCGTGGAAGTGCAGGGCACGGGCGAGGGCGCGACCTTCACGCGCGCCGAACTGGACGCGATGCTGGGCCTGGCCGAGAGCGGCATCGCCGGCCTGGTGCGGGCGCAGCGGGCGGCGCTGGCGTAAGCGGCCGGCGCGGGCCTCAGGGCAGCAGGGCGCCCACCTTGCCGGCCCGCTCCAGGTCCCAGATCGCTTTGATCAGGCCGCGCAGCTCGGCCTCGGTGGCGGCGTCGGCATAGCGGCCCAAACTCAGCGTCTTGGTTTCGATCTCGTCGCGCGACAGGGTGTTGCCGGGATCGCCCTTGGGTTCGTCGACGCGGCCGTGCAGCACGCGGCCGTCGCGGGTATGCACCGTGACCTTGCCGATCCAGCGCTGCGGATAGGCGCCGTCGACTTCCGGATCCAGTTCCATCGTGACCCGGCCGCGGAAGTCGGCCACCGCCGGATCGTCCAGCGCGGCATCGAATTCCGGCAGGCCGGCGCGACCCTGGCGCGCGATCAGGCCCAGCACCGTGCCCATCGAGAACTTGGACTGGTGCACGGTGCGCGGATCGACCACCGGCCCCAGCACGTCGATGGCGCCCTGGTGCACGTGCGCCACCACGCGCGCGATATTGCTCTCGGCCAGCTTGTGTTCGCGCAGCACCTGTTGCAGGGCGTCCGCCGCCGGATGGGTGTGGCGGCACGATGCATGGAACTTGAACGAGGTTTCGGCCAGCGCCCAGCGCGTGCCAAGGCGGTCGGTCAGGCGGGCCGGGTCGGCGTCGCTCGACATGCCGGCGGCCATGCCCTGCGGCCCTTCGAGGATGTGGCGCGCGCCGGTGAAGCCTTCCTGCGCCAGGTAGGCCGCGGCGATGCCGTTGGCGGCGGCGCGGGCGGTATGCAATTGTTTGGAATCGGCGGCGTCGCGCAGGAACTCCCACAGGCCCGCCGCTTGCGTGCCGGCCGAGCCGAAGGCGTCCAGCATGGCCGCGGGCGACAGGCCCAGCAGGCGGCCGGTGGCCGCGGCGGCGGCCAGCGTGCCGGCGGTGCCGGTGGTGTGGAAGATCTTGTAGTGCGAACGGCCCAGGAATTCGCCGACGCGGATGCCGACTTCGTAGCCGGCCACGGCCGCCACCAGCAGGTCGCGGCCGCTGCGGCCCAGCGCCTGGGCCACCGCCAGCACCGGCGGGAACACCACGGCCGCGGGGTGGAACACCGACCCGTTGTGCACGTCGTCCTGCTCGACCACGTGGGCGGCGGCGGCGTTGACCATGGCGGCGAACACCGGCGAGGTGCGGCGCCGGTTGATCAGGATCTCGCTGGGGCCGTCCGCCGGCCCCATGGCGGCGGCGTAGCGGTCGATGGCCAGCACCGGGCGCGACGCGGCGCCCGCCAGGATCGAAGCCAGGCAGTCCAGCAACAGGTCTTCGGCGCGGCGCAGCACCGGGGCGGGGATGTCCTCGAAGCGCAGGTTGGCGGCGAAGGCGGCGAGGGTGGCGCTGGGGTGGGAGGTGTCGGGGGTCATGGTCAGAAGGAGCGCGGCAGGCCCAGGATGTGTTCGGCGACGTAGGAGAGGATCAGGTTGGT
Source organism: Achromobacter sp. SIMBA_011 (assembly GCF_046535435.1). Lineage (NCBI taxonomy): Bacteria > Pseudomonadati > Pseudomonadota > Betaproteobacteria > Burkholderiales > Alcaligenaceae > Achromobacter > Achromobacter sp. SIMBA_011. The sequence goes on along the minus strand of NZ_JAWRWN010000003.1, from coordinate 41,204 downwards.
CGAGATCGGCGCGACCTGATAGAGACGGGTCTCGCGGAACTTGCGCTCGACGTCGTATTCGGTGGCGAAGCCGAAGCCGCCGTGGAACTGCAGGCAGGCGTTGGCGGCCTCCCAGGAGGCGTCGGCGGCCAGCAGCTTGGCCATGTTGGCCTGCGCGCCGCAGGGTTCGTGCGCGTCGAACAGGCGGCAGGCCTCGTAGCGCATCAGGCTGGCGGCCTCGACGTTGATGTGGGCGCGGGCGATGGGGAACTGCACGCCCTGGTTCTGGCCGATGGGGCGACCGAACACCATGCGTTCCTTGGCGTAGGCGGTGACCTTGTCGACGAACCAGTAGCCGTCGCCGATGCACTCGGCGGCGATCAGGGTGCGCTCGGCGTTCAGGCCGTCCAGGATGTACTTGAAACCCTTGCCTTCCTCGCCGATCAGGTTGTCGGCCGGGATCTCCAGGTTGTCGAAGAACAGCTCGTTGGTCTCGTGGTTGACCATGTTGGGGATCGGGCGGATCGACATGCCGTGCTTGACCGCCTCGTGCAGGTCCACCAGGAAGATCGACATGCCCTCGGACTTGCGCGTGACCTGATCCAGCGGCGTGGTGCGGGCCAGCAGGATCATCAGGTCGGAATGCTGCACCCGCGAGATCCAGACCTTCTGGCCGTTGATGACGTAGCGGTCGCCGCGGCGCACGGCGGTGGTCTTGATCTTGGTGGTGTCGGTGCCGGTGGTGGGCTCGGTCACGCCCATCGACTGCAGGCGCAGCTCGCCGGCGGCGATGCGCGGCAGGTATTCGCGCTTCTGCGCCTCGGAACCGTGCCGCAGCAGGGTGCCCATGTTGTACATCTGGCCGTGGCAGGCGCCCGAGTTGCCGCCGCTGCGGTTGATCTCTTCCATGATGACCGAGGCCTCGGTCAGGCCCAGGCCCGAGCCGCCGTATTCCTGGGGAATCAGCGCGGCCAGCCAGCCGGCTTCGGTGAGCGCGCGCACGAAGGCGTCGGGGTAGCCGCGTTCTTCATCGACCTTGCGGAAGTATTCGGCGGGGAATTGGGCGCACAGGTCGCGGACGGCTTCGCGGATGTCCTGGTAGGCGTGGGAGGCGTGAGGCATGGGGTGGGCTGCGATGTCGACAGTGAAATGGAATTCGGGACAGGATCGAATGTGCCGCAAGGCGCCGCGCCTGCCAATTCACAATTCATTAATACCGGGTTCCTGTTCGCAAAAGCGCATTTGTGTGACGGCCGTTCGTCATGCGGGGGGCCGGGTTGTGTCAAGAAATTGCCAAACTGCATCCCCATAATCGCGCCGATGCGCCTGTGTGGCGATGCAACAGACGGATGGATATGCGGAAAAATCTCAGGGTGACGACGGCGGTTTCCGCCATTCTGGCAGTGTTTGTGGTGCTGTTCGCGCTGGCCGCGGCGGCCGGGATCTTCGTGCTGCGCGAAAACCGCGCCGACATCGAGGCGCTGGGACGGGGCAGTATCGAGCGCGCCAGCGACCTGTCGGACATGACCAGCAGCCTGTTCCAGGCGCGCGCCGCGCTGACCGACGCCAAGACGGCCATGGAGGGCGGGCTGGAGGAAGCCCGCGACCAGTCGCTGAACCATGCCGATGCGCTGCTCAGGCAGGCCGCTGCCAGCCTGGCGCGGCTGCGCGCCAATCCCGACACCAGCGCCCAGGGCGCGCCGCTGTTCGACCAGGCGCTGGCGGCCTATGCCGCTTTTGCCGACCAGACGCTGGCGCCCATGTTCAAGGCCATCAAGGGCTGGAACGGCATCGAGGTGAATCGATTGGTCGACAAGGTGTTGCCGGCATCTGGCTCGGCCTACGTGAAGCAGGCCGACGCCTACCAGGCCTATGCGCGCCAGCAGGGCCAGGCCGCGGTGGCCGGGGCCAGCCAGACCATGCAGCGCGTGACCGTGGTGGCCGCGGCGGTGCTGGGCTTCGTGCTGGTGCTGGCGGTGTTGATCCGGCTGGGCTTTCGCCGCCGCATCCTGCGGCCGCTGAACGAGGCCGGCGCGCATTTCGACCGCATCGCCGACGGCGACCTGACCGGCCACATCGCCGTCCATGGCGACAACGAGATTGGCGTGCTGTATTCGGCCATGCGCCGCATGCAGACCGGCCTGTCGGCGGCGGTGGCGTCGGTGCGCCATGGCGTCGAGGAGATCCATACGGGCTCGGGCGAGATCGCGGCCGGGGGCGCCGACATGTCGGACCGCACCGCGCGCCAGGCCGGTTCGCTGCAGGAGGCCGCGGCCAACATGACGCAACTGGCCCATACGGTGCAGATGACCGCAGGCAACGCCGATCTGGCCAGCCGCCAGGCGCTCAGCGCGACCCAACTGGCCCAGCGCGGCGGCCAGGCGGTGCAGGAGGTGGTGACCAGCATGCAGGGCATTGCCGACAGCGCGCGCCGCATCGGCGAGATCGTCGGGGTGGTGGACAGCATCGCCTTCCAGACCAACATCCTGGCGTTGAACGCGGCGGTGGAAGCCGCCCGCGCCGGCGAGCAGGGCAAGGGCTTTGCGGTGGTGGCGGGAGAAGTGCGCTCGCTGGCCCAGCGCAGCGCCCAGGCGGCCAGGGAAATCAAGGGCTTGATCGAGGATTCGGCCGCGCGCGTCGAGGCCGGCGTGCGCCAGGTCAACCTGGCCGGCGACACCATGCGCGACATGCTGGCCTCGGTCGACCGCGTGACCCAGATCGTGGCGGAAATCTCCAGCGCCACGGCCGAGCAGGCCGCGGGCATCGCCTCGGTCAATGACGCCGTGGCGGATATCGAACGCTCGACCCAGGAGAATGCGGCAATGGTCGAACAGACCGCCGCCGCGGCCGCCGCGCTGGAACAGCAGGCCCAGGGCCTGCGGCGCGCGGTGTCGGTATTCCAGATCGACCAGGCGACGCAGGAGGCCGCCGGGCAGGCTTCAGCGCACGAGCTGCGGCAGGGCGCCGCCGTTGTAGCGCTCGGTCACCAGCGACAGGTTCCCATGCTTGACCTTGTGCTTGACATGGGCAGCGGCCGACGCGATGTCCTCCGGGCGGATGCGCTCGCATAGGGAAGGGGTGACGGTGAGCGCGCCGACCCCCAGCGTCACGAACGGGAAAAAGCGCGGCACGCCGTAACGGTCCTCGGCCTCGATGCCGCCGTTGCGGCGGCCCTCGTCGTCGTACAGGTCGATGGCGCGCTCGTTGAACTCGGCGATGACGCGCTGGATGCGCTCGTTCCAGTCGGCGCTGCGCAGCAGCACCACGAAGTCGTCGCCGCCGACGTGGCCGACGAAATCGCGCAGCGGATCGCAGTGGCGCTTGATGATGTCGGCGGTCAGCAGGATCATGTCGTCGCCGCGCCAGTAACCGTAGACGTCGTTGAATGGCTTGAAGTTGTTCAGGTCGCCGTAGCAGATGGTGAAATCGGCGGCGTCCTCCAGCAGCGTGGCGATATGCCGGCTGATGGGAATGTTGCCCGGCAGCGAGGTCAACGGGTTGGCGTAGCGCGCGGCCTCGATGCGCATCTCGGTCACCGAGCGCACCAGCGTCTCGCCGGTGGCCAGGCCGTCGTAGCGGCCGTCGCGGGTGATGATGAGGCCGTCCATCAGGTAGCGCTGGTCTTCCGAGATCAACACGTGGCTCAACTGGTCGATCGACACGTCCAGGTCCACCAGCACCGGCTCGCCGTTCATGAAGGTCGAGCAGGCGTCGCGTCCGAACAGTTCGCGGGTGTAGCGCTGCGCGTAGTGTTCGGAGAAGTCGCGGCGGTTGATGATGCCCACCGGCCGGTTGTCGCCGTCGACCACCGCCACGGCGTGCAGGCTCTTGTGCTCGATGAACAGGCGGTGCACGTCGTCGTTGGTGTGCTTGTGCAGCAGCGCGGCCGGGGCCTCGACCCGCAGGCTGGCGGCGGTGCCGCCGGTCGAGCGCTGCGACAGTGGGGCGGGCGCCCGCACCCGCAGCGAGTCGCGCAGCGGCGGGGTCAGTTCGGTCAGCAGGGCTTCGTCGGGGCGTCCCAGCAGCCAGCCCTGGGCGTAGCGGATCTCCAGGTCGCGCACCACCGCCAAGTCCTCGGCGGTCTCGATGCCCTCGGCCACGATGGCCGTGCCCAGGTACTGCGCCACCTTGAGGATGGCGCGCACCATGTTCTGCTTGCGATCGTCATGGCCGATGCCGTTGAAGAAGTAGCGGTCGATCTTGACCAGATCGGGCTGCATCTCGGCCCACAACTGCAGGTTGGAATTGCCCACGCCATAGTCGTCCAGGGCGATGCGCATGCCGTATTCGCGCAGGCAGGCAAAGGCGTTGCCCAGCGTCGACATGTGCTCGGACAGGGGATCCTGCTCGGTCAGTTCGACGATGATGTTGGACGGCGCCAGCGTGCAATCCTTGAGCAGGCGCAGCGGCATTTCGTCGCCCCACAGCGTCCAGTAGTGGATCAGCGCCGAACCCGACAGGTTCAGGAACAGCTTGCCGGCGGCCGCGGTCTGGTCGAAGCCCTGGGCGCCGGCCCGGAAGCTGGCCAGCTCCAGTTGCGGATGCAGGCCCTGGCGGCGGGCCTCGGCGAACAGGGCGTCGGGAAAGTGCAGGGTGGTGTCGACCGGGCCGCGGATCAGGCTTTCATGACCATAGATGCGGCTGTGCGAGAGGTCGATCACCGGCTGGAAGCGGGGGCGCAGCAGCCGTTCGCGCAGGATGCCGGCCAGGCTGACGGGGGCTGGCGCAGCGGCGCCGGCGGAATGGGTGGGCGCGCTGGCCGCAACCGGCCGTGGCAAAGCGTGAAGTGGGTTCATCGCCGGGGCGTTCAGATACGATCAGTGACAAGATTGCCCATATTGACGACGAAATATGTCTGTGTTGTTGCGCTTACACGTAACATGCCGCCCGGGGCGGTGACCGCGCCCTATACAATTTGGCCATGACTTCCCCCAAGATTCCCGATTCCCTGCGCCGCGTCGTGCTGGCATCCAACAACCCGGGCAAGCTGCGTGAGTTCTCCGCCTTGTTCGCCCCGCTCGGCATCGAGCTGGTGCCCCAGGGCGACCTGGGCGTGCCCGAGGCCGAGGAGCCCCACGTCACCTTTGTCGAGAACGCGCTGACCAAGGCGCGCCATGCCAGCCGCCTGACCGGGCTGCCGGCGCTGGCCGATGATTCCGGCCTGTGCGTGGCCGCGCTGGACGGCGCTCCGGGCGTGTATTCGGCGCGCTACGCCAAGATGCATGGCGGCGAGAAATCCGACCAGGCCAACAACGCGCTGCTGGTCGACAAGCTGGCGTCGGCGACCGACCGCAGCGCCTGTTATGTGGCGGTGCTGGCGCTGGTGCGCGGTGAAAACGACCCGCGCCCGCTGATCGGCGAAGGCCTGTGGCAGGGCGAAATCATCGACCAGCCGGAAGGCGAGAACGGCTTCGGCTACGATCCGCACTTCTACCTGCCCGACCAGGGCCTGACGGCCGCCGCGCTCGATCCCGAGGAAAAGAACCGCATCAGCCATCGCGCCCGCGCGCTGCGCGAACTGCTGAGCAAGCTGAACCAGGCTTGACCCCGGCGCGCGTGTGCGCCGCCGCCAGGAACACGAATGTCCATCACCATCCCCATCCGCTCCGAAATGGGCGCGGCCCGCTCGCGCCTGGTCACCCCGGCCGGCGCCACCCTGACCAGCTTGCCGCCGCTGTCGGTCTATGTGCACGTGCCGTGGTGCGTGCGCAAGTGCCCGTACTGTGATTTCAATTCGCACGCCGCGCCCGGCGGCGAGATTCCCGAACGCGCCTACCTGGACGCGCTGCGCAGCGACCTGGAGCAGGCGCTGCCGTCGATCTGGGGGCGCCAGGTGGTTTCGGTGTTCATCGGCGGCGGCACGCCCAGCCTGCTGTCGGCCGCCGGCCTGGACGAATTGCTGGCCATGCTGCGCGCCTGTCTGAACATGTGGCCCGATGCGGAAATCACCATGGAGGCCAATCCCGGCACCGCCGAGGCCGGCCGTTTCCGCGACTACGCCGCCAGCGGCGTGACCCGTTTCTCGCTGGGCATCCAGAGCTTCGACGACGCCCAGTTGAAGAAGCTGGGCCGCATCCACGACGCGGCCCAGGCCCGCGCCGCCATCGAGATGGCCCAGCGCGCCGCGCCGCGCGTCAACCTGGACATGATGTTCGCGCTGCCGGGCCAGACCCTGGACGCCTGCGTGGCCGACCTGCGCCAGGCCATCGGCTTCGGCACCGAGCACCTGTCGCTCTATCACCTGACGATGGAGCCCAACACCGTCTTCGCCAAGTTCCCGCCCGAGGACCTGCCGGACGACGACGCCAGCGCCGCCATGCAGGACGCGGTCGAGGCCGAGCTGGCCGCGGCCGGCCTGGCGCGCTACGAGGTCTCGGCCTATGCCCGGCCCGGGGCGCGCTGCCGCCACAACCTGAACTATTGGGAGTTCGGCGACTACCTCGGCCTGGGGCCGGGCGCCCACGGCAAACTGTCGTTCCATGACCGCATCGTGCGCGAGGCGCGCCTGCGCAGCCCGGAGTCCTGGATGCGCGCGGCCGCCGCCGGCGACGGCAGCCACCTGGCGGAGAGCCGCCAGGTCGGCCCCGACGAGCTGCCGTTCGAGTTCATGCTGAACGCCCTGCGTCTGAAGGACGGCGTCGCGGCCTCGCTGTTCAACGAGCGCACCGGCCTGTCGCTGGCCGCCATCGCGCACCAATTGGAGGCAGCGTCCGCCAAGGGCCTGCTGGACGCCGATCCCACCCGCCTGCGGGCCACGCCCCTGGGCTGGCGCTTCCTGAACGACCTGCAGGAAATGTTCCTGTAGCAATAAAGCACCATGATGGGGCAATCATGCCCCATCATTTGCACCAAGATGGTGCTACATTGCCCCATGACCTCACAGGCCTCCCCGGGCAATCCCGGGGGTGAGACCTGGCACGCTTATTGCTTCCCTCTTTTATGCCAGTCGAGCGGCACAGCCCTCGACCCTTTTATCTAATGGAGATGACATGGCAAGCCCGAAAGACGTCCTGAAACAGATCGCCGACAACGAAGTCAAATTCGTGGATTTCCGCTTTACCGATACGGTTGGCCGCGAGCACCACGTGTCGGTGCCCACTTCCGCTATCGATGAAGACAAGCTGGAAAGCGGGCAGGCTTTCGACGGTTCGTCGATCCCGGGCTGGAAGGGCATCGAAGCCTCCGACATGCTGCTCATCCCCGACCTGTCGACCGCCAACCTGGATCCGTTCCGCGAAGAGCCGACCCTGATCCTGTCGTGCGACGTGGTCGAACCGTCGGACCTGAAGGGCTATGACCGCGACCCGCGTTCGCTGGCCAAGCGCGCCGAAGCCTACCTGAAGGCCTCGGGCCTGGGCGACACCGCCTACTTCGGTCCGGAACCCGAATTCTTCGTGTTCGACGGCGTGACCTGGAACACCGACATGTCGGGCACCTTCGTCAAGATCAAGTCGGAAGAGGCCTCCTGGTCCACCGGCCTGGAATTCGAAGGCGGCAACACCGGCCACCGTCCCGCGGTCAAGGGCGGCTACTTCCCCGTTCCCCCGGTCGATTCGTTCCAGGACATGCGTTCGGAAATGTGCCTGCTGATGGAACAGATGGGCGTGCCGGTCGAAGTGCACCACCATGAAGTGGCCGGCGCCGGCCAACTGGAAATCGGCACCAAGTTCAGCACCCTGGTGCAACGTGCCGACTGGACCCAGATCGTCAAGTACATCGTGCACAACGTGGCCCATGCCTACGGCAAGACCGCCACCTTCATGCCCAAGCCCGTCGTCGGCGACAACGGTTCCGGCATGCACGTGCACCAGTCGATCTGGAAGGACGGCCAGAACCTGTTCGCGGGCAACGGCTACGCCGGCCTGTCGGAATTCGCGCTGTACTACATCGGCGGCATCATCAAGCACGCCCGCGCCCTGAACGCCATCACCAACCCGGGCACCAACTCGTACAAGCGCCTGGTCCCGCACTACGAAGCCCCGGTCAAGCTGGCCTACTCGGCCCGCAACCGTTCGGCCTCGATCCGCATCCCGTACGTGGGCAACCCAAAGGGCCGCCGCGTCGAAGCGCGCTTCCCGGACCCCCTGGCCAACCCGTACCTGGCCTTCTCGGCCCTGATGATGGCCGGCCTGGACGGCGTGCAGAACAAGATTCACCCCGGCGATCCGGCCGACAAGAATCTGTACGACCTGCCGCCGGAAGAAGACGCCAAGATCCCGACCGTGTGCTCCTCGCTGGAGCAGGCGCTGGAAGCGCTGGACAACGACCGCGAGTTCCTGACCCGCGGCGGCGTGTTCAGCAACGACATGCTCAACGCCTACATCGACCTGAAGATGGCCGATGTGAACCGTCTGCGCATGACCACGCACCCGGTCGAATTCGACATGTACTACAGCCTCTGATTTCCAGGGGTTGTGGCTGGGGGAGCGCGATGATGTAGGCAGAAACCAGGGCCGACACCACGCGCACCGCCAGGTCGCCGACCGACAGCCTGTCCCGCCGGCCCTCGCGCCGGCGGGCAGGGCGGCGCACGCAAGCGCCACCGGACCGGTGTGCCGATTTCCCCCTTGTAGTCATTCGGGTACGTTGAAAATGAATGTAGAAGCTCTCGATCTGCTTGCCACGTCCGTTTTCCTGGTCAACGCACGCGGGCATATCGAATACGCCAATGCGGCCGCCGAGGATCTGTTCGGCCGTTCCCGCAAGCAGCTTTGCGGCCACTCCGCCGCCACGCTGTTCGACAATCCGGAAAACATCCAATCGTCCATCGACCGCGCCGCGGCCGGCAGGTATGCCGACGTCAGGCAACTGGCCTCATTGCGCCGCGCCGCCGAATCGGTGGAAGTGGCGGTGACCACGGTCGGCTTGAGCGGCCAGGCCTGGCCGGTGCTGATCGAGACCCGCGAGATCGAGCAGCGCGTGCTGGCCGACCGCAACCATCGCCTGGTCGACGAGATCGAGGCGCACCGCGAACTGCTGCGCAACCTCGCGCACGAAGTCAAGAATCCCCTGGGCGGCTTGCGCGGCGCCGCGCAACTGCTGGAAGCCGAGCTGCCGAGCGCGGCGCTGGCCGAGTACACCCAGGTCATCATTTCCGAAGCCGACCGCCTGCAGGCGCTGGTGGACCGCCTGAGCGGCCCGCAACGCGTGCCGCTGAACGCGCGGCCGGTGAACATCCACGAGATCTGCGAGCGCGTCTGCGCCCTGATCCAGGCCGAATTCCGCAACGACGTCACGCTGGTGCGCGACTACGACGCGTCCATGCCCGACCTGAAGGGCGACGCCGCCCGCCTGATGCAGGCGGTGCTGAACGTGGCCCGCAACGCGGCGCAGGAACTGGTCGCGCGGCCGCAGACGCCCGGACTCGAACCTGGCGTCGTCACGCTGCGCACCCGCGTGGCGCGCCAGGTCATGCTGGCGCATCGGCAGCACCGCCTGGCGCTGGAGCTGTCCATCATCGATAACGGTCCCGGCGTGCCGGACCATATCCGCGACCGCATTTTCCATCCCCTGGTCACCGCCCGCGCCGGCGGGACCGGCCTGGGCCTGAGCCTGGCCCAGGATTTCGTGCAGCAGCACGGAGGCATCATCGAATTTGAATCCCGACCCGGGCGCACCGAGTTTCGCCTGGTCCTACCGATGGAGCCCGCACTCTGATGAAACCCGTATGGATCGTCGACGACGACCAGGCCATCCGCTGGGTCCTCGAAAAGGCCCTGGCCCGCGCCGGTGTCCCCACCCGTAGTTTCTCCCAGGCCGCCGACGTGCTCGACGCGCTGGCGCACGAGACGCCCGTCGCCCTGGTTTCCGATATCCGCATGCCCGGCGGCAACGGCCTTGAACTGCTGCGCCAGCTCAAGGAACGCCATCCTGGCCTGCCCGTCATCGTCATGACCGCCTTTGCCGACCTGGACAGCACCGTGTCGGCCTTCCAGGGAGGCGCCTTCGACTACCTGGCCAAGCCCTTCGACGTGAACGAAGCGGTGGCGCTGATCCAGCGCGCCATGCAGGAATCGGCCCAGCCCGAGAGTCCCGAAGGGCAGGGCGAGGCGCAGAACAACGAACGCTGGATGATGACGCAGTCGTCGTCCACCGCCATGCAGGAAGTGTTCCGCGCCATCGGCCGGCTGGCGCAGTCCAAGGTCACCGTGCTGATCACCGGCGAGTCCGGCACCGGCAAGGAGCTGGTGGCGCGCGCGCTGCACGGCCATGGCATGCGCGCCGGCGGCCCGTTCGTGGCGCTGAACGCCGCCGCCATCCCGCGCGACCTGCTGGAAGCCGAACTGTTCGGCCACGAACGCGGCGCTTTCACCGGCGCCAACACGCTGCGCCGCGGCCGCTTCGAGGAAGCCCATGGCGGCACGCTGTTCCTCGATGAAATCGGCGACATGCCGATCGAATTGCAGACCCGCCTGCTGCGCGTGCTGGCCGAAGGCAGCTTCTACCGCGTCGGCGGCGCCCAGCCGGTGCGGGTCGACGTGCGCATCGTCGCCGCCACCCACCAGCCGCTGGAGCAGCGGGTCGAGCAGGGCCTGTTCCGCGAAGACCTGTTCCACCGCCTGAACGTCATCCGCCTGCGCCTGCCCCCGCTGCGCGAACGGGTCGAGGACATCCCCGCGCTCGCCAACCACTTCCTCACCGCCAGCGCGCGCGCCCTTGGCGTGCCGGTCAAGCGGCTGACTCCGGAAGCGCTGGCCGTCCTGACCAAGTTCGACTTTCCGGGCAACGTGCGCCAGTTGGAGAACTTCTGCCATTGGCTTACCGTCATGGCCCCTGGTCAGACCGTCGAACGCGCCGACCTGCCGCCCGAAATCCGCGCGATGGAACACGCGCCGGCCGCCGGCTCCGTATCGCCGCGACCGCCCGCCAGCGCCGGCGTTGCCGCCATCGGCACCGTGGTCCAGCACTCCGCGCCCGCCGCGGCCGACGAAGCCACGCCCCGCAACTGGCAGGACTCCCTGCTGCGCGACGCGCAGTACCGCCTAGAGCGCGGCGAACCCGCCGTCATGGCGACGCTGACGCGCCAGTTCGAGAAGATCCTGCTACAAAGCGCCCTGGACGCCAGTCGCGGCCGCCGCGTGGAAGCCGCCTCAAGGCTGGGCATCGGCCGCAACACCATCACGCGCAAGCTGCGCGAGCTGGGCATCGAGGACGAGTAGGCCGCGTTGGCCCGGACCCCGGGGCGGCCGCTGCGCCGCCCGCGGGGCGTCCTTCAGAGGAAAATGACGCGCTCAGGCCATGCCTAGCAGGCCCTCGCAAAGGCGCGGCGACTTCAACTTCTGCAGCCACCACTTCAACGCCTCGCCGGGCGCCTCCGCCCGCCACGCATACGCCACATGCTCGGTCAGCGACATCCCCTCATCGGTATCGCAGACCACCAGCACGCCCTGCGCCAGGTAGGGCGCGGCCAGCGTCAACGGCAGGTAGCCGCATCCCAACCCGCGAATCTGGGCCTCGATCTTGGCCTGCATCGTGGGCATCACCAGCGTCGGCTGCTCCGCCAGGATGCCGCGCGACTGCGGCGGCAGGTTGCGCGAGGTATCGGCCACCACCACCGCGCAGTAGCGCGTGATGTCGGCGCGGCTCAGCGGCTGCGGCAGCGATGCGAGCGGGTGATGCGCCGCCACGCAGAAGCCGAATTGCGCCTGTCCCATCGTCTGTGAGCGGTAGGGGCCGGTCGGCTCGCCGGCCGCTCCCGCGCCGATCACGAGGTCGGCGCGGTTCGAGGTCAACGCATCCCAGTTGCCGCTCAGCACCTCGGTCGAAAAGCGCAGGGTCGTCGCGCTGCCCAGCGCCTGGAATTCCTCGACCAGGTCGTACAGCGGCCGCCAGGGCAGCACCGCGCTTACCGCGATGCGCAGCTCCACCTCCCAGCCGGTGGCGATGCGCTTGACCCGGCAAGCCAGGTCGTCGAGCGACTGCAGCACGTGGCGGCCGTCCTTGAGCAGCGCCTCGCCGGCCGGCGTCAGCAGCGCCCGGTGCCCGGAGCGGTCGAACAGCAGCACGTCCAGCCCGTCCTCCAGCTTGCGGATGGCGTAGGTCACGGCGGAGGGCACCTTGTCCAGCTCGCGCGCCGCCTTGGCAAAGCTGCCGTGGCGCGCGATCGCATCCACCAGGACGAGCAATTCGGGGGTGATCGGCTGCATGGGGAAGCTCCGGGCAATATCGTTCAAAAAAATTGAATGGTTTCTTCAAATCATAGCGTCAAATCGGCGCGCGAGTACGCGCACAATGTCACTCGTGCCGGTCGAGCAGCCAGCGCCAAGCGAAAAAAGTCAGGCGCCGGCCCAAGCGAAACCATTCACATATTTGAAACAGGAGTCCACCATGCTTACCATCCGCCGTAGCGTCGAACGCGGTCACGCCAACCACGGCTGGCTCGATTCGTTCCACACCTTCTCGTTCGCCAACTACTACGATCCCGCCCACATGGGCTTCGGCGCGCTGCGCGTGATCAATGACGACCGCATCGCCGCCGGCCGCGGTTTCGGCACCCACGGCCACCGCGACATGGAGATCATCACTTATGTGCTGGACGGCGCCATTGCGCACAAGGACAGCATGGGCAGCGGCTCCACCATCCAGCCCGGCAACGTGCAGCGGATGAGCGCCGGCCGCGGCGTGATGCACTCCGAGTTCAACCCGCGCGCCGACAAGGAAACGCACATGCTGCAGATCTGGATCGAGCCGAACGTCACCGGTATCGCGCCGGAGTATGAGGAAAAGGCCTTCACCGACGCCCAAAAGCGCGGCCGTCTGCAAGCCCTGGTGTCGGGAGACGGCGTCGACGGCTCGATGACGATCCATCAGGACGTGCGGCTCTATGCCGGCCTGTTCGACGGCGATGAGTCGGCCTCGCTGGAACTGGCCCCCGGCCGCCGCGCCTGGGTGCACGTGGCCCGCGGCAGCCTGACGGTCAACGGCGTGGCGCTGGCGGCCGGCGACGCGGTCGCGATCAGCGATGAAACGCGGGTGGCGCTGTCCGGCGGCGACAACGCCGAGGTGCTGGTGTTCGATCTGGCTTGAGGCCGGCAGCCGGGTGGATCGCCGATCCACCCGGCCTTAACATGGCCCCGAGACGGCCAACCTACAGGAGTATTCCCATGTCCACTTTGTCCCAAGCCGGCGACAGCCAGATCGAAACCGTGGTGGTGCCGCGCAGCAGCGACCTGGGCGGCTTCGAAGTCCGTCGCGCGCTGCCCTCGGCGCAGCGCCGCACCGTCGGCCCGTTCGTTTTCCTGGACCACATGGGCCCGGTTGAATTCACGGCCGGCTCGGGCATCGACGTGCGCCCGCATCCGCACATCGGCCTGTCCACCGTCACCTATCTGTACGAAGGCTCGATGGTGCATCGCGACGGCGCCGGCAATACCCAGACCATCCTGCCCGGCGAGGTGAACTGGATGACGGCCGGCCGCGGCATCGTGCACTCCGAACGCTCCTCGCCCGAAAGCCGCCAGGCCGCGCAGCGCCTGGCCGGCCTGCAGATCTGGGTCGGCCTGCCCAAGGCCCACGAGGAAACCGATCCCGGTTTCACCCACTATGGCCTGGACGCCCAGCCGGTGGTCGAGGGCGAGGGGGTGCGCGCGCAGGTCGTGGCCGGCTCGCTGTTCGGCAAGACCTCGGCCGTTAAGACCCACTCGCCGCTGTTCTATGGCGACATGCAGTTGCGCGCCGGCGCCGTCACCGTGCTGCCCGCGGAACACGAAGAGCGCGCCGCCTACCTGGCGATCGGCTCGGTCGAGGTGGACGGGCAGGTGTTCGAGAGCGGCCGCCTGATCGTGTTCGCGCCCGGCCGTCCGGTGCAGATCCGCGCCTGTACCGACGCGCGCTTCGCGGTGCTCGGTGGCGAGCCGCTGGAAGGCCCGCGCTTCCTCTGGTGGAATTTCGTCTCCAGCAGCAAGGACCGCATCGAGCAGGCCAAGGAAGACTGGCAGCGCAACCGCTTCGGCCAGACCGTGCCGGGCGACGAGACCGAGTTCATTCCGCTGCCGCCGCCGCGGGCTTGACGCGCCCGATCGGAGCGCCGGGCGGCATGCGCCTGGCGGCTCCGGCCGGTTCGCCGTCTATCCGGCGTTCAACAACTCGAACGCCTCGCCCTTGAACACGCGCGCGGGACCACCCCGTGCCACCTCATGGTGGAATTGGCGCCGCCGGGCCCGCTCCGTGGCATGCGCGGCCTGCTCATGTTGGGCCAGCCGATGCGCGATCAGCAGCGCGGCGATGCGCTTGTTGGCATGCTGGCTGCGCTCGGACTGCACCTTCACGCTGATGCCCGTCGCCACGTGCGTCGCGCGCACCGCGGATTCCGTCTTGTTGACGTGCTGGCCGCCCGGCCCGGATGCGCGCGTCGTTTCGAAGCGTATCTCCGTGTCCTGGCGGATGGCCGGCGGGTCGCAACGCAAAGCGCCGATGAACCAGTTCTTGCGCGGGTGGCCAGGGCGATAAGGGCTGGGGCAGATCCACTGGATCGATCCCTCCCAACACGCGGCCAGGCCGGCCGCGCCCGGACCATCGAGGGCCAGCAGCACCGAGCGATAGGTGCCGGCTCGGGTGCCGGTCTCCTGTTCGAGGATATCGATGCCAACGCCGCGCGCTTCGGCCTCGCGCAACAGGTAGGCGAGGGCCTTGGCGACCGCCAGGCAGCACTCATCGGGGCCCTGGGCCGCGGATAACTGTAGCAGCATCATCAGCAGCACTCCCCCCGGGTCTTGTAGGTCAACACCGGGCGCAGCCTGGCCAGCACCGTCAGCAGGCCCGCCTGTTGCAGGCTGGCGATGATGCTGTCCACGGGTTTGTACGCTTCCGGCGCTTCCTCATAGATCAGTTGCTTGTCCTGGCAGATGACATGGCTGCCCAACCGGGTCTTGCTCAGTTGCGCGGGACTGTAGCGCTTGAACAGCCGGTCCTTGCACTCGCTGCGCATCCACTTGCGGCCCGCGCCGTGCGCCAGCGAGAACAGGCTGGCCTCGCTGGCGATCGGCGCCACCAGATAGCTGAAGTCGCCGCGCGAACCGGGGATGATGACCGGTCCGCCGTCGGACGGGGTCGCGCCCTTGCGGTGCAGCCAGCCCGCTTCTCCGGCGATGACGGCGGGGGTTACCAGGTTGTGGTCGACGTCCAGTACCTGGTCGCCATCCACGCCCCAGCGTGCCAGCATGCGGCGCGCAATGAGGTGGCGATTGGCCTGCGCGAATCGCAACGCGTCGTCGTGTTGCGCCAGGTAATCCCGGCATGCGGCGCTGTCCTGCTCGAGGCCGTCATGGCCATGGCGACGGACGTGTTCCTCCAGGATCGAGCGGCCCAGGCCCCGCGAACCGCTGTGCACCAGCAGCAGCAGCTTTTTCTCGTCGATGCGCAAGGCCGCCAATGCCTGCGCATCGTGGATTTCGTCGATGCACTGGAGCTCGGCGAAGTGGTTGCCGCCGCCGATGGTGCCCAGCGCCTGCCGATGGCCGACGCCGGCGGGCGCCAGTGCCGACACCAGCGCCTGCCAGGTGTCGTCGAGCGGCTCGTCGATGTTGCGCAGCCGCTTGTCGAGCTTGTCCGGCGCGACTTTGCGGCTTTCGAGATGCGTCGACCAGAGCGCCATGCCGCAGCCGATGTCGCCGCCGATCAAGGCCGGATACAGGCGGCCGAGCGAGAAGAACGCGGCGCCCACTGGATAGCCGCGTCCTGGATGCAGGTCCGGCATGCCCGCGACGTGGCGCATGCCGGCGAGCCTGGCGGTGGTATGGAGTTGTTGGATCGCGTTGCCTTCGATCCAGGTGTCGTCCGAGGCGATCAATGTGACGCGCTCGGACAGTGCTTGAATGCAATTGCCCATGGAGATTCCAGATCAGGTCATGAGGAGGGCCGCTCTCATTGCGATACGAATGAGAGACCCTGTCAGGCAGGTCCGGGCCTGGGCAATGCGAATGGTCTGCCGCGAAGATGCGGCAAGGAAATTCGAACGCGCTAGACGCGGCCTGCGATGGGGGAAGTCTGTTGTTGCATGGTGCTTTCCTCCTGTGCAGTACGGTGTGTGGGGATAGGGCGGCGCATCGGGCGCGGCGCCTGGGGGCCGGCGAAGCCGCGGCGCAATCAGGGCGCCGCTTGCCGGGAAGTGCGCACTGTATCACCGATCGCGGCGGATTGATCCGCGCACGTGCGAAGAACCGCGATTTCGTTCGTCATGGCGTCTGAATTGCGCCACACAGTATGATGCGCATCCCTAACGTGATAACAATCGGGATGGAGACATCATGCAACGCTTTACCCTGAACGCGCTGCGCGGCCTGGCCGCGCTGGCGCTGATCCATGGCGCCAATGCCGCGCTGGCCGCCGGCTATCCGGCCAAGCCCATCGTGTTCATCGTGCCGTACACCGCCGGCGGCACCACCGACCTGGTGGCGCGCACCGCCGGCGCGAAAGTGGCCGAGAAACTGGGCCAGCCCGTCATCGTCGAGAACCGTCCGGGCGCCGGCGGCAACATCGGCATGGACGCCGTGGCCAAGGCCGCGCCGGACGGCTACACCATCGGCTTCGGCGCCATCTCCACCAATGCGCTGAACCCCTTCGTCTATCCGTCGATGCCGTTCGATCCGACCAAAGACTTCACCGGCATCAGCATGCTGGGCGCGTCTTCGGTGGTGCTGGAGACCGGCCCGTCGCTCAAGACCGACAGCGTCAAGGACCTGGTGGCCTACGCCAAGCAGCATCCCGGCACGGCCTTCGGCACCCCGGGCACCGGCACCTCGATGCACCTGGCCGGCGTCATGTTCGACCAGCTCACCGGCGCCGGCATGCAGCACATTCCCTACAAGGGCAGCGCGCAGGCGCTGAACGACCTGCTGGGCGGCCATCTGCCGATCCTGTTCGATAACCTGCCGGCCTCGCTGCCGCACATCAAGTCGGGCAAGGTCCACGCGCTGGCGGTTACCGGCAGCAAGCGCGCGCCTGCCTTGCCGGACGTGCCGACGTTGGCCGAGCTGGGTTACGGCGGGGCGGTGGTGGATCCGTGGTTCGCCGTCTATGGCCCGGCCAGGATGCCGGCGGAAATCACCAACGCGTTGAGCGAAGCCTTCCAGGCGGCGCTGGCGATGCCGGATGTCAAGGACAAGCTGGAGCAGGCCGGTTTCATGCCGTATGGCTCGACGCCGGCTGAAGTGGAACGCCTGACCCGCAGCCAGTACGAGTCGTTCAAGGCGCTGTCGCAGAAGGTGAAACTGTCGGCCGACTGATCGGCCGTCGTGGGCGTGGGCCACGCCGCCGGCCGGACACGCCGCAATCGCCGGTTCGTCGCGTGCCGCGCCCATGCCCCGGGCGCGGCCCTTGGATCAGCGCCCGCGCGCGAAGACCTGCTCGCGTTGCTCCACCAGCGCTTCGCGGCGGATGAAGTCGCGCACGAAGTCGTCCGTCGGGTGGTGGTGCAGGTTGTAGGGCGTGTCCCACTGGGCGATGCGCCCGGATGCCATGACGCCGATGCGGTCGGCGATGGCGAAGGCCTCGGCCTGGTTGTGGGTCACCAGGATGGCGGTGTGGCCCGTGGTCTTCAGGATCTCGCGCACCTCGAAGGCGAGGCGCTCGCGGGTGTCGACATCCAGGTTGGAAAACGGTTCGTCCAACAGCAGCAGGTCGGGCGAAGGCGCCAGGGCCCGCGCCAGCGCCACGCGCTGCTGCTGCCCGCCGGAGATCTCGTGCGGATAGCTGTTGGCGGCATGTGCCAGGCCGACCAGCGCCAGCATTTCCTCGACGCGGCGGGCGCGCTCGGCGCGCTCCAGGCGGCGCAGGCCGAAGGCCACGTTCTGCGCCACCGACAGGTGCGGGAACAAGGCGTAGTCCTGGAACATCATGCCGACGCGGCGCTTTTCCGGCGCGACCTGCTCGGCGGGCGAGGAGATGACCGCGCCATCGAGCAGGATGCGTCCGGCGCGCACCGGTTCGAAGCCGGCGATGGCGCGCAGCACCGTGGTCTTGCCGCAGCCGGATTCGCCCAGCAGGCAGCCGATGTGGCCGGCCGGCAGGCCCAGCGTCAGGTCCTGCACCACGGGCCGCAGGCCCTTGGGGGTGTCGTAGGCCAGCGAGATGTGATCGAGTTCAAGCAGATCGGGCACGATGTTCAATGTCCCATTTTCAGATTGGTGCGGGCCAGCAGGATGACGGGCAGCAGGCCGGCCAGCACGATCGCCAGCGCGGCGACCGCGCCTTCCTCGTAGGTGCCGCGGGCCGCTTCGGCGTAGAGCCAGGTGGCGAGCGTGTCGAAATTCATGGGCCGCAGCAGGAGCGTGGCCGGCAATTCCTTCATGGCGTCCACGAACACCAGCAGCGCGCTGGCCGCCAGCGCCGGCCGCAGCAGCGGCAGGTGGACGCGGCGCAAGGTGCCTGCCGAGCTTTCTCCCAGCAGCCGCGAGGCTTGTTCCAGCGACGGCGGAATGCGGGCCAGGCCGGCTTCGAGCGCGCCGGTGGAGATGGCCAGGAAGCGGATGGCATAGGCGCACACCAGCGCCGCCATCGAACCCATCAGGAACAGGCCGCCGCCGCCAAAGACCTTGGCCACGGCGGTGTCGATCCAGACGAAGGGGGTGAGCAGACCGATGGCCAGCACGGTGCCGGGCACGGCGTAGCCCAGGCTGGCGACGCGGGCGCAGGCGCGGCCCGGATTGAAGCCGGCGCTTTCGCGCAGCGTGCGGCCGGCCCAGGCCACGATCAGGCCGCAGAGCAGCGTCACAATGGTGGCGCTGAACGCCACGATCAGCGTGTTGCCCAAGCCGTTGAGCAGTTGGTTGGAAACGCCGCCCACCAGGTGCAGGCGCTTGTAGGTTTCGACCACCAGGTACAGCGCCGGCGCCACGAAGCCGATGATCACGGGTATCCAGCCCAGCACCGCCGCCAGCACGGCGGCCGCGCCGCGCAGCCGCCGCGGCTGCATCGGCCGCATGCGTTGCGTGTTGGCGTAGCGCTGGCGCTTGCGGCCATGGCGTTCGAGCAGGATCAGGCCGATCACGATGGCCAGCATGGTCAGCGCGATCTGCGCCGCGCCGGCCAGGTCCGAGCGCGTGACCCAGGTGGTGTAGACGGAGACGGTCAGCGTCTGCACGCCCAGGAATTCGGACGCGCCGATGTCGTTCAGGGTTTCCAGCAGCGCCAGGCTGACGCCCACCACGATGGCCGGACGAGCCAGCGGCAGCGCCACC
Source organism: Achromobacter sp. SIMBA_011 (assembly GCF_046535435.1). Taxonomy (NCBI): domain Bacteria; kingdom Pseudomonadati; phylum Pseudomonadota; class Betaproteobacteria; order Burkholderiales; family Alcaligenaceae; genus Achromobacter; species Achromobacter sp. SIMBA_011. Next base: position 22,050 of record NZ_JAWRWN010000003.1, on the reverse strand, counting down.
CGGAAGAACACGCCATAGCGGCCCGCGCCCAGCGTGCGCGCCGCTTCCAGCAGGCTGGCGGCCTGCGTCATGAACATGACGCGGGTGCTCAGGTAGACATAGGGATACAGCACGAAGCCCAGCACGAAGATCGCGCCCTGTATCGAGCGCAGGTCCGGCAGCCGGAACTGGCGCGGGCTGTCGTAGCCCAGCAGCGCGCGGATGGCGCTCTGGATCGGGCCGATCGGGTGCAGCAGGTCGAGATAGGCGAAGGCGATGATGTAGGTCGGCACCGCCAGCGGCAGCAGCAACGCCCAGGTCAAGGTGCGCCGCGAGGGGAATTCGTAAGCCGTCACCAGCCAGGCCGAGCCGGTGCCCAGCAGGGTCACCAGCACGCCGACGCCAGCCAGCAGCGCGGCGGTGTTGGCCAGCGCCTGCGGCAACACGTAGGTGGCCAGGTGGCGCCAGTGCGACAGATCGCCGCCCAGCGCCCACCAGACCAGGGTCAGCACCGGCGCCAGCACCGCCAGGCCGATCAGGGCGGCGCCGGCCAGCCAGCCGGCGCCGCGTTCAGTCCAGCGCAAACGCAGTGGCCGGGGCAGGGAATCTGTATGCATGCTTCACAAGAGTTACTGCGGGGAAGGCGCTGCGCGGGCGGCGCCTGTAGTAGCGTCAAGGCCTGCCGTCGCGCGTCCCGGGAGTTTTCCGGGCGAGCAAGGGCAGGCCTGAGAGCCGCGAGACGGCGCCAGGGGGCGCCGCCTTGCCGCGTTTAGTTGTCGAAACCGACCTTGTCCACCAGCTCGCTGGCTTGCTTGCGGTACTTGGCGATCTCGGTCAGGGGCAGGGGATCGACCTTCAGTTCGCCGAAGCTGGCGATGACCGGGTCGAGCTTGACGCCCTTGCGCACCGGGTACTCGTAGTTGGCCTGCGCGTACAGGACCTGCGCCGGCTCGGACACCAGGAAGTCCAGCAGCTTGATGGCGTTGGCCTTGTTGGGCGCGTGGGCCGCCACGGCCGCGCCGCTGACGTTCACGTGGGTGCCGCCGCTCTTTTCGTTGGCGAAGGTCGGGCGGACCACCTTGATGGCGTCGCCCCACTTGCGGGCGTCGGTGCCGGGCTCGGCGTTCTTCATGTGGCCGACGTAGTAGGCATTGGCCAGGCCGATGTCGCAGATGCCGCCCAGGATGTCGCGGGCCACGTCGCGGTCGCCGCCGGCGGCCTTGCGGGCCAGGTTGGCCTTGACGCCGCGCAGCCACTTCTCGGTGGCCTCGGCGCCGTCATGGGCGATCATGGAGGCGACCATGGCGGTGTTGTAGGGGTGCTGGCCCGAGCGGATGCAGACCCTGCCCTTCCATTTCGGGTCGGCCAGGTCTTCGTAGCGGAAGGATTCCAGCTTCAGGTCCTTTTCGACGTACAGCACGCGGTCGCGCAGCGACAGGGCGTACCATTTGCCATCGGCGCCGCGCAGGTTGGCGGGGATGACGGATTCCAGCGTCTGCGACTTGATCGACTGCGTCACGCCGCCGTCCACCAGGTCGAGCAGGTTGCCGATGTCGACCGTCATGAGCACGTCGGCGGGCGACTTGGCGCCTTCGGCCTTGACGCGTTCGAGCAGGCCGTCCTTGACGAAGACGGTGTTGACCTTGATGCCGCTTTCCTTGGTGAAGGCGTCCAGCAGCGGCTGGATCAGCTTCGGTTCCCGGGTGGTGTAGAGGCTGACTTCCTCGGCCGCGTGGGCCGGGACGGCGAAGGCGGCGGCGCCGGCCAGGGCCAGGGCGCGCAGCAGGGTGGTCATTGGGGGACGCTTGGACATAGGGACTCCGGCAAAGCGGTCTGCTAACGAAAATGATTATCAAGTCAGAGCGGGACGATAACAGGAAGTTTTATCGTATTCAACTCAATGTAAGACTGCGCATAAGACCCTTGATCCCCATCAATACGGCATAAGGGTATTACGGAATAATGAGAGCAATTATCATCAAGTCCCTGTAGAATAGGGACAACCCTAATGCCGGGCGCGTCTTTTGTGCGCCATGGCGAACCCCTCGCGGAACGAGCCGAGGCCGTCGCGGTTTCCCGTCGGCTCCTGGTCCCGCCCTTACTAGATACGACATGGCTGCTTTCAATACCGAGCGCGTGCTGAGCGTGCACCACTGGAACGACACCCTGTTCTCCTTCACCACCACGCGTGACGCGGCCCTGCGGTTCCACAACGGCCACTTCGTCATGATCGGCCTGGAAGTCGAAGGCAAGCCGCTGCTGCGGGCGTACAGCATCGCCAGCGCCAATTACGAAGAGAACCTCGAATTCCTCAGCATCAAGGTGCAGAACGGTCCGCTGACCTCGCGCCTGCAGCATCTGAAGGAAGGCGACACCATCCTGGTGAGCCGCAAGCCGGTCGGCACGCTGGTGGTCGACGACCTCAAGCCGGGCAAGCACCTGTTCCTGTTCGGCACCGGCACGGGCCTGGCGCCCTTCATGAGCATCATCAAGGATCCGGACGTCTACGAACGCTTCGACAAGGTCATTCTGGTGCATGGCGTGCGCTGGGTCAGCGAGCTGGCCTACGCCGACTTCATCGAGAACGAACTGCCCAACAACGAGTTCTTCGGCGACGTGGTGCGCGAAAAGCTGGTCTATTACCCGACCGTCACGCGCGAGCCGTTCCGCAACCAGGGCCGCATCACCGAGCTGATGGAAAGCGGCAAGCTGTGCGAAGACATCGGCATTCCCCAGATCAACCCCGAAACCGATCGCGCCATGATCTGCGGCAGCCCGCACATGCTGGCCGACATCAGCGCCATGCTGGACAAGCGTGGTTTCGTGGTGTCGCCGGGCGTGGGCCAGCCGGGCGACTACGTGGTCGAGCGCGCCTTCGTCGACAAATAAGTCGCGCTTCATCCGCTCCAGCAAAAAGCCCCGTCGCATCTGCGACGGGGCTTTTTGTTTCTGCGGGATAGGCGCCAGCAGGGCGGCGCGCAGCCGCCCGGGACGGTCATTCCGGCTGGATGCCGGCCTTCTTGATGATGTCGCCCCACTTCTTCGACTCGGCCTGCTGGAACTGCGCCAGCTCGTCCGGCGTGGAGCTGGCCGGGTCGGTGCCTGTCTGGGCGTAGAACTGCTTGGCCGGCGCGCTCTGCGTGGCCTTGACCAGCAGTTCGTTCAGGCGCTTGACGACGTCGGGCGGGGTGCCGGCCGGCGCATAGGCCGCGAACCAGTAGCCCATCTCGTAGCCCGGCACGCCGGATTCGGCGATGGTGGGCACGTCCGGCGCCAGCGGCGAGCGTGCCTGGCCGGTCACGCCCAGGGCCCGCAGCTTGCCCGACTTGACCTGGGGGAGCCCGGTGGCGGTGTCGGTGATCATCATGTCGATCTGGCCGCCGAGCAGGTCGGTGACGGCCAGCGGGTTGCTCTTGTAGGGCACGTGCAGCAACTGAACGCCGGCCATCTGCTGCAGCAGTTCCCCGGCGATGCGGCTGCTGGAGCTGCCGCTGCCGAAGCTCAGCTTGCCGGGCGACTGGCGCGCCTGCGCCAGGAAGTCGCCGACCGACTTGGCGGTCGAATTGGGGTTGACCACCATGATCTGGCCGCCCTTGCCGAGCAGCGAGATCGGCGCGTAGTCCTTGACCGGCTGGTAGGTCAGCGTCTTGTACAGGTGCTCGTTGGCGGCGTGGGTGGTGTTGGTGGTGATGAGCACGGTGTAGCCGTCGGGCGCGGCGCGGGCCGCGGCGGCGGCGCCGATCATGGCGCTGGCGCCGGGCTTGTTCTCGATCACCACGGCCTGGCCGGTCTGTTCGGTGACGCCCTGGCCGATGGCGCGGCCGATCTGGTCGGTGGCGCTGCCGGCGGCGAACGGCACGATGAAGGTGATGGGCTTGGTCGGAAAGCCGTTGGCGGCGGCGCCCTGGGCCAGGGCGGTCAGCGGCATGGCGGCCAGCAGCAGGGCCAGCCGGCCCTTGAGGGTAAAGCGCATGATGTGTCTCCTGTCGTGTGTTGTGTGTGTTGTTGTCGTGGCGGTGCGGCGGGGTCAGGCGGGGGCGGGACGGTCCTCCGGAATGTCGGGCAGGCGGGCGGCCAGCGCCGCGCTGACCGGCACCGTCATGTCCAGCAGGCGGAAAGACAGGCTCTTGCCGTGCGCGTCCAGGTTGAGCGCGTCGTTGACCCCGCCGTCCAGCACGCCTTCGAGCACGAAGTTCATGGCGTGCAGGGTCGGCAGCAGGTAGCGGGTGACGCGGGCCGGCTGGCGATAGGCGAACCAGGCGGCCACGTGCGCTTCGGTGACCTGCGCGGCCAGCACTTCATAGCATTCGGGGTCCCAGGCGATCAGGCTGAGGTTGGAGGTGTCGCCTTTGTCGCCGGAGCGGCTGTGCGCCAGGCGGTACAGGGGGACGGTCATCGACGGGGTGTTCATTGCGGGATCTCGTCCAGGAAGCGCCAGCCGCTGGGCACGGCATCGCGGGGGATGGTGCAGGACACCATGTTCAGGCGCGGGCGCAGCGCCGTGCGCACGCCGCCGCCGCCCGCCGGGCCGCAGGTATAGAGCGCGGTGACTTCGCGCAGCACGCGTTCGGCGATGGCGCGATCGGTGTGCTCGCCGGCGATCCGCAGGCGCACATCGCGGGCATGTCCGGCCGCCTGGCCCTGCCGCAAGGCGCCGGCGTCGTTGTCCAGGATGCTGATGGCGCCGATGAGGTCGGCGCGCAGGCGCAGCGCCGAGCCGATGCGTTGGCGCACGATGTCGGCGGCGAGCCGGGCGCGCGCCTCGGCCTGCACGCCGGCGTAGGAAATCTCGGCCTCGGCCAGCCAGCCGCCGTGGTGGCAGACGTTGACCTTCAGTTCCGCGGGGCGCGCGTGGCCGGTGATGCCACGCACGGCGACGCGGTCGGGGCCCAGTTCCTCGACCCGCGCCTGGCTGAGGTCGGCGGTCACGTCGGGCGTCAGGTAGCGGGCCGGGTCGTGCACTTCGTACAGCAACTGTTCCTTGACCGTGCGGGCGTTCACCGCGCCGCCGGTGTCGGCGGCCTTGCCGATGACGAACTCGCCGTCGGCGTCGATCTCGGCGATGGGAAAGCCGGCGGCATGCACGTCCGGCACTTCCTTCAGGCCGGGCACGCAGAAATAGCCGCCGGTGACCTGCAGGCCGCATTCGAGCATGTGGCCGGCCATGGTGGCGCGGCCCAGGCGCGGCCAGTCTTGCGCGTCCCAGCCGAAATGGGCCAGCGCCGGGCCCAGCGTCAGCGACGGATCGGCGACGCGGCCGGCGACCACGATCTGCGCGCCGGCGGCCAGCGCCTGCGCGATCTCGCTGGCGCCCAGGTACGCGGTGGCGCTGACCACCTCGACCCCGTCCAGTGCCGCGCCCAGGCGTTGCCGCAACAGGTCGCGCTGTGCCGGTGTGTCCAGCGCGTCGCCATGGATCACGGCGATGCGCGGCGCCGGCAGGCCCTGCTGCGCCGCCAGTTCGGCAATGCGGCGCGCCGCGCCCACCGGGTTGGCGGCGCCAAAGTTGCTGACGATGGCGATGCCGTGGCGCAGGCAGTCGGCCAGCACCGGCGCCACCAGTTCGTCCAGCAGCGGCTCGTAGCCGCGGCGCGGGTCGGCATTGCGCGCCAGTTGCGCCAGCGCCAGGGTGCGCTCGGCCAGCGTTTCGAAGATCAGCGTGCCGCCGCCCCGGGCAGCCAGCGTACGCACCACGGCGGCGGCGCCGTCGCTGCGATCGCCGGAGAAGCCGGAGGCGCAACCGATGAGCAGGGGAGAGGAAGGCATAAAAGTCGCGTGAGGGAAGCCGGAGCCCACTATAGGCAGCGTCCGATCATCCGTAAAATAGAAATATCGGATCAATTAATCCAAAAAAGCCATGAATCTATCCGCCCGGCAATTGCGCGCTTTCGTGGCCCTGGCCGAAGAAAGGCACTTCACCCGCGCCGCCCAGCGCTGCCATCTGACGCAGCCGGCCTTCAGCGCGTTGATCCGGCAACTGGAAGACAGCGCCGGCCTGCGGCTGTTCGACCGCAACACCCGCAATGTGGAGCTGACGGCCGAAGGGCGCGTGCTGGACGCGTCGGCGCGCCGCCTGCTGGCCGATATGGACCTGGTGATGGAAGACCTGCGCGATCACGCCGCCCGCCGTCGCGGCCGGGTGGCGCTGGCCGCGCTGCCGTCGCTGGCGGCGGGTTGGCTGCCGCCGCTGCTGGCGAGGTTCCGCGAGCAGCATCCGGGCATCGCGGTGGACCTGCGCGATGCCTTGCTCGACCCGTGCCTGGACATGGTGCGCGACGGCCAGGTGGACTTCGCGGTGGCGTCGCGACGCCCGGACATGAGCGACCTGGACAGCGAGTTCCTGCACGCCGATCGCTATTTCCTGGTGTGCCGCGCCGATCATCCGCTGGCTGCGCAGGCGCGGGTGCGCCTGCGCGACGTGGCGCGTCATGCGGTGATCCAGTTGGCGCGCAACAGCAGCGTGCGCAAGCATCTGGACGCCGCCTTCGGCGCCGACGCGCCGCCGCCGGTGTTCGAGGTCGAGCACCTGGCCACGGTCACCGGGCTGGTGCGCGCCGGCCTGGGCGTGGCGGTGGTGCCGGCGATGACGCTGTTCCACTTCGGCGGCACGGACCTGCGCATCGTGCCGCTGGCGGGCAAGGCGCTGCTGCGGCCGCTGTATCTGGTGTGGCGCCAGGGCCGCAGCCTGCCGCTGGCGGCGCAGGCGCTGTACGACCTGCTGTGGGCGAGCCGGGCGGAGATCGGCGGCCCGCCCCTGGCGGACCGCCGTTGACGCCGGGCGGGCAGGGCGCCAGGCGGGGCAAGCGGCGCTAGGCCGTCAGCTTGCCGCGAGCCAGCGCCAGCAGTTCGTCGGGATGTTCGGCGATGCGCGTGCGGGCGGCGTCGGCGCGTTCGGTGCGGGCCTGGGTCTGGACGGCGGTTTCCAGCGTGCCTTCCTGGAAGGTGAAGTGACGGGCGATGTCGGCCAGCGCATTGGCATGGACCGCCATGTCCGCGTGGGCCGCCACGATCGGCACGCCATTGTGCTCGCCGATCTTGACCAGTACCTGCCCGACCGCCATGTGCTCGGCTTCCGCGCGCGCCAGGTCATTGGCGTCCGGACCATGCGGGTCGACGAAGGCGTTGTCGACGGAGACCAGGTACATGGCGGGGGACGCGGCGTCCAGCTTGGTGGTGACCGAGATGACGCCGGCATCGGTGACCGCTTCGCCCGCGTTCAGGCGCCTGAGCAACTCGGTGTTGTGGTCGTTGGTGGCCAGGGTGCGGGCATACACCTTGGGCTCGCCCGACGGCGTGGGGGGCGTCAGCACCCGCAGTTCCAGCCCGGCGATCAGTTTCTCGCGGGATATATCGCGGGCATCGTGGGTGTCGCGCGGGGGGCGGGATTCTCCCGTCCTGAGCGGCGCGTCGCCGCGTAGCGCCTGGTTGAAATCGCGACCGTTGAACGGGGGCGGCACGTGGTTGTCGTCCACGCTGCCGCCATCGGTCTGCGCCTGCTGGTACATCCACATGGCCAGATCCGCCTCCGGCGGCATCTGGTCGGCCACGCTCTTGGGCACGCCGAGGCTGGTCGCGGTCTCGCTGGCGCGTTGCTGGTGGAAGCGGACCGCCGCCTGGGCATCGCCCTGGAAGGGTTGCGCCGAGGGGCGTTTGAAGCTGTGGTCGCCTAGATAGGCGTAGACCTCTTTGGCGCGCTCGGGGGCGACGGTCGGCAAGGGCGGCGAGGCCGTGCCGGTCTGCCCGAACAGGGCCGAGACCGCGTTGACGAGGGCGTCGACCGCGATGCGCAGCAGGCCGGGGCCTTGCGAGGATGGCGTGGCGGGACTGGGCGGCGTGCGGTGGCCCTGGGTGCCGGCGGTCGAATGGCCGCGTGAACGCTGGATGCCGCCCGTGGTGGTGCCCGTGCCGCCAGTGCCACGAGTGCCACGGGTGCCCCCGGTGCCTCCGGTGCGTCCGGTACCCCCCGGCGGAATGGATGACGAGCTGTAGCGCCGCATCTGGATGTGGGTGCCCACCGGCCGGGAGCGGTTACTCAAGGTCTGGCGCCGCATGAACGACGAGACGATTTGTCTCTGGGTGCGGTTGGTGACCACACGTCTGGCGGAGTCCGCGATTTTGGGGGTTTGGCTGGTCAGGAGTCGGGAAATGCTTTGCATGGCGGGTCTCCCGGGGTCAGGCGCGCAGGACGCCGGGCGCCTGGCCGAACGGCTCCGCGCTGGCGGCGGCGGTGGCCACGGGCAGGGCGTCGCGATAGGCATCGAGCGCCTTGCCCGCCAGCACGGCGAAATTGCCCAGGACGTTCTGGAAACTGGTTTCGTCCATGTCCGGCAGGTCCACGACCCAGCGGTACAGCACGACCTGTTCCTGCGGCTCCAGCGCGAAGGCGCCCGGCAGCAGATCCGGGTCGCAATTGAGTTGCAGGACGTTGCGCAGCAGGGTCGGGTGGACGTCGGCATCCAGGGCGTCGACCTGGACCGCCAGGATGAACACCTCGCTGTTCTCGGGCGGGTGGGCCAGGATGATGGCTTCCGGGAACGGGGATATGCTCAAGACCGTGATGCCGGTCTGTTCGAATTCGTCCGAGTCTTGCGCGCCGGTGGCCTGGCGAATCCAATCCTTGAGGGTGACGCGATAGTCCTGGGCCATGATGTTTTCCTTGGGTGGGAATGCCGGTGGGCGATGCCGGGGCGGTCCGCATTGCGTTTTTCCGTCCCGAAGTGTGGGTAACATGGACGGTTCGGGGGTTCCCTGGCATAGAGCCTTTCGCAAAACCCTATTGCCGATTAAAATCCGATAGTTGTAGCTATCCGTCACCAGAAGGATTCCGCCCATGAGCAAGCAAATCATCCATACCGACGCCGCGCCCGCCGCCGTTGGCCCTTACTCGCAAGCGGTTGCCGTCACTGGCACCAAGACCGTCTACCTTTCGGGCCAGATCGGCCTCGAGCCCGGCACCGGCGACCTGGTCTCCGAGAATTTCGATGCGCAGGTGCGCCAGGCCTTCGCCAACATGACGGCCGTGGTCGAAGCGGCCGGCGGCACGCTGGACAATGTGGTCAAGCTGACGCTGTTCCTGACCGACCTGGGCAAGTTCACCGCCGCCAACGCCATCATGGCCGAACTCATTCCGCAGCCGTTCCCGGCCCGTTCGACGGTCGGCGTGGCCAGCCTGCCCAAGGGCGCGCAGTTCGAGGTCGAGGCCGTCCTGGTCCTGTAACGCCCGCCCACGCGCGTTTTCCCCCGGGGTTTCCTCCCATATGCCGGCCGCGGCAGTGGCTTCCAAGCGATCCGGCGCCGATTCCAAAGGCGCCGGCAAAGCCATGACGGATACGGAGCGCAAGCTGCGTAACCTGGGTCTGGTGCTGCCCGAGGACTTCGTGCTGCACCTGCCGCTGCGCTACGAGGACGAAACCCGGGTCATCCCGATCAGCCAGTTGCGGCCGGGCTTCGCCGGCCAGGTCGAAGGCGAGATCACCAAATCCGAAGTGCTGTACCGGCCGCGGCGCCAACTGACCGCGACGCTGGCCGATGACAGCGGCGAATTGCAGTTGCGCTGGCTGAATTTCTACCCCAGCCAGCAGAAGCAGGTCACGGTCGGCAGGCGGCTGCGCGCGCGCGGCGAGGTCCGTGGCGGTCTGTTCGGGCGCGAGATGGTGCATCCGCGCCTGACCAACGCCGACGCGCCGCTGCCCACCGCGCTGACGCCCGTCTATCCCACCACCGAGGGCCTGCCGCAGTTGACGCTGCGGCGCGCCATCGCGCAGGCGCTGGACCGCGCCGACCTGTCCGATACGCTGCCGCCGCAGGCGCTGGCGCGTTACGACCTGGCGCCGTTCGAGCCGGCGATCCGCGCGTTGCACACGCCGGCGCAGGGCGAGTCCGAGGCGGCCCTGCTGGAGCGCGTGCATCCCGCCTGGCGCCGCATCAAGTTCGATGAGTTGCTGGCTCAGCAGTTGTCGCTGGCCGCGGCGCGCGCCGCGCGGCGCGTCAAGGAAGCCGAGGCGCTGCCGGCGCGCGACGAGCCGGGCGGCCTGGTGGACCGGCTGTACCAGGCGCTTCCCTTCAAGCTGACCGGGGCGCAGCAGCGCGTGGTGGCCGAGATTTCGGCGGACCTGGCGCGGCCGTATCCGATGCATCGCCTGCTGCAGGGCGATGTCGGCAGCGGCAAGACCGTGGTCGCCGCGATCGCCGCGGCCCAGGCCATTGCTGGCGGCGCGCAGGTGGCGCTGATGGCGCCCACCGAAATCCTGGCCGAGCAGCATTTCCGCAAGCTGGTGTCGTGGCTGCAGCCGCTGGGCGTGAACGTTGCGTGGCTCAGCGGCAGCCTGACGGCCAAGGCGCGGCGCGAGGCCGCCGCCGCGGCGGCCGACGGCAGCGTGCAACTGGTGGTGGGCACCCAGGCCCTGATCCAGGACCACGTCGAGTTCCACCGGCTGGGGCTGTCGATCGTCGACGAGCAGCACCGCTTCGGCGTCGGCCAGCGCCTGGCGCTGACGCGCAAGGGCGAGACGGTGCGCGGCCGCATCGTGCCGCACCAGCTCAACATGAGCGCCACGCCGATTCCTCGCACGCTGGCCATGACCTTCTTCGCCGACCTGGACGTGTCGGTGATCGACGAACTACCGCCGGGGCGTACGCCGGTGCTGACCAAGCTGGTGTCGGACGCGCGCCGCGAGGAGGTCATCGCCCATATCGCCCAGGCCGCGCGCGGCGGCCGGCAGGCCTATTGGGTCTGTCCGCTGGTCGAGGAAAGCGAAGCCCTCGAGTTGCAGACCGCCGTCGACACCTACGAGGGCATGCGCGCCGACCTGCCGGACCTGCGCATCGGCCTGGTGCACGGCCGCCTGCCGCAGGCCGAGAAGGCCGCCGTGATGCAGGCCTTCCGAGAGGGCGAGATCGACCTGCTGGTGGCGACCACCGTGATCGAGGTCGGGGTGGACGTGCCCAATGCCTCGATGATGGTCATCGAACACGCCGAGCGCTTCGGGCTGGCGCAACTGCACCAACTGCGCGGCCGGGTGGGGCGCGGCACCGCCGAGTCCGTCTGCGTCCTGATCTACCAGACGCCGTTGTCGCAGGTGGCGCGCGAGCGCCTGCGCGCCATGTTCGAAACCTCGGATGGCTTCGAGATTGCGCGCCGCGACCTGGAGCTGCGCGGTCCGGGCGAATTCCTGGGCACGCGCCAGTCCGGCATGGCGTTGCTGCGTTTCGCCGATCTGGAAACCGACGCCGAGATCGCCGAGCAGGCGCGCGACGCCGCGGTGTGGCTGCGCGCCGAACATCCCGCCGCCGTCGAGGCGCACCTGGCCCGCTGGATGCGGGGCAGGGAAGACTTCCTGCGCACCTAGCGGACGAGCATTCCGATGACCTTTTCATTTTCCAGCGCGGCCCGCCGGGCGCGCGCTCAACTCCCGGGGGCGTAGTCCACCATGACTCTCACCGAACTGAAATACATCGTGGCGGTGGCGCGCGAGCGCCATTTCGGCCGGGCGGCCGAGGCCTGTTTCGTCAGCCAGCCCACGCTGTCGGTGGCGATCCGCAAGCTCGAGGACGAGCTGGGCGTGACGCTGTTCGAGCGGGGCGGGGCCGAAGTGGGCGTGACGCCCATCGGCCAGCGCATCGTCGCCCAGGCCCAGAAGGTGCTGGAAGAGAGCGCCAGCATCAAGGAGATCGCGCGCCAGGGCCACGACCCGCTGGCCGGTCCGTTGCGGGTCGGCGTGATCCACACCATCGGCCCGTACCTGCTGCCGCGCCTGGTGCCAGTGCAGATCGGCCGCACGCCGCAGATGCCGCTGCTGCTGCAGGAGAACTTCACCGTGCGCCTGGTGGAGCTGCTGCGTCAGGGCGAGATCGATTGCGCCATCATGGCGCTGCCGCTGCCCGAAGCGGGGCTGGTGATGCAGCCGCTGTACGACGAGCCGTTCGTGGTGGCGGTGCCGCAGGACCACGAGCTGGCGCAGCGCGAGTCGATCGACGCGCAGGACCTGAAGCAGCAGACCATGCTGCTGCTTGGCAGCGGCCACTGTTTCCGCGACCAGGTGCTGGAGGTGTGTCCGGAGCTGTCGCGCTTCTCGGCCGCCAGCGACGGCATCCAGCGCACCTTCGAGGGATCTTCGCTGGAGACCATCCGCCACATGGTCGCGGCCGGGATCGGCGTGACGGTGCTGCCGGTGACTGCTGTCCCGGAGCAGCCGCCGGCCAACAGTCTGCTGCGCTACCTGCCGTTCGAGGGCCACGTGCCCGAGCGTCGCGTGGTGCTGGCCTGGCGCCGCAGCTTCCCGCGGCTGGCGGCGATCGAGGCGCTGGCCCAGGCGGTGTACGAATGCGAACTGCCTGGCGTGCGGATGCTGTCGGACGAAGCCGCGGCCGTGCAGGACTGAAGAAAATACGAGCGGATTTGCGCTCGATCAAGCCGCATGGCGGCGGCCGGCGGCAGCGCCGGATTGTCGCAATCGCGGTGTTATCCTCGTTTTGTCTACCAACCCCACAGGGAGCTAGCAATGGCAAAGTCCTCCAAGAAGACCCCCAGCGTTCCGCGCATCAACATCGGCATTTCGGACAAGGACCGCGCCGCCGTCGCCGGCGAGCTGTCCAAGCTGCTGGCCGACTCGTACACCTTGTACCTGATGACGCACAACTTCCACTGGAACGTCACGGGGCCCATGTTCAACACGCTGCACCTGATGTTCATGACCCAGTACACCGAGTCGTGGAACGCGCTGGACAGCATCGCCGAACGCATCCGCGCCCTGGGCCACTACGCGCCGGGCACGTATCGCGAGTACGCCAAGCTGTCGTCCATCGCCGAGCCGGAATCCGTGCCCGAAGCGCTGGAAATGGTGCGCCTGCTGGTCAACGCCAATGAGTCGGTCGCCAAGACCGCCCGCGCCGCCTTCGAGAAGGCCGACGCCGCCAACGACCAGCCGACCGCCGACCTGCTGACCCAGCGCCTGGACGTGCACGAAAAGAACGCCTGGATGCTGCGCAGCCTGCTGCAGTAAGCATGGAGATGGCGCCCGCCGCGGGCGCCTGCGACACCCCAAGCCGGCGCCTCGTGGCGCCGGTTTTTTTTGCGTGCGGACAAGGCCGGGCCACGGGGCGGATGGCGCGCCGATTGATGGCTGCGGCCACGCAACGGCGCAATGTCCGCTTTGCGGCTGTCCCGCATTTTTGCGGGGGCGGCAGCGCGCTATACCGGATCGATGATATGTCGGGCTGGTCCGCCGACGTATAAGTGACTGCTGCCCGCCTCCGGTTTTCCTCCTGTTTGCCTACCTAGAATTTTCATCGCGTCTGCCCTCAGGCAATGCGCATGTTCGTTCATTTCCGGAGGAGGTGCGTCGAGCGTCGTCGATGACGCTCGACGCCTGTGTAGGCAACCATGACCATATCCCATTGGCCCGAGCCGTTCGCGACATGCGCGGCCTTGAAGAAAGATTCCGCCGGCGCGACGTCCGCGCCACGTGTTCCGTTTCGCCTGAACCGGACGACCGCGGCGCTCTGCGCCGGCCTGATGGTCTCTGGCTCCTTTTCCACCGCGATCGCCGCGACCGGCGTGCAGACCGTCAGCCTGCCCGCCCAGGAGGATCCGTATTCGCTGGAAGAGGTTGACGGGCTGGGCGCGACGGGCAGCTCCGCCTATGTGATCAGCAGCCCTGACGGGGCCGATGTCGAGGCGAACCGGGTGTCCGTCGATGGACGCACGGTGGTCACGGGGGGCAAGGGGAGCGGGGTGTATACGACAGGAGGCAGCGCGATTCGGGGGGCGGGGTTCAGCGTTTCCAATGCGGGCATTCTTCTGGGCGGCTCCGGCGGTGATAGTGCTCGGTCACAATGGAGCGTGACCGCCGCTGCCTCGGCGGGGAGCGCAATCAGTGGAAGCCGCATGAACATCACGAACCGTCTGGTCATTCAGGGCGGTTCGGGTTCTTCAGGGATGGGGGACTATTACAACTGGGGGCAACCCTATTATTCCGCGGCTCCAGGCGGCTTGGGCGGGAATGGAATCCAGGGTGACGGCCTGCGGATCATCAACGCTGGCGGCGCCCAGATATTGGGCGGAGGTGGGGGCGCGGGCGGAAGTGCTCATATTCCTGCGTATGGCGTCGTTGGCGGGGATGGCGGCGCCGCTATCAGCGGCAGCAACCTCACCATCATCAATAGCGGAGATATCGAAAAGGGCGCGGGCGGGGCTGGCACGGGAATCGCTAAGTCAGGCCGGGACGGCGCCGCCATCTCCCTGACGGGGGGCGTGAATTCCCTCACGCTCGAAGCGGGCTCGAGCATCGACGGCAATATCGTGCTGTCGCATGACGACAAGACGCTGGGCGCGCCGCGCTTGTCGATCCTCAACCGCGGCGGCAGCTCGGCCCGGGTAAAGGGCGACGTCATCGTCGGCGCGGGCGCCGATGCCGGATTCGCCGGCAATCCGATGACAGTGGACGGCAGCGTCAGGTTGGGCGATGGCGCGATGTTGTCGATCACGTCAGCGAGCGCGCCGTCGGGTGAATCGCCGGCAAGCATGCAGGCCAGAACCGTCAGCATCGGTACGGATGTCGGCTTCAACCTGTCCGGGGTCGGGCAGGGCAGCGCGACGGACGCGTTGCTGTTCAGCGCGACGGGCGGAAAGATCGAAGGCGATTTCGCCCATGTCGCCATCGGCGGGAAAAAAGCGGTGCACGACGCCGCCGACCCGACCCAATGGATCTCGGACTATCTGACCCTGCGTACCCGCAAGTCCGACGACGGGGAGCACTTCCTGGGGAGCTGGCGGCTGGCCTGGTTCGACACGCCGCCCAAGGCGCATGGCACGTTCCTGATCGGTGACGACGAGGCGTTTACCGTGGGCGCGGCGTTGAGCAAGGTGCAGGCCACCGATGACTGGGACGGCAACAGCCTGACCAAGCAGGGGCCGGGCACGCTGATCCTGAGCGGCGACAACACCTACAGCGGCGATACCGTGGTGGAGGCGGGCACCCTGCGCGTGGGCAACAACGGCGCGACGGGCGCCGTGGCCGGAAACATCGTCAATCAGGGCGAGCTGGTCTTTGACCGTAGCGACGCGGCGACCTACGCGGGCGTGATTTCAGGCGCGGGCACGGTGACGCAGGCCGGCACCGGCGTCCTGACATTGAGCAACCAGAACACCTACACCGGCGCCACCGCCATCACCGCCGGCACGCTCTACACCGCGGTGGCGGACGCCATGGCCTACAGCACGGCGCTGTCGGTGTGGGCGGACGCGGAGTGGAACCTGGACGGTCATTCGCAGACGCTCGCCGCCGGCGCGACGCTCACGAATCGCGGCGTCATCCAGACGGGGGGCGCCGACCTGCGCGGCAGCGACCTGACCCTCACCAACACCAATCGCGGCAGCATCGATGCGGGCGATGGCGCGCTGGTCCTGACTGGCGGCGCCAATACCCTGACGCTCGAACGCGGGGCCAGGATGGCCGGCGGCGTGAAACTGTCCGCGGGCGCGGATGCGGATCATCTCACTGCCTTGCGCATTGTCAGCAATGTCGATTCCCTGGTGAGCGGCACGTTGACGGCGGCCGCGCATACCCGCCTTACCCTGGCCGGCAAGGGATTGACGTTCAGCGGCGACGCCGCGCTGGGGGCCGGCGCCTTGGCCTTCGAGCCGGGCAGCAGCCTGAGCGCGCGCGCGGTTTCGTTCGATGAGGGCGCCACGGTATCCGCCGGCCTGACGGGGTGGGATCAGCACGCGGTGCGGCTGATCACCACCACCGGTGGCATTACGGGGGCATGGCGCGCCGGCGAGGTGCTGGTGGACGGCTCGGCCGCTCCGGAGTACGGCTACCTCAACACCGACGGGCGCAACATGCAGTACTCCTTGCGCTGGGACGGGTTGGATGCGGCGGCCAGCGGCACGTTCCACGTGGCCGATGGCAAGACCTTCGAGGTGACGGGCGCGCTCTCGAACAACACGGCGCAGGTCAATCCCGACTGGGATGGCCGGCGCCTGACCAAGGCCGGCGGCGGCACCTTGGTTCTCAGCGCCGACAATCTTTACGACGCGGGCACGCGCGTCCTGGAAGGCACGTTGCAGTTGGGCAAGGGCCGCGCCACCGGCAGCGTGCAGGGGGACATCGTCAACGAGGGCTTGCTGGTGTTCGATCATGGCGCCGAGGCGGCCGCGTACGCCGGGCAGATTTCGGGCTCGGGTTCGGTGGCCAAGAACGGCGCCGGCACGATGACGCTGACCGGCGACCACCTTTACACCGGGCGCACCACCATCAATGCCGGCACGCTGCGGATTGGCGATGGCGGCGCCACCGGCTCCCTGCAAGCCAATGTCGCCAACAATGCCGCGCTCGTCTTCAACCGCGGCGACAGCCTGACCTATGGCGGCAGGCTGTCCGGCACGGGCAGCCTGACGCAGGCCGGCGCCGGGACGCTGATCCTGACCGGCACCAATATCTATTCCGGCGATACCCGCGTCGATGCCGGCACCCTGCAATTCGGGGCGCCCGGCGCCGACACGTCCCTCAATGTGTTGAGCGGCGGGCTCACGGTCGCGCCGGGCGCGACATTGGCCAGGGACCCGTCGGCGACGCTACGGGTCGGCGGCAACGTGATGATCGGGGCGGGCTCGACGCTGCTGCTGCGCGACACGATGCAAACAACCTCGTCTTCGCCGGGGCTGACGATGGGCACGCTGAACATCGGCGCCGACGCCACCCTGCATCTGCCCAACTTCGTCGACAGGCCTGCCGCCGACGTCGAATTGTTCCGCTCGGCTGGCGGCATCGGGGGCGACTTTGCCCATGTTGTGTTGGGCGAGGCGTACGTGCCCGAGGTGGACTATCGCAAGCTGACCGTCAGGAAATCGGGCGGCAGCTTCGTGGCCGGGTACGGCTTGAGCTGGTATGCGCACCCCTCCATGTCGCATGGCACCTTCACGGTCGATACCGACGACACGGTCAGTGAGGCGCTCAAGGATGTGGCGGCCAGTACCGATCCGGACAAGCGCTGGAACGGCGCCAGCCTGACCAAGCAGGGGCTCGGGACGCTGACCCTGACTGGCGAGAACAGCTACCGGGGCGGCACCGTGGTGCGCGCGGGCACGCTGCGCATCGGCGACGGCGGCACGGCGGGCGTCGTCACGGGAAACATGTCCATCGAGGATGGCGCCGCGCTGGTCTTCGACCATAGCGATGATGTCGCGGTTTTCATGGGCACCATCGCAGGGGCGGGCACGATCACCAAGAAAGGGACCAATACCTTGTCGCTCTGGGCCGATGGCCGAGGCTATGCCGGCGTCACCACGATCGAGGGCGGCACGCTGAAGGTTGGCTCTTCCGGATATGCAGGATACACGCTGGCGATGCTGGCCGGGGACATCATCGACCACGGCACACTGGAATTCCGCGCCGTCAGTGGTCTTTACAACGACGTGATTTCCGGCTCCGGCGGCGTCAAGCTCACAAGTAGCGATGTGACATTTGTCGGCGAAAATTCCTACAGCGGTCTTACTACCCTCGACAACGGAAGGCTCTATATCGGCAACCGTGGCACGACCGGTTCCCTGGCTGGAGACATCCACATTCAATCCGGCTCGGTGGGCTTTCAGCGCTCCGATGCGTTGGAATACGGTGGGGTGATTTCCGGGGCAGGGAGTGTTGCACAGGGCAATCTCTACGGCGGGGGCGGCGGTACGCTGACGCTGACCGGTGAGAACAGCTATACCGGCGGCACATCGATCTACGGTGGCACGCTACGCATCGGCAAGGGCGGCACCGCGGGCTCGGTGGTGGGGAACATTTCCAACAGCGGCGCGCTGGTTTTCGACCGCAGCGACGATGTGCAATACACGGGCGTGGTTTCAGGTGGCGGCAGCGTCACCCAGGACGGCGGCGGCCGCCTGTTGCTGACGGCGGCGAACACCTATACCGGAGACACCTTCATCAACGCCGGCGTGCTGCAGTTGGGCGATGGCGGCGCGGGCGGTTCGGTTGCGGGCAATATCGTCAACAACGCCACGCTGATCTTTGACCGCGGCAATGCGGTCACGTACGCGGGCAGGATTTCCGGCAGTGGCGCGCTCATCAAGCAGGGCGCCAACACCCTGACGCTGGGCGCAAGCAATACCTATGGCGGCTCGACCGCCATCAATGCCGGCACCTTGAAATTCGCCGGTGGCGCAATCGCCGCCAACACGCTGGGTGGCCGGGTGGCCGTGGCTGACGGTGCCAGTCTCGCGATCCAGGTGCCGGCCAGCGTGCGTGTTTCGGACCAGGTGGCCTTGCGGCAAGGGTCCACGCTGGCCCTGCAGGATGCCATGAAGGGCATCGCGTCCGGCCCCGGCCTGGCGGCCAGCAAGGTGTCGATCGGCGACGATGTCACCTTGGCGCTGTCCGGCATCGCCCACAAGATCCAGCGCGACGTGCTGTTGTTCAGCGCCGACGAGGCCATCGAGGGAGAGTTCTCGCGTGTCGCCACGGACGGATTCGAAAGGCCGGTCGATTACCTGACGCTGACCACCCGCAAATCCGACGACGGCAAGCAGTACCTGGCGGACTATGACCTGACCTGGCTGCTTGGCAATGGCCAGGCGGACGGCCTGTTCACCATCGCCACCGGACTTGCGCAGACCATTGAAGACGCGCTCACGAACGCCGACGCCAATACCGCCACGGGTTGGGACGGCAGCAGCCTGACCAAGCAGGGAGGGGGGACGCTGGTCCTGACCGGCGACAACACCTACACCGGCGCCACCACGATCGCGGCCGGGACGCTGGCGCTGGGCGCTGGCGGGGCCACGGGCTCGGTGACCGGCGATGTCGTCAACCAGGGCGCGCTGGTCTTCAATCGCGGCGATGCCGTGACCTATTCGGGCGAGATTTCAGGCGCTGGAACGGTCACCAAGAAAGGCACCAACACCCTGACCTTGACCGGTGATAACACCTACACCGGCCGCACCACCATCGAAGCCGGCTCGTTGCGGGTGGGCGACGGCGGCGCGAGCGGCGCCCTGGCGGGCGACATCGCCTTCCAGAATGCCTCAGGCTCGCTGGTGTTCGACCGCAGCGATGCCTCGCGGTATGGGGGCGTCGTCTCCGGCGCTGTCGGCGTCGCAAAGAACGGCGCCGGCACGCTCGTCCTGTCGGGAGACAATACCTATACCGGCGGCACCGTCATCAACGCGGGCGCGCTGCAGCTTGGCGACGGCGGCGTCGGCGGTTCGGTGCGCGGAAACATCGTCAACAATGGCGCGCTGGTGTTCGACCACGGCAGCGAAGCGCTAAACACGGGCGATATTTCGGGCACGGGCACGGTGATCCAGACCGGCGCCGGCGTGCAGGTGCTTGGTGGCGGCAATAGCTACAGTGGCGATACGGCGATCCGGGCTGGCACTTTGCGGTTCGGCAATGGCACGGCGGCCGTCAGTACGCTCGCCGGCGGGATCGATGTGGCCGATGGCGCCACGTTGTCGGTGCACGCGCCCGCGACCGTCGCCTTGTCCGGCGCCGTGGTTCTCGAAAATGGGGCGACGCTGTCCATGTTGGACCCGCTGAAAAGCGGCGCGCCGTTCGGCAATCTGACGGCCTCCAAGGTGCGTATCGGCGATAACGTCTCGCTCGATCTGTCCGGCTTCGTGCACAAGCCCAACCAGACCAAGGTGCTGTTCAGCGCGGCGGATGGCATCGAAGGCGACTTTGCACGCGTCAGGTCGGACGGATTCCAGAAGAAGGTCGACTATCTGACGGTGGTCACCCGAAAATCCGAGGACCAAAAACGCTACCTGGCCAGTTACGGCCTGAGCTGGCTGGCCGACAACGGGCTGGAGCATGGCACCTTCACCCTGGCCGCCGGCGAGCAGGATACCGTGGACGTATCGTTGATGGATGTGAAACCGTCCGCGCATTGGGACGGCGCCAGCCTGACCAAACAAGGGGCCGGCATGCTGACGCTGACCGGCGATCACATCTACAGCGGCGACACCACGATCGCCGCCGGCACGCTGGCTTTGGGCGCGGGCGGCAACACCGGCTCGATCACAGGCGATATCGCCAACCGGGGCACGTTGGTTTTCAATCGTGCCAACGCGGCAACCTACGCGGGTGTGATCTCGGGCGCGGGGGTTGTCACGAAGAAGGGGCCCAATGTCCTGACGCTGGCGGGCGATAACACCTACACCGGACTGACCACCGTGGAAGGCGGCACGCTGCGCATCGGTGATGGCGGTACAAGCGGCTCCCTGGCCAGCGATGTCACTTTCGCGGGCCTGGGCAGCATGGTGTTTGACCGCAGCGATGCGTCGCAGTACGCGGGCGTGATCAAGGGGGGCGGCGTGGGGGTTCAAAAGAATGGCGCCGGCACCCTGATCCTGTCCGGCGATAACACGTATACCGGTAACACCGTCATCAATGCAGGCGTTCTGCAGCTTGGCGACGGAAGGGTGAGCGGGTCGGTGGGAGGCGCCATCGTGAACAACGCCGTCCTGGCCTTTGATCGCAGCGATGCGGTGACCTTCTCGAATGCGATCTCAGGCACGGGTGACGTGATCAAGCGCGGCAACAACACCCTCACTTTGCGCTACGGCTCGACCCATAAGGGCGAGACCCGTATCGAGGCGGGCACGCTCAAGATCGGCGTGGCGAACGCATTCGCGCAGTCCTCCGGTCTGACCGTGGCGCCTGGCGCCACCCTCAACCTGGGGGGACCCGGCTACCAGGCGATTCGCCAGTTGGACAACCGCGGCATCATCCTGTTCAACGACCAGGGCGCACCCGCGGCCGGGGGCGGCATCCAGGTGGTCGGAAACATGCGCCACGGCGGCATGCTGATGCTGAACACTTGCGCCGACTGCGCCGGCCAAGTCTACGTACAGGACGGAGACTGGGTCGGAGACGGTGGCACCGTGTCTTTCGGCACGGTGCTCGGCGGCGACGCCAGCAAGACGGACCAACTGCGGATCAGTGGCGCTGCGAGCGGCACGACTTATGTCGTGGTGACCAACGAGGGAGGGGCCGGCGCGCAGACGATCGAGGGGATCGAACTTATTCGGACCGGGACTTCCACGGCGGACGCCTTCGTACAAAGAGGCCGCATCGCCGCCGGCGCCTATGACTACCATCTGCAAAAGGGCTCGGCTTCGGGGAAGAACGAGAACAACTGGTATCTGACGAGTTTCATCGCGCCGCCGGAAAAACCAAGCGAGCCGCCTGCCGACGAGCCTGAGGCGCCGCCCGTCGACGAGCCGGCAGTCCCGCCTGTCGATGCGCCAGTGGTGCCGCCTGCGGAGAAGCCGTCGGTTCCGCCTGCTGACAAGCCGGAGGTTCCGCCTGTTGATGGGCCGGTGGTGCCGCCGACTGACAAGCCGGAGGCTCCGCCCGTTGAGACGCCGTCGGTGCCGCCCGCTGACAAGCCGGAGGTTCCGTCCGTTGATGCGCCGCCGGTGCCGCCTGCTGACAAGCCGGAGGTCCCGTCCGTTGATGCGCCAGTGGTGCCGCCGACTGACAAACCGGAGGCTCCGCCCGCTGAGACGCCGTCGGTGCCGCCCACTGACAAGCCGGAGGTCCCGTCCGTTGATGCGCCAGTGGTGCCGCCGACTGACAAACCGGAGGCTCCGCCCGCTGAGACGCCGTCGGTGCCGCCCACTGACAAGCCGGAGGTCCCGTCCGTTGATGCGCCGCCGGTGCCGCCGACTGACAAGCCGGAGGTTCCGCCCGCTGAGACGCCGTCGGTGCCGCCCGCTGACAAGCCGGAGGTCCCGTCCGTTGATGCGCCAGTGGTACCGCCGACTGACAAGCCGGAGGCTCCGCCCGTTGAGACGCCGCCGGTGCCGCCTACCGACAAGCCGGAGGTTCCGCCCGTTGATGCGCCCGTGGTACCGCCGACTGACAAGCCGGAGGTTCCGCCCGTTGAGGCGCCGTCGGTGCCGCCTGCCGACAAGCCGGAGGTTCCGCCCGTTGATGCGCCAGTGGTACCGCCCACTGACAAGCCGGAGGCTCCGCCTGCTGAGACGCCGTCGGTGCCGCCCGCTGACAAGCCGGAGGTCCCGCCTGCCGACAAGCCGGAGGTTCCGTCCGTTGATGCGCCGCCGGT